>NZ_JBXAKS010000002.1:0-729234 GCF_058798675.1 Janthinobacterium sp. GW822-FHT07H10
GGAGCGCGCTGCTGGGCGTGCCGCGCGTGGGGCGCGACGACAACTTCTTTGCGCTGGGCGGGCATTCGCTGCTGGCCGTGCGCTGCGTAACGCAGGTCAACCAGATGCTGCGCAGCCTGTACACGCAGGACGCCCATGCGCTGTCGCTGGCCGACCTGTTCGGCAGCCCGACCCTGGCCGCCTTGGCCGCCCGCTTCGGCGCCAGCGCGGCCGGTGCGAAGGTGGGCGAGACCTGGCACAGCCTGCGCGCGGCGGGCGACTTCCCCCCGTTGTTCTGCTGTCCCGGCCTGCTGGTGAACGCCTTCGAATTCCAGGGACTGGCGCAGGCGCTGGGGCCGCGCCAGCCCGTGCACGGCTTCGTCAGCCATGCGCTGGGGCGCGAGCGCTGGGCCGACATCAGCGTGACGGAACTGGCTTGCCGCTATGCGGACATCATCGTGGCCAACAGTCCGGGCGGCGAGTGCTCGCTGGCCGGCTGGTCGCTGGGCGCGGTGCTGGCGCAGGAGACGGCGCGCCAGTTGCAGGGCCGCGTCGCCGTGCGCCTCGTTGGCATGATCGATCCCGTGCTGGGCCAGTTCGATGATGCCGGGGCCGTGGCGCCGGCGCTGGATCCGCTGCGGGAGCGGGCGCTGCGCGAGCAGTGGCTGTCCCGTTCCGGCATGCGCGAGCGCTGGGAGCAGCTGTTCGAGCGCATGAGCGCAGACGAGTGGGCGTGGTTCGTGCACCTGCAGGGGCGCGACATCGGGGCGCTGCCGCTCGATGGCGACGCCGTGCATTGCAAGGAGTACCTGGCCTGGAGCATCGCCAGCCATGCGCTGATGCTGCGCCGCCACCGGCCGCTGCCCACCGCAGCCAGCGCCCGCGTCTGGGTCGCGGAACAGACGCGGGCCGCCGGCGTGGCGCTGTTCGACAGCCGGGCGCACTTCGCGCAGGTGCTGGGCGAGGAAGACGTGGCGGGCGCGGGCCACCTCGACATCATCCACGCGCCGGCGCTGTGGCAGGGCTTGCGCGCCAGCTTGCCGAAAGGCCCGGCATGAGCCGGCATGCGGCGTCGCGCGTCGCGCTGGGCGTGGCGGGCGCGTATCTGTTCGCCTGGAGCGTTGCCGGCGCCGGCGCGGTGCTGCTGTTCAAGCTGGGCGTGGTGCGCAGCGAGGCCGTGCTGATCGCCTCGATGGCGGCCTTCCCCGTCTATCTGGGCGCCGCCCTGTGGGCGTTCGTGGCGCGCCGCCTGTGGCCGGTGGCGCTGTTGCTGATCGGTGCCTGGCTGCTGTACTGCGGCGCCGGCTATTTTTTCGAGTGGAGTTGAGCCGCATGGCCTTACGTGAATTGCGGCAGTCGATGCTGCTTGTGCATACCTGGACCGGGGTGGTGACGGCCAGCGTGCTGATCGTCGTATTCTGGATGGGCAGCCTGTCCGTGTTTGACCGCGAAATCGACCGCTGGATGATGCCGGACACGCGCATCGCCGCCGCACCCGGTCCCGTCTCGGTGGAGCGGCAAATCTTGCCGGCCCTGGCGGCGCTGGCGCACGGCAAGGCGCTGGCCGAATGGTCGGTCTTCCTGCAGGGGCCGCGCAGCCCGGTGGCGCGGCTGCAGGTCGAGGTGCTCGATGGCGAGGAACTGTCGCGCCATGTCGATCCGCGCAGCGCCACCTTGCTGCCCGTGGCCGGCTCCTATGGCGCCACGTCCTTCTTCTTTCCCATGCATTACCGCCTGCACCTGTCGTTTGCCGGCATCGGCTACTGGGTCGTGGGCCTGGCCAGCATGGCGATGCTGGCGGCGCTGGTGTCGGGCGTGATCATCCACGCGCGCATTTTCAAGGATTTTTTCGTCTTTCGCCCGCGCAAGGCCTTGCAGCGCAGCGCGCTCGACCTGCATAACGTCAGCGGCGTGCTGGCCTTGCCCTTTCATTTCATGATCGTGCTGTCGGGACTGGTGATCCTGTTTTCGATTTACTTTCCGGCGGGCATGCACGCGCTGTATCCGGGCGACCGGCAGGGTTTCCTCAACGAAGCCTTGTCGCTATACGAACGCGAGCGCTCGCCCGAGCCCGGCGCCGTGGCCATGGCGCCCATCGACGCCATGCTCGACACGGCGCGCCGGGCCTGGGGCGAGGGCGAGCCCAGCTATGTGCGCGTGCGCCATCCGGGCAACCGCAACAGCTATGTGGAGGTGAGCCGGGCCACCGCCGACCGGGTCAGCCTGGACGAACAAACCATGTATTTCGACGGCGCCAGCGGGCGAGTGCTGAAATACGTGCCGCTCAAGCCGGCCGCGGCGCTGCAGCGCTACCTGTCGGGCATGCACTTCGCCCTGTTCGAGCACTGGCCCCTGCGCTGGCTGTATTGCGCGGCCGGACTGGCCGGCTGCGTCATGCTGGCCTCCGGATTGATACTCTGGAGCGGCAAGCGCGCGGCCCGCCATGCCAAGGCGGGCCAGCGCGGCGCGCGGCTGGTGCTGGCCGTGGCCTGCTTCAGCACGACGGGACTGCTGGCCGCGACCCTGGCCATGCTGGTGGCCAACCGCCTGCTGCCGGCCGCCATGCCGGACAAGGCGCTGTGCGAGGTGCTGCTGTTCCTGCTGGCGTGGCTCGCCAGCGGCATCTGGGCCGGCATCGCCCTGTTCCGGCGCCGGCGGCCCGATGCGCCGTGGCTGCCGCAAGCGTGCTGCATCGCCGTGCTGGCCTTTGCCGCGCCGCCGCTCAACTGGCTGGGCACGGGCGACTTCCCCTGGCACGCCGTGTCGCGCGGCCAGCCTGCGGTGGCCGTGTTCGACCTGGCCCTGTGGCTGACGGCGGCGCTGGCGGCATGGGCGGCGCTGCGCTTGCGCCAGCATCAGCGGCATGCGCGCCGACGCGAGGTGTCGCATGCCTGAGTTGCTCGCCTGGCTACTGTTGTTTGCCGGCAGCCATGCCTGTTTCGTCCTGCTGGCGCTGTCGCAGGAGCGGCATTGGCAGGCAGTTAGCTGTGCCGTCATGCCCGGCCATGCCGCCAGCCGTGGCCGCCTGTGCGGCTATGCGGGCCTGGCCCTGCTGTATGGCGTGGCCGTGGCGCGCGAGGGCGCCGGTTTCGGCAGCATCGCCTGGTGCATGCTGCTGTTTTTCGGCGCCATGACGGTGGCGCTGACCCTGAGCTGGGCGCCGCGGCGCCTGCGCTGGGCCGCGTGGCTGCTGCGCTAGCCACGCGCTGCCCACTTACTCCGCGTCGGAGGCGCAGTAGCGGTCGCGGCCCGTGTGCTTGGCGCGGTACAGCAGGGCGTCGGCGGCGCGGATCAGGGCGCTGGCGTCCATGCCATCCGTGGGCATGACGCTGGCCATGCCCAGGCTGACGGTGACGTGCGGGCCGACGCTGGACCTGGCGTGCGGGATTTGCAGCGCGCGCACTTCGTCGAGGATGCGCTGTGCCACCACTTCGGCGCCGCCGCGCGTTTCCTGCGGCAGCAGCACGATGAATTCCTCGCCGCCGTAGCGGGCCAGCAGGTCGGGCGGGCGCACGGCGCAGCGGCGCATGGCGGCGCTCACCTGCTGCAGGCACAGGTCGCCGGCCTGGTGGCCATAGGTATCGTTGTAATCCTTGAAGTGGTCGATGTCGGCCATGATCAGGGCCATGGCCACGCCGTCGCGGGCGCAGCGCCGCCATTCGCTTTCCATGGTGTCGTTGAAGCTGCGCCGGTTGGCCACGCCCGTCAGCGAATCCGTCAGCGACAGCTCGCGCATGGCGTCGGCCTGGCGCTTGATGGTCAGCTGGGTGCGCACGCGGGCACGCACGACGGCCGCGTTGAACGGTTTCGTGATGAAATCGACGGCGCCCGCTTCCAGCGCCCGCGTCTCGTCCTCGGGCTGGTTCAGGGCCGTGACGAAGATGACGGGAATGGCGCTGAGGATGGCCGATTCGCGCAGCGCGTTGCACACGGCATAGCCATCCATGCCGGGCATGACGGCGTCGAGCAGGATCAGGTCGGGTAGTTGTTTATGCGCAATCTCCAGCGCTTTTTCGCCGCTCAGGGCGAACAGCACGTCGTGCTCCTCGCGCAGCAACTGGTGCAGGATTTGGATATTTTCCATGGCGTCATCGACGATGAGGATGCGCCCATTCATGGCAAGGTTGGTCCAGCTCACTTGTTTTCCTCTCGTTTCAGCTGATCGAGCACGAGCTTTTCCGCATCGGAAAAATTCAGCGTCTCGATCGCATTTGCCATCGCCAGAGCGGCTTCTCGGTCTGACTGTTGTATGGCGGGGTGCAGGGCGTGGAAGCGGGCCAGCGCCTTCAGGTTGTTGTTGCGGATCAATACGAGCAGTTCGGCCAGGCCGGCGCGCAGGTCGACCTGCGCCACGCCGGCCAGGTCAGCCGCCGGCTGGCTGCGCGGCAGGGGCAGGGTGCGCGCCGCTTCGATGACTTCGGCCATCGCCTGTTCCAGCCGGGCCAGCGCAGTGGCCGTGGCGTGCGCATTGCCTGTCTTCAGCGCCTGTTCCGCTTCGGCGGCGAGGCGCGCGATGTCCGCCGCGCCTAGGTTGGCCGCCACGCCGCACACGCGGTGCAGCAGCTGCGCCGCCTGCCGGCTCTGCCCATCGGCCAGCAGGCGCCGCGTTTCCTCGACGGCGTCGCCTTGCGAATTCTCGAAGCGCTTGAGCAGGGCCAGGAAGGCGCCATAGTCGCCGCCGAAGCGGTGCAGCGCCGCTTCGAGGTCGATGCCGGGCACCGTGGCCGGCACTTCCAGCGCACCCGTGGCCGCGTCGTCCAGGGCAGCGCCAGCGCCGCCGGCGCTGCCTTGGCGGGCCGGCACGAGGCGCGTCAGGGTCTGGATCATCTCGTCGACATCGATGGGCTTGGCCACGTGCGCATTCATGCCGCTGGCGATGGCGCGCAAACGGTCCTCGTCCATGGCGTTGGCCGTCATGGCGACGATGGGCAGGTCCGGCAAACCGAGCGCGCGGATGGCCAGCGTCGCTTCATAGCCGTTCATGACGGGCATCTGCAAATCCATCAGCACCACGTCGAAGGCGTGCGGCGTGCGCGCGAGCACGTCGACGGCCAGCTGGCCGTTGGCGGCCACGGCCACGCGCGCGCCCGAGTGCAGCAGGATGTATTGCGCCACTTCCTGGTTGATTTCATTGTCTTCCACCAGCAGCACGCGCATGCCCGCCAGCAAGCCCGACAGGGGAGTGGAAACGGGCAGCACGGCCGGCGCGTTGCGGCCATTGCGCCCCTCGCGCACGGCCGCCACGGCCGCCAGCAGGCGCGCCGGCGTGGCCGGCTTGGCGACGATGCCGGCGAGCATCAGGCTGTCGGCCAGGCGTTCGAGGTTTTCGCTATCCTGGTCGGCCACCAGCATGATCACGGGCGGCAGCGCCAGCGCGCCGTCGCCGCGCGCCTCGGTCAGCATGGAAATGCCATCCATGCCGGGCATGGCCGCGTCGAGCAGCACGATGTCCGCCGCCGGCAGGCCGCCCGTGCCGCTGGCGTGGGCGCGCAGCAGGGCCAGGCCGGCGGCGCCGCTATCGGCGCTGCGGCTGTGCCAGCCCTGCGCCGCGCACCACGCTTCCAGCATGGCGCGCACGCTGGCATTGTCGTCGATGATCAGCAGCGACAGCGGCCTGGCGGCAGCCTTGCCCGGCGCCTCGGCCACGGCGGCCATGGCGGCGACGCGCTCGAAGCGGCAGCTGAAGCGGAAGTCCGAACCTTCGCCCAGCGTGCTCCTGACGCTGATCTGGCCGCCCATCAAGTCCACCATGCGCCGGCAGATGGCCAGTCCCAGCCCCGTGCCGCCATACTTGCGGCTGGTGCTGGTGTCGCCCTGCGAAAAGGCGTCGAAGATATGCTCCTGCTCGGCCGCGCCGATGCCGATGCCCGTGTCGCGCACGGAAAACTCGAGCGTGACGCTGGCCGCATCCTCGGCCACGGCGCGGATGGAGAGCACCACTTCGCCCTGCTTGGTGAACTTGACGGCGTTGCCGACGAGGTTGATGAGGATCTGTTCCACGCGCAAGGCGTCGCCGACCAGCTCGGCCGGCACGCCCGGGTCGAGCACGAACACGGGTTCCACGCCGCGCGCCCAGGCGCTGCTGGCCAGCAGCACGCCGACGCTGCCCAGCATGCGCTCGAGCTGGAAGCGGCGCTGCTCGAGCACCATCTGGCCCGCCTCGATCTTGGAAAAATCGAGCACGTCGTTGACGATATTGAGCAGCGACTGCGTGGCCATCTGGATCTTGCTGACGTAGCTGCGCTCGCGCCGTTCCAGCGGCGACTCTTCCAGCAGGCGCGCCAGGCCGATGATGGCGTTCATCGGCGTGCGGATTTCATGGCTCATGTTGGCGACGAACTCGCTCTTCGCGATGCTGGCCGCCTCGGCCTTGTCGCGCGCGCGCACCATCTGTTCGTTCAATTCGTGCAGGCGCAGTTCCGTGCGCTTGAGCTCGGACACGTCCGAAGCCAGCACGAAGAAGCCCCGCACGCCGCCGCTGTCGTCGAAATCGGGAATGTAATTGGTCCAGGTATGGCGCACCTGGCCCGTGGGGTCGAGCAGGTCGCGCTCGAAGCTTTGCGGCCGGCCCGCCAGCACGCCTTCCACGTGGGGCGCATACACGTCGAACAGCTCCTGTCCCAGCAGCTCGCTCATGTGGATGCCGGCCAGCTCGGCGCTGCTGCGGCCAAACCACTCGTTGTAGAACTTGTTGGCAAAGCGGCAGCGCAAGTCGTGGCCCCAGTACGACACCATGCCGGGCAGGTTGTCGGTGACGGTGCGGATGAAGCGCTCGCTCTGTTCCAGGCGCCAGGTGGTGGCGTGCAGCACTTCGCTGGCGCGCTTGCGCTCCGTGACATCGATGGACACGCCCAGCACGTGGCTGGCGCGCCCCGCGTCGTCGCGCAGCACCACCTTGCGCGTGGTGAAATGGCGCGTCGTGCCGTCGGCCGTGTTGATCGCTTCCTGTTCGATTTCCACCATCTGCCCCGTCGCCAGCAGCTTGCGGTCGGCGCTGATGAACGCGGCCGCCTGCTGCGGCGGGAAGAAATCGTGGTCGGACTTGCCCAGCAATTGCTCGCGCGAGCGGCCCAGGGTCAGTTCCGTATGGCGGTTCACCATTTCAAAGCTCAGCTTGTCGGCGCGCTTGACGAAGACCATGGCCGGGATGTTTTCGATGATGGTACCGAACAGGTGCTTGGAACGGCGGAATTCCGCTTCGCTGCGCTTGCGTTCGGTAATGTCGAGCCACAGGCCGGACACGCCCAGCAATTGCTGTTCCTGGCTGAAGATCGGATGGTAGGAAACGATCCAGTGGCTGGCCTGCTCGCGTTGCTGTCCGCTATGGCCTTTCAGTTCGACATCGACGATGGCTTGCCCCGTTTCCAGCACCTGGCGCAGGCAGCGCTCGACTTCGACGCGCACGACGGGGTCGAACAGCATGGCGCCCACGGGACGGCCGATGTGCTGCGCCACGCTGGCCGCGTTGATGGCGGCCAGGTACTGGTTGATCATGACGATGTGCAGTTCGCGGTCGACAAACAGCATGCCGATGGGCGCCGTCGCATACACGGTCTCGAGCAGGCGCGTGGATTTCTCGAGCGCCAGCGTGCGTTCGGCCACCAGGCTTTCCAGTTGCGTGCGGTGGCGCCGCAAGTCGCGTTCGAGCGCGCCCAGGGCGCCCGCCATGTCGACTGATTCGCGGTCCGTATGTTTGCCCAGTAGCAAAGGTTTGCCTTGCGCCAGCGTCTGTATCTGCTGCGTCAGTTCCTGCAAGGTGCGCGCCAGGCGTCCGCCCATGCGCCACGCCAGGGCGAAGGCGGCGCCCAGCAGCAAGGCCAGGATCGCCGAACCCGTGACCACCGAGCGCAGCAGGGCTTCGGCCACCGTGCTGGTGCGCATGGTGACGGCCACCGTCCAGGCGTCGTCGCGCGCGCGGCGGAAGCCGGAATAGACATCGATGCCATCGAGCGTGACATGGCGCAGCACGCCTTCGCGCGCCTGGCGTATCTGCTCGAGCAACGGTGCCGCGCTGCGCTGGCCCACATAGCGTTGCGGCGCCAGCGTGCGGGCCACGTTGATGCCGTCGGCGTTGATGATGGCCGCGCCCAGGTAGGCCGGCAAGTTCAGTTCGCGCAGCAGCATGGGCAGGTAGTCGGCCGGGTACAGCGCCGTGAGCACGTAGGCGCCGCCGCGCGCGCGCGGCAGCGGCAGGTTCAGGGCCAGTTGCGGCACGGCGCCGGGAGCGTCGAGCAAGCTGGTCAGGCGTGGCTTGCCGTAATCGCGCGCGCGCTGCATGCTGGCGGTCCATTTTGGCGGCAAGGGCGGCGGCGTTTGCGCGGCCGGCAGCGCGGTATTGACCAGCGGGCGTCCCGCCGCGTCGGAAATGATGAAGGTACTGACGGCCACGCCCGGCTGCAGCAGGCTGGCCGCCAGCGCGCGCAGGGCGCCGGTGTCACCGTCCTGCAGGGCGGACGAGCTGGCCAGGATGCGCGCGGCCATCTGCGCGCCGCCCAGGTCGCGTTCGACGGCGGCGGCCACGGCGCGCGCCGCCTGCGCCGTCTCGCTGACCACATGGTCGCGTTCGCGCGTATAGCTTTGCGCCACAAGCAGGATAAATACCAGGGCCGTCGGCATGCCCCAGGCGAGCACCAGCCATGAAATTCTTGAGCGTATCGAAGGCAAATCTTGCACCCGGAAGGCTCCCAGAATGGATGAGTCGACAGGCCGGCTCACGCTGGCGCTGGCTGACGTAGAATGAAAAGATGCTAGACGAAATTGATTGTTCTGACAAGCCTAGTTTCTGGCAGTAAAAAAAGGTTGCGCGGGGCACACAGAAGCGGGGGCGGGCGGAGGAGGCGATGGCGGGGAAAGCGTCCCGCCGCAGGAGCGGCGGGAGGATAAACTGGCTTATTGCACGACGGTCAGCACGTCGACGTCGATTTCCGGGCTTTCCAGGAAGTCCTTTTCCACTTCGCCGCGGATTTCCACCTGGGTCTTGGCGTCGATCTTGCGGTTCATGAAGACCTTGTCATCGATTTCCACGCGGATTTCCGCCGTGCCGTCGGAGAAGCTGTATTTCTCATTGCCGACCTTGCGCAGCAGGTAGCCGCGCAGTACGACGGCCTGGTCGTCGACGGGATTTTTCAGGATGGCGGCCACGTTCTTCGGCGCTTCGGGACCGCTCGACGGACCCACGTATTGCGCTTGCGCGCCGCCGGCCAGCAAGGCAGCGGCGGCGGCCAGGGAAATGATCAAGGTGCGGTGCAGTGGCATGGTGTTCCTTTCAGTGATGCGCGACGGGCGCGGAGCATGCGGCGGGATGGCGCTGCGCTTGCGCAGGCTCCCGGCATGATAGTGACTGCCTGCTCAGAAAAACACGGCGGTGCGGGGAATGATAGCACCGGTATTGCCATATGGCATGTTCGCCCGGACGGAACCCGTGCTGGCCACGCCATCGTCGAGTTTGCTGTCGATCTGCTCCGCGTAGCCTTCGGGCAGGTTGTCGAAACGGATGCCGTTGCCGGCCCGTCCGCCCACTTCGTCGTTGTACAGGTAGACGGCGCCGCCCTGGGCGCTGGTCATGAATTGCGAGGTGCCGTTGTAGGAACCCGTGATGAAGCCGCCCAGCGCCAGGTGCTGCGGCGCCAGGGTGAATTCGCGCGGCTGGCCGTCGCCGATCTGGCCGTCGCCATTGCCGTTGCCGGCCGAATTGGGCACGTGCACGGTGCCCTGGATATCGTCGCCGGGCAGGGCGCGGAACTTGTCCTGGTAGGCGTTGACGGCGGCCGTCAGCGAATTCGATTGCTGGATGATGTTCTTCACCTTGGCGCTGTCGATCAAGCCTTGTCCCTTCAGCACGCCGCCGAGCAGCAGCCCGATGATGACCAGGACGATGGCGATTTCGACGAGGGTAAAGCCTTGCTGGCGGCGTGGAGTCATGGGATTTCCTTATCAAGAGCATGGACCTGCGGGGCAGGTCATCGGCAGTTTACTGCAAATGGCCACGCGCGGGGGGCGCTCCCGTCGCGTTGCCGGTGGCTGTGTCAGTGCGTCGAGTGTGCTTTCTTTGCGCTAATTTGGCCGGCAAGTTCGTCGAGGCGGCGCGCGAGGAAGGCCAGCTCGTGCGGGTCGGTGATCTGGCCGCTCTGGATCAGGCCGCCGATCACGAGGCGCGCGCTGTCGAGCTGGTCCATGTCTTCCAGGATGAACGCTTCCATCTCGCGCACCCACGGCGGCACGCGCGGCCCCGTCGCCAGCAGGCGCAGCTGGCGCGCATAGGTCAGGGCCAGCGGCAAGTCGCGCAGCTGGTGCTTCGCCGCCAGCACGGCTTGCGCCATGGCGGGCCAGCGGCGCGCCGGATCGGCCGCGAAACTGGCGGCGACAAACGCCAGCATGATGCGCGCGCGCCGCGGGTCGGCCACGCCCGCATACACGGCGCTGGCGGCCACCAGCGCGTACTGGCTGCGCGGGTCGAGCGCCTGCGCCGTCTCCAGCCAGGCCGCCAGGCGGTCGTAGTCGAGTTCGCGCCACGCCAGGCTGACGCCGGGCTGGTCCTCGAACGCCTGCAGGTACAGCAGCATCGCTTTCGACATGGCCAGCGGTTCGCCCAGGCTGGCCAGGCGCGCCACGGCCGCCGGCGGCGGCGCGGGCAAGGGACGCGCCTGTGGCGGCTCCGCCTGCCGCGCCAGCTGCCAGCCCAGCTGCAGCAGCAGGCTGGCCGCCAGCAGCCAGCGCAGGGCGCGCGGCACGCCGGACCAGGGGCGCAGGGCAATTCTCATCAGATATTCCGGCGGTAAAAGTCGCACAGGGCGCAGCTGGCCAGCAGGGTGACATAGATGGCCGTCTGCGCCGCGATGTGCGCCGCCGCGTGCCAGCTTCCCGTGGCGTACAGCAGCCACTCCGTGCGCGTGAAATCGTCGAGGCGCGGCAGCAGCAGGGCCAGCACGTCGACGGCGCCCGCCATCGTTTGCCGCGGCCAGGACGGACCCGCTTGCGGGCCGTGCGCCAGCAATTGCAGGCTGCCCACCGTGCGCGCCAGGACATAAAAGCCGCCCGTCGCGGCCAGCGCCGGCAGCGCCTGCTGCAGGCTGGCCGCGCACAGCAGGCTGAAGGCGGCCACGATCCACAATTCTCCCAGCAGGGAGGCGGCCCACAGGGCGCTGGCGGCGGGCGCGGCGAACGCGCTCATCAGCGCGCCGAACAGCACGGCCGGCACGGCCGCCAGCGCCGCGTAGCCCAGCAGCTTGCCCAGCAGGTAGGCCCAGCGGGGCATGGGCAGGGCCAGCAGCAGTTCCAGGCCCTTGTCGGCCGCTTCGCGCGCCATGCTGGTGACGATGAAGGCGGCCAGCAGGAAGGCGCTGGCCAGGCGCAGCACGGCCGCCAGCAGGGCCGCCTGCACGGCGCCGCTTTCCGTCAGCGCCAGTTGCTGCAAAAAGCCGGCCAGGCCGGCGCCGGCGCAGGCGGCCAGCACGAATAGCCACAGCAGGCGGCTGCGCAGCGCTTCGAGCACGGTGTAGCGGGCGATGGTGAGGGCGGGGGCGAGCATGGCCATCAGCGGGGCAGCCTTTGCGCCGCCACCATGCGGTTGAACAGGATGTTCGGCGACAGCCAGACGACGAGGTCGTCGAACTCGCCGCCCGCCTGCGCTTCGCCGCTGGCGGCGCGGCTGATGAAGATGTTGGCGCTGGCGGCGTTGCTGCGCTCGTCGATGTGCCGGCCCGCGGGCTGCGCCTGGCGCTGGCCCTGCTCGCTGGTGGCGCCCAGGCCGTTCTTGCCGTGGGACATGATCATGGCGGGAATGTCGTTCAGCGCCGTCGCCTGCACCAGCGCGCCGCCATTGCGCGTGACGATGCTGATGTCGCGCGGCGTGCCCAGGCTGAACTGCTGCTCGCTGTCGCTGAAGGCGGGCGTCACGCTGTAGCGGAACAGGTGGTTCCAGCTGTCGCTCTGGCGCAGTCCCAGGGTGGCCCAGGGCAGGAAGCCGACGCGCTTTTCGCCCGTGCAGCGGGCGCCGCGCCGGTCTTCCAGGCCATTCATGGCGGAAATGGCGGGGCAGGGCAGGTAGCCGTAGCGCAGCGCATGGCCCGTCAGTGCTTCCTTCGCCTCGTCCAGCGCCTTTTGCGTCTCGGCCACCTTGCGCTGTTCCAGCTGCACCGTCAGCGGCGTGACGAGGCCGCCTATCATCAGGCCGACGATGACCAGCACGATGGCGATCTCGATCAGGGAAAATCCCCGCTGGCGGGCGTGTTTGGCGGGGCCGTTCATGGCAGGTTGCGCGCGGCGCGCATGCGTTGGTAGAGGGCGGGCACGGTAATCCAGGTCAATTGGTCGTCGAAGGCGCCGCCTGGCATGGCGTCATTGCCGCTGGCGGGGCGCGAGATGAAGCTGCGGCTGGCGCCGTCATTGGCGGCCGCGTCGATGGCGCCGCGTGCCGCAGGGCGTTGCGCGACGCCGGCGCCGGAGGTGCCATGGCCGTCCTTGCCTTGCGAGAACAGCACGGCGGGCAGGCACTGGGCGCTGACATCGCACTGCTCCTGTCCCGCCACGTAAATGAATTGGCCGCCGCCGTCGCGCCCCAGCACGACGCGGTTGGCGACGGCGGAAAACGAGACGATGGGCGCGCGCGCCATTTCCGGCGTGACGCTGTAGCGCAGCAGCTTGCCCCAGGCGTCGACACCGGCCACGCCCAGCGCCACCCACGGCAGGAAACCGCTGCAATCGGCGTCGCCGGCGCAGTCGGCCGGGCGTTCGCGGCCATCGAGGGCGGAGGCGGCCGGACGCGGCAGGCGGCCATGCGTGGCGGCAAAGCCCAGCAGGGCCTCGCGCGCCTGCGCCAGGGTGGACAGGGTGCGCAGCTGGCGTTCCGCTTCGGCCGTGTTGCGGCCGAAGGCGCCGATCAGCAGGCTGGCCGCGCCCAGACCCAGCACGGCCACCAGCAGCAGCAATGCCGCGCCGCGCTGGCGGCCGTATGGCGGCAGGGGCTTCATGGCTGTGCCTCGGGTGCTTCCGTGACGCTGCCGCTGGCCGGATCGTAGCGCTGGCCCGGTTTCAGCACCACCAGCTGGCCATTCGACAGGCGCAGGGTCAGGCTGCCCGGCGCTCCCGCCCTGCCGGGCGTCAACTGGTTATGCGGCTCCTGCTGCGGCGTCTGGTTTAACCAGATGGTGGAGCGCCCGCTGCTGCGCTGCACCACCCCGTTCAGTTCCACGGGCGGGGCGGGCGGCGGCGGTGGGGGAGGTGGCGGCGGGGCCAGGACGGGCGCGCCGGGCGGCGGCCCGTAACGTTGGGCATCGAGCTGCGCCCGCTGTTCGGGCGAGGAAAACAACCGTCCCAGCGGCTGTCCCTGGGCGTGGACGGCGCTTGCCGCGCCGAGCAGCAGCGTCCACAGCATGGCGCGGCCCTTCATGGCCGCCCCTGCGCGGGCACGGGGGCGCTGCCCAGGGTCAGCCACAGCAGGCTGCAATCGGCGCTCAGCGTGGGCGCCATGGCTGCCGCGCCGCCGCCCGCGCCATGGCGCTTGAGCATGCAGTCGTGCACGGCAAAATAGCCGGCCTGGCGCAAGTCGCCCAGGAAATTCAGCAGATCGAGCTCATGCAATAAATCCATATGCAGCTGCATCTTGCTGGCGCGCAATTGATACTGGCCCGCGGCCACGGACGACGGCAATTGCAGCAGCTGCTGCGCGCCGATGTCGTAGCTGATCGGCAGCAGCTTGCGCTGTTCCTGGCTCAGGCGGATGGCATCGATCCAGGCCAGGCGGTTTTCCTCGCCGATCAGGCCGCGCTGGCGCAGGGCGAGGAATTGCGGTTCATAGGCGCGGATTTCCTGCTTTTCCGCCTCCACGTGGTTGAACAGGCTGGCCGCCGCCGAGCGCGCGTGGCGCGCCGTTTCCAATTCGTCGGCCTGCCGTTCGCGGTAGCCGATGCTCAGGCTGAGCAGCGCCAGGCTGGCCAGCATGGTCGCGGTAAAGCACAGCAGGGCGCGGCGTATCAGCGCCAGTTCGCCCAGCCACAGGGGCAGGGTGCGCGTGGGTGCGGCGGCTTTTTTCATGCCGGGCAGCGGCGGCTGCTTGAGGGGGCCGCTCATGGCTGCCACACGAGCAAGAGGGTGAAACGGGCCTGGCTGTCGGGCGCCGGCGTGGCGCTCTTGCCCGACAGGGCCACGCTGGAGCGCAGGTCCAGCGGCGCTTCCTCGATCGCCACCTGCAGGCCCGGCTGGCGCGCCAGCGTCTGCGCGAAGGCCGTGATGGCGGCCAGCGCGGCGCGGTAGTCGTTGTTCGGCATGTCGACATCCGCTTCCAGGCGCAGGGCCTGCGGCGGCGCGACGGGAATACCGGCCAGTATGCCGCCGAGCGGCGCGGCGCCGGCGCCATGCTGGGGTGGCGGCTGCTGGCTGGCGGCCGTGCGCAGCGGCGCCGCGCCCGCATTCCATTGCAGCTGGCCCAGCTTGACCTGCGGCGCCTGGTCCAGCGCCGCGCTCAGCATGCCCAGCAGCCTGCCCGGTTCGGGTGCCTGGCCGGCGATCATGCGCCCCAGGGTCACGGCTACCTTCATGTTCTGCGTCTGCGCCGGCGCCGGCGGCAGGTTGGCCATGGTGCTGCGGTAGCGTTCCTGGTAGGACGCCGTTTCCTGCTGCAGCCGCTGCGTGCCGGCCGCATCGTTGATGCCGCCGAGCAGATTGATCACGCACCACAGGGCCGCCGACGTGCCGATCAGGGCGCTGGCGCCATACAGCGTCTTGCGCGCGCGCTGGAAGTGGTAGTAGCGGGCCAGCGAACCCGGCGGATAGTGGCTGGGCGGCGGGTGCTTGCCCAGCAAGGTCAGCATTAACTGGTCGGCCAGCACCGGCGTCTGCCGCAGGCCCACGCGCTCGCTGGCCAGCTGCAGGTCGATGAAGTGGTAGGCCACTTCGACGCCGTTGTCGCACAGCAATTCGAGCTTGGCGATCTGCGCGGCGGGCGCCAGGATGACGGTATTGAGCACGTCGCCGCGCGCCAGCATGCGCGTGCTGGTGAGAAATTGCCGCGTTTTTTCCGTTTCCAGCACGATGTTCACGGCCACGCCGTCGAGTGCGATGGTCGCCGTCTGGCGCGAAAAGCGCAACTGGCCCTTCTCGTAATAGCTTTGCCGCAAGCCGCCCGATTGCTGCGTCACGAGCAGCAGGTGTTCGTGCGTGAGCGCCAGTTTTTTTACCAGGGCAATACTCAGCAGGCTGGTCGAATACAGGCCGGCCACGGGGATGCGCAAGTGTTCGAGCGCTTCCGTCCACGGCTGCAGCAGCGAGGGATTGGTCAGCGCAAAGAACAGCACCTGGTCGTCGTGGCGGCCCGTGCTTTCGCGGCCCAGCAGGGCGCTGCCCCGGTAGGGCGTGTCGCGGTGCAGCTGTTGCTTGCGCCGTTCGAGCAGGGCGCGGCCCGCCTTGCCGCGCACGTGGGGCAGCAGCTGGCGCTGGAAGTCTTCCTCGATCAGGTCCGTCAGCAGGTAGGCGGGCACGTCCAGTCGTTGCTCGCGCGGGTCTTCCAGCCAGGCGGCAAAGCCGTCCAGCCCGGCCGCGCTGGCGGGAAAGCACTGGCCCGTGCCCAGCGCGCCGTTGCGCCAGTCGTAGGCGCACAGGGCTTCGCTGGTCAGGTAGAGCAATTGTTTGCGGAACACGGCGGCCTCAGGTTTTGATAGTGCTGATGGTGTCGTAGATGGGACCGAGCACCGAGAGCATGATCCAGCCCAGCAGCAGTCCCAGGATCACCGTCATCGTCGGCTCGATCATGGCTTGCACTTTTTCTATCAATTCCTTCACTTCGCGGTTGTAGAAATAACTGACATTGCGCAAGGCCGTGTCGAGCGAACCCGTCGCTTCACCGACCTTCAGCATGCGGATCACCAGCGGCGGGAAGATGCCCGTGTGCTGGAAGGCGGCCGTCACGCCATGGCCTTCGCTGATCAGCCGGGCGGCGCGGCGCAGGCCGGCGGCCACCACCTGGTTGCCGGCGATGCCTTCGGACAAACGGATGCATTCGAGGATGGTGATGCCGGACGCATACATCAGCGCGAAAAACGTGGCGAAACGGGCCAGGATGATCTTGTGCAGCACGGGGCCGACCAGCCACAGCCGCAGTTTCAAGCCGTCCCACGCATAGCGGGCCGCCTCGCTGCGGCGGATCGCCGCGCGCAGGCCGAAGAACAGCAGCAGGGGCAAGGCCAGCAGCACATACCAGTAATCGATGAACACATTCGACACGGCAATGAGCACGCGCGTGTGCAGCGGCAGTTCGCCGCCCATGTTGCGGATGAAGGCCGTCAGCTGGGGCACCAGGTAAATCATCAGGAAAAACGTCACGGCGCACACGACCACGGCGACGACGACCGGATACATGACGATCTTGCGCGTCTGCGAAGCCAGCTCATCCTGCCACTTCAGGCTTTCCGACAGGTTCTTGAAGACGTCGGCGATCTTGCCGCTTTGCTCTCCCGCAAGGATCAGGCTGGTAAACGTGGCGTCGAAGATGTCGCCATGCTGGGCCAGCGCCCCCGACAGGGGCAGGCCGCCTTCGATGCTCTCGATCAGGTCCGTGACGACTTCGCGCAGGCGCGGGTGATCCGTGCTTTCGCGCAAGTCGTTCAAGCCCTCGAGGATGGGCACGCCCGCGCCCGTCAACTGTTCCATGTGGAAACAGAAATTGATCAGGTCGCGGCGGTGGATGACCCGCTTGCCCAGCAACACCAGATACTGGCCCGTGATCTTGCAGTCGATCAAGTCGAGCTGCATGCGGTGCAGGCGCGCCTCCAGGTCCGGCACATTGGCCGCCTCCATGCTGCCGGGAATCATCTCGCCGGCGGCATCCATGGCGCGGTAGACATATTGCGCCATCAGCTGAGCCTATCCGTCAGGTCGACGACGCGGGCGACTTCCTCGAGCGTCGTCACGCCTTCGCGCACGCGGCGTATGCCATCGTCGACGAGGGCCTTGAAGCCGGCCGCGCGCGCGGCGGCCTTGAGTTCGCGCAAGCTGGCGCGGCGCGCCGTCAATTCATCGAGGTCGGCCGTCATCTTGAGGATTTCCATGATGGCCAGCCGTCCCTTGTAGCCCTGGTGCGCGCAGCGCTCGCAGCCGGCGGCGCGGCAGATGCTCACCGGCGGCGCTTCGGACGCCAGGCCCAGCAGGCGGCGCTCGACGTCGTCGGCGATCGCCGTTTCCTTGCAATGCGGACACAAGCGGCGCACCAGGCGCTGCGCCACGATGCCGATGATGTTGCCGGCCATGATGTCGGGCAGGATGCCGATGTCGAGCAGGCGCGAGACGGAGCCGATGGCCGAGCTCGTATGCAGGGTGGAATACACCTGGTGCCCCGTCATGGCGGCGGCAAAGGCCATTTCCGCCGTTTCGCGGTCGCGGATCTCGCCGACCAGGATGATGTCCGGGTCTTGCCGCATCATCGAGCGGATGCCGTCGGCAAAGCCCAGCTTGACGGAATCGTTGACCGAGGTCTGGCGTATCATGTTCATCGGATACTCGACCGGGTCTTCCAGGGTCATGATGTTGACGCTTTCCGTATTGATATGGTTGAGTATCGAATACAGGGTGGTGGTCTTGCCGCTGCCCGTCGGCCCCGTCACGAGGATGACGCCGTCGGGGCGGGCGATCATCAGTTTGAGCAGGTTCAGTTCCGTTTCGGCCAGGCCCAGCGCGTCGAGCGGGACGATGCCTTTTTGCCGGTCCAGCACGCGCAGCACGAAGTTTTCGCCATGCGTGGTCGGTTGCGCCGAGGCACGGAAATCGATTTGCCGGCCGGAAAACTTGATGCTGATGCGCCCGTCCTGCGGCGCGCGCGCCTCGGCGATATTCATGTTCGACATCACCTTCAGGCGCACGGCCATGGCCGGCCAGTACGATTTGTGCAGGCTGCGGATTTGCCGCAGGATGCCGTCGATGCGGTAGCGGATGCGCAGGAACGACTGTTCCGGCTCGAAATGGATGTCGGACGCGCTGTTTTGCACGGCATCGGCCAGCAGCGCGTCGATCAGGCGCACCATGGGCTGGCTGTACTCGTCCGAAGGCGAGGCCATGCTCTGGTAATTGACTTCGCCCGTCTCGATCTCGTGCAGGATGCCGTCGATCGACAGCTCGAAACCGTAATACTGGTCGATGGCGCGCGAAATGTCCGATTCGTTGACCAGCACCGTGGAAATCGTGATGCCCTTGACCAGCATGGCGCTGATCTGGTCGAGCGCAACGATGTTGCTGGTGTCGGCCATGGCCAGTATCAGATTGTCGGCTTGCCGCTCGTAGACGATGGGAAAGACGCGGTAGCGTTTGGCCACGTCCTTCGGGATCAGTTTCAGGGCGATGGCGTCGACCACCAGGCTGGACAGGTCGGCGCTGACTTGCTTGAGGTTTTCGCTGAGCGCTTCGCGCACCGTGGCTTCCGTGACGAAGCCCAGCATGATGAGCAGCTTGCCCAGCGGTTCGCTGCTGCGTTTCTGCTCGATCAGGGCGATGCGCAGCTGGTCTTCGCTGATCACGCCTTTCTGGATCAGCAGCTTGCCCAGTGGAAGTTTTGCTTGTTCTGCCATGTAATGCTTATTCCTGACGGATGATGACGATGGCCGGGTCGGCGGGCGCGGCGGAGGAGGCCGCCGTAGGTGCGCCGCCCAGTTCGCGCAAGCGCGTCTGCACGACGGCGCGGTCGAAGGCGGCCGGCGCCGTTTGCGCCAGGACCAGCGCGCGCTGGTAATAGGTGGCGGCCAGCTTCGGCTGGTTCAGCCGGTCCAGGCCGACGGCCAGGTTGAAGGCATAATCGGGATTGCCGGGCACGGCGCTGTAGGCGCGGAAGAATTGCTGCTGCGCCTCGGACCAGCGGCGCTGCTTGGCGTACACATTGCCCAGTGCAAACAAGACGGGGCCGCTGTCGGGCGAACGGGCCAGGATGGCTTTCAATTTCGCTTCGCTCTGCACGACGTCGCCCTGGCGCAAGCCGATCAGTCCCGCCAGCGCCACGCCATCGTCGGGATTGATTTCGAGCAAACGCACGTACAGCGCCGCCGCCTGCGCGCCCTGGTTTTCGCGCTGGGCCACGGCCGCCAGGCCCAGCAGCGCGTCGCGGTTGCTGTCGTCCTGCTGCAGCACGGCTTCATACTGCTGGCGGGCCGTGCCCAGCTGACCGCCGTTCAGCGCCTGATACGCCTGCTGCACGCCGGGATGGACCTGCGGCGCGGGCGCGTTGCGCAGCACCTGGATCTGGCTGTTGTCCGGCGCCATCACGGGCGGCAGGCTGGGCTGTGCAGGCGGAGGCTGCTGCGCCAGCTGCGCGGCCACGGCCGCCTGGGCCGCCGCCTGTATCATCGCCTGCTGTTCCGCCGCGGCTGACGGGCTGCGCGCCTCGTGGCGCGGCTCGGGTGGCGCATATTCCGGCGCGGTGGCCGCTGCGGTGGCTGGCGCTGCCGCACCTGGACCGGGCAAGACGAGGATGGGACCGGCGGCGCCGGCCGTGCCCGGGGCATCCGTCAGCGGCATGGGCACGCCGGGCAGGTTGGCGCCCGCGCCAGGACTGTTGCTGGCGCGCCAGTACCAGTAAGCCATGGAACCGGCCACCAGCAGCAGGATGGCCAGCAGCACGGCCAGGCGCACGGTGGCCGGATCGACGCTGATGGGGCCGCGCGGCGGCGTCTTGCTGCGGCTGGCGCCGGCCGCGGGGCGTGGCCGGGCCGGCGGCGCTTCACTGCGCGCGCGCGGCGCCTCGGGACGTGGTCCCGCGCCCGGCTGGGCCGCGCTGGGGTCAGCTTGGGGTGTGGCCGGCGGCGCGGGCGTCGGTGTCGGTGTCGGTGTCGGTCCCGCTGAAGGCGCCGGCGCCTCGGCCAGCGGTTCCAGGCTCAGGGTGCTTGACGGCGCCGCCGGTGGCGCGGCGGCTGGCGCCGGCCGCAATGGCGCGGCATCGGCTGGCGCCAGTGCCAGCACCTGGTCGTACGCTTCGGACGGTTTTTCCAGTTCGTCCTCGTGCAGGCTGTTCTGCTTGGCGCGTTCGGCTTTCTTCAGCGCCTGCATGAGCAAGCTCATGGGACATCTCCCTGCAGGCGGGCCTGCGGCTGGACGGCCGCAGCGGGCTGCCCATCCGAATACGGCTGGGTGTTCAGCGGCGCCTGGCCCGGCAGCAGATAGCGGTAGTCGCGGTAATCGCCGTCGATGCTGGCATCCTTGACCACCACGGGGCGCATGAAGATCACCAGCTCCGTCTTGCTGCTTGCTTCGTTACGATAGGTAAACAAGTTGCCCACCACGGGCAGGCTGGACAGGCCAGGTACGCCATCCTTGGCATTGTCGATGGAATCCTGCATGAGGCCGCCCATCACGGCGATCTGCCCATTGCCCACCTTCATGATCGATTCCAGCTCGCGCGCCTGGATCACGGGCACGCGGCTGACCACGCTGGCCGTGGCCAGGGCCGGATTCGGATCCTGCACATAGCCGACGATGCGCGTGATGGTGGGGCGCACGTTCAAGGTCACTTCATCGCTGTCGGAAATCTGCGGCGTGACGCTCATGACGAAGCCCACGGGCACGGTTTCCAGCTTCGATTCATAGGTGGCCGGCGTGGTGATGGTGCCGGTCGAACTGATCACGGCCGGCGTCACCTTGATGGTAAAGAAGACATTGTTGTCGACCACCTTCAGCATCGCCGTCTGGTTGTTGAGCACGCTGATCTTCGGGCTGGACAGCACTTTCACCTTGCCGAACGATTCCAGCAGCTGGATGGTGGTGGTAAAACTGTCTTTCAGGTAATTAATCACGAAGAGGCCGGGCGTGGTGCCGGGCACGACGCCGCTACTGAGCGGGGTAGTGCCCACTTGCTTCTGGGTCAGGCTCAGGCTGCCCGTCAGGCGCGACCAGTTGATGCCTTGCTGGTATTCATTGCTCAGGCGTACCTCGATGATGGTCGCCTCGATCAGTACTTGCCGCTTGGCGCTGTGCAGCACGACGTCGAGGAATTCGGCGATTTTCTCATGCTGGCGGCCCGTGGCCCGCACGGCGATCAAGCCGCCCTCGACATTGACCACCACCGACGACGGGCTGCCCTTGTTGGCCAGTTTTAACAGGGGCATGCCGTTCGCATCCGTGGGCTGGGCCTGGTTCGCGCCGGGGTTGGCCTGCTGCTGGCCCGGCGCTGCCTGGCCTTGCACATACTGGCCGCCATTCTGCTGCGGGAGCTGGTTGCCGTACTGGCCGCCATATTGCCCGCCATACTGGCCCGGCACAGGCTGGTTGCCGCCCTGGTTCTGGCCCTGTTGGCCCTGCTGGCCTTGCATCGTCGTCAGTTGCTGGTTCAGCTGCGCCAGCGGATCGACTTGCACATCGTTAAGCGTGGTTTCGCGCAGCAAGTCGCGGATATTCCTTTCCAGGCTGTACCAGAAATTATTCTCTGAACGATTCACCACCAGGGTAGTCGAATTGTTATTGCCGTTGCTGCCGCCCTGGTTGCCGCCATTCGGATTGTTTCCGCTATTCGTGCCGCCGCCGGCCGTGGAAATCTGTGTGGCGATATTGACGCTGCTGTTGGTGCTGCGCGCCATGTTGACATAATCGATCTTGTAGTTGCGCCAGACGGGCGCGTCGGGCAGCACCAGCAGGTTCTTGCCATCGATTTCGTAGCGCATATCGACTTGCTTGCTGATACGCGCGAGCAATTGCGGCAGGGTCTGGTTCAGCGCGTTGAGCGTCACGCTGCCGTCGATCTGCGGGTGGATGTCGATATTCATGCCGGCATCGCGCGCCAGCGCGAACAGCAGCGACTGCACGGGCACCTTGTGCACGGTGACGCTGTAGGTTTCGGCCTTGGCGGCCGGCAGTGGCGCGGCCAGCACGCTGCTCTGCTGCACGGGTTCGGGAATGGCGCCAGCGGGGCGCGGTGCTTCATTGATATGTCCGGGCGATACGGGCATTTGATGCGAAGCACAGCCGGCCAGCATGGCGCAGCATGCAACGGTGACGCAAGAGGCCAGCACAGGAATAGGGTGTTGAGTCATGAAAAGTTCGCCCTTGGAGTCGTGTTGTGCTTTTGCAATTTTAACCACCATGATCCTCTAAAAGCAATCGTGTGTGCAGGCCCGGGAGGGAATATGAACAAATAAAGTTGGTAACCACCACGTCAGGGTTTTTCCTGGGAAATGGATATCATTTCCTTGCGGATACTGTCGATGTTGCTGAGTAATGGTCTCTGTGGTGAGGTAGTCGTCAATCTCGCCCACACGGCCTGTGCGCTGGCGCGGTCGGCGAAGCTGCCATAGACGATGGCCAATCGCCAAGCGGCGCTTGCCGGCGTGTCCTTGACCGCGTTGGCGCGCGTATGGGCGCTGGTTTTGGCAGTGGCACGCGCACCGGCATGCAGATCTGCCTGTGCCGCGGCAAGCGTGGCGTCTGGCGCGTCGGGCACCTTGGCGCGCAGGCGAAAGACGTGGATGTCGCGCAAGCCGATGGCTTGTTGCGCTTGTTGCAGGAATGCTTCCGCCGTCGCCGCGTCGCTGGCGGGCATGCTGGCGACATGCAGCACCAGCTGCTGCGGTTCTTGCCGCGCCAGCCATGCGCGCGATGCGGCCAGGCTGCTGTCGAGCAGCGGCGTGGGTGCCGGCCGCTGTGCGGGCGCCGTTGGCCCGGGGCTGGCCTGGGCGCGTGCTTCGCTGCGTGACGGCCTGCTGCTGGCTGCTCCGGCCGGCGCACTGGCTGTTGCCAGCAGTGGCGCCGCCGATGCCGATATCGATGCTGGCGCGCTGGCTGACCTGACGGGCGGCGCCGATGACGGCATTGACGCCGGTGCTGATGCCGGTGCCGGTGCCGGTGCCGATGCTGCGGCGGTGGCCGGCGCCGATACGAATGCGAATGCGGCGCCTGGTGTATGTGCTGTATCCGATGTGCCTGGCGCCTTGCCCGCCCGTGTGCCTGGCATGCTGCCAGCCGGCACGTTTGCCGGCGCACCTGTCGGCGCCGGTGTTGCCAGCGGTGCGGGCGTCGGTGCGGGCGCTTGTCCATCCGTGCGCACTGCCGCCGTCGCCGGCGCGCCTGTGCCTGTAGCGCCTGTGCCTGTATCCGCTGCCGGCCGTGCCATCGACACAGGGGCAGGGGGGCTTGCCGCCAACGGCGCCAGCCATTGCCACAGCAGCGCTCCGGCCAGCAGCAGCATGACGGCGATCAAGGCGCGCGCCAGCAGCGTGCCGGCATGCCATGGCGCGGGGCCGAGCGTGCCGAACGGGCTGTCGGCGATCGCCAGGCGCAGGTGGCGCGCCGCCACTTGCTTCGCATCGTCGGCGTACGCGGCCAGCAAGGCCTTGTCGGCGAGGATGTTGATCCTGCGCACGATTCCCTGCGACGCGCGGGCCAGTCGCCGCAGCGCCTGCGGCGTGAAGACGAGCGGCGTGGCGCGGCCGGCGGCCGCCAGCCGGCATGCCAGGTAGTCGCCCAGCAGGGAGGGCGGCAGGCGCGGCACGGTAAAGCTGTGCGTGATGCGCTCCTTCAATTGCCGCAGCTGCGGCAGGGCCAGCGTGTGCTCCAGTTCCGGCTGGCCAAACAGCACGATTTGCAGCAGCTTGTGACTGGCTGTTTCCAGGTTCGTCAGCAGGCGCAGCGCTTCCAGCGTGGCCACCGGCATCGCTTGCGCCTCTTCGGCCAGCAGCACCACCTGGCGGCCCGCCGCATGCCTGGCGATCAGTTCGCCGTGCAGGGCGCGCAGCACGGCATCGGCGCCATGGCCGGCCGTGTCGAGCCCCAGCTCGGCGGCGATGGCGTGCATGACCTCGTCCGCTTCCAAGCTGGGGTTGAGCAGGTACAGCACATCGACCGGCGCCGGCAGCCGCTCGGCCAGCATGCGGCACAGCATGGTCTTGCCGCTGCCCACTTCGCCCGTCAGCTTGATGATGCCTTCGCCTTGCGTGACGGCGTACAGCAGCGCGGCCAGCAGCTCGCCCCGCGTATTGCCCGGATAAAAGAAGGCGGGATCGGGCGTTATGCCGAACGGGGCCGTGCGCAAGCCGAAATGGGCCAGGTACATGCCGTGCGGCGACCTTGCGGGCTTCATGCCGCGATGCAGTTCAGGAACGCCTGCTCGAGGCTGGCATCGGCCGCGCCGCCGTGGCGCGCGCGGCATTCGGCCGGCGTACCCGTAAACAACATGCGGCCTTCATGCAGGATGGCCATGCGGTCGCACAGTTCGTCGATATCGGCCAGCGCATGCGAGGTGAGTAGGGCGCCGCGGCCCTGTGCCCGCAGTTGCCGCAGCGCCTGCTTGAACAGGGCGCGCGCCTTCGGGTCGAGTCCGCTCATCGGTTCATCGAGCACCAGCTGCGGCTTGCCTGACAATAAACAGGCAGCCAGTCCCAGTTTCTGCATCATGCCTTTCGAATAGTCGCGCGCGGGCCGGCTCAGGGCGGACGGCGCCAGGTCGAGCGCGGCGATGGCCGCTTGCACGGCTCCCTCGTCGTAGCGCACTTTGTGCAAACGCAACAGGTAGCGCAGGAAATCGCCGCCCGTCAGGTAATGCGGCGCCTGGAAGCGTTCCGGCAGGAAGGAGATGGGCTGGCGCGCCGCGCTGTGCCGGTGCGGCTGGCCAAAGATGGCGATGCTGCCCAGGTCGGGCGTGCAGAAATCGAGCAGGCATTTGAGCAGGGTGGTCTTGCCCGCGCCATTCACGCCCACCAGGCCGAACAGCTCTCCGGCGCGTATGTCGAGGTCGACGCCGCGCAGGACGGCATTGCCGGCCAGCTGCTTGTGCACGTTGTGGTACTCGATGGCGCAGGCGTTCATAGGGGCAATGGTGGATGGGGACGGTGAACGACCGCCATTATTGCCATGCGTTCCGGCGCCCGGCAAGTGTTTCCTTGTCGTCTGCGGAAATGCGCAAATATCAAACGATGGAATGTATTTTCTTTAAGAAACAACAGGTTCTGGAATAAAATACCAGCGCACGCCGTTGGCGTGCATCGTCTGTCGAATCTGTCGAGGAGCAAGCATGGCAAGGCCAGAGAAAGTCCGGCTCGGTGAAATTTTGGTGCAGCAGAAATTGCTGACGGAACAACAGTTGGGCCAGGCCTTGACGGAACAGAAGCGCTCGGGGCGCAAGCTGGGGCGCGTCTTCGTCGAGCACGGCTTTGTCACGGAAGAGCAGATTTCGGGCGCGCTGGCGCGCCAGCTCGACATTCCCTACATCAATCTGAAGTTTTTCAACATCAATCCCGAACTGGTGCGGCTGTTGCCGGAAACCCAGGCGCGGCGCTTCCGCGCGCTGGTGCTGGAAGACCGCCGCGAGGGCTTGCTGGTCGGCATGTCCGATCCGACCGACCTGTTCGCGTACGACGAGATCGCGCGCCTGGTCAAGCGGCATATCGAACTGGCTGTGGTCAACGAGACGGAAGTGCTGGCCGCCATCGACCGCATTTACCGCCGCACCGAGGATATTTCCACCCTGACGCGCGAGCTGGAGCAGGACCTGGGCGACGTCTCCGTCGACTTTGGCGCGCTGGCCGTCAATCCGGGCCTGGAAGAGGCGCCCATCGTCAAGCTGCTGCAATCCGTGTTCGAGGATGCCACGCAGGTGCGCGCCTCGGACATCCATATCGAGCCGCAGGAGGGCCGGCTGCAGATCCGCTTCCGCATCGACGGCGTGCTGCATCTGCAGACGGAGGCCGACAGCAAGATCGCCAGTTCGCTGGCGCTGCGCCTGAAACTGATGTCGGACCTCGATATTTCCGAGAAACGCCTGCCGCAGGATGGCCGCTTCGCCATCCGCGTGAAGAACCAGCGCATCGACGTGCGTATCTCGACCATGCCGACCCAGTACGGCGAATCGGTGGTGATGCGGCTGCTGAACCAGGGCGGCACGACCCTGCGCCTGGACGCCATCGGCATGCCGCCCGCATTGGTGGACCGGTTCCGCGCCATCGTGCACCGGCCGAACGGCCTCGTGCTGGTGACGGGCCCCACCGGCAGCGGCAAGACGACGACCCTGTACTGCGCGCTGGCCGAACTCAATTCGGTGGAAAAAAAGCTGATCACGGTGGAAGACCCCGTCGAATACCGCTTGCCCGGCATTAACCAGGTGCAAGTGAACGACAAGATCGAGCTGAACTTCGCCCGCGTGCTGCGCTCGGCCCTGCGGCAGGATCCCGACATCGTGCTCGTCGGCGAGATGCGCGACCAGGAAACGGCGCAAATCGGCTTGCGCGCCGCCATGACGGGCCACTTGGTGCTGTCGACCCTGCATACGAACGACGCCATCAGCACGCCGCTGCGCCTGATGGACATGGGCGTGCCCCGCTACATGGTGGGCAGTTCGCTGCAAGCCGTGCTGGCGCAGCGCCTGGTGCGCGTGATCTGCGAAAGCTGCAGCACGCCGTACGCGCCCACGCCCAACGAATACGAATGGCTGCGCCTGGAACTGGGCGAGCTGGTCGAGCGCAACCAGTATTTCCACGGCAAGGGCTGCTCGCATTGCAATGGCATGGGTTACCGGGGCCGCACGGGCGTCTACGAATTGCTGGAAATCACGCGCGCCGTGGCCGACGCGGCCAACCATGCCGATCCGTCGCATTTCATGAAGGTGGCATCGGCGCAGATGGCGGGCGAGACCCTGCGCCGCCACGCCGTGCAGCTGGTGGTGCAGGGCCGCACGACGGTGCTTGAAGCGATGCGCATCAGCAACCAGAGCGAGGATTGACGTGCCGTTCTTTGCCTACAAGGCGCGCAATGCCAGCGGCGAGCTGCTGACCGGCGTGATGGAAGGCGCCGACAGCGGCGCCGTGGCCGACCAGCTGATGGCGGGCGGCATCACGCCCGTCGACATCAGCGCCACCAAACAGACGGTGACGGGCGCCGGCGCCAACCAGCTGGGCTGGTGGGCCAGGCTGACCGAGAAAAAAGTCACGCCCATGGACGTGCAGCTGTTCAGCCGCCAGCTGTACACCCTGCTCAAGGCGGGCGTGCCCATCATGCGCGGCCTGGCCGGCTTGCAGGAATCGGCCATCAGTCCCGCGTTCGGCCGCATCATCAAGGATGTGCGCGAATCGCTGGACGCGGGGCGCGAGCTGTCGGCCGCCATGGCGCGCCACCCGGCGGTCTTCACGCCGTTCTACCTGTCGATGGTGCGCGTGGGCGAAATGACGGGGCGCCTGGACGAAGTCTTCCTGCGCCTGTTCGACCACCTGGAATTCGACCGCGACATGCGCGCGCGCGTGAAGACGGCGACGCGCTACCCGACCTTCGTCGTGTTTGCCATGATCGCGGCCATGGTGGTGGTGAATATCTTCGTCATTCCCCAGTTCGAGAAGGTGTTCGCCAGCTTCCACGCCGAGCTGCCGCTGATGACGCGCATCCTGATCGGCGCCTCGCGCTTTACCGTCACCTACTGGCCCCTGCTGCTGATGGCGGCGCTGGGCGGCTTCTTCGGCTGGCGCGCCTGGCTGCGCACGAAGGATGGCCTGTACAAGTGGGACCGCGCCAAGCTGCGCCTGCCGATCGCCGGCAAGATCATCCTGAAGGGCACCATGGCCCGCTTCGCGCGCAGCTTCGCCCTGTCGAGCACGAGCGGCGTGCCCATCGTGCAGGCGCTGACGGTGGTGTCGCAAACCGTCGACAACACCTACCTGAGCGCGCGCGTGGAACAGATGCGCGACGGCGTCGAGCGGGGCGAAAGCATCTTGCGCACCTCGGTGGCGGCCGGTGTCTTCACGCCGGTGGTGCTGCAGATGATCGCCGTGGGCGAGGAGTCCGGTTCGCTGGACGACCTGATGGACGAGATCGCGGACATGTACGAGCGCGAAGTCGATTACGAGCTGAAAACCCTGTCGGCGCAGATCGAGCCCATCCTGATCGTCTTCCTCGGCGCCATGGTGCTGGTGCTGGCGCTGGGCATCTTCCTGCCGATCTGGGACCTGGGCAGGGCGGCCCTGCACTGATGGCCGCGCCCGCCCGCCAGCGCGGTTTTACCCTGTTCGAACTGGCCGTCGTGGCGGCCGTGTTCGCCCTGCTGGTGACGGTCTTCCTCAGCCGCGTGGCCTACTACCAGCAGCAGGCGCAGCAGACGTCCGTGGCGCAGATGCTGGGCGTCTTGCGCACCAGTCTGCGGGTGCAGGTGCTGCAGCTGTACCTGGCGGACCGGCGCGACCAGCTGCCGGCGCTGGCGCGGCAAAACCCGTTCGACTGGCTGGCCGAGAAGCCTGCCAATTACCTGGGCGAGTTTGAGCAGCCGGCGCTCGATAAATTGCCGGGAGGGAATTGGCTGTACGATAAAAAAGAACAAAAAATCATCTATTTGTTAAGTAATGGCAATATTTTTTCCCCCACAAGTGTTGATCCAGTGAAATTTAAGGTAACCTTGCCGGGTGCAGACGCCGATATTGAAAAGCTCGCCCAGGAACCCGATATTGTGGTGTGGAAATTGCCGGACCCGGTGGCACACTGAGTCCCGTGCAGCGACAGTTTCATGTTTAGTTTGATGTTTTTAAATTGATTTTGGAGAGCAGGTATGAATAAATCCTTACGTAGTTTCAAAAGCGGCGCCCAGGCAGGTTTCACCCTGATCGAACTGGTGGTCGTCATCGTCATCCTGGGCATCCTGGCGGCGACGGCGATTCCTAAATTCGTCGACATGTCGACCGATGCGCGCGTGGCCAAGATGCAGGCGGCCGCCGGCGCCATCAAGGCCGGTTCCGCGCTGTACCACGCGCAATGGCTGGTCAAGGGCGGCGTCGATACGCCGAAAGTGCAAATGGAAGGCAAGGACATCGACGGTGCGTTTGGCTACCCTGCGGCAACCGCGGCAGGCATCGGCGAGGCTGCGGGCATCAGCAATAAAGACTACGTGATCGCCACCACGGCAGGCTTCGTCGTGACCCCGGATGCCACGCGTAGCACCTGCACGGTGACCTACACGGCGCCAACCGCTGCAGGCGGCGCACCGGTCATTGATATCGCGGCAGACAAAAATACCTGCAAGTAATATTTGAGCAATCTGCAAGGAACGCCAGGCCCCGCGCCGGCCTTCCTTGCGCACCACCAGCCCAACCCCAGGCTTGGCCAGTTGGGCTTTTTTACGGGCCATCCCTTGCGACCAGCACCACAGTTCACGGCATTTCCTGAAGCACGGCGGCAACAGTTGCCGCGGCAGGCGCGCGCGCACGGCTTCACGCTGATCGAACTGGTGGCCGTGCTGGTAATGGTGGGCCTGATCACCACCTTTGCTGCTTCCCGCTTCTTCCAGCGCGACACCTTCGATGCGCGCGGCTTTGCCGACCAGGCGACGAATATCGTGCGCTATGGACAAAAGCTGGCGGTGGCGCAAAACCGCGCCGTCTTCGTGCGCATCGACGCCAACAGCGTGGCCCTGTGCTTCGACGCGGCCTGCAGCGCCGCCAACCGGGTGCTGCCGGCCACGGGCAGCAACAGCGGCAGCAATGAAACCCTGCAATATTGCGACGGGCAGCGCAACTGGCTGTGCGAAGGCCGTCCGGCCAGCGTGGCCCTGTCCACCGTGCCCGCCAATACGCCCGGCTTCTATTTCGATGCGCTGGGCCGGCCCTACGCGCTGGCGAACGTCTTCCCCGCGCCATCGACTTTCCCCGCCCGGCTGGCCCTGCGCATCGCGGGCGATGGCGCGGCGCGCAACATCATGGTGGAAGGGGAGACCGGCTATGTGTATTGACATGCCGCGCCCCGGCCGGCGCCAGCGCGGCTTCACCCTGATCGAGCTGGCGCTGTTCATCGTCATCGTCGGCGTGGCCGCGGCCGCCATCCTGGGCGTGATGACCGTGACGACGCGGCACAGCGCCGATCCGCAGCTGCGCAAGCAGGCGCTGGCCATTGCCGAAGGCATGCTGGAAGAGATCCAGCTGGCGCGCTTCACGTACTGCGATCCGCAGGACTCCAATGCGGAAACAGCCACTGGCCCGGCCGGCTGCACCATCCCGGAAGCGGTCGGACAGGAGGCGGGCGGCGTGCCGCGGCCGTTCGACAATGTCAACGATTATGTGGCCGCGTACGGTACGGCCACGGCTTACACGACGGATGCGCAGGGCACTGCCTGGGTGCCCGGCGCCGGCCAGCCGTATACGGCCTGGGTGACGATCACGCCGGCGGCCCTGAACGGCATCGCCGCCACCGAGAGCCTGCGCATCGAGGTCAGGGTGCCGTATGCCGACCAGCAGATCGTGCTCGACGGCTATCGCGTGCGTTATGCGCCGAACAGCATCCCATGAGACATTTTCCGCTTCCCTTCCGCCGCGCGCGCGGCTTTACCCTGGTGGAGATGGTCATCGTGATCGTCATCATGGGCATCATCGGCGCCATGGTGGCCGTCTTCATCCGCGTGCCCGTGCAAGGCTATGTGGATGCCACGGCCCGCGCGGCCCTGGCCGATACGGCCGATACGGCGGCGCGCCGCCTCACGCGCGACGTGCGCCTGGCGCTGCCCAACAGCGTGCGCGTGTCGGCCGATGGCCAGTTCCTGGAATTGCTGCTGACCAAGACGGGCGGGCGCTACCTGAGCGACGGCGATCCGCCGGGCCTGGGCGACGTGCTGGGCTTCGACCCGGACAGGACGTATACGGGCAGCTTCACCATCATCGGCGCCGCGCCGGCCGATGCGCTGGGCACGCGCCAGGCCATCGCCGTGGGCGACCATATCGTCGTGTATAACCTGGGCCAGCTGTACGGGCCGAACAATGCCTATGCGTGCAGCGCCGCGAATGGCTGCAACCGGGCGCAGGTCACGGCCGTGGCGGGCACCCTCGTCACGCTCGGCAGCTATCCGTTCGCCACCAGCCCGGCGCCGCAGCCCTCGCCATCGAACCGCTTCCAGGTGGTGACGACGCCCGTCACCTACGCCTGCGACACGCAGCGGGGCACGCTGACGCGCTACGCCGGCTATGCCATCGCGGCAACCCAGCCGCTCAGCGAGACGGCCGCGCCATTGGCGGGCGCGCAGGCGGCCCTGCTGGCGCGCCAGGTGGCCGGCTGCAGTTTCAGTTACACCGTGCTGGCGAATGTGCAGCGGGGCCTGGTGAATGTCAGCCTGAGCCTGGGCGCGGCGAACAGCAACACGGGCGTCGTGCGCCTGGTGCAGCAGGTACAAGCGAGGAATACGCCATGAAGCACGTGTCCGCTCCGGGCTTGCACGCGCACCGCATGCGCGGCTTCAGCCTCGTCACGGCCATTTTCCTGCTGGTCGTGCTGGCCGGTCTGGCGGCCGTGATGGTGAATGTCTCGACCTTCCAGCAGACGGAGTCGGCCATGGACGTGCAGGGCGTGCGCGCCGAGCAGGCTGCGCGCGCGGGCCTCGAGTGGGGCTTGCAGCGGCAGCTGGCCGCCGGCCTGGCGCCCGGTGCGGCCTGCATCGCGCCCGCCGCGTTTACCTTACCGACGGGCACGACACTGTCCGCGTTTACCGTCAGCGTGCAATGCACCACGGCCACGGGGCCCGGCACGCTGGCCAACTGGACCATCACAGCCACGGCGTGCAACCAGCCGGCCGCGGCCGCGCCGCGCTGCCCGAACCCGGGCAATAACGCCGATTACGTGCAGCGCCGCCTGCAAGCCGTGCTGTCGCTGTGAGGATTCGCTGACAAAAAAAGATCGCTAATTTGTTGTTTTTACACAATAAAGTTGGTTTCATGAATTAAAATTGGTTTGCTGCATTATCTGCGCGACAAGATCGGGCAGGCACTTACACTGGATAGTACGCATGGGTTTATTCGCTAGAGCAAAAAAATACGATGGATGGCTGGCGACGGCGTTTGGCCGTGAAGGCGTCAGCGCCGTCGTCGTCGAGCGTCCCGCCGGCGCCATGCCGCGCGTGCTGGGCGCCAGCTACCAGGCGGCCGAGCGTCCCGCCCCTGCCGAGGCGCTGGAAAAACTGGGCAAAGACTTGCAGGCGGCCACGCGCCACTGCACCACCGTGCTGGCCGGCGGCGAATACCAGTTGCTGTCGCTGGAAGCGCCAGCCGTGCCGCGCGAGGAATTGAAGACGGCCGTGGGCTGGCGCCTGAAGGACATGCTGGACTTTCCCCTGGCCGAGGCCACCATCGACGTGTTCGATATCCCAGGCGACCCGAACGGCGTGCAGCGCGGCAGCAGCGTGTTTGCCGTCGCCGCGCGCAACGCTGCCGTGTCGCGGCGCCAGGCGTTGTATGCGCAATGCAAGCTCGGCCTGTCCGTGATCGATATCCCGGAAATGGCCCAGCGCAATATCGCCACCTTGCTGGAAACGCCGGGCCGCGGCATCGCCGTGCTGTCCTTCGACGGCGATGGCGGCTTGCTGACGATGAGCTTCAATGGCGAGCTGTACCAGGCACGCCGCATCGACGTGAACCTGGCGCAATTGCAGGCGCCCGAGGCCAGCCAGTACTACGACCGCGTCACCCTGGAACTGCAGCGCTCGTTCGACCATTTCGACCGCCAGTTTCACTTCATTTCCCTCTCGCGCCTGATGCTGATGACGGGCGCCAGCGAGGGCTTGCACGGCTACCTGGCCGACAATCTCTACATGCCGGTCGAACGGCTGGACCTGGCCAGCGTGCTGGACCTGAGCCAGGTTGCCGAACTGCGCGACCCGGCCATGCAGGCGCGCTACTTCCTGGCGCTGGGCGCCGCCTTGCGCGAGCAGGGCAAGAGCGAAGGGAAGGGCGCATGAGCCAGCAGATCAATCTGTTCAACCCCCAGTTCGAACAGAAAAAACACCAGATGTCGGCGCGCGCGGCGGGCCAGATCCTCGGCGTCATGACGCTGGGCTTGCTGGGCTTGAGCGTGCTGGGCCAGCGTTCGCTGGCGGACCTGGAACAGCGCGAAGCGGGCGTCAAGACGGCGCTGGCGCAAGCGGAGGCAAAGCGCGACCAGGCCTTGCGTGATTTTCCTCCGCGCAAGAAAGACCCGGCGCTGGCGCAGCAGGTGGAAGCGGCCGAGGCGCAGCGCCAGTTGCTGCAGGATGCCTCCGCCGTGCTGGCCAGCGGCGAACTGGGTAATACCTTGGGCTATGCCGGCTATTTCCGCGCGCTGGCACAAGCGAGGGTGGAAGGCGTGTGGCTGACGGGCATCGACATCGCCGGCGCCGGCAATGCCATCGGCTTGCAGGGCCGCGCCTTGCACGCGGCGCTGTTGCCCGCGTACATCACGCGCCTGGGCCAGCAGGAAATGCTGAAGGGCAAGACCTTTGCCAGCCTCGATATCGGCCCGCCGGACGAGCCGGCGCCCACGCAGGGCAAGGCGCCGGCACAGCCGTATGTGGCGTTCAGCCTGCAATCGGCGGCCAGCGCTCCAGGTCCGGCTCCGGCCGTGGCCGCCCCGCCAGCGGGAGGGGTGCGCTGATGCTGCCGCTGCTGAAGAAATGGGCTGCGGCCTTCGATGCGCTGAGCCTGCGCGAACGGGTGATGGTCTTTGGCGCGGGCGCCGCCGCCGTGCTGTTCGTGTTTTATTTCATGTCCTTCAGTCCCTTGCTCGCCCAGCGGGCGGCGCTCGACGCGAGCATGGCGCAAAAGCAAAGTCTGCTGACCGCCGTGGACAAGGAAATCGAACTCACCATGCTGGCCCACGCCACCGATCCCGACCGGGATGCGCGCGCCCGCCTGACGGCCGTGCTGGCGGAAACGGACACCTTGAAGGATGGTCTGCGCCAGAAACAGCATGGCCTGGTGGCGCCCGAACGCATGGTCACCTTGCTCGAGCATTTGTTGCGCCAGCATGCGCGGCTGCGCGTCGTGTCGCTGAAAACCTTGCCTGGCGACAGCGTGGGCACGCCTGCGGCAGCGGCGCAGCCGGCCGATGCGGCCGCCAAGGCGGACGCGGCCAAGGCACCAGCGGCCTTGCTGCACCGGCATGGCGTGGAAGTGGTGTTGCAAGGCAGCTATGCGGACATGCTGCAATACATGCAGGCGCTGCAAGCGATGCCGACCCGCGTGTTCTGGGGCAAGGCCCACCTGGCGGCGGAAAGCTATCCCGACGCCACCCTGACCCTGACTTTATATACCCTCAGCATGGATGACACATGGATCGCACTCTGACGACAGCGACCACTGGCCGCGCGCTGCTGGCGTCGCTGTTGGTGCTGAGCCTGGCCTGGGGCGGCGCGCAGGCGCAGGCTCTGGACGACCCCACGCGTCCGCCCGCGGCCCTGTGGGCGCCCGCGGGCGCCGCAGCCGTGGCTCCGGCGCGGCCGCAGCTGCAGTCGGTGCTCATTTCCAGCAAGCCGGGCGGGCGCCGCGTGGCCGTCATCGATGGCCAGGTGGTGCGCGTCGGCAGCAAGGTGGGCGACGCCGTGGTGACGGATATCCGCGACACGGCCGTGCTGCTGCGGCGCGGCAAATCGCTGGAAACCTTCAAGCTGTATCCGGACAGCAAGACCGACAAGATGACCGACCGCAAGACCGACCGCAAGCAGGAGTAGACGAAGTGGCCAAGCAATTCAATCAACACAAGGCGAGCATGTTCAAGATCAGCACGATGGCGGCAGTAATCAGTGTCAGCCTGGGCCTGGGCGGCTGCAATGTCGCACCCGTCAAACGCGATACCTACAACGCGATTAACGATGCTGTGAAAGGCGCGGCGGCCACCACCACGCCGGCGGCCCAGCCGGACGCCGTGGAAGCGGCGCTGCTGCCGCCCGTCGCGGCCCTGGCCCAGCAATTGCCGAAGGCCCGCGCGGCACTCGACGAGCGCTTCAACGTGGCCTTCAACAATGTGCCGGCGCGCCAGTTCTTTACCTCCATCGTGGCCGGCACGCGCTACAACATGCTGGTCCATCCCGAGATCGGCGGCACGATTTCCGCCAACCTGAAGGACGTGACCCTGTTCCAGGCGCTCGACGCCGTGCGCGAACTGTATGGCTACGACTACAAGGTCGAGGGCACGCAGATCTACATCAAGCCGCTGACCATGCAGACGCGTTTGTTCCACGTGAATTACCTGACGGGCGCGCGCAAGGGCAGCTCCAACCTGCGCGTCTCGTCGACGTCGGTCTCGTCCGTGGGCGCGACGACGTCGGGCGGTTCGGGCAGCACGGGCAATAACGGCAACAACAACACCGTGCAAAATCCGGGCGGCCTCGTACCAGGCGAGGACAGCAGCAACCTGACCACCACCTCGAACGCGGATTTCTGGCGCGAGCTGAAGATGTCGCTGGAAGCCATCGTCGGCAGCGCCGAAGGCGGCCGGCAAGTGGTGCTCAGCCCGCAGTCGGGCGTGATCGTCATCCGCGCCATGCCGGAAGAGCTGCGCAATGTCGACATGTACCTGAAGGCCACGCAGCTGTCCGTCGACCGCCAGGTGATCCTGGAAGCGAAAATTCTCGAAGTGCAGCTCAATAGCGACTTCCAGACGGGCATCAACTGGGCCTCGTTCGCCTCGATCAAGAGCGGCCACACGAACCGCATCTCGACCGGTTTCATCCAGCCGGGCGGCACCCTGGCGCCACTGCCGTTCAATGGCGGCAAGCCGCCCAACATGACCACCGGCAACGGCTTGACGGCCAGCAGCGGCTTTGGCCTCAGCTCGGCGGCGACGGCGGCCGGCTCCATGTTCGGCCTGGCGTTTCAGACGGCCAACTTTGCCGCCATGATTTCCTTCCTGGAGTCGCAAGGCACGGTGCACGTGTTGTCGAGCCCCCGCATCGCCACCATGAACAACCAGAAGGCCGTGCTGAAGATAGGCACGGACGAGTTCTACGTGACGGGCGTGTCGACCACCACGAATACGACGGCCAGCGGCGCCACCACCAGCCCCAACGTAACCCTGCAGCCGTTCTTTTCCGGCGTCGTGCTCGACGTGACGCCGCAGATCGATGCGGATGGCAACATCATCCTGCACGTGCACCCGTCCGTCAGCCAGGTGACGACCATCAACAAGGAAATCGACCTGGGCAGCGCCGGTTCGCTGAAGCTGCCGCTGGCCGCCTCCAGCACGTCCGAGATGGACAGCATGGTGCGCAGCCAGGACGGGCGCATCGTCGCCATCGGCGGCCTGATGCGCCAGGCGACGACGGCGGACCGCTCGCAAGTGCCGGGCGCGGGCGACATTCCCGTGCTCGGCGCGCTGTTCCGCAACACGGGGCAGGTGATCCAGAAGCGCGAACTGGTGGTGCTGATCAAGCCGACCATCGTCGATGGCGCCAACAGCTGGAACGAGGACTTGCTCGAATCGGGCAAGCGCATCGAGGCGCTCGATCCGCGCAGCCTCGGGGAGCGGCGCTAAATGTACGAGGCCCATTTCGGCTTGCGCGAGGCGCCGTTCGGCCTCACGCCCGATACCAGTTTCTTTTTCAATGGCCCGCAGTCGCAAAAGGCGCTCAACACCCTGCTGGTGGCGGCGCGCAATGGCGAGGGCTTCATCAAGATCACTGGCGAAGTGGGCACCGGCAAGACTTTCCTGTGCCGCAAGTTCATGCAGTCGCTGGGAGCGGATTTCGTCACGGCCTACATCCCGAATCCGAATTTGCCGCCCCGTTCGCTGATCCTTGCCCTGGCCGACGACCTCGACGTGTTGCTGGAGAAAGATGCTGATCAGCATCAACTGCTTAAATCCATTAACTTGCGCCTGCTCAACCTGGCGGCGCAAGGCAAGCGCGTACTGCTGTGCCTGGACGAGGCGCAGGCGATTCCCGTCGACAGCCTGGAAGCGCTGCGCCTGCTGACGAACCTGGAAACGGAAAAGCGCAAGCTGCTGCAAATCGTGCTGTTCGGCCAGCCGGAACTCGACGTCAAGCTGGCCCTGCCGGAAATCCGCCAGCTGGCGCAGCGCATCACCTTCCACTACCACCTGGGGCCGCTCTCGCGCGACGACGTGGATTTCTATGTGGCGCACCGCCTGCGCGTGGCCGGATTCGACGGCGCGCGCCTGTTCAGCCGCGGCGGCGTGGCCCGGCTGTACAAGGCTTCCGGCGGCATCCCCCGCCTGATCAACATCATGGCGCACAAGGCGCTGATGGTGGCATATGGCGAAGGCCGGCAGCAGGTCAGCGGCCGCCACGTGGCGCTGGCGGCCAGCGACACGCTGTCCAGCAAGCCCCGCTACTGGCAGCGGCCCTGGCCGTGGCTGGCCGGCGCCGGCGTGCTGGCCGCCGCCTGTGGCGTGAGCTGGACTTTATTGAACCGATGATGGAAATGAGCCTGTAGATGAGTCTGATTAACAAGATGTTGCAAGACCTCGATGCGCGCGGCACGCCGGATGGACGCGCTGACGCGGGCGGCATCCGCCCCGTGCCGGAACGCGAGCGCGGCGTGTCGCGCGCGCTGGTCTTCGGCGGCGCGGCCGGCTTGACGGCCGCTGCCATCGCCCTGGGCTGGGTCTACCTGAAACGCCCGGCCGTGCCGCCCATGCTGGTCAATGTGGCCAGCACGCCGGTGCCCGCAGCTGTGCCTGCTTCTGTGCCTGTTGCGCCTGCGCCTGTTGCGGCCGTTGTGGCGGAACCGGTTGTACTGGCCGAACCGGAACCCGTGATGGAAGTGGCGGTGCTGGCGCCCGCCAAGGCGCGTCGCGTGATGGAAACCGTCGCCAAACCTGCCGCCGTGCTGCCTGCCAGGACGCTAGCGCCCGCCGCCAGCGAACGCATCATCGACGGCAAACAGGTCACTGCGCAGCAGCGCGTGGAAAACGAATACCGGCGCGCCCTAGGGCAGTTGCAGGATGGCCGCGTTTCCGAGGCGCTGGCCGGCTTGCAGCAGACCCTGCAGCTCGACCCGCGCCACCAGGGCGCGCGCGAAACGCTGGTGCGCCTGCTGCTCGAAGCGCAGCGCCCCGACGAGGCGGCGCGCCAGTTGCAGCTGAGCCTGACGCTGGACCCGAAACAGCCGGCGCAGGCGATGATGCTGGCCCGTTTGCAGCTGGATAAGCCCAACGGCGGCGCGGCCGCCCTCGACACCCTGACGCGCAGCTTGCCGTACGCCAGCGACAACGGCGACTACCGCGCCTTCCTGGCCGGCGTGCTGCAGCGCGAACAGCGCTACCGCGACGCGGCGGAGCAATACCAGCTGGCCTTGCAGACGGCGCCCGACAACAGCGTCTGGTGGATGGGCCTGGGCATCGCCTTGCAAGCCGACAACCATCCCACGCAGGCGCGCCAGGCGTTTGAGCGCGCCAGGGGCTTGCAAACCCTGACGCCGCAGCTGCAGGCGTTTGTCGAGCGCAAGCTGGTGCAGTTGACGGCGGCGACGGCGACGAAGTAGTCGGACACCGAACCAGCCATAAGCAATTCGTTCATGAAGGAAACCCACTTGAAACTTCCCAGCCTGCTGATTGCGTGCTGCTGCCTGCTCAACAGCGCCCTTGCCGCCCCCGCCAGCGCGCCTGCCGGCTACGTTCTTGAGAATACGGAAGTGCGCGACATCCGTGCCCAGGCCTTGAAGCGCGACTACCAGCTGTACGTGGCCTTGCCCGATTCCTATCGGCAAGGGAGCAAGCGCTATCCGGTGCTGTTCGTCGTCGACGCCAATTATGCATTTCCCGTCGTGCGCAATATCGCGCAGCGCCTGAGCAAGCATGCGGGGATGGAAGAAGTGGTGGTGGTCGGCCTGTCGTACGCCAACGGCGATGGCGGCGTGTACAGCCGCCGCCGCGATTACACGCCGACCACGCCGCGCAAGCACGACTACCGTTCGGACATGCCGGGACGGCAACCGGCGTTCGGCGAAGCGAAGGCGTATGGCCAGTTCGTCTCGGGCGAGGTGTTTCCCTTCATCGCACAGCATTATCGCGTGAACATGCAGCGCAAGGTCTTCATCGGCCACTCGTATGGCAGCCTGCTGGGCCTGCAATTCCTGCTGACGGAACCGCGCACCTTCGAGCATTACATCCTCGGCAGTCCGTCGCTGTGGTACGACGCCGGCGTGATGTTCGACCGCGAACAGGCGTATGCGGCCAGCCACAAGGACTTGCCCGCCTCCGTATTCTTCGGCATCGGCGGCCTGGAAAAGCTGGCGGCAGGCAAGAAGCGTTCGCGTTCGGAGGAAGATGCCGACATGGTGGCGGACTTGCGCGAATTCGATGGAAAGTTGACATCGCGCAAGTTCCCCGGCCTGAAGACGCGCGTGCGCGTCTTTGCGGATGAAGACCATGCGAGCGTGTTTCCATTCGTGCTCACGCATGGGCTGCGGGCGTATTTGACGTCCGCAAAATGAAGGGCGCTTACGGGCGCATCAATGCCGGCAGGATCAGCTTGGTCAGCAGTTTTTCGCTGAGGCCATGGGCGTCGCGCACCTGGAAGTTGGTCGTGGTGATGACGACCACTGCATCGAGTTCCGGCAGGACGAGCACTTTATTGCCGCCAGAACCCGCCATCCCGTAGCTCTGCACCGTGCGGCCATTGGCCGTGAACGGTTGCAGCCACCACAGGTAACCGTAGTCCATGCCTTCGCGCGCGTTGGCGTGGGGCGCGATCGAGTGCTTGACCCATTCGGCCGGCATCACCTGCTTGCCATGCCAGCGCCCGCCGTCGAGGTAGAGCTGGCCAAGCTTCATCAGATCCACGCTGCGCAGCTGCAAGCCGCCGCCCGTCATGGCGCTGCCCTTGGGCTGGAATTGCCATTTCACCTTGTCGATGCCCAGCGGCTTGAACAGGTTGGCGGCGGCGAAGTCCGGCACGCCCTGGCCGCTCGCCTTTTCAAGCAGCGGTCCCAGCAGGGTTACGCCGGCCGTGCAATAGCTCCAGGCGCGGCCATACGGCGATTGCTCGGGGCGGGGCTGCCATTCGGGAAAGCCGCGGATCGGCAGGTCCGCTACGAAGCGGCTCCAGTCTTCCACCAGATACATGCGCTCTTCGTTGCCGCGCGAATGCTGGTTGTCGTCGTCGCATTCAAGCAGCGAGCTCATGGTCAGGAAATCCTCGACCGTGATCTTGTCCTTGCGCGGGTCCGCATGGGCCAACGGGCGCAGTTCCGGAAAGTAGGGCAGGACGGGGGTGTCGGCACGCAAGAGCTTGCGCTCGATGGCCAGGCCGACCAGCATGCCGGCCACCGTCTTGCCCACCGAGCGCGTGTTGCGCAGGCTTTCGGCGCCTTCCTTGTCGAAGTAATGTTCGTAGAGCAGCTTGCCATGCTGCGCCACCACGACGCTGGTGACCTGCTTGAAGTCGCCCGCTTCGATGGCGGTGGTGACGCCGTCCAGTTCGCCCGCGTGGACGCTGCTGCCGAAGGCCAGAAGGAGGGGGAGGTATCGTAACATGGGTGTACTCCGGGGTTGGAAAAGTTCAGTCTAGTCTTGCAATCTGGGCATTGTCTTGGACGTTTGAAACATTTGGCGGCGATAGTTGCTGGGCGTCATGCCGTAGCGGGCCTGGAAGGCGCGGCTCATGTGACTCTGGTCGGCAAAGCCCACGCTGAGCGCCACGTCGGCCATGCTCAGTTCCGGGCGGCGTAGCAGGCCGCAGGCCTGGTCGACGCGGCGCCAGCGCAGCAGGTCGCCCGGCGAGCAGCCCCAGGCCTGGCGGAACACGCGGGCCAGGTGCACGGGATGCACGTCCAGGGCGGCGGCCACGTCGGCGATGCGCAGATGCGTGTCATTGGCCAGGTCCATCACGGCTTCATAGGCCTGGTGGGCCCAGCCGGGCAGGGCGGGGCGCGCCTGCCGGGGCGCCTTGTGCAGGCTGGCCAGCATCTCCCACGCGCCCGCTTCGAGCAAGGCGCCATCGCCGCCGCGGCCGACTTCGCGCGCGAGCCGGAAGGCGGCGGCCGCGCTGGCCGTATCGCGCAATATGGTGGCGCACTCCTGGGCCGCATGCAATTCCTCGGCGCCCGACAGCAGGGCGGGGTCGAGCGATACCGTCATGAAACTGCCCTTGCCATCGACGAAGCGGTCGCGGTGCGTCGTGCCGGCAGGATTGAAGACGAGGGTGGGCGAAGGCGCGCGCGGCGGGGCGTGCAGGGCGCTGGAAATATACGTGCCGGACAGGACGAAGACGAAATGGGCATCGTCATGCCGGTGCGTTTCGACTTCATCCTCGCTACGCGTGGCCTTCAGGCGGCGGATATCGAACATGCTGCCGCGCGCGCCGTGATGCACGTCGCCATAGAATTGGCCGGACTTGAACTGGATTGGAATGGTCATAGCGGCATGGTAGGTGCGGCCGCCCCGCCGGGCGAGCGCGGGACGACGAATGGCGCCAGGCGCAGGATGAACGGTCGATACGGGGGAATGCACGGCATGCCGGATGGCGGCATCCGGCCGGCTTGGCGTGGCCGTTGGCAGGCGTGCAAGGGTGCCGGGGGGTGTATGTGTAAAATTTGCGCAGCGTTCCGGCGTCGTCATCGATACCGGCTCGCGCCAGGGGCGAGCCGCTGGAATGCCGGGCGCTGCCCGCCAGACCGTGCCAGCTTCGCCATGGACTCTCCGACCGCCGGAAGCGGTCATCGACAAGGTCAGGTGCAATGCGTACATTGAATGAATTATTGAATAGTGACGACCCGGCGTTTCCGCTGATACGGCAATGGGCCAGCGAGGCCGACATCCCGGTGGAATTGCTGCCGCCCTCGGCCGGCAGGGAAGATGTGCTGCTGAGACTGCAGGTCACCACGCGCTCCCCCCTTGGCGCGATCGCCTATGAAACCGGAGGCATCCTGGTGGATGATGGCTGGCTCCGCATATTGGGTTCGGGACATGGCAAGCTCGGCCGTAACATTGCCACGTGGAACGAAGGAAAGGCCGAAGGTTTTCTGCTGGTGGCCGACGACGTGCTCGGCGGCTTCTTTGCCATCAACGGCGGCGTACTCGGGGCCGACCAGGGCAATATGTATTACCTCGCGCCCGAGACACTGGCGTGGGAAGCGCTGGAGATCGGTTTCACGGCGTTTGTCGAATGGGCTTTTACCAGCCGGTTGCGGCAGTTCTACGGCCGGCAGCCCGGCGCTGTGGCGGAATTTGACGAATTGCCCTTGTCCGGCGACCTGTGCCTGAATTTTTATCCATTTCTGTGGACGCAAGAAGGTTCCCTCAAGACCAGTTCGCGGCGCGCCATTCCGGTGGAAGAGCAGTGGGCGCTCAACCTTGATCTGCAACAGACGTTGCTGGAGGCTCCTGTGGGCGCGGGCTGAGGCATGGCTTGCGGGCGTATCTGAAGGCATCGCAATGCGCATCCCGATGCGGCCATGGCGGGCGTGCAATCGAGCCGGCGAAATGGCGTTTCAATCCCCGATTCAAGCGGTTTGTCGCAATGGCATGCGCGAGAACAGGGCAAGGGGATAGCATGCAGTGGGCTTTCTCGCCATGCACGGCCCGCAAGCGAGTGTCCGATCCTGCCGCAGCAGGCAACGGACACTTTTCAATGACCTCGACCAGGATGAATACGCATGAAATTGACCCTTTCACATGTCCTCACCACCGGCCTGCTGGGCGCCTTGGGCGCGATCGGCAGCGCGCACGCGGCTCCCGCCGATGCCGAACTGCTCGCCTTGGTGCAGCGCCATGCGCAAGCCCAGAACAGCTTCGATCTAGCGGCCTTGAAAGCCACCACGGCCGAGAATTATGTGGAAATATCACCAGTCGGCGCGGTGGACGAACGTGAAAAAATGCTCTCCTTCTATGCGCCAGAGCAGAAGCGGCCGAGTCCTCAGCTCCAGGTCGATGAGCCGGCGGTTCGCGTCTTTGGCGAGACGGCGCTCATCTCGGCACGACTGTCTTACCGTCTCGATCAGGAGGGCGCTGCTCGCACCTTCGCCATGCGCGCAGGATATGTCGCCCGGCTTGTCGATAATCAATGGCTGCTGGTCAGCGCACAATATACCGGCATCCGTCCGCCGAAGCACTAATCCGGCATTCCTCAGGGGGCGAGTCTGGCGCGTGCGCCGGGGAGCAAGCTTGCCGGCCTACAAGCGCGCCTCATCGCCCCACACATGCCGCATGCTGAAGTGCAGGCCCGCATCGTCTTCATGCAGTGAGGAAACGATGGCAAAGCGGCTGTCGGCCGTGTCGCGCGGGGGCAGTTGCGCCAGCTCGGCGGCGGCCAGCGGCGCGCCCAGCGGGTCGCTGAGCGGGTGCACGTGGCTGGCGCCCCGTTGCGTGACGACGCCCAGTTCGCCGCTGCGCAGGCGCACCAGGGTGCCCGGTGGATATTTTCCCAGCAGCTGGACGAATTGTTCGCCCAGCAGCGGGTCGACGGGTACATCCTGGTCGAGGAAGATGTGCTGCAGCGCCTGGTCGGGGACGATGGAGCGCCGGTAGTTGCGTGCCGAGACGCGGGCGCAATAGCGGTCGGCCAGGCCGATCAGCTTGGCGTTTTGCAGGATTTCATCGGCCGTGCGGCCCTGCGGATAGCCGCTGCCGTCGTCGTTTTCATGGTGCAGCAGCACGCAACTGAGCCATTCTTCGTCGTCGATGCCGGCGCAGCGCAACAGTTCCGTGCTTTCCTGCGGATGCTGGCGCACGATGCGCATTTCCTCGTCGTTCAGGGGGCCGCGGCGGTCCTGGAAGCTGTCGTGGTGGCGCAGCATGCCCACGTTCATGGTCAGCGCGGCGGCGCCGACCAGCAACAGCTCATCGTGGGATTTATGCATGCCGCGCCCCACCAGCATGGCCAGCAGCGCCGTTTCGATGCAGTGGCGCACGGCGTAGCTGCCGGCGATCTGGTTGAGCAGGATGCTGGCCAGGGCGATGTCGGCGTCGTGTTCGAGCGCGCGCAGCAGTTCGCGGGCAATGTCGCGCACGTCGCGCTCGGCATTGTTTTCGCTGCGCAAGTCCAGCAGCAGCCGTTCCAGGCGCTGCGCCGCCTCGTTCAACAGGCGCAGCACGGACGGCTGGTCCGGCGCGCCCACGTACAGGCCCAGCTGCAGCAAGCGGCCCAGCTGCGTGCCGTCCGTGATGATCTGCCCCTTGCGCAGTTGCGGGCCGGCACTATGATCAGCCAGAAACAAATCCCAGGGCAGGGGTTCGCCGGGAACCAGGTCGGCCGGGCCGATGCGACGCTGTACCATGCTGTTGTTCCTCACTCATTGCCCTGCGTCGGCAGGGCGCTGCATCAAATCGTGCGCAGGCGCTCCAGCGCCAGGCGCAAGGTGTCGTCCTTCTTGGCAAAGCAGAAACGCACGATGCCCGATTCCTTGCCCTGCGCGTAAAACGCGGACACGGGTATGGCCGCCACCTTGATTTCCGCCGTCAGCCATTCGGCGAACTGCGCTTCGCTGTCCTGCGAAATGGCATCGTAGCGCACGCACTGGAAATACGTGCCGTCGGCCGGCAGCAGGGTAAAGCGGCTGCCCGCCAGGCCGTCGCGGAACAGGTCGCGCTTGCGCTGGTAGAAGGCGGGCAAGTCCAGATAAGGCTGCGGATTCGCCATGTAGCCGGCGATGCCGTGTTGCATCGGTGTATTGACGGTAAACACGTTGTACTGGTGCACCTTGCGAAATTCCGCCGTCATGGCGGCCGGGGCCGCCACATAGCCGACCTTCCAGCCCGTGACGTGATAGGTCTTGCCGAAGCTCGAGACGATGAAGCTGCGCGCGGCCAGTTCCGTATTGCGGCTCAATGAAGCGTGCGGCACGCCGTCGTACACCATGTGCTCGTAGACTTCGTCGGACAGGATCAAAATTTGCGTGCCGCGCACGATGTCGGCCAGGGTGGCCACGTCGGCCGGGCGCAAGATCGTGCCGGTCGGATTGTGCGGCGTATTGATGATGATCAAGCGTGTCTTGCTGCTGACGGCGGCGGCCAGCTTGTCCCACGGCACGCTGTAGCCCTGTTCGCCCACTTCCATGGACACCAGCACGGGCACGCCGCCGGCCAGCGCGATGGCCGGCAAATAGCTGTCATAGGCCGGTTCGATGACGATGACTTCGTCGCCCGGGTGCACGCAGCACAAGATCGCCGTCGTCAGCGCCTGCGTGGCGCCGGCCGTGACGGTGATCTCCGTGGCCGCATCATAGGCGTGGCCGTACAGGCTGGCGACCTTCGCGGCGATGGCCTCGCGCAGGGGCGCGGCGCCCGTCATCATCGGATACTGGTTGTGGCCGGCGCGCATGGCGTCGCCGACCAGCTCGACCAGGGCCGGGTCGCAGTCGAAATCGGGAAAGCCCTGGCCCAGGTTGACGGCGCCGTGCTGGGCCGCCAGGCTGGACATGCGTGTAAACACGGTGGTACCGACGGCAGGCAAACGGGTGGTCAGGATGGGCGTGGCGTGGGGCAGGGACGGGCTGTTCATGAACGGTAGGGTCGCAGTGCGGAAAATAGGATCGTTGCCTATTCTAGCGCAGCGCGCCCCGTTGCGGGGGCGTCCGATCCGGCTCAGCTCGCTGGCGCCCAGCCTTCCGGCACCATGATCTTGAACATGCCGGCCTTGGCCGTCTTGCGGGCCAGTTTCAGCAGGGCCTTGTCCTTGGTGATGAGGATGTCGGCGTTGGCGTCGCGCGCCAGTTCGAGGAATTTCTGGTCATCCCTGTCCGTGCAGACGGGCAGGCGCACGCCGGAGACGGGTGGCGCCACCACGGTGATCAGCGCATCGAAGCGGGCGGCGGCGACGGGGCGGCTCGCTTCATCGAGCGGCAAATGCTTGTAGTGCAGCACGACAAGATATTCCGCGCGGCAATCCTCACGCGTGATGGCTTGCACGGCGCCACTTTCCATGGCGGCCAGCAGGGGCGCCCAGCGCGGGTCGTTGAAGACGAACAGGTCGAGGCAAACGTTGGTGTCGAGGACGAGTTTTTGTGGAGCAGGTATCATGTCGGCAATTCTATTCTGTAGTGATAATTTATGTTGATCGTGCTTTCGCCCGCCAAGAGTCTCGACCTGGAGACGCCGCCAACAACCTCGTTGCACAGCACCCCCGATTTCCTCGACCATTCCGCCCAGCTGATAGACCGCATGCGCCAGTTTTCGCCGGCCGAAGTGGGCAGCCTGATGGGCATTTCCGACGCCCTGTCCGCCCTCAACGTGGCCCGCTACGCGTCCTGGACGCCCAAGCTGGCCGAGGCGCGCCAGGCCATCATGGCCTTCAATGGCGACGTGTATGCCGGTTTCGAGGCGCGCAGCCTGCAGCCGGCCCAGCTCGACTACGCCCAGTCGCGCGTGCGCATCCTGTCGGGCCTGTACGGCTTGCTGCGCCCGCTGGACCTGATCCACCCGCACCGCCTGGAAATGGGCACGCGGCTGTCGACGGCGCGCGGCAAGGACCTGTATGCGTTCTGGGGCGATACCATCACCAACGGCTTGAACCGCACGGCCAAGGAGCAGGGCGCGAAAGTGCTGGTCAATCTTGCTTCCGAGGAATATTTCAAATCCGTCAAGCCACGCCAGCTGGACGTGCCCGTCATCGCGCCCGTGTTCGAGGACTGGAAGAACGGCAAGTATAAGATCATTTCGTTCTACGCCAAGCGCGCGCGCGGCATGCTGGCCCGCTATGCGGCCGTGAATGCCATCCGCGACCCGGAACAGCTGAAGCGGTTCGACGTGGACGGCTATGCTTTCGTGCCGGAAGCGTCGAATGACAATAACTGGGTATTCCGCCGCCGCGTGGGGGACTAGTTGGCAAGAAAAAAACCGGGCAAGCCCGGTTTTTTCTTATCTTACTGCCAGAACTTCCACCACTTGCGTTCCTTGTTCACCCCTTCCGGGCTGAGGAATGCCGTGTTCGGGTAGTTCCTGGTCAGCACGCGCAAGGCGTCGTCGCGCAAGTCGGTCAAGCCCAGCTTGTCGTACGAGCGGTACATGATGAACAGCGCTTCCTCGATCGCCGGCGAGGCGGCGAAGTCGCTGATCGTCGTTTGCGCGCGGTTGGCGGCGGCCAGGTAGGCACCGCGGCGGTAGTAATAGCGCGCCACGTGCACTTCGTATTTCGCCATCGCATCGATCAGGTAATTCATGCGGGCCAGCGAATCGGGTGCGTACTTGCTGTTCGGGAACTTATCGACCAGTTGCTTGAAGGCCGCAAACGCTTCGCGCGTGGCTTTCGGGTCGCGCTCGGTCGGATCTTGCTCGTACAGGAAGTTCAGGAAGCTGATCTGGTCGTTAAAGCTGATCAGGCCCCGCAGGTAGTACATATAGTCCACATTGGCGTGGTTCGGATGCAACTTGATGAAGCGTTCGACGGCAGCTAACGCCTGAGCCTGGTCTCCCGACTTATAATACGCGTAAGCGATCTCCATCTGCGCTTGCAGAGCATAGTTGCCGAAAGGATAGTTAGCCTCCAGCTTCTGAAACAGACCGATTGCAGCTTCATAGTGCTGCCCGGACATTTCTTCACGCGCCTCCGAGTATAATTTCGTAACGGACCAGTTTTTGGTCTCATCCACTTTTTCAGGCAACAAGCTGCAAGCGGACATGCCGAGCAGAACGACTGAAGCGACTACCAACGATAATTTTTTTTGCATGACGTTTTGCAAGAAGGTTTTAACCAAGATTTTACAATAGGCTGATTATAGCCGATGGGAATGCTGTGATATTAACTCCGAAGCCTAATTTGGCTGACCCCGCGTTTGACTCCCTTTCTGACCATGGTAGCGAAGAGGCGTTTGACGGCGATTTTGCCGCCGACGACGTCTTCGAGGAAATGGCCCCGATTACACTGGAACTGACGCCGGACGCCTGCGGCCACCGCCTCGATAAAGTCATTTCCAAGCTGGTGCCGCAATATTCGCGCAGCCGCTTGCAATTGTGGCTGGAAGCCGGTTTCGTGACCGTGGACGGAAAAGTTGCCAAACGCAACATGACCGCCTATGGCGATGAAAAGATCGTCATTCTGCCGCAAAGCGCGCCGGAAGACGAGGCTTTTAAGCCGGAAGCGATGGAATTGAACATCGTGCACGAGGATGAGCATATCATCGTGATCAACAAACCGGCCGGACTGGTCGTGCATCCGGGCCCCGGCAACTGGTCGGGCACCCTGCTCAACGGCCTGCTGCACCACTGCCCGCAGCTGGCGGGCGTGCCGCGCGCCGGCATCGTGCACCGCCTGGACAAGGATACGAGCGGCCTGATGGTGGTCGGCAAGACGCTTGCCTCGCAGACGGACCTCGTGCGCCAGTTGCAGGCGCGCACCGTCAAGCGCGAGTATTTCGCGCTGGTGTGGGGCACGCCGAAGGCGGCGGGCACCATCGACGCCTCCATCGCGCGCCACCCGCGCGACCGCGTCAAGATGGCCGTGTCGGAAAATTTTACGGCCAAGCCTGCCATCACGCACTATGAATTGATCGGCAGCGGCGAACTCGACCGCCGTCCCGTGAGCCTGATGCAGTGCCGCCTGGAAACAGGCCGCACCCACCAGATCCGCGTGCACATGCAGCACCTGGGCTTTGCGCTGGTCGGTGACTATGTGTACGGCAAGCAGCACCTGGTGTCCGTGTTCTCGCGCCAGGCGCTGCAGGCGCGCCGCCTGGGCCTCGTGCATCCGGGCACGCTGGAAGCGTGCGAGTGGATCGTGCCGCTGGCCGATGACTTCGCGGAACTGATCGCCACCGCCGGCATTCCCGAGCCGGAACAGGTCTGATGACGGCACCGTTGTCTTGCCTGATTCCCCATTGGCCCGGCTTGCCCGCGAACGTGGGCGCGCTGGTGACCGTGCGCGCGGGCGGCGTCAGCCTGGGGCCATACGGTGACGGGCAGGGCGGCGGTGGCTTGAACCTGGGCACGCACGTGGGCGATGAGCCCGCGCACGTGGCGGCCAACCGCGCGCGGCTGGCCGCCATGCTGCCGTCACAACCGGCCTGGCTGTCGCAGGTGCATGGCGTGGCCGTGGCCGATGCCGGCAAGCTCGACGGTTGCGTGCCCGATGCCGATGCCAGCATCGCCACGCAGGCGGGTGCCGTATGCGTGGTGATGACGGCCGATTGCCTGCCGGTGTTGTTCAGCTCAAGCGATGGCCTCGTCGTCGGCGCGGCCCATGCGGGCTGGCGCGGCCTGGCCAACGGCGTCTTGCAGCGCACGGTGGAGCGCATGCGCGCGCAGGGCGCGACGGACATCCTCGCCTGGCTGGGGCCGGCCATTGGCCCCCAGCAATTCGAGGTGGGGCACGACGTGCTGCAGGCGTTTCGCGACGGCGCGCGCGACGCTGCCGAGCGACAAGTGCTGTCCGATGCGTTCAGCGCCATCGCTGGCAAGCCGGGCAAGTACCTGGCCGATATCTATGGCCTGGCGCGCACCATGCTGCTGCGCGATGGCGTGGCGCAGGTGGCGGGAGGGGAATACTGCACCGTCAGCGATGCGGCGCAGTTTTATTCGTACCGGCGCGATGGTGTCACGGGAAGACAGGCCAGCTTGATCTGGCGCAAATAATCTGCACGGCAGACACTTATGTGTCTGCCGTTTTTGTTTTATCGTCTGCTGAGGCAAGGGCGCGCGCGTGCTGTTCGGCGATGCGCGCCGCCTTGCGTTTGCGTCGCCGCGAGCCCGTCAGATAGAATAGGATGGACAGGGGGATGGCGCAGTACAGCACGAAGGTCATCACCCCGGCGACGATGGACGGTTCCGTCAGCGCCATGAGGCCGACGACGTAGATCCAGGCAACAGCGGTCATGAGCATCATGAGTATTGACAGTCGGTAAGAGTTTGCATGCAGTTGATCCAAAAAGTATTTATTCTTCGACGACGTTTTCACGCCTGATAAAACCGTAGCGAGCGGAAGGGAGAGGTTGCCAAGACGCGCAACCGTACGACTGTACGGTGAGCATCGCAGCCCGCCCATGCCGACGCACAGTCGGTTTTGTTCGGCGTTCTCAATTCTTGAATGGACTTATATAGCTATGAATATGCCCGATCCTCAAATGATGACCAAAGAATGGATGGCGCAGATCAGCAATCCTGAGCAGTGGAAGACGTGGTTCAACATGGTACCGCAGCCTTCCAGCAATCCGATTGCCGGCATTTTGCAAGATGCGGGCGCCAGCATCAAGCCGGAAGCGATCGAGCAACTGAAAAACGCCTACGTGGCCAAGCTGACGGGCTTGTGGGCTGACTTTATGGCCGGCAAGACGCCGGAACTGAAAGACCGCCGCTTTGCCGCGCCCGCCTGGCATGCGAGCCCCTTGTCGGCCTTCAATGCGGCCGCGTATTTGCTGAACGCCGAATTCCTCACCGCCATGGCCGAGGCCGTGGAAGCGACGCCGCATCAGAAGCAAAAGATTGCATTCGCCGTGCAGCAAATCGTCGACGCCATGTCGCCCGCCAATTTCCTCGCCACCAATCCTGACGCCCAGCAAACCCTGATCGAGACCAAGGGCGAGAGCCTGGCCAAGGGCTTGAGCAACATGCTGGCCGACATGCAGAAGGGCCGCATCTCGCAATCCGACGAATCGGCGTTCGAGGTGGGCCGCAACGTGGCCACCACGCCGGGCACGGTGGTGTTTGAAAATGCGCTGTTCCAGCTGATCCAGTATACGCCGACGACCGCCACGGTACACCAGCGGCCCCTGTTGATGGTGCCGCCGTGCATCAATAAATTCTATATCCTTGACTTGCAGCCGGAAAACTCGCTCGTGCGCTACGCGGTGGAGCAGGGCAACACCGTGTTCCTCATGTCGTGGCGCAATCCGGACCTGAGCATGCAGCACCTGACGTGGGACGATTACGTGGAGCAGGGCGTGATCGCCGCCATACGGGTGGCGCAGGAGGTGTCGGGCCAGGACAAGCTGAATATGTTCGGCTTTTGCGTGGGCGGCACCATCGTCTCGACGGCGCTGGCCGTGCTCAAGGCGCGCGGCGAGAATCCGGCCGCCAGCCTGACGCTGCTGACGACCTTCCTCGACTTCTGCGACACGGGCGCGCTCGATGTCTTTATCGACGAGCCGCAAGTGGCGTTGCGCGAGCAGACGCTGGCCAAGGGCGGCCTGATGTCGGGCCGCGACCTGGGCAGCACGTTCTCCAGCCTGCGGCCGAACGACCTCGTGTGGAACTACGTGCAGTCGAATTACCTGAAGGGCAAGGAGCCGCCCGCGTTTGATTTGCTGTACTGGAATGGCGACGGCACGGGCTTGCCGGGCCCCATGTTCTGCTGGTATTTGCGCAACACTTACCTGGAAAACAGCTTGAAAGTGCCGGGCAAGCTGACCGTGGCCGGCGAGAAAATCGACCTCAGCAGCATCGATGCACCCGCCTTCATCTACGGCTCGCGCGAAGACCATATCGTGCCCTGGGGCGCGGCCTATGCCAGCACGGCCTTGCTGAACCCGAAGAAGCCGAAGGCCAACCGTTTTATTCTGGGCGCTTCGGGCCATATCGCCGGCGTGATCAATCCCGCCTCGAAGAAAAAACGCAGTTACTGGAGCAATGACGCAGGCAAAGGCGCCCGCACGGCGAAGGCCAAGCCCCTGAGTGCCGAGCAATGGCTGCAAGGCGCCACCGAGCACGTGGGCAGTTGGTGGCCGGAATGGGCGGCCTTCCTGGCGGAACACGGCGGCGCCCAGGTGAAGGCGCCAGGCAAGCCCGGTAATAAACGCCACGCGGCAATCGAGCCGGCGCCGGGGCGGTATGTTAAAGTCAGGGCGGACTAGGATTGCAAGTCCTGCCGGCAGGCAAGGCCGCAGTGAACTGTGGTCTTGTCAAGAACCTACTTTTAGTTGCGTTGCAATAAATGTGGGAATCTTCGCTCCGAATGTGCAATGTAGCCATTTTCCACTCTATAATGGAAAACGTAGGCAGGTGCGAAAGCGGACCCACGTTCGCTTTTTTTTCGGATTAACTCAGTATGCGCTGCGGCGCAATAAGTGGAACTTGTGATGAGTAGTGCAAAAAAAAGTATAGACCGCCTGATTAAAAAATACCCCAACCGCCGTCTGTACGACACGCAAACCAGTTCCTACATCACCTTGACGGACGTCAAGCAGCTGGTGTTGGACAATGAGGAATTCACGGTGGTCGATGCCAAGTCCAGTGAAGACTTGACGCGTAGCATCTTGCTGCAGATCATTTTGGAAGAGGAGGCCAGCGGCGTGCCGATGTTCTCCAGCGGCGTGTTGTCGCAGATCATCCGCTACTATGGCCACGCCATGCAGGGCATGATGGGGTCCTACCTGGAAAAGAACGTGCAAGCGTTCACCGATATCCAGCACAAGTTCACGGGCACCTCGGCCGGCAGCTTCGAAGGCAAGCCATTCAGCCCGGAAATGTGGACCCAGTTCATGAATGTCCAGGGTCCAATGATGCAAGGCATGATGAACAACTATATCGACCAGAGCAAGAGCCTGTTCGTGCAGATGCAGGAGCAGATGCAGAGCCAGAGCAAGAACCTGTTCGGTACTTTCCCGTTCGTGCCGCCAGTCCCGCCAACAGACAAGAAATAATCATCAGATGCTGGCGTATGGGGGGTGTTGCTGCCCATACGCCTCATTTGAATGTCTTTTTGATATCAAATCAGCGTCATTCACAGCATAGTTCTGCCAGCAAGGGGCGGCTCGGGGTACAATAGCCGATTCGCCTCACCATTTTACTAGCTGCCAACTATGTCTGAAATTCACCGTATTCCCGTTCCTTCCGCCCAGCCCGAGGCCATGCTGGCCATGCCAGGTGCGGCACCGAAAGTGGGCTTTGTCTCGCTCGGCTGCCCGAAAGCGCTGGTCGATTCCGAACAAATCCTGACCCAACTGCGCGCCGAAGGTTACGAAACGGCGAAATCCTACGCTGGCGCCGATCTGGTGATCGTCAATACCTGCGGTTTCATCGATGCTGCCGTGCAAGAGTCGCTCGACGCCATCGGCGAAGCGCTGGCCGAGAACGGCAAGGTCATCGTGACCGGTTGCCTGGGCGCCAAGAAAGATGCTGCCGGCGACGACATCATCATGAAGGTGCACCCGAAAGTGCTGTCCGTCACGGGCCCGCACGCGCTGGCCGAAGTGATGGATTCCGTGCATTTTCACTTGCCGAAACCGCATGCGCCATTCCTCGACCTGGTGCCGCCGCAAGGCGTCAAGCTGACGCCGAAGCACTATGCCTACCTGAAAATTTCCGAGGGCTGCAACCACCGCTGCAGCTTCTGCATCATCCCATCGATGCGCGGCGACCTGGTCTCGCGCCCGATCGGCGAATTGATGATCGAAGCGGAAAACCTGTTCAAGGCCGGCGTCAAGGAATTGCTGGTCATTTCGCAAGACACCTCGGCGTATGGCGTGGATGTGAAATTCCGCTCCGGCTTCTGGAATGGCCGTCCCATCAAGACCCACATGACGCAGCTGACGGAAGCGCTGGGCGAGCTGGCCAAGACCTACGGCGCCTGGGTGCGCTTGCACTACGTGTATCCGTACCCGCACGTGGACCAGATCATCCCGATGATGAGCGGCGGCCACATCCTGCCATACCTCGACATCCCGATGCAGCATGCGCATCCTGACGTGCTGAAACGCATGAAGCGCCCGGCCAGCGGCGAGAAAAACCTGGACCGCATCCAGGCCTGGCGCGCCATCAACCCGGATCTCACCATCCGCTCGACCTTCATCGCTGGTTTCCCAGGCGAAACGGAAGCGGAATTCGAGTACTTGCTCGACTTCCTCAAGGAAGCGCAGATCGACCGCCTGGGCTGCTTCGCGTATTCGCCTGTCGAAGGCGCGACGGCCAACGCCATCGCCAACCCCGTGCCGGAAGAATTGCGCGAAGAGCGCCGCGGCCGCGTCATGCTGCTGCAGGAAGAAATCTCGAAAAAACGCCTGCAAGCCAAGGTCGGCAAGACCGTGCGCGTGCTCATCGATGAAGTCACCCGCTCGGGCGGCGTGGGCCGCTCGTCCGCCGACGCGCCGGAAATCGATGGCGTCGTCTACGTCAAGCCGCCGTTCGAGCCGCACCGCAAGCTGGCGGTGGGCCAGTTCGTCGACGTGACCATCACCTCGGCCGACGCGCACGACCTGTGGGGCGCCGCCGAGTAAGCAGGTGTAACAGTCGTACGGCGTACAGGGCGCAAAGCCCTTACAATCAAGGCGGACCAGCAATTGCTGGCCCGCCTTTTTATTTGCCCACGCACGTAGCCGACGCCATGACCACACCAAAATCCCCGCAGACCGCGCTGATCCACAGCGATTACCAGGCGCCGCAAGGCTTTGCCGCGTTTCCGAATGCCATCCATCACGCGTCGACCGTGCTGTTCAAGGACGTGGCGGCCATGCGCTCGGGCGACTGGAAAGAGAAGAACGCCTACACCTACGGCCTGCACGGCACGCCCACCACGTTCACCCTGGAAGCGCGGCTGGCCGAGATCGAAGGCGGCACGCACTGCCTGCTGGCGCCGTCGGGCCTGGCGGCCATCGCCATGGCGGACTTTGCCTTGCTGAAGACGGGCGATGATGTATTGCTGCCGGAAAACATCTACAACCCGAACCGCGAGCTGGGGCGCTGGCTGGCGCACGATTTCGGCATCACGGCCCGCTATTACGATCCGCTCATCGGCGCCGGCATCGCCGCCCTGATCCAGGACAATACCAAGCTCATCTGGACGGAAGCGCCGGGTTCCGTGACCATGGAAGTGCCGGATCTGCCCGCCATCTGCGCGGCCGCCCATGCACGCGGCGTGCTGGTCGCCCTCGACAACACCTGGTCGGCGGGCCTGGCCCTGCGCGGTTTCGACCTGGGCGTGGACATCATCATGCAGGCGCTGACGAAATACCAGTCGGGCGGCTCGGATGTGCTGATGGGGGCCCTGATCACGCGCGAGCGCGCGCTGCACGAGCGCCTGGCGCAGGCGCACATGCGTCTGGGCATGGGCGTGGGCGCGGATGACGCCTACCTGGTGCTGCGCGGCCTGCCCACCATGAAGCTGCGCTTCGACGCCCACGACGCGGGAGCGCGCACGGTGGCGGCCTGGCTCAAGGGCAGGGGCGAGATCGCCACGGTGCTGCATCCGGCGTTCGCCGATTGTCCGGGCCACGTCATCTGGCAGCGCGACTTCACGGGCGCGGGCGGCCTGTTTTCCGTGCTGTTCGATCCCCGCTACACGGAGGCGCAGACGGACCGCTTCGTCGATGCCTTGCAGTTGTTCAAGATCGGCTACAGCTGGGGCGGCGCCAACAGCCTGGTGATGCCCTACCGTATCGCCGCCATGCGCAAGGGCTGGCAGCTGCCGGGCCAGCTGGTGCGGCTGAACGTGGGACTGGAAGATCCGCAGGACTTGATCGCCGATATCGAACGGGCGTTCGCGGCGATGTAGTGGAAGGGCGGCAGGCAGGGCGCCTGCCGCGAACGCGCCTTACATGGGCACGGGGGTATTGTTGTTCAGGTCGAGGAAGCCGCGCAGCAGGCGGTAGGCTTTCCACAGCCATGCCACGCCCCAGACGACGAAGGCCAGCGGAATGCCGATGATGGTGATCCACAGCACGGCGCCGATGACGATCCAGGCCACATACCACCAGAAGGAACGGATCATCCAGCTGTGATGGCTGTATACAAAGGTCCCGGCCGCTTCATCGCGCTTCACGTAATTGATGATGAGCGGAATGAAGGAAAAGGCGCCCAGCGAAAACACGAAGCTGGCGCCATGTATCAGGTACAACCACCAGGCCAAATTCTTGGTCTGCTGGAGTTTGCTATCGAGAATAATCTCTTGTGACATGGAGTCTCCCTTGCTTGGTCAGGTTTTTATTGTAGCAAGCAATGTTGGCACGGGGGGCGATCCATGCATGGAAAAGGCGGAATGAATTGGTGAAATCAGATACGACGACGATGGCCGCGCGCGCGCGCCGGTGGCTGCGGCGCGCCTTGCCGGCGCTGCTGCTGTGCGGCGCCGCGCAGGCGGGCATGCTTTCCGCTGCCCATGCCGCCGGCGGCACGCTGCAGGCCGATATGGCGGCCGGCTTGCAGGACGAGGCGCTGGCCGGCGCCGTGTGGAGTGAAATCCTGCCCGACGGGAGCGTGCGCATGGGCGCGGCCGGCTTGCGCGATGCGGCCAGCAAGGCGCCCATGCAGGCGGACACGCGCGTGCAGGTGGGCTCCGTGGCCAAGGTGGCGCTGGCGCTCGGCGTGTTGCGCCTGATCAGCGAAGACAAGCTCACGCTCGATACGCCCGTGCAGCAGGTGTTGCCCGAGCTGGCCCTGAAAAACCCGTGGCAGGCCAGCGACCCCGTGCGCATCCGCCACTTGCTGGCGCATACGTCCGGTCTGGACAATGTGCGCTTCTGGCAGGCGTTCAGCCTGAAACCGGCGCCGGATACGCCGCTGGCGGCCGCGTTTGACGGCGGTGGCGGCCTGCTGCGCGTGCGCGCCCGTCCCGGCAGCCGCTATGCGTATTCGAACATGGGCTATGGCTTGCTGGGCATGGTGATCGAGAAAGTCACGGGCCAGCCATACGAGCGCTATCTCGATGCGCAGCTGCTGCAGCCGCTGGGCATGACGGACAGTACGTTTACCTTTGTCACGCAAATGAGCACGCAGGCGGGAGCGCAGGCCGACCCGCGCCTGGCCATGGGCCACTTCGAACGCGGCGTGGCGCAGGCGGTCGTGCCCCAGTACCTGCGCCCGGCCACGCAGTTCACCACGACGGCAGCCGACATGGGCAAGCTGGCGCAATTCCTGATGGGCGACGGCCAGCTACAGGGCAGGCAGTTCATCGACCTGGCCCTGTTGGGCGCCTTGTCGGAGCCGGCCGGCACGGACGCGGCGCAGGCGGGCCTGGAAACGGGGCATGGCCTGGCGCTGGCCGTGCGCGACCGCCACAATGTGGTGGGCGCCTGCCATCCGGGGACGGGCGTGGGTTTCCGCGCCATGCTGTGCATCTACCCGGAACAGAAAAGCGCGTTTTTCGTGGCCTTCAACACGGATGCGGAGCAAGCCGATTACGAACGCTTCAACCGCCTGCTGCTGCGCGACCTGGGCTTGCCGCTGCGGGCGCCGGCCGCGCGCGGCATCCCCGCGCCCACGGTGGAAAACTGGCAAGGCGTGTATGTGCCGTCGCCCAGCCCCATGGCCAGCATGGCCTGGGTCGACGCCGTCTTCGGCTTCACGCGCCTGAAATGGGATGGCGAATCGCTGTTCCTGATTCCATTCCAGGGCGAGCCGAAGGAACTGGAGCCGGTGGGCGGCTTCCTGTTCCGCGCCAGCGACCGCAGCGCGCCGTCGCACGTGCTGCTGCAGGAAGAGGGCCGGCATGTGCTCAGCGACGGCTTGCGCAGCTATGAGCGGGCGTCGATGCTGCGCATGCTGGTGTTGTGGGGCAGCCTGGCGCTGGGCGCGGCGGGCTTGCTGTACGTGCTGCTGGCGGGCCTGTATCGCGCCGCGCGCCGCACCCTGGGACGTGGCGATCACCTGTTTGCGCCGCTGCTGTCGTTGCTGTCGCTGGCCTTGCCGCTGCCATTTTATTTCTTCCAGTCCTGGCTGCGCCTGGGCGACGTGACGGTGGCCAGTGTGCTGCTGGCGCTGGCCACAGGCGCGCTGCCGCTGGCCATGGCCTTTGGCCTGGCGCGCTGCTGGCGCAGCCGCGGCACGGCGGCGGGCACCCTGGAAAAATGGGACTGGGTCGCCTTGCTGGCGGCCCTGCAACTGCTGCTGGTGCTGGCCTGGTGGGGCTTGCTGCCGCTGCGCATGTGGCAGCTGTAGGGGGACAGACGGCAAGTCTGTCCGACTGCAAGTCTGTCCGACGGCAAGCCTGCCCGGTTGTAGGCCTGTCCTGCGGTCAGTCTGGCGCTCTGCGAGCCTGTCCGCCGGTCAGATCCAGCCTGCCAGCAGGCGGCGCCACCAGCGTTGCGCCGGCCTGGCCTGGGTCCCATGTCCGGCGCGCTTGGCGCGATAGCTGGCCGCCGCCATCTGCAGGCCGATGCGGTCCATCGCCGCCATCGCGTCCGCTTCCTGCGCCGACAAGCCATGCAGCAGCGCTTGTGCATGCGGTGCCAGCAGGAAGGCGCGGCGCAAGGCGTCGTCCGTGTACAGCTGCGCCAGGTAAGTTTCCAGCGCGGGGGAGCTCATGCGTTTCGCCCCGCGCGCAAGGCCGCGCGCGCCAGTGCCAGCTGGTCCAGCACATGCGCGAACGACGGGTAATTGCCGTCGCGTTCGACGATCACCGTCAGCGGCTGTGGCGCATGGCGCGCCAGCAGGGTCAGTAAATCGAAGACGGCGGGCGGCACGTCGTGCAGATGGTCGTCCAGCAAGCGCCTGCCCGCGCCGTCCGGCTGCGCCACCCAGTGGCCGCCGCTCAGGTGCACGGCGCCGACCATGGCCAGGGGCAGGCGCAGCAACAGCTCTTCCGGCGCCTCGCCGAAATTGACGGCGTTCGCATACAGGTTGTGCAGGTCGAGCAGCAGCGGCACTTGCGCGCCGTCGACGATCTGCGCCAGCCATGCCGCTTCGTCCATCGTGCTGGCCGGCGGCTGGACCAGGGTGGCGATGTTTTCCATCAGCGGCGCGCTGCCGACGATGCGCGTGGCCAGCGCGATATTGGCGATTGCGCCGGCGGCGCTGTGCGGCGTGCGCGGCGGCGCCGCCAGGTGGCCGATTTCGACGCCGCCGGCGCGCACAAAACTCAGATGCTCGGACCACGATTCGGCTTGCACCTGCCGCATCAGGCGCGCCATCGCGTGCAGCCGGCGCGGATCGGCGGGTATCGTCGACGCCAGTCCCATGCCGACGCCGTGCAGGCTGAGCGGGACCTGGCGCGCCAGGCTGCACAGCGCGGCGATGCCGGCGCGCGAGGCGCGGTAATAGTCGTCGGCGATCACTTCCAGCACGTCGATGTGCGCCAGATTCGACAGGATGCCGGCAGCCAGTTCGCCGCGCCAGCCCAGACCGACGCGGTCCGGTGCTACCGCCATGCTAGCTGCCACAGCCGCCGCCACCGCCGCACCCGCCACAGCCGCTGCCGCACGACGAACCGCCGCCATCGCCGCCCGATGAAGAGTCGCCGGAACTCGAGCTGCCCGATGCACTGTCGCTGCCGCCGTTGCCGGACCGTGGCGCCGGATACAGTTCGGCGATATACGTGTACACGGACAGCGGCAAGGCGCCGATGCCGAAGATGGCGGCCAGCAGCGCCATGTCGGCGCTGCCGTCGCCCGCCTTCAGGCGCGACGAACGCATGTTCAGCCGGCGAAACAGCATGCGCAGGTCGGCCAGCAGCCGCTGCGCGCTCCAGCTGGACCGCCGGTTGCGCAGGCCGCGCAAGATCAGCAGGAAGAGCGCCAGCAGCAACGCCAGGAACAGCAGGTTGTAATGCCCGTTGGCGATGGCGACGATGGCCTTGATGGCGGCCACCGCCAGCAGCAGGTAGTGCGCGATCCCGGTGATGCGCGCGCGCCGGCGCAGCAGCGGCGGCCCGACCAGCAATTCCTGCTGCGTCAAGCTATCCAGGTAGGCGCGGCACGCGGGCAGCGTCGCGGCCTGCACAGCCAGTTCCCTGCTGTGGCCCTGGCGGCCCAGGAAGAGCCGCAGCACGTCGCGCTCGATGTCATGGCTGGCGAAGCGCAGGCTGTCGGCGCTGGCCGTGGCCAGCAGCGGCCCTGCGGCGCGCAGCAAGCCGCGATCGACCAGCACGATGGCGGCGATCTTCACGGCTTCGAGCGCGCCGCCGCGCAGGAAGGCGATACGGTAGGGATCCTCGGCAAGCGTCAGCTGGGCATGCGGATTGCGCAGTTCCTGGCGCATCAGCAGCTCGCGCACGAGGTACAGCACGAGCACGCCGAAGAGCAGGTAGGCGAGCAGGAACCACGGCCCGCTCCAGTAAAACGGATTGAGGCCGTTCACCGCATCTGCTCCGCGTGCTCGCGCAGGCGTTCGGTAATGGCCATCAGGCCGGTAAAGGCGGGCAGGGCCTGCCCCGGCGCCAGGCGCGCCGTTTCGCGCGCCGTCGACATGGCTTGCAAGGCTGCGTGCAAGGCCGGGTCGCCCAGCCCGTCGACAAACGCTTCGAGCGCCTGCTTGCCGGACAACGGCGCCAGGTCGTCCAGCTGCGCCAGTGACGCCGCCGCCGAGCGCAGGGGGCCGGCGGCGTCGGCGATGGCGCCGGCCAGCTGTTCTTCGTTCAGGCTGAGGAGCAGGTAGCGTTCGCGCATGCGCAGCTGCTGGTTCAGCAGCACCTGCCGCAGGCGGCGCAGCACGGCGTCGCGGCTGGTGTGCAGGCTGGCGAAAGGATCGGCGCCATGCAGCACCTGGTGGCGCGCGATGATGTCGGCGAACTTGACGGCGAAGGCGTCGGCCGCCTCCGCCAATTCGCTCTCGAGCAGGAACATCACCTGCAGATCGATGGCGGAATGCGCCATGCGCAAGGGCCCGCGCAGCGCATCGGCCGCTGGCGGCGCAAAGCGCTTGAGCAGCAACAGCAGGTTGACGTCGGACGTGGCGCGCAACTGGCCGTCCGCGGCCGAGCCAAACAGCACGGCGGCGGCAAGGTCCGCGCCGAAGGCGTGGTGCGCGGCGGCGACAAACAACGCCAGGTGGCGTTCTATCTCTTCTGGCAACGATGGCGGCATGCGGTGTTCTTTCACGGTGGACAAGCTCGGTATGCACAAGTTTGCAATATAGCAAAAATATGCAGCCGTGCGCGCGCCGCCCGCTGCCTTGCCATCTGCCGCCAGCCCAGGCCAACTCAGGCCGGCACCAGCTCAGCTCAATACGTTGAGCAAGCCATCGAGGCCGACAAAGTTCAGCGCCACGTCGGCCTGCGAGCGCACGACGGGCTTGGCGCGGAAGGCCACGGACAGGCCGGCGATGCCCATCATCTTCAAATCGTTGGCGCCGTCGCCCATGACGATGGCCTCGGACGGGGAAATGCCCATCTCCTTGCACACGCGTTCCACCGTGCGCTGTTTTTCCTCGGCGTCGACGATGCCGCCCAATACCTTGCCCGTCAGCTTGCCGTCGACGATTTCCAGTTCGTTCGCGTGCGTGTAGTCGAGGCCCAGGCGTTCCTTCAGGCGTTCCGTGAAGAAGGTGAAGCCGCCCGACACCAGCAGGGTTTTCAGGCCCGCCTTCTGCACGGCCGCCAGCATGGTTTCCGCGCCGGGCGACAGTTTCAGGCGCTCGTCGTAGACGCGCTGCAGGGCGGACGCATCGAGGCCTTCGAGCAGGGCCACGCGCTGCGTCAGGCTGGCGGCAAAATCGAGCTCGCCGCGCATGGCCGCTTCCGTGATGGCCGCCACTTGCGGCTTCAAGCCTTGCATGTCGGCGATTTCATCGATGCATTCGATGGTGATCAGGGTCGAATCCATGTCCATCGCCACCAGCTTGAACTCGGCGAGTTCACGCTGACCCATCATGTAGGTGGCGTCCAGCTGCGCCGCCTGCGCCGCCACTTCGATGGTGGGGCGCAGCGCGGGCGAATAGGCGATCTTTTCGCAGCGCACGGCGTTCGGCCCCAGGCGCGTGATGGACGTCGGCGCGGCCAGCGCGGCGATGCGCTCGAGGCGGGCGCTGTCGCCGTCCAGGCCCTGCAGGATCAGATTCATGGTGATGGTCTTGGTATTGGTCATGGGTCAGCCCTGCATAAATGGTATGAATAGTCTAAACCGTCAATTGCTTGATGGTGGTCTTGATCTGCGTCACGCGCGCGGCCAGGTCCGGCATGGCGGCCGTGATTTTCAGCTTGTCCTGGCCATGCAGCTTGATGTGGCGGTTTTTCTGGATCAACTCGATGATGCGCATCGGGTCGATGGGCGGCTTGGCCATGAATTGCAGGGTGGCCGCCTCGCCATGCACGTCGATCTTGACGATGCCCACGGTCTTGGCCGCGATGCGCAGGCGGTGCGTCTCGATCAGCGCCTTCACCGGGTCGGGCAGCTTGCCGAACCGGTCGATCAGCTCTTCCTGGATATCGTCGATCTTGTCCTGCGTGGCGCAGTTGGCCAGCCGCTTGTAGATCGACAGGCGCTCGTGCACGTCGCCGCAGAAATCGGCCGGCAGCAGGGCCGGCACGTGCAGGTTGATTTCCGTCGTCGACGCCAGCGGCGCCGCCAGGTCCGGCTCCTTGCCGGCCTTCAGCGAACGCACGGCTTCGTTGAGCATGTCCGAATACAGCTGGAAGCCGATCTCCGTCATCTCGCCCGACTGGCTCTCGCCCAGCACCTCGCCGGCGCCGCGGATTTCCAGGTCGTGCATGGCCAGGTAAAAGCCGCTGCCCAGCTCTTCCATCTGCTGGATGGCGTCCAGGCGGCGCTGCGCCAGTTTTGTCAGGCCCTGCACATCGTGCACGAGCAGATAGGCGTAGGCCTGGTGATGCGAGCGGCCCACGCGGCCGCGCAGCTGGTGCAGCTGCGCCAGGCCGAACTTGTCGGCGCGGTGCATGATGATGGTGTTCGCCGTCGGCACGTCGATGCCCGTCTCGATGATGGTCGTGCACAGCAAAATATTGAAACGCTGGGCGACGAAGTCGCGCATGACCTTTTCCAGGTCGCGCTCGTGCATCTGGCCGTGCGCCACGGCGATGCGCGCCTCGGGCAGCAGTTCCGTCAGCATGGCCAGGCGGTTCTGGATGGTTTCCACCTCGTTGTGCAGGAAGTAGATCTGGCCGCCCCGTTTCAGTTCGCGCAAGCATGCTTCGCGGATGATGGCTTCGCCTTCGCTGCGCACAAAGGTCTTGATGGCCAGGCGCTTTTGCGGCGCCGTGGCGATGATGGAAAAGTCGCGCAAGCCTTCCAGCGCCATGCCCAGCGTGCGCGGGATCGGCGTGGCCGTCAGCGTCAGCACGTCCACTTCCGCGCGCAGCGCTTTCAGCGCTTCCTTCTGGCGCACGCCGAACCTGTGTTCCTCGTCGATGATGACCAGGCCCAGTCGGGTAAACTTCACATCGTCCGACAGCAGTTTGTGCGTGCCGATGACGATGTCGATGGTGCCGTCGGCCATGCCCTTGAACGCCTGCGTGATCTCCTTGCCGGTGCGGAAGCGCGACAACTCGGCGATGCGCACGGGCCAGTCGGCGAAGCGGTCGGCGAAGGTTTGCGCATGCTGTTCGGCCAGCAGGGTGGTGGGCGCCAGGATGGCCACCTGCTTGCCGCCCATGACGGCGATGAAGGCGGCGCGCAGCGCCACTTCCGTCTTGCCGAAGCCGACGTCGCCGCACACGAGGCGGTCCATCGGCTTGCCCGAGGTCATGTCCTTGATGACGTTATTGATGGCCTCGGCCTGGTCCGGCGTCTCGTCGAAGCCGAAGCTGTCGGCGAAGCGCTGGTAGTCGTGCGCCGAGAATTCGAACGAGTGGCCCTGGCGCAGCGCGCGGCGCGCATACAGGTTGAGCAGCTCGGCGGCCGTGTCGCGCACCTGTTCGGCCGCGCGTTTTTTCGCCTTTTCCCACTGGCCCGAACCGAGCGAGTGCAGCGGCGCGTCTTCCGGCGAGGCGCCCGAATAGCGCGAGATCACATGCAGCTGCGACACGGGCACGTACAGCTTGGTGTCCTTGGCGTATTCCAGGTGCAGGAATTCCGTTTCGCCTTCGCCCAGGTCCATGCTGGTCAGGCCCATGTAGCGCCCGATGCCGTGGTTGATGTGCACCACCGGGTCGCCGATCTTCAGCTCCGACAGGTCGCGCACCATCGACTCGACCTGCGTCACGCCTTCCTGTTTCTTCGTGCCGACCCTGCGGCCGGAACCGGCATACAGTTCCGTCTCCGTGATGAAGGATAAATTACCTTCCGGCGTGAACAGTTCGAAGCCCGCGTGCAGCGGCGCCACGCCCAGCATCAGCTTGGCGTCGGATTGCAAAAAGCCGTCGCAGCCTTCCACCGGCGTCAGGTGCAAATCGTATTCGGTGAAGTACTGCTGCAGGGTTTCGCGGCGGCCATTCGATTCGGCGCAGATCATCACGCGGCGGCCCGATTGCAGCAGGTAGCTGCGCAGGTTGGCCAGCGGATCGTCGGCGCGGCGGTTGACGGCGATGTTCGGCACGGGCGCCGACAGTTCGGACGCCAGCGCATCGTTGGACTTCGTGATGGCCAGGCGCGGATACGGCTTGGCCAGGCCGAAGAACTGTTCATCCGAGAGGAACAGCGCTTCGGGCGCCAAAATGGGCCGCTCGCGGTCCGCCTTTAAAAAGCGGTAGCGCGACTGCGTATCGGTCCAGAAGCGCCCGATGGCGGCGTCGATGTCGCCCACCAGGGCCAGCGAGGCGTCGGGCGGCAGGTAATCGAAGAGGGTGGCCGTCTGCTCGAAGAACAGGGGCAGGTAGTATTCGATGCCGGCCGAGGCGATGCCGCTGCTGATGTCCTTGTAGACGACCGAGCGCGAAGGGTCGCCTTCGAACTGCTCGCGCCAGCGGTTGCGGAAGGTGGTGCGCGCCGCCTCGTCCATGGGGAATTCGCGACCCGGCAGCAGCCGCACTTCGTGCACGGGATACAGCGAACGCTGGGTGTCGGCGTCGAAGGTGCGGATGGTCTCGATGGTGTCGCCGAACAGGTCGAGACGGTAGGGCAGGGCCGAGCCCATGGGGAACAGGTCGAGCAGGCCGCCGCGCACCGAGTATTCGCCGGGCGACATCACTTGCGAGACGTGGCTGTAGCCGGCCAGGGTCAGCTGCGACTTCAACCGCGCCTCGTCGAGCTTTTCGCCCTTCTTGAAGAAGAAGGTGTAGGCGGCCAGGAAGGATGGCGGCGCCAGGCGCACCAGCGCCGTGGTGGCCGGCACGATCAGCACGTCGCACTGGCGGTTGCCGATTTCGTGCAGGGTGGCCAGGCGTTCGGACACCAGGTCCTGGTGCGGCGAAAAGGCGTCGTAGGGCAGGGTTTCCCAGTCCGGCAGCAGGTGGCAGCGCAGTTCCTTGCCGCCAAACCAAGGGATTTCATCGAGCAGGCGCTGGCCGTCGCTGGCCTGCGCCACCACCACGGCCAGCATCTGGCCGCGTGCCTTCAATGCCAGCGCGGCCAATGCCAGCGCATAGGCGTCGGATGAACCATACAGGGCGGGCAGCGCAAAGCGGCTGCCGGGCTTGGGGAGGGATTTTGTTAAGTCTAAGGACATGCAGGCGACGACGCTAGTGGCAGAGGCAGTTGAGTGGGACGGCTGTGGTGCGCGCAGCGCCGCCAGTGACGGCGCCGACAGGCAAGATTATAGACCATCGCCTCTATCCCCGCGCTTGAGAAAACCGTCGCGAGCGGCAGTGATTCGTGGCCAGGAAGCGCAAGCGTACTTTCGTGCGGTGAACATCGCCGGCCGCATAGCGCGACGCGCAGCAGGTTTGATCAGGCGCGGGCATTGGCGATGCCGAACGGGACATGCACCATCGGTATCGTGCCGCCCGCCGATTTCAGATGGCTCATCTGGTCATCGAAGAAGATATGCGGCTTGAACACGGCCAGCACGCGCGACTTGTCCATGCCGCCGAGGAAAAACGTCTCGTCGGCCGCCACGCCCCAGCTTTTCAGCGTCGTCACGACGCGCTCGTGCGACGGGGCGTTGCGCGCCGTGATGATGGCGATGCGCAGCAGCTTCTTGTAGCCGGGGTCGCGCCGCTGCGCCTTTTCCTCCAGGCGCTGCATGGTGGCCAGCTTCTGGAACAGGTCGGCCAGCGGACCGGGGCGGTGCGGCGTGCCCACGTTCAGGGTTTCGTGGGCGTGGAATTCATCGACGTCGTTGTTGCGCTTGAACACGGTTTCCGCTTCGTCGTCGGCGATCACGCCGTCGAAATCGAAGGCCACGCGCAGCTCTTCGTCGCTGACATCGTCTTCCGTGCGCGACGGCAGCACCAGGCCGGCAGGGTAGCCGCAGTCCAGCGCGCTGCGCACGTCGTCTTCATTGGCGCTGAGGAACAGCGACGCGTTGAAGGCGGGCAGGTAGGGATACGGCGACTGGCCCGTCATGAAGGCGGCGCGCGAGATGTCGAGGCCGTAATGGGCGATCGAGTGCATGACGCGCAAGCCCGTTTCCGGCGAATTGCGCGAAAACAGCACCACTTCCACGGGCGACTGGCGCGGATAGTGCTTGTTGATGTTCAGGAAGCGGCGGATGAAGGGGAAGGCCACGCCCCGCGGCAGCACCTCGGCTATATGCGCTTCCTGGTACTTGCGGTATTCCTCGGGGCCGCTGTCGAGGTAGACCTGGTGCGACTCGGACAGGTCGAACAGCGCGCTCGAGGCGACGCCGATGACCAGCTTGTGTTCGATAGGATAAGCCATGGTGTGCCTGTTGTTTGCTTGTTGACCATCTTATACGACTATTAACTGCGTAGCCAATAGCGGCACGCCGCGATTTTTTGCACCAAAGCGGGGCGTCGGATGGATTTTTGATGCCACTGTGCAAGGTGCGCCACAGTCAGGAAATAAATATTGTCTTGTATCAAGTATGTAACAGTCAGCGCGCGCATTTTCCACTATGCTTCCTCTTATGAAATCTCGCCAATTGTAACGAAGCGTACGCCCCGTCCCCGCCACCTTTATACAAGTGTCAGCTGTTTTACTCGAACATGCCAGCCCCAACCTCGCCAGCAGTTATCGTGACTTTATAAAGGACCTAGCCATGTTTAAGAATTTACTGATCAAATGGAAGTTGGCGACGCTCGTCGCCGTGATGATGGCGGCGCTGCTGGTGGTGGGCATCTGCGGCTATACGGGCATCGCCACCGTGGGCGATGCCGTCAATGAAATCGGCGTGGTGCGCCTGCCGTCGATCCAGGGCTTGCTGATGATTAACGAAGGCCAGACGGCCGTCGCCGCCGCCACCCTGACGGCGGCCATCTATGAAAACAATTACCAGGCACAGGACAAGTTCGCGGAAGCGCTGCAGCTGCGCACCAAGGCCTGGACGAATATCGAGGCGGGACGCAAGCTGTACGAGCCGCTGCCGCAGACGCCCGAGGAAGCCGTGCTGTGGAAGCGCTTCCTGGACGAGTGGACGGCCTGGAAGGCGGACGACGACAAGGTGCGCGCCATCCTGCGCCAGCTGGCCGACAACCGCGACGAACAGCAGCAAAAGACCCTGTTCGTGGCGTTCTACAAGCAATACCAGGATTCGCGCAGCCTGTTCAGCAAGGCCGAGGGCAGCCTGAACGAAATCATCAAGCTCAATAACGGCGTGGCCGAGGCCAGCGTGAAGGCGGGCGGCGCGGCCGTGGTCCGCTCGGAAAGCCTGATGCTGATCCTGGCGCTGCTGGCGTCGGCCGTGGGCATCGCCTGCGCCGCCTACATCACGCGCGCCATCACGCAACCGATCAACTCGGCCGTGAAAGTGGCGCAGACGGTGGCCTCGGGCGACCTGACCAGCCATATCGACGTGCAGACGACGGAAGAAACGGGCCAGCTGCTGCAGGCCCTCAAAGACATGAACACGAGCCTGGTGAGCATCGTCGGCCAGGTGCGCAGCGGGACGGACACCATCGCCACGGCCTCGTCGCAGATCGCCAGCGGCAACCTGGACCTGTCTTCGCGCACGGAAGAGCAGGCCAGCTCGCTGGAAGAGACGGCGTCGTCGATGGAAGAACTGACCTCCACCGTGCGCCAGAACGCCGACAACGCCCAGCAAGCGAACCAGCTGGCGCGCAGCGCCTCGGGCGTGGCCGTCAAGGGCGGCGAGGTGGTGGGCAAGGTGGTCGAGACCATGGATGCCATCAACGAATCGTCGCGCAAGATCGTCGACATCATTTCCGTCATCGACGGCATCGCCTTCCAGACGAATATCCTGGCCTTGAACGCGGCCGTGGAAGCGGCGCGCGCGGGCGAGCAGGGGCGCGGCTTCGCCGTCGTGGCGACGGAAGTGCGTAATCTGGCCCAAAGATCGGCTGGCGCAGCGAAAGAAATCAAGACCCTGATCGGCGACTCCGTCGTGGCGGTGGACGCGGGCAGCAAGCTGGTGGCCGAGGCGGGCAGCACGATGGCGGAAATCGTTTCCAGCGTGCAGCGCGTGACGGACATCATGGCGGAAATCAGCCTGGCCACGCAGGAGCAAAGCTCGGGCATCGACCAGATCAACCAGGCCATCGGCCAGATGGACCAGGTGACGCAGCAGAATGCGGCCCTGGTGGAAGAGGCGGCCGCCGCGGCCGAATCGCTGCAGGAACAGTCGGGCCAGCTGGCCGGCGTGGTCAGCGTCTTCAAGCTTGACGGCATGCAGGCAGCGCCGGCGCGCGTGGCGGCGACGGCGAGCAAGCCGCGCGTCGTGGCGGCGCCCGTGCGCGCGGCCGCGAAACCGCGTCCCGTGCTGCGCGCCGTGCCGTCCGGGCACAAGAACGCATCGCGCGATGACGAGTGGGAAGTATTCTGATCGTGGGATAGGGTGACGGCGGCCTTGCCGCCTGCCCGATACCGGACGGCCGCCTTGCGCGGCCGTTTTTTGTGGCCGCGCCACATGCCGGCAGGGCGCCGGCGCTGTTTTCTTTGCGCGCGCTCAAAGCCGTGGCGCAGGAAGGGGATTGAATAGGCAGTTCAGGCCAACCATCCCGGGTATTCCGGTCGTTGCTGTCTTGCGCCGGCGTCTGCACAGACGCCATGCCCCCATGGTTGTCGCCGACAGGTCCGGCTGATCAGGCACAGCTGCAACGATTCCCATCTCCCTGCTCCAGCACAAGCGGTCGCGGTCGCGTCTGGGCATGCCTATGGGGCGTTATTTGGCCGGCAAGCCACCGATCACGGCGGCCCGGCATTCATCGATCGCATGCAAACCAACGAGAGGAGGGCGCGCCATGAGCCTAGCCATGATAGATTTCAGTACCCGAAACTGGGTCGATATTCCAGCCGACACGCGTCGCATCCAGGTGCAGTTGCTCGCCAAGCCCCCGGTGGGCGCCAATCTCAAGATCGTCATTTTCAGCAGGGAAATTTCCGAGTCCTCCGAATGGGAGAAGATCGGCGCCTCGTTCCTGGACAACCTGGCCCATACGCCCGACGTGCAATCGACCTCGTTTCCCGTCAAGCCAAGGCGCTACTATTCGTTCAAGGTACAGGGCGAGGCGCACCTGCTGATGCCGCAGGTGGACAAGCTGCGCGTGGGGTTGTCGGTCCTGGCCGATGATGACGAGCTGTTCGACTACGGCTCTCCTCAGGCGATCGACGGCAATGCGGCGGGATTGATCGGCGTCACCTATCTGCAACTGGTGAACTAGCCATGCGGCCCTTTCCGGCGTATGGCATGCCGCTGTGCCTGTGCTTGTGCTGTGCCAGCGCGGCCGCGGAAAAAATGTCGCTCGGCAGCCTGCTGCAGAAAGCCGTAGTCGACATGCCGGCGACGACGGCGCCCGCCGCCTTCCTGTTGGGCGCTTCGGCGCAGCAGGTGCCGCGCCTGTCGACTTTCCGCGAATTCGTCACGCAGATTGCGCGGGCTTACGATGAAAACGGGGAACTGGCCAATGCGGTGGCGGCTGAAATCGCGCCCAGCCTGGTGCTGGGGCATACCAGCTGGGATGGCATCGTGCACAGCTGGCCTACCCGCGTACTGTCGCGCACCACGGTGTCGTTTGCCACCAAGGTGGGGGAAAACAACGGCGCCAAGCAAACGGCGCTGGGCCTGCAGTCCGTCCTGTATTCGCGCGAAATGGATGGCGTGTTGCTGGTGGCGGCCGACGACCGGTGTCGGGGCGCCGCCCGTTCCTTCGACGACAGCGCGCCACCCCTGGCGCCGCCGGGTAATGCGCCGGGGGCGCCGTCGGCCGCCGTGCCGATGTCCGCAGAAGTCCAGGCGGGCATTGAAAAGTGCCAGGAAGAAATTACAGGCATCCTGAGCAAATGGAACCAGACCATGCTGGCTTTCGGCGCGGGCCGGGTCTTTTCCTCCGGCGATGCGCCCGACGCCAGTGCCGCGGATGCCTCGGCCTATTGGCTGACGGGAAGCTATGGCGGAGATCTTGGCAAAGAAAGGCTCGATACCGGCAAGCGGCTCGGTTACCTGCTGACGGCGCACGTCCGGCACACGCGCAATGCGGCTATGAAAGACATCGCGGGCAATGACGTTCTGGCCCGCCAGCGCGTCGCCGGGCTCAATTTACGCTATGGCAATCCACGTCTGGCGGGCATTGCCGAGTATTCCATTCTCAGGAGCAGTGCGCCCGGCTTGATTCTCGATGATCGCAAGCGCGCATTGCTTGGCCTGGAATACAAGGTGGCTGACGGCCTGTATCTGACCCTGGGCGTGTCCAGTGACAGGCAAGCAGGGCAAAGCAAGCGTTCGATGCTGGCCAATGTTAACTGGGGGATCGCCAAGTCATCCGTCATCTTTCCCTAACGGGCGTGGCCACCTTCATTCGTAGGCGCCCAGCCTGCGCTGTTCGTCCGGCGTGAAACTGGCGTCGCGCAGCTGCTGTACGGCCGTCGCGTCCTGCGCGCCGCCGGGCAGGCTGGCCTTTTGCGCCTGATAGGCGATGATGCGCTGCTGCCATTGCGATTCTTCGCGGTCCAGCTCGGCCAGGCGCGCCGCCGCCGCCGGCGTGAACGTGCTGGCGCGCAGGCGGTAGACTTCATTCTCGCCGCCGCCCTGGGCCCGCAGCGCCTGCACCGAGGCGTCCAGCTTGGTCACCTGCAGCGGCGCGTCGCGCGCGGCGCGCTGGGCCGGCGACAGGTGCTGGTCCAGCGCCGCCAGTTTCGCCTGGCGCTGCGCCTCGTCCAGCGTGGCGTCGCCGAGTATCGTCATGCGCGCCACGGCATCGTCGTCATACGCGTCGCTGGCGCCGAACAGGCCCGCGCTTTCCTGCGCAGTAAAATAATTGCCGCGCAAGGCCCGCATGGCTTGCAGCCGCGCGCGGGCCGCCATGGCGGGGTCGGCTTGCGCGGGCAGGGCCTGTTCCGCGCCGGCCAGCGCCTGCCTGTAGTCGAGGTAAGCGCCCAGCAGGCGCTTCGCTTCGCGCGCGGGGACGGGCGCCAGGCGCTGGTCCAGCTCCGCCTCGATCTGGCTGCGGATGGCGGCCAGCGGCTTTTCGCCGAGGCCCGCCAGGTAATAGTCGAACAGGTGGCCCAGTTCCGCGTCGACCACCAGCTTGTCGCCGGCGGCCACCGTCACGTTGCCATCGGGCCGCGTGCCTTCCATCGAGCGCACGAACGCAAACAGGTCCGGCTCGGCCTTTTCCGGCGGCGGGGCCGGCGGCTCGCCCGGCCGCAGCGCCAGATACAGGGCCAGGGCCGCCACGCCGCCCGTCATCATCCATTTCGCGTTCGTGCGCATCGCCGTCTCCTTACAGTCCCAGGCCTTGCAGGCGGTTGGCCTGCTGGCGGAAGACGGTGACGGGGCTGGTCTCGAACAGGTTGACGATGCCGACGAACTGGTTGACTTCATCGAGATGGTTCATCGCGTAATCGTCGCGGATCACCTTGCCCAGGTGGCTCGAGCAGCTGCTGACGAGGCCATCGTTCTTGGCGCCGCCAAAGGCCAGGCTGATGGCGGCCAGCAGCGGGTCGCCCACGTCGAGCACGTTCGTGTACGGCTGCGCGCCGCTCCACGAAAAGTAGTGCACACCCTGCACCTGGTAGGCGCCTTCGCCGCAGGCCGTGGCCGGGATGCCTTGCGGATGGCGGCTGTTGAAGGCCAGCGAACCGGCCGTGGACAGCGAGGCCAGCGAGGCGCCCGCGTTTTGCGGCAGCCCCTTGTTGCCCGACAAAATGCCGATCAGACTGGCGAGCGCATTGCCCAGCGCACCACTCGTGTTGGGGGCCGCGCCGATGAGGATGTCGGCCACCTTCGAACCCTTGTTGACGCCGGCCACGCTGGTGACGGAAGCCACCAGGTCGGGCCGCACGGACGCCACATAGCGGGCCGTGGGGCCGCCGTGGCTATGGCCGATCAGGTTGACCTTGGCCGCGCCCGTGGCGGCGAGGATTTGCCGCACCTGCGACAGCAGCTGCTCGCCGCGCACTTCCGTGCTGTTGGCGGCCGACACGGTGGTTACATAGACTTGCGCGCCGCCGCTGCGCAGGGCAGCGGGGACGCCATAGAAATATTCGACGGGACCCAGCTTGTCGAAGCCGAACAGGCCGTGCACCAGCACGATCGGGTATTTCGTTTGCGTGTAGCCGGCCGCGCTGGCGCTGCCGGGCAGGATGGCGATGGCGAGGAGCAGCGTGGATAGCAGTTGCCAAAAGCGAGTCTTCATTTTGTCTCCGTTCTTATTAATAGTCGATTGAATTAATAGTGGAAATGTCGATGCTGTAGCGATTACCCGTGTGCCCACTGCACATTCTATCGATGCATGAAATATAGCGAGCGCTCGGTTTTTTGAATGTAGCACCGCTGGATTTAAATTGCATTTAAATTGCATGATGCAGCGCAATATCTGTGCGCATTCATCGTTGCTTATGCACTCATTGCATAGTTGAAAAGTAAAATAGTTGTTTTCCTGAGCTATAATCGGCCCCGCATCAGCCGTCCCGCCGTCTTGCAGCGCCGCCCAGGCACTGTATTTACACCGCTCATAACCGTTACTTGGGAATGCACTTGTCGACCCATTTTAATTTCGAACAGTTTCAGCAGATGACGCCCCTGAATGGCGAAAACATCTGGGAATATATTCTTGACCGCCACGCGGGCCGTATCGGCGTCAAGCGCCGCAAGCCGGCGCTGGAAAATCTCGAACGCATTTTCGGCGCCACGTTCCGCCTGGCCAATGACGTCGGTTTCCGCGCCATGAGCTTGCGCGACCTGTGCCGCGAGACGGGGCTGTCGATGGGCGGCCTGTATGGCTACATCACCAGCAAGGACCAATTGGCCGAAATGATCGAGGACGTGGTGCGCCACGCCACGCAGGCGTTGCCGCTGCTGTTCGCCGACGTGAAGTCGCCGCTGGACCGCCTGGAAGCGATGATACGCTCGTCGATCTACCTGTCTGAAGTGCTGCAGCCGTGGTTTTACTTCGTCTTCATGGATTCGCGCGTGCTGCAGGTGGAGCAGCGCAGCATGGCGAAGAACTCCGAACTGTTCGTCCAGACCCTGATCGCCGCCACCATCGCGGAAATCGAGCCGAAGCCGCATGGCGATCCCACCTTGCTCTCCGCGCACTGCCTGGCCCTGTTCCAGGACTGGTACGTGAAACGCTGGAAGTACCGCGCCGCGAAAGTCAATGTCGACGATTTTGCCGATAGCGTGGTCAGTACGGTGCGCAGGTATTTGAGCATGAGCGGCGAGGTAGGTCGGACTAGCGCAGCGTAATCCGACACGCACGGACGGCGGCTCATGCCGGGTTACGCCGTTCCGGCTAACCCGACCTACGCAAACTGCCCTTTACCCATCAGTTCGTGGTTTCCGGCGGCAGCGTCTCCGGCACGGCCGTCGGATCCGTCGGCGTCTCGGCCTCCATATCCAGCGTTTTCACGCCGTTCATGTCGATGAATTCATCGTACATCCATTCGCCGTCGACCTGGCTCAGGCCCGCCGGCACCGCGCGCGCGACTTGCGGGCGCGTCGACAGGGCCGTGCGCATGTAGTCGATCCAGATCGGCATGGCCAGGGTGGCGCCGAATTCGCGCCCGCCCAGCGATTTCGGCTCGTCATAGCCCATCCACGCCACCGCCACGATGCCGCCGCCGTAGCCGGCGAACCAGCCGTCGACGGCGTCGCTGGTGGTGCCCGTCTTGCCGGCTAGGTCGCTGCGTCCGAGTTTCTTCGTCGCCGCCGCGCCCGTGCCCGAGCGCGTCACTTCGCGCAGCATGCTGTCCATGACGAAGGCGTTGCGCGGGTCCAGCGCCAGGGTCTTGTCGTCGTTCGGCGCCGGCGGCTTGGTCTGCATCAGGATGGCGCCCTTGGCGTCGACGATGCGGTCGATCAAATACGGTTCCACCTGGTGGCCGCCGTTGGCGAACAGGGCGTAGGCGCCCGCCATCTGCACGGGCGTGACGGAACCCGTGCCCAGCGCCATGGTCAGGTTGTTCGGCTGGCGCGCCGGGTCGAAACCGAATTTCTCGAGGAAGTCGTGCGTGTACGACACGCCCAGCGCGCGCAGGATGCGCACCGAGGCCACGTTCTTCGATTGCGCCAGCGCATAGCGCATGGTGATGGGGCCGTCGAACTTGAAATCGTCATTCTGCGGTGCCCACACCTTGCCGCCCGCCTGCAGTGCCAAAGGCACGTCGTTGATCAGGGTGGCCGGCGAAAAGCCTTTTTCCAGCGCCGCCGAATACACGAAGGGCTTCATGGCCGAACCGGGCTGGCGCCACGCCTGCGTGACGTGGTTGAACTTTTGCAGGTTGTAGTCGAAGCCGCCCACCATGGCGTGGTAGGCGCCCGTGTCGGCGTCCAGCGAGACGAAGGCGGCGGCCACCAGCGGCACTTGCGTGATGGTCCAGTTGCCCTTGGCGTCCTGGCTGATGCGGATCACGGCGCCCGGGCGCAGCTTGATGCCGGCGCCGGCCTTGGCGGACAGGGCCGGGGCGGCGAAGCGCAGGCCGTCGCCCGTGATGGTCTTGGCGTCGCCGTCGCCGGTGTCGGCCACCACCTTGCCGCTGGCGACGTCGGTGACGACAGCGGCGATCAGGCCGTCGCTGTCCGGGCGTTTTTGCAGCGCAGCATCGATGGCGTCGTCGCGTTGTTCCGCATCAGGCGGCAAGTCGATGAAGGTTTCCGGGCCGCGGTAGCCGTGGCGCTGGTCGTAGGCGATGACGTTGCGGCGCGTCGAGGCGTAGGCCGCATCCTGGTCCGCCTTCAAGATCGTCGTGTAGACGCTGATGCCCCTGGTGTAGCTGTCTTCCTTGTATTGCGCAAACACGGCCTGGCGCGCCAGTTCGGCCACGTATTCGGCGTGCGTGTCGAAACCCTGCTTGCCGCGGCTGTTGACATGCAGCGGCTGCGCCAGCGCCTGCCGGTACTGGCCTTCGCTGATGTAATCGAGTTCGCGCATGCGTTTCAAGACCAGCTGCTGGCGCGCGTGCGCCTTTTTCGGATTGCTGATCGGGTTGTGGCGCGACGGGTTTTGCGGCAGGCCGGCCAGCATGGCCATTTCCGCGATCGACAGCTCGGACAGCGGCTTGCCGAAGTAGGTCTGCGCCGCGCTGCCGAAGCCGAACGAGCGCTGGCCCAGGTACATCTGGTTCATGTACAGCTCGAGAATCTGCTCCTTCGACAGGGCCGATTCGATCTTCAGGGCCAGCATGATCTCGTTCAGCTTGCGCGAGGCGACTTTTTCGCGCGTCAGGAAGAAATTGCGCGCCACCTGCATGGTGATGGTCGAGCCGCCGCCGTGGCCGAAGCCGTGGCGCAAATTCGACAGCACGGCGCCGCCGGCGCGCACGAAGTCGATGCCGTGGTGTTCGTAGAAGCGGCTGTCCTCGATGGCCAGCAGGGCCTTTTTCATCATTTCCGGCACTTGCGCGATGGGCACGAAGTCGCGGTGCTCCTCGCCGAATTCGCCGATCAGCACATTGTCGGCCGTGTACACGCGCAGCGGGATCTTCGGCTGGTAGTCGGTGATGACGTCGAGCGCGGGCAGGCGCGGTTTGACATACAGGAACAGGTAGGCGGCCAGCAGCAGGGCGCCAGCCAGCGTGGCGCAGCCGGCGAGGATGACGCCGCGCATGGCGGCGCGGCGCGAAGGCCAGGGAAATCCGGTTCGTTTGGCAGTCAAGGCAGTCTCATGTGAGCGTGCAAGGCACGGTGGCAGCGATTATAGACCAATGCGCCAGCGGCTCCGGCGCGGGCGGGGCGCCGGGGCCGCCCGTCGGGAGCGGGAGCAAAAAACCTTTTCATCGAAACGCGGCTGTGCGATAGTCTCGGCTTCAAGAAAATAGCCCGGGCGTCAATCCGGGCTGTTTATTTTATAAAATTAAGGATTTATTTATGGCAAAAGATGCAATGCCGAGCGCCGTGAAGCCGTACATCCCGGCCGATGCGAAGCTGCCCGAGATGACCTTCCGCGCGCTGTTCATGGGCGTCATCCTGGGGATGGTCTTTGGCGCCTCCTCGCTCTACCTGGTGCTGAAAGTGGGCCTGACCGTCAGCGCCTCGATTCCCGTCGCCGTGATCGCCATCACCCTGTTCGGCCTGGCCAAGAAGGTGGGCGGCAAGGATTCCTCGATCCTGGAAAACAGCATCACGCAGACGGCCGGTTCGGCCGGCGAGTCGCTGGCCTTCGGCCTGGGCGTGACCATGCCCGCCATCCTGATCCTCGGCTTCGACCTGGAAATCTCGCGCGTCATGCTGGTCGGCGTCCTCGGCGGCCTGCTGGGCATCCTGATGATGATCCCGATGCGCCGCACCATGATCGTCGACCAGCACAAGGAACTCAAGTTCCCCGAAGGGACGGCCTGCGCCGAAGTGCTGAAGGCGGCCGCCACGGAAGAATCGCGCATCGCCGCCGGCGAAAGCATCGAAAAGGACTCGGCCGCCGCGAAGGACGCCAAGCGCCGCGCCAAGATCATCTTCGGCGGCTTCGCCGTCGGCTTGCTGTACAAGGTATTCAATATCTCGTTCAAGGGCTGGAAGGACACGCCGGGCGTGGAATTCGGCGCCCCGCTGAAGGCCGGCTCCATCGGCGCCGAGATTTCGCCCGAGCTGCTGGGCGTGGGCTACATCATCGGCCCGCGCATCGCCGCCACCATGGCGGCCGGCGGCGTGCTGTCGTACCTGGTGCTGATCCCGATGATCAAATTCTTCGGCGACAGCCTGACCACGGTGCTCTCGCCGGGCACCAAATTGATCAGCGAAATGGGCGCGGACGATATCCGCAGCGCCTACGTGCTGTACATCGGCGCGGGCGCCGTGGCGGCCGGCGGCCTGATTTCGCTGGTGCGCGCCATGCCGATGATCTGGCGCAGCCTGTCGGCCGGCCTGAAGGGCCTGGGCAAGGGCGTCAAGGTCACATCGACCCTGCGCACGGAGCAGGACATCCCGCTGAAATGGGTCATCATCGGCTGCCTGTCCATCATCGCCGTGATCACCTTCGCCACGCCGCTGCACATGAATTTCCTCGGCGCGCTGCTGATCCTCGTCTTCGGCTTCCTGTTCGCCACCGTCTCGTCGCGCCTGACCGGTGAAATCGGCTCGTCGTCGAACCCGATCTCCGGCATGGCCGTGGCCACCCTGCTGTTTACCTGTTTGATCTTCCTGATCATGGGCTGGACGGGCGGGCGTTACTATGTGACCGCCTTGTCGGTGGGCGCCATCGTGTGCATCGCCGCCAGCAATGCCGGCACCACCTCGCAAGACTTGAAAACCGGCTATCTGGTGGGCGCCACGCCGCGCCTGCAGCAGTACGCGATCCTGGCCGGTGCGCTGTCGTCGGCCCTGATCCTCGGCCCGATCCTGCTGAAACTGAACGAGGCGAGCACCGTCTACGTGCCGGCCGCGCAAGTGGCGCCTGGCCTGACGGTCGATGCGTCGAAGCTGACGGTGACCGGCGAGCTGCATGGCCCGCAAGCCGAGACCGACCACAATACGTACAAGGTCTGGCAAAAGACCGATACCGTGGGCGGCCCGGCCGGCAAGTACTTCGTCAAGGACGACGGCCAGCTGGCCTATCTGGTCGATCCGGGCATCAATGGCCATTACAGCAAGCGTCCGGACGGCTCGGAAGTGAAGAAATACGATGCGCCGAAGGCCGTGCTGATGTCCTACATCATCAAGGGCATCCTCGACCAGCAGCTGCCGTGGACCCTGGTGCTGTTCGGCGTGATGATCGCCGTGGTGCTGGAAATGGCCGGCATCCCGTCGCTGGCGTTCTCGGTGGGCGTCTACCTGCCGCTGTCGTCGACCCTGCCGATCTTCGTCGGCGGCCTGGTGCGCTGGCTGGCGGACCGCCGCAACAACAAGCTGGAACACAACGCCAGGCTCAATGACGAAGAGCGCCAGCTGGCGGGCGACCGCAGCTCGGGCGTGCTGCTGGCGTCGGGCTACATCGCCGGTGGCGCGCTGGCCGGCATCATCATCGCCATTACGGCCGGCGTGCTGACGCACTTCGACCAGATGATGGCCGACTGGGCCGAGCATGGCAACCCGTTCTACGCGGGCATGAACTCGGACGTGCTGTCGCTGCTGCCGTACGCTGCCATCATCGTGCTGCTGTATATCGTGGCGCGCGAGAAGAAAGCCGACAAGCCGCAGGCTTGATGTCTGACTAAGCCCCATGAAAACCGCCCGGCTCGCACCGGGCGGTTTTTTTATGCGCGGCGCCGGCTGCTCCAGGTATTTTGTTATAAAAATGGAATCAAATTACTTCAAGTAGTGTATTGTTCTTGCTATTTAAAATACAACACACTGGAGTTCTCCTCATGTCCAAGCTGCGATACCGTAACAAGTTACAAGGTTTTATCTCTGCTGCCTTGCTGGCCGCCAGTCCGGTCCTGCATGCCACGCCTTTCCCCGTCGAAGCCATGTTTGAAGCGGAGGGCACGGCGCCCGGCGCGCCGTGGGGGCTGGAAAACGAGGGCGGCAACGTAGTGTCCGGTGGTGCCTACCTGAGCACGCCCGCCGACCTCGTGCGCGCGGACACGCCAGGCGCGGCAGCGCAATTGTCGTATCCCGTGGCCGTGCCCCGCGACGGCACGTACACGATCTGGCTGCGCGTGCTGGCGCCGGCGGCCAGCGCCGCGTCCCTGTACCTGGCGGTCGACAGTGCCGCCTATGCCAGCGTCGCCGTGCCGGTGACCGTTGGCCAGCCAGCGCGGTGGACCTGGGTGCCCGTCACCCGCTGGCTCGCTGCCGGCGCGCGCGAACTGAAGATCAAGTACCGCGAGGGCGGCCTGGGGATCGACTGCCTGCTGGTGACGGCGCTCGCCGATTTTGTCCCGCAAGGCTATGGCGTGTACCCGCTGCCCACCGTGCTGCCGCCCGCCGGCGAACATCCGCGCCTGTTTGCCAGGGGAGGGGACCTGGCCGCGATACGCGGCCGTTTCGAGTCGGACGCGCAGGAGATGGCGACGCACCGCGCCGCCCTGAAGACGTTCATCGAGGCGCCGGCCGTCGTGGCGCTGCCCGTGTTCGTGCCCGGCGGACCGGCCAGGAGCAACCACCAGACCGAGCTGGTGAGCAGGATCAAGGCGAAAGCGCTGCACTCGCTGCTGTACGAACACGGCTTCCCTGCCGCGCAGGCGCCGCGCGGCAGGGAAGCCGTGCAAATGCTGCTCGACTACCTGGCGGCCGTGCAGTTCGCGCCCGGTTACAATCACCCGAATGAAAAGGGCGAGGTCATCCTGGCCAGCGCCATGGTGTATGACTGGTGCTTCAATCTGATGAGCGCGCAGCAGCGCGCGTATGTCGTCACGCGCTTCACGCAGCTTGCGGCCACGATGGAAATCGGCTTTCCGCCATCGCGGCAGGGCGCTGTCGTGGGCCATGGCAGCGACAACCAGCTGTTGCGCGACCAGCTGTCCGCCGCCATCGCTTTTTATGACGAGGCGCCGCTGGTCTACAACATCGTTGCCGGGCGTTTTTTTGCCGACTATATCGCGCCGCGCAACTACGCCTACGCTGCGCAAGCCTATCACCAGGGCGCGTCCTACGGCACGGTGCGCTTCCTGGCGGACATGTACGCCGCATGGCTGTTCCGGCGCATGGGGGCTGCCCCCGTGTTCGATCCCGTGCAGCAGATGATGCCCTACCATTGGCTGTATGCGCGCCGCCCCGACGGGCAATGGATGCGTGATGGCGACGTCTACCATTCCTCCTACACCAACAGCACGCAGTACTGGAGCGAGCCGCTGGCCTTCCTGCTGCCGGCGACCTATTACAATAACTCCACGTTAAAGCATGAGTACCTGAAACAGTCGCTGCAGCAGTCGACGAACTTTATCCACACCAAGGACAGCATCTGGCCCGTGTTGCTTGGCAATACGACCATGGGCAGCACGCCCAGCCCCGCTGTGTTGCCCTTGACCAAGTATTTCCCTGATCCGGCCGGCTTGATGATCGCCCGCACGGGCTGGACCGATGGCGAGCGCATTCAGGTGCAGTCGGGTAACGTGATCGCGACGATGAAGCTCGGTGGCGACTGGTTCGGCAATCACGAGCATTACGACGCCGGGCATTTCCAGATTTACTACAAGGGCGGGCTGGCCATCGATTCGGGCATCTATAGCGGCAAGGATGTTGCCGACCCTTCCATTCCCCTGGAGTACGGCAGCGCGCACGACATGAACTATCACAAGCGCACCATCGCGCATAATTCGATGCTGGTGTACGATCCCGGCGAGCATTTTGACGGTTATGCGAATGACGGCGGCCAGCGCTTTCCGGGTGAAGAGCCGCAAACCCTGGCGGAACTGGCGAATGGCTACAAGGTGGCCTCTGTCCTGCGCCAGCAGCAGGTCGGCACCGAGGCGGGGGCGCCGGATTTCAGCTACATCAAGGGTGACCTGACGGCCGCGTACAGCAGCAAGGTGCGCCAGTTCCAGCGTTCATTCGTGTTCCTGAACCTGAAGAACGCGGACCACCCGGCGGCCCTGATCGTGTTTGACAAGGTCAGTGCCAGCGATGCGGGGTTCAAGAAGACCTGGCTGCTGCACAGCCAGGGCGAACCCGAGATCAGCGGCGACACCGTGGTGATCCGGCGCACGGAATGGGACTACAACCACACCTTGCAGTACAACGGCAAGTTGATCAACCGCACCTTGCTGCCGGCAAATGCCGTGCTGGCCAAGGTGGGCGGCAGCGGCAATGAATTCAGCGTCGGCGGGACCAATTATGCGATCCAGCCGGAAGCCGAGTATTCGACCGAGGAGGCGGGCGCGTGGCGGCTGGAAGTCTCGCCGCCGGGGCCCAGCGAAACGGATCTGTTCCTGAACGTGATGCAGGTGATGGACGCCAACAGCGCGCTGCCCGCATTGCCCACGACGGTCATCGATTCGCCCTTGCTGGCCGGCGTGAAAATCAAGGACCGCGTGGTGCTGTTTTCCAAGAGCGGCCTGCCGCTCGACGGGACGGTCGCCGTCGAGCTGCCGGCACAAAGCGCATCCATGCAGGTGCTGGTGACGGATTTGCAGGCGGGAAGCTGGACGGTGAGCAAGCGCGGCACGGGCGGTCCCATCGAGGATGAGGTGAATGCCGATGGCGGCACCTTGTACTTTATCGCCAATGGAGGCGGCTGGTACGACCTGCGGCGCGGCGCAGGCAGCACATCGAGGGCGGCCGCCGCATTGCCCGCATCACCGGCCGTGCCGTGACGGGCCGGCAGCAATAGGCCGCGCCGCCAGCTGCGCCGCCGTAGCGTAGATCGTCACGTGGTCCGACGCCAGCTGGCGCAGGTGGTCGAAAAACCCCTGCGCCGGTATCAGCCACGACGCCGCATCGCCCACCTGGCCGTTGCTGCGCAAGCCGGCGGCGTCGAACTCGCGCTGGAAATACGCGCGCAAGTCGGCACGGCCGGGATGGTCGATGCGGCGCTGCGCGACGACGGGGTCGAAAGGGCGCACGGGCACTTCCCAGCGCTGGCCGCCGTGGTCCAGGCAGGCCAGCAGCGCCGTGTTCGTTTCCCAGACGGGGATGGGAAAGGCGTCGCCCATGGCGTCTTCCAGCGCATGATAGAACGTCACCGGGCCCATGGAAATGCCCAGGCCCAGCACTTTCGCATGCTCGCAGCCGATGAAGCGCTGCCACGGCGAACCGGCGCCGAAGATCGAGGGCGCGCGGTGATGTGCTTCGGTCAGATCGCCCGCATGGCGGCCCCACGCGGAGACGGAATGGGTGGGGTGGATGCTGCGGCAGATGCCGGCGCAGGACAGGAACGCCTCGGGCAGGCGCCCCATGTGCGTGCCATGGCGGCGCGGGTCGAATACATAGTCCTGCATCTCGCAGGTGGCGCGCACCGTGCCGCCGGGGAGGTAATAGGTGGGCAGCAGCAAGCTGCCTTGCGGGCCGACGGCGTCCTGCAGGGCATGGACCACGGCCGCCGCGCCGCCTGCCACGTAGCCGAGGCTTTTCAGCGAGGAGTGCACGAACAGCGTGTCGCCTGGCGCCACCCCGAGCCGCAGCAGGTCGGCCGCCAGTCCGGCGCGCGTCACATGGCGCCCGCTCTGGCGGACGCGATGGGCGCTGGCGGCGCGCCGCCAGGCTTCCAGCACGGCCCTGGCGGCGCGCTGTGCCTGTTCATGCATCGCTGACTTCCCGCTTCAGTTTCAGTTCCAGTTCCAGTTCCAGTTCCAGCAGATTCGCGTCGATGCAGAACTTGGCCGCCCAGTTCAGGTAAGCCCAGGTGCCATAGTCGCCATCGACGGGAAACGAACCCTTGACGCCACCACGCGCATGCGGCGGACCGTCGACGCTGATCGAGCGCCGCACGAAGCCATTCAGCCGGCGTGCCGCGTCGAGAAAGCGCCGCTCGCCCGTGAGCTGGTACAGCAGGAACAGGCAGTGCGCGTTTTGCGCGGAACCGGTCAGGCAAACGTAGTCGGCCCCGGGCTGGAAGTCCGGACCCAGGCGGCCGGCCAGGTAGCCATCGGCCGCCACGGCCCTGGCGATGCCGGCACCGGTGCGCACGGCGGCGTCCAGCAGGTCCGCGCGCGCAGAGAACCGGTGCGCTTCAAGCAGGCCGCGCAAGGCGTAGCCGATGGTATGCGTCAGGGGCAGGAGCGGGTTGTCCAGGCAGTTCGAGGCGAACCAGCCGTTTGGGCGCTGTTTGCTCAGCGCCCAGTCGACCTGGCGCAAGCCCGCCGCGCCGTAGCCGTGGCCAGGCGCCGCGCGATCCGCCTCGAACAGTCCCCATGCCACATGCGTTTCGTAGGCCTTCTCGCCGGCGCTGGCAAATGGCGTCGGATGTTTGCGCCAGCAGCCGTCCGCGTCCTGGCTGTCGCGCAGCCAGCGTGCCGCCCGATGCATGGCATCCTGGTAGGCGACGCCATATGCCACGACGCCGGCCGCCAGGCCCAGCAGGATCTGGCCCGTGTTGAAGGTGACGGGCACGCGCGGCGTGGAATCGACCTTGCCGCCCTGGAAGCCGCCTTCCTCGAACTGGATCGCCACGCACCAGTCGAGCATGTGGCGCGCGCGCTGGTGCAGCGCCTCGTCGCCCGCGCGCTGCGCCAGGGCGATCATGGTGGGGATGATGTAGCCGGTGGTCTCCGGATAAGAGCTCGACCATCCCGTCAGCAGACTGTAATCGCGGGCGACGCCGCCGTCGGCCGAGGTGGAATGGTCTTGCGCCGCGCCCAGCCAGGCCGTGCAGGCCTGCACGACAGCTGCCGGGCCGGGATCGAAGGCGGGCAGGCCACGCGCATCCGACAGGCGCGCCATGCGTGCCGCCACCGGCAGGCTCGCCGGCGGCGCCAGTGTGTTCCTGATCTTCGCGAGCAAGGTGCGCATGGCGGCGATGACGTGGTGGTTGGTTCAGGCTACTGTAGCCCTGGCGGGCAGCACGGTTATTGACTTGCCGCAAGCGCAGCGTGTCCGTGTAGCGCAAGGGGCGGCAAAGCGTGTCGTCGCATTGCCGCCCCCAGAATTGACGCATAATGGAGGCCTCACCACCGTTGACGAGGCCCGCCATGAACAAGGTCACGCTTGAGTACTCGGTCGTTACCAATCCCGACACATTTGTCGGCTTCAAGTATTACGTCAAGGCGGGACAGGCATTCGACGCCGACGATTTCGCCTATTCCTACAAGTTGAACCGCTCCGACCTCGATCCGGACAGCGTGCTGGCGACCCGCGAAGCGGCGGCGAACCTGTTGCCTGGCGAGTGGCTGACGGTGTCGCATTCGATTGCGGCGTAGCCTGTCTTCCTGTTTCACGCTTGTGCCACTTTGACGGGCCTGCCAAGGACCGATGCACCTGACTCTTACAGTATTTCCTGAGATGTCCATTGTTCCAACGCTGGCAGAACATGCCGAAGCGCTCGCCACGCTGGTGAGCGAAAACCGTGGACACCGGCACTTGCCTGTCCGCCGTGGCGCAGCCGGACTCGTTCGGCGAGACGCCAGCCTATCCGCTGGCCGCTGCCGCGCGCGCCGCAGCGGCGCAGTACTGGAATGGCAGAGTTTCCCGGCACGGTCTTGTGCGCAGCATCCGCCTGAAAGAAATCGACGACGCCGACCGCAAGGCAAAATAGGCTGTTGCCTGGTCCGCCAATTCCAGGGGGCGGGGCAGCGCCAACGCGTCGCTGCGCGCCATCCTGGTGCTGTCCGGTGGCCGGGATTTACGCACGAAGGCGTGTTGCGGCAATGGAGTTGTTAAATGGGGCTGATGGTTTGCCGTGGACGGATTTTGCGCCGGCTGGTGCGGCATTCCATTATGACGGTGTTTCCGAATTGTTGAAATTGCGCGGCCGTTGGTCATTGTTCACGCAGAATGGAGTGGATATAATGACGGCGGCGTGTAATCCGATGATCGATAAGGATGGCGCGTGAAAAAATTATTCCATGTAATTGTCCTATATTTTAAGGAATCAATGAAACGTATCCTTTCTGTCTGTATGTTAATGTCGGTAATGTCGGTAATGGCTGGATGCGCAACCTCCAGTACCGGACCAGTTGCGGCTGGACCTGATACCTTTGTTGTGTCTCGTCAAGCTGGTGCATTTCCGAGCGGAAGGGAGCCACTCCTGGCAGAAGCCCTTGTTGAGGCGAATGCCAAGTGTGCGACTGTCGGTAAAACAATGAAGTTGTTATCGACCGTTGAAAATCCGGGCCCTTATGTCTTCGGAAACTATCCGAAGGCTACTGTTGTATTCTCGTGTGCCTAATTAAAAATAAAATTCAATTGGATATGGATTAGCATGAAGAAATCTGTTTTTGCCTCATTTGTCTTGGTGACAGTTTTATCCGGCTGCGCGACGCAGCTCGATGCCGGTGCGGAAAAAGTACGCATAGTAACGGCTACGCAAAAAGACGATTGTGAATCGTTGGGCGTCGTTAGCACAGATCAGCAACTGGGACTCAATAAAGCCTCCAATTCAATGAATAAGGCGATTAATGAAGTTGCGCGACGGGGCGGTAATGCGATATTTTTGGTGTCGACGGGAACGAGCGGTCTGGATGGTGTCGCAGTCACTGCCGAAGCTTTGCGCTGCAAAAGCCGCTAATTGTTTCTATTTGAAGTCTGAAGGCCCCGCCGATACCGCCGAGGCCTGATTTTTCCGCTACTGCCCGAGTCGGGCAGTAGCGATAGCAGCGACGCCAGCGATTATTTGGCATATGCTGGTCGCGCAACCGTGTGCGGCCACACGAACCGCTGACTTTCACATCGATGCTTTCTTCGCCTGGTGCACTGCCCAGTCATTTCCCTACTATTTCCCCGGCGGGCACACTGGCGCAAACCAGGCCCGCAGCTCCGCCTCGGCCTGCTGCGCAGTTGCCTGCGTCAAGGTCAGCACGATGATCTTTTCCTGCGCCGGCCGGCTCCCGTCGCCATCGGCCAGCTCGATGGCCTGCTCGAAGCTCGTGTAGCCGTGGCCGCATTCGCGCGGGCATTGCTGCACGATGCGCGCCGCCTTGCCGGCGATCCTGTCAGCCAGATTGACGATGGGATTGCCGTCATAAAATGGCTGGCCGTTGGCAAAGGCGGTGCGCAGATAGGGCGCGCACTGGCCGTCGAGGAAGGCCAGGCGCGCCTGCCAGTACGCTTGCACGGCCGCATATACGGCGTGGTCGTCGAGAAAATCGGCAAACAGGAAGTCGTTCATCATGGTTTCTGCGGCTAGATGCCGAACACTTTCAATAGGGCGTCCGTCAAACCCTCGAACCAGCTGCCCACCTTGCCCGGCTGCTTGCCGTGGCGCGGGGTTTCTTCGTACAGGTAGACGCCGTTGTCGCCGTCGAAGCGGTCGTTGAGCAGCGCCTGCTGGCCGCGCAAATACGGGATGAAGGTTTCGCTGCGCAGGGTCGAGTACAGCACGTCGGTGCTAAATCCCAGGGTGGCGGACTGGCTGATGGAGCGGCCCTGGCCCGCGCGTTCCAGGCGCACGCCGCGGCAGCCACGCACGACCAGGGTGACGGGGCCGCGAAAGACGATGAAGCGCAGCTGCAGGGTAAGCCAGGCGTGCAGGCTGCCCAGGCGCCAGTGGCTGGACATTGCCAGCGGCTGGCCGGCGTCGCAGAGCAATCCCACGAGGCCCCGAGGCTGGAACACCAGCGCGCTGCCGGCCGGCAGGTGGACGATGGCCACTTCCAGCAGCGGATCGTCGCTGGCGGAAATCGTCACGGACGCCGGCTCGTCACTGTGCAAACGCGTCAGCGCCACCATGCCGGCCGCCAGGCTGGTCAACGGAAAGCGCCAGTCCAGCAACCACTGCGTGCGCTTGCGCGTGCTGACGGGCGACGATTGCAGGTATTCGGGGTGGATCAGCATGACCTGGCCCGGCGCCAGCCGCAGCGCCTGCGACACGGCGGAGATGCGCGACTCGCCAGGCAGCGATGGCGACAGCGGCAGGGCGCCGCCCGCCAGTTGCAGCTCGCGCGCGATCGACAGCGGCTGCAAACGCGAGGCGAAGGGCGCCAGCACGAAGTAAAAGAAGGCCTTGATCGCCAGCGGCAGCAGGATGGCCGACAGCACCAGCAGGGCGGCCGTGGGCGCCACGTCGAGCACGGGAGCGCGCCAGCGGCCGATCCAGTTGCGCGCCAGCTGCGTCTCGGTGGCCGCCATCGCCGCATGCATGGGCGCCAGCGCCCCTGTCAGCGCCGCATGATCGATGGCAAATGGCGCGGGCCGGGCGGCGTTGGTGGCGTCGCTGGTGCGCGCGCGCTGTGCCAGCCAGGCCCGGTACGCTTGCAGGTTGATTTCGCGCAAGCGCTGGCCTTGCGCTTCGAGCCGCGACAGCTGCGCGTAAGCGTCGCTGCCGGGCAGGCGCGCCGCCAGCGGATGCTGCGCTTCAAGCTGCTGGCGCTGGCGTATGTTTTGCTGCAATGCGGCATAGGCGCTGACGTGCGCCGCGTGCAGGCGCGCCAGCGTGCGCCGCGCATCCTCGCCGCTGATGGCGGCCTGCAGGGCAAGCAGGTAGCGCGCTTCCTGCGCCAGCACTTCAATCTCCACGCGGCGCCTGGCCTCGTCCTGCGCATGGGCGGCCAGGACGCCGGCGTCGGGCAGGGGAATGGTAAACAGCGACGGTTGCTGCTGCGCGCGCAAGGCGGCCAATTGCGTTTGCACTTCGCTCAGGCGGGCCGCGATGGCCGCTTGCGAGGCGTGTGTCAGGGCGTGCATGCGGGCCGTGGCGGCACCGGCCAGGCTGGCGCCATGGCCGTCGGCCGTGACGGACGCCAGCCTGAGCGCAGCGATGGCATCGCTGCTGGCGCTGTAGGCGCGCCATTCGGCCAGCAACAGGCGTCCGGCCAGCAGGATGACGATGAACAGCGCGAACTGCAGCGCATGGCGCAGCAGGAAGCGCAGGATGGCCGTCAGCAGCTGGCGCAAGGAGAGCGCGCCTCAGCTTGCCGCGCTATCGGCGTCGGCGCAGCATTTCTTGTACTTCTTGCCGCTGCCGCAGTGGCAAGGGTCGTTGCGGCCCGTCTTCGGCACTTCGCGCAGCACAGTGGCGCCGGGCTGGTGCTGTACCTGGCTTTTCAGGTGGCGCTGGCGGGCCCAGGCCGCGTTGATGGCGATGACGGCGGGAATCACGCCATCCATGGCCGTTTCGGCCGCATCGTCGTCGAGTTCGCTGGCCGTGGCCAGGTGCTGGAACGGCGCCAGGTATTGCGGATGGCTGACGGCGAGGGCCGCCCACTGGGGCTTGTCCAGGGTCGTGCCCAGGATAAAACCGGCGCACCAGGCGGGCACGCTCCATTCGGGGCCGCAGACGTAGATCGGTTCGAAGCTGTCCGGGTCCTTCGCCAGCCATTCGACCATGTAGCCATGGTGGCGCTGCGCCAGGGCGGCGGCCCGTTCGCTGTCCGCATCCTGTGCCGGCGCGGCGCTGCCGGCCGCCTTGTCCCATACCCAGGGCAACCATTGTTCAGGCGCGATTTGCTTCGGGCTCAGGGCCACGGCCGTGAGGAAACCTTCCAGCATCGACACGTCCATGGCGGTACCGGCCAGGGCTGGCGCCGCCAGCAGGGTGTCGAGTTCGGCGTATTCGTCGTCGGAGAGGGGCGTGGTGGTGGACATGCTGGACATGGGATTCTTCTGTAATGTGGGTGGAGTGGCCATCGGCCCTGGCGGTATTGTACCGCCCGGCCAGGGGGAAACGGTGGCCGGAATGAAAAACGGCGGCCCGCAGGCCGCCGTTTTGATCTAAAACAAGACGCTTACTTCACGCCGTGCATCAGTTTGTTGATCAACGGTGCGATCAGGAACAGCACGACGCCGGCGCCCAGCAGGGACCAGAAGCCGAAGGTGTAGCCGGACAGGGCCGACTGCACCGACATGCCGCTTTCGCCGCTGACGTGGCTGGCGAAGATGCCCGACAGGTTGTTGCCGATACCGGTCGACAGGAACCAGCCGCCCATGCCCAGGCCCACCAGGCGCACTGGCGCCAGCTTGGTGACCATCGACAGGCCGATAGGCGACAGGCACAGCTCACCGATCGATTGCAGCACGTAGACGGTGGTCAGGGTCCAGAACGGGATCTTGTTGTCGGCGCCAACCAGGCTCGACAGAGCGAAGATCAGCAGGCCGAAGGCCAGCGCATTGCCCAGCAAGCCCAGGCCGAACTTGCGCGGGATCGATGGATTGACGTTGTGGCGCGCCAGGAAGACCCAGACGGCCGCGATGATCGGCGCGAAGACAATGATGGCCACCGAGTTGACGGTCTGGAAGTAGGCGGTCGGGAAGATCCAGAAGCCCAGGTCGCGGTTGACGATCTTGTCAGCCAGGAAGGTGAACGAGCTGCCTGCCTGTTCGAAGAACATCCAGAACAGGATGTTGAAGACAAAGATCAGCAGCATGGCGATGACGCGGTCGCGCGCCACCTTGCCGTTGCGGATGCCTTCGATCATCAGCATCACGGCCAGGCCGATGAACAGCACGGTCAGGACGATTTGCAGTTTTTGCGCGCCCACGGTCAGCAGGAAGTACACGAGCGGGATCACGCACAGCGAGCCGAGGGCTACCCAGATGACGCGCATCGGGTTGCCGGCGCCGGTTTCCGGTGCGCCGATGCCCTTCAGGGCACGGCGGCCGATGGCGAACCATACCAGGCTGATGATCATGCCGAAGCCGGAAGCCATGAAGACCATCTTGTACGAAGGCATGGCGCTGGTGCCGAAGATCGATTCGGCCAGCCACTGGGTGAAGACAGGGGCGACCATGGCGCCCATGTTGATGCCCATGTAGAAGATCGTGAAGCCACTGTCGCGGCGCGGATCGGCTGTCGTGTACAGCTTGCCGACCATGGTCGAGATGTTCGGCTTGAACATGCCGTTACCGACGATCACGGTGGCCAGGCCCAGGTTGAAGATGTCCTGGTTCGGTACCGAGATGCAGAACAGGCCGGCAGCCATGAAGACGGCGCCCAGCAGGATCGAACGCTGGTAACCGATGACCCGGTCGGCGATGTAGCCGCCGAACAGGGCGCCGGCGTACACCAGCGCGAGGAAGGAACCGTAGGTAAGGTTGGCCGCTGCCTGTCCCGAACCGTCGCCACCGTGGAACTGGGCCACGATGTACAGTACCAGCGCCCAGCGAACTCCGTAGAACGCGAAGCGTTCCCAGAATTCAGTCATGAACAACATCCACAATGGGCTTGGATGGCCCATAATCTGCTTGAACTCGGGAATAACGGCTTCCTTGTTGGGCGTAGTCGCACCGCTCATGCGGTTCCTCCTGAAAAATTATTATAGTCAATCGATAAAACAAACTTATGGAAGCCTGCCGGGCTGCGGGCACTCTCATGAAGAACCGACCACACGGGAATTCCAATAGGCTGGCATTCTAATCTACAAATTGCGCTGAGCGAAGGTTTCCATTCGCATTAGCAAGAATGACTGTTTCATATTAGTCAAACCGGTTTGCATGCAAGGGGCGATCGCGGCGATTTTGCGGCACCACAGCACAACTTGCCTGACTTGTCGTATATTGCTAGTGCAATACCTTCGAGCATCGATTTTTAAAGGGATTTTTCGCATTATGGAACACGACGTTATCGATACTCTGGTTTCACCGGAAGGCCGCCTGGACGTGCTCTCCAAGACTGAAGTCAACAAACTGCTCGACACCAGCCAGGGCGGCCTGTACAACACGTTCCGCCGCTGCGCGCTGGCGGTGCTCAATTGCGGCAGCACCATCGACGATGGCCGCGCCTTGCTTGAGCGATATCAATCGTTTGAAATTTCCATCATCCAGCGCGAGCGCGGCATCAAGCTCGACATCAAGGGCGCGCCGGCCATCGCCTTTGTCGACGGCAAGATGATCAAGGGTATACACGAACATCTGTTTGCCGTCTTGCGCGATATCATCTTCGTCAGCGATGAAGTCACGGGCAATCCGAAATTCGACTTGCAGAGCACGGAAGGCGTGACGGACGCCGTCTTCCACATCCTGCGCAATGCCAACGTGCTGCAAACCCAGCTCAACCCGAACCTGGTCGTGTGCTGGGGCGGCCACTCGATCAACCGCGCCGAATACAATTATTCGAAGGAAGTGGGCTACCAGCTGGGCTTGCGCGGCCTCGACATCTGCACCGGCTGCGGCCCGGGCGCCATGAAGGGCCCGATGAAGGGCGCCACCATCGGCCACGCCAAGCAGCGCCTGCACAATGGCCGCTACCTGGGCATCACGGAGCCGGGCATCATCGCGGCCGAATCGCCGAACCCCATCGTCAACGACCTGGTCATCATGCCGGACATCGAAAAACGCCTGGAAGCGTTCGTGCGCGCGGGCCACGGCATCGTCGTCTTCCCCGGCGGCGCCGGCACGGCCGAAGAGATCCTGTATATCCTCGGTATCTTGCTGCACCCGGACAACGCCGACATCCCGTTCCCGCTGATCTTCACGGGGCCGGAAACGTCGCGCGAATATTTCGTGCAGATCAACCAGTTCATCAGCGACACCCTGGGCCCGGAAGCGCAGCAGCGCTACAAGATCATCATCGACGACCCGGAGCTGGTGGCGCGCGAGATGCTCGAAGGCATACGCCAGGTGCGCGAATTCCGCAAGGCGCACAGCGACGCCTATTACTTCAATTGGCTGCTGAAGATCGACCACGAATTCCAGAAGCCGTTCCACCCCACGCATGAAAACATGCGCAACCTGAGCCTGCACAAGAACCAGCCCACGCACTTGCTGGCGGCCCAGCTGCGCCGCGCGTTTTCCGGCGTGGTGGCGGGCAACGTCAAGGACGACGGCATCCGCTCGATCGAAGAGCACGGCAACTTCGAAATCCACGGCGACAAATCCATCGCCGGCCCGATGGACGCGCTGCTGGCCTCGTTCGTGGCGCAGCACCGCATGAAGCTGGCGGGCACGGCGTATGTGCCGTGCTATACCGTGATTCAGTAGTGCGGGATGCGTAGGTCGGATTGGCGTGCAAGCGCGTCATCCGACATGAATGGCCAACAATGTGTCGGATGACGCGTGGCGCCAATCCGACCTACGTGGCGACAGAAGTGAAAAAGCCGCCTGATCTTGCGATCAGGCGGCTTTTTATTGGCCAGCGTCCGTGCTTATTCTTCGCGGCGCAGGTGCGGGAACAGCAGCACGTCGCGGATGTTCGGCGAATCCGTGATGATCATCATCAGGCGGTCGATGCCGATGCCGCAGCCGCCGGCTGGCGGCATGCCGTATTCCAGCGCGCGGATGTAGTCGGCGTCGTAGAACATCGCCTCTTCATCGCCGGCGTCCTTGGCCGCTACCTGCGCCAGGAAGCGGGCCGACTGGTCTTCCGCGTCGTTCAACTCGGAGAAGCCGTTGGCGATCTCGCGGCCCACCATGAACAGCTCGAAGCGTTCGGTGATGCCGGCCACCGTGTCGGAAGCGCGCGCCAGTGGCGACACTTCGACCGGGTAGTCGATGATGTAGGTCGGTTCCCATAGCTGCGCTTCCGCCGTTTCCTCGAACAGCGCCAGTTGCAGCGCGCCCAGGCCGGCCGTGGCGAACGGCTTGACGCCGAATTTTTTCAGCTCTTCCTTGATGAATTCGGCATCGTTCAACTGTTCCGGCGTGTAGCCTGGAGCATATTTGTTGATCGCTTCGACGATGGTCAGGCGATGGAATGGCTTGGCCAGATCCAGCTCGCGGCCGCCATAGGTCAGCGTGGCGGTGCCGTGCGCGTCGATGGCGGCCTGGCGGATGACGGCTTCCGTGAAGTCCATCAGCCATTTGTAGTCGGTGTAGGCCGCGTAGAATTCCATCATCGTGAATTCAGGGTTGTGACGGATCGACACGCCTTCGTTGCGGAAGTTGCGGTTGATCTCGAACACGCGGTCGAAGCCGCCGACGACCAGGCGCTTCAGGTACAGTTCGGGCGCGATGCGCAGGAACATTTGCATGTCGAGCGCATTGTGGTGCGTGATGAACGGCTTTGCCGCGGCGCCGCCCGGGATCGTGTGCAGCATCGGCGTTTCCACTTCCATGAACTCGTTCTTTTCCATGAAGCGGCGGATCGACGAGATGGCGGCGGTGCGCGCCTTGAAGGTGCGGCGCGTCTCTTCGTTCATGATCAGGTCGACGTAGCGCTGGCGGTACTTCGTTTCCTGGTCGGCCAGGCCGTGGAATTTGTCCGGCAGCGGGCGCAGCGACTTGGTGATCAGGCGCAGTTGCGTGACCTTGATGGTCAGTTCGTCCGTCTTGGTCTTGAACAGGGTGCCTTGCACGCCCAGGATATCGCCCAGGTCATAGTGGTGCAGGGCGGCCATGGCCGCTTCGCCGGTGAGATCCAGCGTGGCGTAGATCTGGATGCGGCCGTCGGCCTTCGGGCCGGAAGCGTCCTGCAGGGTAGCGAAGGCGGCTTTCTTGCCCGCTTCGCGCTTGAGCATCATGCGGCCGGCCAGCACCACGTGTACGGGGTTCTCTTCCAGCTCTTCACGCGACTTGCCGTCGTATTGCGCGTGCAGATCGGCCGCCTTGTGCTCAGGGCGGAAATCGTTCGGGAAGGCGACGCCTTGTTCGCGCAGTGCGGCCAGCTTGGCGCGGCGCTCGGCGATGATCTTGTTTTCATCGGGGGCGGCGGCTTGTTCTTGGATATCCGTAGTCATGGTGTTCTTCGTGATTGATGATTGATGGTTATGTCGTTGGCGTGCCGGCGGCAAACGCTGCCGGCTGGCTGGCGAACAGCGCCTCGACATCGAGTTGGCTGAAGTCCTGCGCGATGCAGATGATGTTGTCGAATGCGGCAAACGCTTCGGCCGGCAGGGTGGTGGTCAGGACCACGACCCGCATGCCGGCGCGGCGCGCCGCTTCCACGCCCAGGGGCGCGTCTTCGAAGACGATGCAGTGCTGCGGCAGCGCGCCGGCCAGCTGCGCGCCTTTCAGGAAAACGTCCGGATGCGGCTTGCCCCGTTCCACGTCGGCGGCGCCGACGATGGCGTCGAAGCGGTGGCGCAGGTCCAGGCCGTCGAGCGTGAACGCGATATTCTCGTTCGGCGCCGCCGTGCCCACCACCAGCCCGACGCCGGCCTGGCGCGCGCTGGCGATCAGCTGGTCGAAACCGGCCACCGTGGCCAGGTGCGGGCCATACAGCTCGCGGTAGACGACTTCCTTTTCGGCCAGCAGGGTGACATGGTCGGCATCCTCGCCCAGGTATTTGGCGATGATTTCGTGTCCCTGCCGTCCTGCCGTGTCGCGGAAGAAGGCGTCCGCGTCCAGCGCATGGCCCTGGCGTTCGAAGAACGCCAGCCACGATTGCGTGTGGAAGGCCATGTTGTCGACGATCGTGCCATCCATGTCGAACAGGAAGGCACGCTGCGCCACTGCCGGAGCGGAGGCGTTCATCCTTACACGCCCTGTTTCAGCGAGGCGGAGATGAAGTCGTCGATGTCGCCATCGAGCACGCCCTTGGTATTGCCCGTCTCGAAACCGGTGCGCAAATCCTTGATGCGCGACTGGTCCAGCACGTAGGAGCGGATCTGGTGACCCCAGCCCACGTCCGTCTTCGAGTCTTCCAGCTTTTGCTGCTCGCTCATGCGCTTGCGCAGTTCGTGCTCGTACAGCTTGGCTTTCAGCATTTCCATCGCTTCGGCGCGGTTGCGGTGCTGCGAACGGTCGTTCTGGCACTGCACCACGATGCCGGTCGGCGCGTGGGTCATGCGGACGGCGGAGTCGGTTTTATTGATGTGCTGACCACCGGCGCCCGACGCGCGGTAGGTGTCGACGCGGATATCAGCCGGGTTGACGTCGATCTCGATCGAATCGTCGACCTCCGGATACACGAACAGCGACGTAAACGAGGTATGGCGGCCGTTGGCCGAGTCGAATGGCGACTTGCGCACCAGGCGGTGCACGCCCGTTTCCGTGCGCAGGAAGCCGTAGGCGTGGTCGCCCTCGACCTTCAGCGTGGCCGTCTTGATGCCGGCCACCTCGCCGTCGGACTGCTCGAGGATCTCGACCTTGAAGCCCTTGCGTTCGCAATAGCGCAGGTACTGGCGCAGCAGCATCGAGGCCCAGTCCTGGGCTTCCGTACCGCCGGCGCCGGCCTGGATGTCGATGAAGCAGTTGTTCGGATCCATCGGATTGTTGAACATCCGGCGGAATTCCATGCTTTCGATGACCTTGCGGATTTCCTGCACGTCTTGCTCGATCGCTTCCAGCGTCTCTTCGTCGCCCTCTTCACGGGCCATGTCGAACAGGTCCTTCGTGTCGCGCAGGTCGGCGTCGGCCTTGGTCAGCGTGAAGACGATGGCTTCCAGCGCCTTCTTCTCCTTGCCGAGGTCCTGGGCGCGCTTGGGATCGTTCCAGACGGTAGGATCTTCCAGTTCTTCGTTGACTTGCTCTAGTTTCTCCGACTTGACAGTGAAGTCAAAGATACCTCCGAAGTTCGGCTTCGCGGACCGTGAGGTCGGAGAGCAGGGCGGAGATGAGATTGATGCGTTCGGCTTCCATAATGTTCTGGTCTTCTATGGTGAAATCAAACCCTGAATTATACGCGAGCGCGGGCCGTTTCCGATGCCGCTGGCGCCGAATCGGTGGCGCGCGCAGCAATAAAAGCACTAATTTGCTGCATTTACGACAATGTTCTACCCAGCGTCACGGCTGTTTTATGCCTTGATGGCCGCTGCCGTGCTGCGTATGATGCTGGCGATATTGTCTTTCCACAGGAATTCTCATGTGCCACCCCCTGCGCCAGTTCCCCCGTCTCGCCCTGTTACCGCTGCTGCTGGCCGGCTGCGGCGCCTTGCCGCCCGCCGCCAACAGCCCTGTCCACGCGCCATCGGCCGCGCCGGCCGGCAGCAGCGCCACCCTGGCCCTGCTGGAGACGACGGATTTGCACGCGAACGTGCTCAGTTATGACTATTACAAGCTGCAGGCGGAGCCGTCGATCGGCCTGGAACGCACGGCGGCCCTGATCGCGCAGGCGCGCGCCGAATTCCCGAACACGCTCTTGCTCGACAACGGCGACACCATCCAGGGCACGGCGCTGGCCGACTACCAGGCGCTGGTGAAACCGCTGGCCTGCGACCAGACGCTGGCCATCTACAAGGCCATGAATTTGCTGAAAGTGGACGGCGGCGGCATCGGCAACCATGAATTCAACTACGGCCTGGCGTTCCTGAGCCAGGTGACGGGCAACCAGTTCGACGTCGACAGCGTCGATGCGGCCAAGCCGCGCTGCGCCGGCCCGCAATTCCCGCAAGTGCTGGCCAACGTCTACAGCGTCAAGAGCGGCAAGCCGCTGTTCGCGCCGTATCACATCATCGCCAAGCAGATCACGGCCACCGGCCCCGATGGCCAGCCCGTCACGAGCACGGTCAAGGTGGGCATCATCAGCTTTGCGCCGCCGACCATCATGGCGTGGGACAAGCGCTGGCTGGAAGGGCGCGTCTACACGCAGGGCGTGCGCGAGACGGCGGAAAAATTCATCCCCGAGATGCGCGCCAGGGGCGCCGAGCTGGTGGTGGCCATCTCGCACGGCGGCCTCGATGACAGCCCGTATTCGCCGACCATGGAAAACGGCAATTACTACCTGTCGCAAGTGCCGGGCGTGGACGCCATGCTGATCGGCCATTCGCACCAGCTGTTCCCGAACGCCACGAGCACCGTGCCGCAGTTCAATTTGCCCGGCGTCGACAAGGTCAAAGGCACGGTCAACGGCGTGCCCACCGTGATGGCCAATCTGTGGGGCAAGCACCTGGGCGTGATCGGCTTGCGCCTGCGCCACGACGGCCGGCAGTGGGTCGTCGACAAGGCGCAGACCACGGTGGAAGCACGCGGCATCCAGAACGCGGACAAGAGCTATGTGGCGCCCGATGCGGCCATCGCCAGGCTGGTGGCGGAAGAGCACGCGGCGACCATCGCCTACGTGCAGACGCCCGTGGGCGCCACCGACTTCCGCATGTCGACGTATTTCGCCGACGTGGGCGACGTCAGCGCCATCGAAGTGGTGAACCAGGCGCAATCGGGCTACCTGGCCGCCTACGTGAAGGCCAACCTGCCGCAGTATGCGCACTTGCCCGTGCTGTCGATGTCGTCGCCGTTCAAGAGCGGCTCGGCCGGCGTATCCGATTACACGGACGTCAAGGCGGGCAACGTGGCGCTGAATAACGCGGCCGACCTGTACCTGTACCCGAACGCGCTGTACGGCGTGAAGATGAATGGCGCGGAACTGAAGGCCTGGCTGGAACAGTCGGCGCGGCGCTTCAATACCATCGATGTCAACAAGACCGAGCCGCAGGAACTGGTCAACACGGCCCACCCGAGCTACAACTTCGACGCCATCACCGGCGCCGACGTGCGCTACCAGATCGACATCACGCAGCCGCCAGGGCGTCGCATCCAGGGCCTGACGTACCAGGGCAAGCCGGTGGACTCCAGCCAGGAATTCCTCATCGCGACGAATAATTACCGCGCCAGCGGCGGCGGCAATTTCCCCGGCCTCGATGGCAGCAAGACGGTGGTGGCCTCGCCCGACAACAACCGCGAACTGCTGATCGCCTACGTCACGCAGGAAAAACACCTGACGCGCGCGAAAAACGGCTCGGCGCGCAGCTGGACCTTTGCCAGGGCCGCCACGAAAGGCCCCGTGGTCTTCCACTCGGCGCCGAACGTCATCGAACTGGCCAAGGCGGCCGGCATCGCCAACGTCACGCAGCTGAAGGCCGACGATGGCGCGGGCAAGGGCTTTGCGCTGTACCAGCTCGACCTGTCGAAATGAAGCTGACGGCTTGGCTGCTGGCGGCCGCCCTGGCTTCCCCCCTGGCGTCGCCGCTGGCGCAGGCCGGCGCCGATCCCGCCGCGCAAGTGGTGCAGGCGAAGGCGCTGATGCGCGCTGGCGCAGCATCGCAGCCGGCCGCGCGTGCGCTGTTCCGGCAGGCGGCGGGGCAGGGCAGCGGCGCGGCCGCATATTATCTGGGCCTGATGCTGAAGAACGGCATGGGCGGCGCGCAGGACAGCGGCGCCGCCTTGCACTGGCTGCAACTGGCCGCGCAGCGCCAGGTGGCGCCGGCCATGTTCATCGTGGCGAACATGCTGCTGGACAGCGACGAGGACAAGGCGCGCTTTTGGCTCGATGCCGCCTGCGAGCTCGAATACCCGGAAGCGTTGCAGCAAAAATCCGTCGCCGTGGGCGAAGGCAGGATGGGCTATGCGCACAGCGAAGAGCTGGCGAACCTGTACCTGAAAATGGCGACGCATGCGATGGGGCACCGGGCCGCCGAACCTTGATGATGTGAGCCGAGCATTGCTTATTTTTCTCAAGATATATTTATTCCATTAAATAAGGCCATTGCTTATATTTTCTTCTCTATTTTTCACTGTTGGCGCTCAGTTATTGTTGTTTTCAAAAGAGTCGTGGCAGTATGCGGGAAGTATTTTTTTGATAACTTCATGATGAAAATAGAGGAAACGCATGGCAATGCAAGCAATGGCAAGGCAATCCGGTTGTCAGGTTCCCGCGCGTCGGCCAGGCAAACGATGGCTGCATGCGGGCCTGGGCGTGCTGGCGATGGCGGCGTCTGCCGCGATGGCGCAACTGCCCGCGCCCGTCAAGACGGGCCATCCGAAGCTGTTTGTCAGCCAGGCCGGCTTTGATCTTCTCAAGACACAACTGCCTTATTACCCCGCCGCGCGTTTCCCCGCCACCAGGGGCAGCATCAGTTTTCAGTTGCTGGCACAGCACAAGGATAGCCGCGACGGGGTGAATCAGAACATTTTCGGCCAGCACGTCAGTGTTGGCAATACGATTCTGATACGCCATGTGGATGGATGGGATGTGCCGGCCGTGGCGGGAAGCAAGGGGACGGTGGGTGTCCAGTTCGCATTGCTGAAGAATGGCGTGTATGCCTCGAGCACGCAGGTCAACTTGACGCCAGGCGTGCTGTCCAGGATGAAATTTTCATGGGATAGCCAGGCGCACCGGGTCGGGCTGACGGTGAACGATGTCGCCATTCCCACCATCTGGAATACGGCCCTGGGCGTGCCCGTCGAGTGGCAGGCGGATGCGCAGATATTCAGCCTCGGCGGCCGGTACAAGGAAGACATGCAGGATTTCGTCCTGCGCGACGGGCAGGGCACGGCATTGATCGGCTATCCCACCCGGGATGTGGGTCTCAATACCGCCTGGAACGCATTTGTTTATGCGGCAGACAGGCGCCTGGCGGAAATCCATAGCTGCGCCACGATCGCGCCCACGTCGGCCGCTTTTCCGAAATCGTGCAAGGTGGCCACCGGGCATCGCGGGACGATCTATGAAAGCGCGCAATTGCTGTCCATGGCATGGCTGCTGACGGAAAAGGACAAGTACCGGCAGGGCCTGCTGACGTACGCGGACATGCTGCTGGCGAGCCCACTTCCCGCCGGCAATGAATGGTCGATGGGGGGCAGGGTGGCCGCCATGGGGCTGATGTATGACTGGCTATATGACTTGATGGGCAGCGTGAATGTGCCCGCCGCGCTCGGCACGGGGCCGTACCGGAACATGCTGGCGCAGAGAATCAAGGAGACGATAGCGGCGGAAAATACGCTGCCGGCACATGATCACCTGGTGGCGTCCATGTGCGGCAGCGGGCAGCATTTGCGCGACACGAGCACGGTCTTCGATTGCGAGCAGAAACCCGTGTACGAACACTGGAACCGCGGCGCGACGCCCTCGATTGCCAATTACTATGTCAGCGGCCACGCCTTCAGTGCCGTGACGAACATGGCGCTGGGCTTGCTGGCCATCGCCGAGGAGCACCCCGAAGTCGTGCCGATGATCGACACGGCATATGCGCATTTCGACAAGGGTTTCATGGCCGCGCGCGCCACCATTTCCGCCGATGGCGGCCACCAGATGGGCTTTGCGTATGGCGTGTCGAGCATCCCTGAGCGCTTGCTGTTGTGGCGCACGGCGCTCGACAATGGCGACGGCACGCCGCTGTTGCAGGCGGACTGGCAGGATCAGTTGCTGTATCCCTATATCTACGGCTTGCGCAGCGACGGCCTGTTCCCTTCCAGCGGCGACAACTATGATTTCCCCGTAGGCAATCCACTGCTCGGGCAATTGGCGCGTGGCGTGGCCAGCGTTGGCGGCGATGGCGTCGCCTGGTCCTTCTATCGCGAGCAGGTCGCGACGCGTCGCGGCGGTGGCGACGAGATCCTGGAGCGCCTGTTCTGGCCAACCCCGGTGGTGCCTGCGCCGATACCAGGCCTGCCGCTGGCGCGCCATTTCAGGGTCTCGGGCCAGGTGCTGATGCGCGACAGCTGGGATTATGCGCAGGCCACCGTGCTGGACTTCAAATCATCGTCGTTCGCGGCGCAGAATCACCAGCACGCGGACCAGAACAGCTTTTCGCTGTATTACAAGGCGCCCTTGCTGCTCGATACGGGCTTGTATGACAGCTATGAAAGCGTGCACTGGTGGAATTACTACACGCGCAGCGTAGCGCATAACACGATCACGGTCTACGATACGGTGGACGATGCGACGGAGCTGCTCATGAACGGCGTGAGCGGCCTGAGCCGCGATGGCGGGCAGTGGCTGCAGGCGCGGCAACAGAACTATCCGACAATCGACGAGATCCAGCCTGGCGGCGTGAATGCGCTCGATGGCATCGTGCGCTATGAAAATACGCCGGAATATACCTATACCAGCGGCAATGCCAGCAAGGCCTATTCGGCGACCAGGCTGGACCGGAATAACGGTTTCGTGCGCCAAGTCCTGTTTCTGCGCCAGCCGGCGTTCTGGCCCAAGCCCGTGACGGTGGTCTTCGACAGCGTGCGCAGCAAGCGTGGCTTGCCAGCCACCTTTTTGCTGCATACGGCGCATGACCCGGCGGCCAATACGGCCAATACGAGCAATCTCGGCGATGGGCACTACAAGCTCGGCTACAGTGCGGGACAGCGGCGCATCGCCACCGTGCGCAACGGCGAGGGCATGCTGATCGTGCAAACCGTGCTGCCGGAAAATGCCGTCGTGCACAAGGTCGGCGGCCTCGATCATGACGGCACCGTGTGTCGGCAGATGAGCCCGGTCAAGGCGAACGAACAATGGGCCAGCAGCGGCGATTGCCGCTTCATGGTGCGCCGCCGCCAGGCCGATGGCAGCGATCTGTGGTTCAACCATGCGCCGCAGACGAGCGAGCAAAAAACCACGAATGAGGATGTGGGTGTTTGGCGCCTGGAAGTCACCTCGGCAACGGCACCGGCGGCCAATGCGCCCGAGTATTTCCTGCACACGCTGTTTGTTGCCGACAACGATGGCGCCAGCGGCACGGCCCAGCCGCCCGATACGCGGCGCCTGGCGGCCGCGGCCAACACCGAGGCGCTGTTGCTGGGCAGTCAGCTGCACGTGCTGTTCAACCGCGACGTGACGCCCGCTGCCCGCATGGACTGGACTTCGCCGCTGGCGGCCGGCGCCATCCTGGCCACGGGCTTGAAGCCTGGCGTCCATTATGCGCTGACGTCGGCGCCGGCGGCCGGCGCGTTCGCCCGCAGCCTGGTCGAGGTGGTGCCAGGGCCGGGCACGCACCTGAGTTCCGATCAGGGCGTGCTCAGCATCGAGTAAGCCGCTTGCCTGCTGGCCGGGTCAGGCCGCCTCGTCCTTCTTCGGCTTGGCGCGCAAGGCGGCCGCCGCCTTGCCGATGGCGAACGGGTCACGCGACAGGATGGCCGCGCCCAGGTCGACCAGCCTGGCCGCGGCGTGGATGGCGGCCTTGACGTCGGCGATGCGCTTGAGCTGCGCCTTGCCTTTGGCGATGGCGGCGTCGATGTCGCCGCGCGCCTGCTCGGCACCCTCGGCGATCAGCGCGATGCCGAAGGCGCGGAACAGCGACACCATCTGGTCCAGGTGGTGCTCGTATTGTTCCAGCAGCGCGCGTTGCTCCGCCGACAGCGCCGGGCGGGCGCGGATGCGCAATTCCAGCACCAGGCTCGATGCCTGCGCCAGGCTGTCGGCGATGGCGAACGATTCGTCCTTCGTCAGTTCGGTCAGTTGGGCCATGGGATTCTCCAGTGGACGCGCCGCTTACCAGCGGACGGGGGCGTAGAAAACGGCTTGCCGCTGCAGGGCGTCGACGTGGCGCGCAAACTGCGCCAGCTGCGTTTCCAGCTCCGGTTCCTGCAGGCGGTCGATATGCGCGCGCAGCGCGGCTACGCTCGCTTGCAGCGACTCGACGGCGCGCACATAGGCGACGACGATCTTTTCCCTTTCCTGCAGTTGCTTGCCTTCCTGGTGCAGGCGGGTGCGGATGTAGTTGGCGGCCAGCGGTTCGCGCGCGGCGGCGCCATCGACGGCGCCGCGCAGCAGGGCCAGGTCGCGCAATTCATCCTGCAGCCCGGCGCGGTAGCTGCGCTGCGCATAGTCCTTCAGCGCATCGCTGACGATATTCACGGCGTCCTGCTGCTCGAGCAGTTCGCGCAAGGCCGACTTTTGCAGGCGCTGCGTGGCCAGGCGGCTCAGCAGTTCGCTCAGCTTCACGACTTTTTCCAGCTTGTCCGCGTCCAGCAGGGGAGCGCCGGCACCGGGCTGGGCGAGGCCGCCCAGCGCGTCGCCCAGCCCCGCAAATTCCTCCTGGTAGACGGGCAGCTTCTCGTCGGCCAGCGCCGCCAGCGTGTGCGCGTAGCGCAGCAGCACGTCATTGAGGCCGGCGATCGACAGGCTGGCCTGCGCGATGGCCGCGCAATCGGCGCGCGCGGCCTGTTCGCTCGCCTGCGCATCGAAGCGCTCGGCCATGATCAGGCGCTTGCGCATGGCCTTGTCCGTGCAGCTGTTGACGCTGCCAGCGAGCATCGGTTCGAAGTGCACCGACATCTTTTGCGTCTGTTCGGCGAACGTGCGCACGGGCGCCAGCTTGCTCGCGCAGCCGCCCAGCAGCAGGCTGGCCAGCAGACTCGCCAGCAAGGCCGCGGCAGGCGGGCGCAGCGCGGTGGAAAGGGATGGTTTCGACGGGCGCTGCATATTGCCTCCATGCGGTAGGAGTGGCTGGACGGGGCCGCGCTTGAGCGCTGGCATGGCCGACCTTAGCATGCTGGACAGTGGCAGCATTGCGCCAGATCAGTGCACGGAAGAATCGCTGCCAGCACCCGTCCCGGCTGTCGCGTTTTGCCACAAACGTGTTGCCCGATGGCGCAGAGTGCGCCAATTTGCGTCATATTTTCCTTACAGAAGTCTGACAGCAGACAAGCAATTGGCTGTTTTACACATGCTGCGACGCGTCATATGTAGTTGTTGCTGGAGCATGTTTACTAACCTACAATGATTTATCGATGGGGCGGTTATCCAGCGTACGACTATAAAAATAAGTGGCATTAAAAACGTTGTATCACAGGAGATGACAAATGAATTTCAAACAGAAGTTGCTCGTGGCAAGTTTGGTTTTGGGTTTCTCGCAAATGGCTGTCGCAGCCGACCCCATCAAGATCGGCGTGTCCGGTCCGTTCACGGGCGGTTCCGCGCCGATGGGCGTGTCGATGCGCGACGGCGTGAAGCTGGCGGTCGCCGAAATCAATGCCAAGGGCGGCGTACTGGGCCGTTCGCTGCTGCTGATCGAGCGCGACGATGAAGCGAAGAACGAGCGCGGCGTGCAGATTGCCCAGGAACTGATCAACAAGGAAAAGGTCGCCGCCACTGTCGGCTACATCAATACGGGCGTGGCCCTCGCTTCCCAGCGTTTCTACCAGGAAGCCAAGATTCCCGTGATTAACAACGTGGCAACGGGTTCCATCGTTACCAAGCAGTTTGCCGACCAGCCTGAAAACTACATCTTCCGCAATGCCGCCAACGACCAGATCCAGTCGCACATGATCGTCGAGGAAGCCGTCGACCGCCGCAAGTTCAAGAAAGTGGCGATCCTGGCCGATTCCACCAACTATGGCCAGCTGGGCCGCGCTGACCTGGAAAAAGCGCTCGACGCGAAAGGCATCAAGCCTGTCGCCATTGAAAAATACAATATCAAGGACGTCGACATGACGGCCCAGTTGCTGAAAGCGAAGCAGGCGGGCGCGGAAGTGGTGCTGACCTATGGCATCGGCCCGGAACTGGCGCAGATCGCCAACGGCATGGAAAAACTGGGCTGGAAAGTGCCGCTGATCGGCAGCTGGACCCTGGCCATGGGCAACTTCATCGACAACGCGGGCAAGAACGGCAATGGCACGCGCATGCCGCAAACCTTCATCCAGGACCCTACCACGCCGAAGCGCAAGGCCTTCATCGACGGCTATGTCGCCGCTTACAAGCCATCGGGCGGCCGCATGCCGTCGGCCGTGTCCGCCGCGCAAGGCTATGACTCGATTTACCTGCTGGCCGCGGCCATCACGCAAGCCGGAGGCACGGACGGCCCGAAAGTGCGCGCGGCGCTGGAAAACCTGAACGAAAAAGTGGAAGGCGCCGTCACCACCTACAGCAAGCCGTTCAGCAAGACCAACCACGAAGCGATCACGGCGGAGCTGACGGTGTTTGGCGAAGTCAAGGATGGCAAAGTGGTCCTCGCCAAGTAACGGGCGGATAGTTCATCCATCGCCGTGGAATGGCCAGCTTGAGGATTCAAGGCTGGCCATTTTTGTATCGTTCGTCTTTCGGGGAATACCATGGAAATCTTCCTGCAGCTTGTCTTCAGCGGCGTCGCGCTGGGCATGATCTATGCCGTCATCGCCTTCGGCTACCAGCTGACCTTTGCCACCTCTGGCACGCTCAATTTCGGCCAGGGCGAATCGCTGATGCTGGGCGCGCTGGTGGGCCTGTCGCTGGTGGGCAGCATCCACGGCGGCCCCTACATGAGCTACCTGCTGATGATTCCCATCGTCATCGCCTTCGGCGCTCTGCAGGGCGTGTTCGTCGAGTGGATCGGTGTACGGCCCGCCATCAAGATCAAGTCCGAATTCGGCTGGATCATGTCGACCATCGCGCTGGCCATCATCTTCAAGAACGTGGCGGAAAACATCTGGGGCAAGGATGACCTGATGTTCCCCTCGCCGCTGTCGGCCGCGCCGTTCCAGGTCTTCGGCGCCAACGTGCAGCAGATGCAGGTGGCCGTCATCATCGGCGCGCTGGCCATCATGCTGGCCGTCGAGGTATTCAACCGCAAGTCGATCTATGGCAAGGCCGTGGTGGCCACGGCGAACGACCGCGACGCGGCCGGGCTGATGGGCATCAATACGGGCATGGTCATCACGTTTTCGTATGCGCTGTCGTCGGCCACGGCCGCGTTTGCGGGCGTGCTGGTGGCGCCGCTGACACTGACGGGCGCCACCATGGGCGCTTCGCTGGGCCTGAAGGCATTCGCCGTGGCCATCATCGGCGGCCTGACGTCGGGAGTGGGCGCCATCGTGGGCGGCCTGATCCTGGGTATCGCGGAAACCACCACAGGCTATTACATTTCCACCGGCTACAAGGAAGTGCCTGGCCTGCTGCTGTTGCTGCTGGTGCTGGCCATCAAGCCGTCCGGCCTGTTCGGCAAAGCCGCGATCAAGAAAGTCTGAGGATGCCATGAACAAGAAAATCACCATGCTGGCGTTGAGCGCGGCAGGACTGGCCGTGCTGGCGCTGTTTCCCATCGTCATTCCGAATCCCTATTACATCCACCTGGCCGAGACCATTTTGATCTACGCCATCCTGCTGTTCGGCCTCGATATCGTCGTCGGCTACACGGGGCAGGTGTCGCTGGGCCATGCGGGCCTGTTCGGCATCGGCTCGTATGCCACGGGCGTGCTGGTGTTCAAGCTGGGCCTGCCGTTCTGGCTGGCCATTCCCGCCAGCATCGTCGGTGCGGCCGCGTTCGGCGCCATCCTGGCCTTGCCGGCCCTGCGCGTGACGGGCCCCTACCTGGCCATGGTGACCCTGGCGTTCGGCACCATCGTGCAAATCCTGATCAATGAAATGAGCTTCCTGACGGAAGGCCCGATGGGCATCAAGATCCACAAGCCCGTCATGTTCGGCCATAAATTGACGGAAGTGGAGTACTACTACATGGTGGCCGCGCTGATGGTCATTTCGCTGGTCGTCGTGCACCGCATCCTGAAGTCGAACCTGGGGCGGGCCTTCGAGGCGCTGCGCGACAGCCCCATCGCCTCCGACTGCATGGGCGTGTCCGTCTACCGCTACAAGGTGTACGCCTTCGTCATCAGCGCCGGCTTCGCGGGCCTGGCCGGCAGCCTGTATGCGTATTCGGAAGAGTATATCTCGCCGAATACCTACAACTTCGAGCTGACGATCCTGTTCTTGCTGGCCGTCATCATGGGCGGGCGCAAGACGCGCTCGGGCGCCCTGATTGGCGCCCTGATCGTCGTCATGCTGCCGAGCTTGCTGTCGGACATCGAACTGTTCCGCAAGATCGCCGTGGCCGCCGCCGTGCTGGGCGTGATCGGCTCGGCGTTCATGGTGGCGAAAAAGCGTTCGACCGTGCGCGGCGTGATCGTGCCGCTGGTCGCCACCATCGGCCTGGCCGCGTTTTCCTACAAGCTCGACAACATGGTCGACTGGCGCCTGACCATCTTCGGCCTGATGACCCTGTTTGTCGTGTACTACCTGCAGGACGGCATCGTGGGCTTCCTGATGAGCTTTGTCGGCAAGGGGCGGCGCCATGTGGAAGCCGTCGCTTCGCACGGCGTGGCCCCGTTCCACCATGCCGAAGGCGGCGCCCAAGGCGCCACCCTGCTGCGCGTGGAGCAGGCGCTGATGCAGTTTGGCGGCCTGAAAGCGCTGAACCAGGTGGACCTGAGCGTGACGCAAGGTTCCGTGCATGGCTTGATCGGGCCTAACGGCTCGGGCAAGAGCACGATGATGAACGTGCTGACGGGCATCTACAAGCCGACGGCGGGCAAGGTGGAATTTGCCGGCGTGGTGATCTCGGGCCGCACGCCATCGGAAATCGCGCTCGGCGGCGTGGCGCGCACCTTCCAGAACGTGCAGCTGTTCGGCGAGATGACGGCGACGGAAAACGTGCTGGTGGGCTTGCACAACACCTTCCAGTCGAACGTGCTGGACGTGATGCTGCACACGCCGCGTTACCGGCGCGAAGAGAAGGCCGCGCGCGAGCGGGCCGCCAGCATCCTCGAATTCGTCGGCCTGGCCGACCTGGCCAATGAAGAGGCGCGCAACTTGCCGTATGGCAAGCAGCGGCTGCTGGAAATCGGCCGCGCGCTGGGCCTGAACCCGCGCCTGCTGCTACTGGACGAGCCGGCGGCGGGCCTGACGGCGCCCGACATCAAGGAGTTGATGGCCATCATCCGCAAGATCCGCGAACATGGCATCACCATCATCCTGATCGAGCATCACATGGACGTGGTGATGGCGCTGTCGGACGTGGTGACGGTGCTCGACTTCGGCCAGAAGATCGCGGAAGGCGTGCCGAGTGCCGTGCAGAGCGATCCGAAAGTGATCGAAGCCTACCTGGGCGGCAGCGCTGAAACCCTGGCCCCTGTGGCGCACTGAGAGGAAGACCATGCTGACCATTCATAATCTGCACGCCGCCTACGGCAAAGTCGAAGTCTTGCACGGCATTTCGCTCGACGTGCCCAAAGGCAAGCTGGTGACCCTGATCGGGTCGAACGGGGCCGGCAAGACCACCACCATGCGCGCCATTTCCGGCATGCTCAAACCGAGGTCGGGCAGCGTGACCCTGGGCGGCAAGGACGTCACGGGCCTCGATTCGCACCGCATCGCCCGCGCCGGGCTGGCCCATTCGCCGGAAGGGCGCAGGGTCTTCGCCTCGATGTCGGTGACGGACAACCTGCTGCTGGGGGCGTTTCCCCGTTTCACGCGGGCGCGCCCGAAAGGCGACATCAAGGGCGACCTGGACAAGGCCATGGAATTGTTTCCGCGCCTGAAGGAGCGGCGCGACCAGCTGGCCGGGACGCTGTCGGGCGGCGAGCAGCAGATGCTGGCCATGGCCCGCGCCGTAATGCTGAATCCGGAAGTGATCCTGCTCGACGAACCATCGATGGGCCTGGCGCCCATCCTGGTGGAGGAAGTCTTCCGCATCATCACGCGCCTGAAAGCGGAAGGCGTGACCATGTTGCTGGTCGAGCAATTCGCCGCCGCCGCCCTGAACGTGGCCGATTACGGTTATGTGCTGGAAAACGGCAGCATCTCCGTGCATGGCCCGGCCGAGAGCTTAAAGACGGATCCGAAGGTGATCGCGGCCTACCTGGGAGGGCAGGGGCACGCCTGAGTGCCGGAGCAACATGCATGCAGGCACGGCTGGGGGGAGCGCTTTCCAGGCCGGCCTGCTGCGGTCAAGCCCGCTTTAATTGATGGGGTCAACCTGGGTGACCGTGCAAAATCCCGACACATTGCCGCTGGTATACACCATCACGCGGCGATTGCCGCTTGCAATGGACATCAGGGTGACGGCGATGATGGTCTTGCTCGCTTCGGGAATGAACATCCAGGTGGCGCCCGCACAATTGTCGGGCGATGCCGTGGTAGAGGGATTGAAGCGTATCAGCAAGCCGCCGGCGACCGCCGAGTGGTCCCATATCTCGCCCTCTTGCCACGTTGGCCCGGCATGCGCCGGCGCCAGCGACAGGGAACCGCAGAATAAAACGGCGGAAAGCAGGAATTTGCGCAGCATAGTGTCCTTTAAGTCAGTATTTTTCTGAAATGATCATTCATGCATCGCCGCGCGACCAGGCGGCTACGGCACGGCTGATGCCAGCCTCGCGGCTGGCGTGGCGCTGTTATTGAATGATGTAGAGCGAGCGTAGCGTCGTGCCCCAACCCGCGCAGGCATCGACTTCCAGCTGGATTTTTTTGCCGGCCACCAAGGCTGACAGGGCAGCGGCGTACGCTTGCTTGGAGCCAGGGCGCGTATTGTCGATCGAAAAAACGTTGGTCCCGCAAAAGACGTCACTATCGAGCGAGATATAAATCCTTGCTTCGCCGTTGGCGGGCTCACTCATGTACGGCCGCAGTGACGTAATACCGACCGGTCCGCTTTCAGGGCCGGCGATGGCCAACGGTGCCGCCGCGCACAGTGCCCCGAGGAGGATTGCGTGTTTGATATTCATTTTAAGAAATATTGTTTTTCGGAAATGTGTGATTTTATAGCGATTTGTAAAAAATGCAATAGCCATGTCGCGTCTGGCGGAGCGGCAGGTAGGCGTGCGGGAGGAAGGGCCGGCATGCCGAACGTGGCGCGGCGGCGCGGCCGCTATCGGCTGGTCGTGCGGCGATGGAGCCGGCAGGCGGCTGTCTTTCCAGTATCGAATGCAGTGGCTAGTCCGGGATGACTAGTCATCCATGCGAAGAAGATTGAAGCCGCTGACATAGTTCCAGCGCGCGGGCAAGTCTGGACACACCGTGGCGGAATCGGTGACCCACAAGGTGACGCTGCGGCCACTGGCTTGTGCCGCCAACAAGGTGGCGTATATCACTTTGCAGGTGGCGGGATTGATGCCGTTGGTGGCCGTTTCCACATTGCACAGAAACCCCCATTGCACTTTCCCGATGCTCTCCGCGACCACGGCGCCTAGGCCGTTAATCGACACGCCTTCACCGGTCCGCTACACGTATGGTTTGCCGATGCGGGCATGGAAGTGATCAGGGAAGCGATGGCCAGCATGGCGGCGAGATATTGGTCATTGAGCGCCAAGTTGGTGAAGCGATGCCGTCGCTGGCGGTACGCAGATCTTGCCCGGCAGCGCCCCGGCATGCTTGCCGCCCGGCGCTGCGCTTGTCCCGCGGTGCCTAGTGTTTGGTGGGTTTATCCTGCTGCACCAGGATAAACGGGCTGACGACGACGGCCCACAGGGCCGCGTCGGCCGCCTGCCAGTCCAGCGCCTGCTGGTCCGATACCTTGGCGACCTTGCCGTCGGCCATCCATTGCGAGATGGTGGCCTTGTCGTCGTGCGAGATGCGCACGGCGACTTCCACCAGGTCCAGCTCGTTGGCGACCCAGACGACGTTGCCCTGGGCGAAGTGCTTTTCCAGTTCGCTCCAGGCCAGGCGGGCCGTTTCGCTGTTGACTTTAAGGCGCAGTTCGGTGTCTTTTTCAGGATTGGTTTGCATGCGAAATATCAATGTTCTGTGAGTCGGATGCCGCGCCGCACAGGGTTCTTTACAGGATTTCCACGTGCGGCGTTGGCGTACCCCGCCATGTTAACCGATAGGCGGCGCCTTTGCGAACATTGCCCACGAGGGCGGGGCGGAAGCAGGCCAGGTTGGTGCCGCCCGCCAGCCTCGTGCTGGGGAAGATGATGCCCATGGAACCGGCCTCGAGCAGGATGGCGGCCAGGTCTTGCGAGGCGATATAGCTGGCCGGGTCGAGGCAGGCGCGGTAGCGCTCCTGGCCGCGCAAGTCGTGGAAGCTGGCGGAAAAATCGGCCAGCAGCGACTGGTAATTGACGCTGTCGTCGAAATAATCGATTTCCTGGTATTCCACGGTCTTGTGGAAAATGATCTCGGCCAGCGCCGTTTTCATGTCGAAGGCGCAATACCAGGCGCCCCGCTCGCCATCGTTGAAACGCGCGCCTTCCGGGCGGGCATAGGTGTAGGCGGCGTTGATGATGCGAAAGTGCGGCACGCCAAAAACCAGCTCGTCCACGCCAATTCCTGGCGCGCCGCCGTACTCGGCCACCAGGCGCGCATTCGTCGCGTTATCGAGTTCAAACAGCTCGCGCAAGTGATCGTCGTCTTCCGCCAGCGGCGCCAGCACGGAGTCTTCCATGTCGGCAAAGCGCGACGGGATCAAGCGGCAGGTATCGATCTGGCGCAACGCGGCCAGTGGCGGCAGGTTTTCAAGGGATGAGGGCGGCAAGATCACAACCCTCCACGCCGCGCATCGAGCAGCTTGCGCACCGTCTGCATGGCCAGCAAGCCGCCGGCCAGCATCTGCGACAGCGGCGTGCGGCCGCCAAACACGGGATTTTTGTTGGGCAGGCTTACCCATTCATCGGCCAGCTTGTCGCCGTACAGGATGTGCAGTGCCTTGTAAATGCCCAGCAGATACGAGATGCGCGTGATACGGTCCACCTCCAGCACGCGGTCCGGATGCTTCTTCCATTCGTAATAGGCGCTGCTGGACAGGCCGCCCAGCAATTCGCGCGCATCGTCGTCGCGCAGCTTCCAGGCGGCGGCCAGCTTGAAAAACCCTTTCAAGGCCGCTTGCGACAGGCGTTCGCGTTCGGCTTTCGCATTCAGGTCGACGAGCACGGCCGGTTCGAAGCGGCTCTTGGGGTAGGCGTAGGCAAGATTCATGATGAACTCCTTTTATGGATTAATATTACTCCTTTTTTGGAATTATTGCTGTCCTGCTCCAATTGTGTGCGATAACACCCCTCATGCGTCAAAGAAGACCATGCCGGTGTAGGGCGCGGCACGGCAGGCGGCCAGGCGCTGCGCCAGGCTGCCCGCATGCGCTTCCAGCCGGTGGCCGTCCGGGTCGAGAAAATACAGCGAGTCGCCCTCGCTGCTGTTGCGCTGCCATTCCGGCACGTTTGCCGCGCGCAGGCGGGCCGCGAGCGGGCCAAAGTCGGCGGCAGCGATCGACAACGCGTAGTGCGTGTAGCCGGGGCTGGCGAGGGGTGCGTCCGCCGCCTGGGTGTCCAGCGACAGGCATAGCCACAAATCGCCAGCCGACAGGTAGGCGCCCCGGTCCCAGCGCGCATGCAGGCGCAGGGACAGGGCATCGCGGTAAAACGCGATGCTGCGCTCGAGTTCGCGCACGGACAGGGTGAGGTGGTTCAGGCCGCTCAGCATGGAAGTGGGGGCTGCTTTCAGGTGGGTGTGGAGGCCAGCGGTGGCGCTTGCGTTGCGCGGGCGGGGAGTTTGACGACGACCGTGCCGGCCATGAAGTCTTGCAGGGCCCGGCGCTGTTTATTCAGCATCAGTACGATAAATTCGCTGAGCATCCAGAGAAATGCAAGAAATATAGCCGACAGCTCCCAGGCGTACGCGTTCTCGAAGGACAATGCTGTCTGCCCCGCCAGGCCAGGAAACGAGAGTCCCAGGAAGTGCCAGAGTTTCGGCAGGCTTGCCAGCAGATAGAGCGTGGCGACAACGCCGTAGCGCAGCCAGGCGGCGCGGCTGGTCACGGCCGATCCGTCCTGCAACTGCAGTTTTAATTTGCATAGCCACATGCCCGGCGTCACACCGTTGCGGGCGACAAGAAAGACGTTGTACGCCAGCATGACAGGTAACATAAACAGCGGCATGAATTCCTGGTTAATCAGTGTCGGCCCCGGAGTGTCGAGCGCCCAGGAGGCCGTTAGCACAATCGACACTGGAATGATCATGCTCAATGATACGATTATTTGATCAATACAAAACGCGCCCAGCCGGCGCCAACATCCCCCGTATTCCATGCGATGTCTCCCATTCATGGCAACCGGCGGCTGCCTGTATGACTGGATACGCCATTACTTAGGGGAAATGTTAGCTATTCGCCGCAGCATTGAGGTGGAGCAATAAGACTAGCAAGGTCATCAGGCAGGTTCCGCATGCTCCACCATCAGTTGCACCTTGGTCGTGCCATTGTATTCATTCGCATCGAGGCGGAAGGCGACGCGCGTGCGTTCGCCCAGGGCGTCCGTGTGGCCGAACCAGATGGCGTCGAAGCGCACGCCGTTCTTTTCCAGCAGCAACTTCAAATGGCGCTCCTTCAGGATGCGCTGGCTGACGACGCGGAATTCGTCGCAGAAGACGGGCGGGGCGAAGCCCTGGCCCCACACTTGCCCATCCATCAGCTCGATGAAGGCCGTCGTGTAGTAGGCGTCTTCCAGCGGGCCGTCCGTTTCCACCACGCGCTCGAGCTGCTGCTGGCTGAGCCAGGCCTGGCCCACGGCTTCGAAGGCCTTGGAAAATGCGTCGAAGGCGTCGGCGCGGATGGTCAGGCCCGCCGCCATGGCGTGGCCGCCGAACTTGTCGATCAGGCTCGGCGCCCGTTTCGACACAAGGTCGAGCGCGTCGCGCAGGTGAAAGCCGGGGATCGAGCGGCCCGAGCCCTTGATCCAGCCGTCGGCACCCGGCGCGAACGTGATGGTCGGGCGGTAGAATTTTTCCTTCAGGCGCGATGCGACGATGCCGATCACGCCCTGGTGCCACGACTCGTCGAACACGCTGATGGTGCTGCTGGCGGCCGGCTCGAAGTCATCGAGGTGGAGCAGGGCCGTATCCTGCATTTCCGCCTCGATTTCACGGCGTTTCAGGTTGATGTCGTTCAATTGCTGCGCCAGCGCCCAGGCGCGGCCTTCGTCGTCCGTGATCAGGCATTCGATGCCCAGCGACATGTCCTGCAGGCGCCCGGCCGCGTTCAGGCGCGGTCCCAGCGCAAAGCCCAGGTCGAACGGCGTGGCGCTGCGCGCTTCGCGGCCCGCCACGCGGAACAGGGCGGCCACGCCCGCGTGCATATTGCCCTTGCGCATGCGCTTGAGGCCTTGCGCGACGAGGATGCGGTTGTTCGTATCGAGGCGCACGACGTCGGCGACCGTGCCCAGCGCCACGAGGTCGAGCAGGTTATCGAGCTTGGGTTGCGTTTGCGCATCGAAAATGCCGCGCCGGCGCATTTCCGCGCGCAGGGCCAGCAAGACGTAGAACACGACGCCGACGCCGGCCAGGTGCTTCGATGGAAAACCGCAGGCCGGCTGGTTCGGGTTGACGATGACGGCCGCGTCGGGCAGGGTGTCGGCCGGCAAATGGTGGTCGGTGACGACGACCTGGATGCCGCGCCGGTTTGCCTCGGCCACGCCGTCGATGCTGGCGATGCCATTGTCGACGGTGATGATGATGTCGGGCGACTTTTCGCGCGCCGTCAGCTCGACGATTTCCGGCGTCAGGCCGTAGCCGTACTCAAAACGGTTGGGCACGATGAAATCGACATCGGCGCCCATGGCGCGCAAGCCGCGCAAGGCGACGGCGCAGGCGGTGGCGCCGTCGCAATCATAGTCGGCGACGATGACCATGCGTTTCTTGGCGGCAATGGCATCGGCCAGGAAGACGCCGGCAGCGCCGATGTGCAGCAAGCCGGACGGCGGCATCAGGGCCGCCAGTTCGCTCGACAGTTCTGCCGCGTCGGACAGGCCGCGCGAAGCATACAGCCGGGCCAGCACGGGATGGATGCCACCCTGGCGCAGCAGTTCGGATTCGCGGTAAGGGCAGGGACGGGTGGCGATGCGGGTACGGGTCATGATGCTTTCAACTTGTTCAGGGTGGGCGCGCGCCAGAATTTGCGCTGCGCATGCTTGCCGGTGGTGACGTCCAGCCAGGCGTCGCGGTGGCTCAGCACCAGGCGCAGACGCCCCAGGCGGCCATCTTTGAGGGCCGCCAGCAGCGGCGCGAACCAGTGTGCTTCCAGCGCCTGCAATTGCTGCAGCCACAGGCCCCATTCCTGTGCCTGGGCCGGTTCGATCAGCCCGCCCAGCACGACGAGTGCGTCCTGCTTGCCCGCCAGTACACTGTTTGGACTGGCATGGCGCTGCGCCGGTTCCGCCAGCGCCGCCAGCCAGCCTGGCGCGTCCGCCGTATGCAGGCTGGCCGCGCATGTCGGACGCTGCGCCGTCGCCAGACCGGCGCCCCAGACCCAGAAGGAATTGATGGCTTTCAAGCCGCGCTCTTCGCGCGCCGCATTGACCGGGTGTTCATGCCACAGCATCTGCACTTCGTTTTGCAGGCGGCGCGCGGCGCGTGCGTGCTCGCCTTCCGGCATCCAGACGGACAGGTCTTGCGTGGTGGCGCCGTCCGGCGACGCACATTGCAGGTCGGACCAGCCATCGGCGCGCATGAACCAGGTGCCGGCGTCGCCATACGCCAGCGGCTGGCCGATCTCGTCGAAATACGGGCGTGCCGTATCGAACAGGGCGCGGCCGTCCTCTTCGCTCAACTTGAGCTGGCGCAGGTCTTCCAGGCTGATATGGCTGCGGGCGATGGCCAGGTGGGCCGGGTGCAGCAGGAAATAGCGCGCGCCGGGCGCTGGCGCCAGGCCGTAGCCGCGCATCGCCTCCACGGCAAAGGCTGCCTGCGCCGCCGCGCCATTCGGCGCTGGCGCCAGGCCCAGCGCATGCGCCAGCCACGCTTCGTGCGGCAGCAGGCGCTGGGCGGTGTCAAATGTTTCTAAATTGGAACTGGAAGTGCGCGACAGGAGCGCCGCCAGCGCGGGCGCCTGCAAGACCTTGAGCAGGTCGGCAGCCAGTTCGGCATTGGGCAGGGCGCAAGGCAAGACGAGGGTAAGTTGATTCATCCCGAGATTGTAGGCGATTGGGCAGTGCCAGAGTAGGGGCATGTCATTTTCATCGGCGGCGGCAGCCATATCAAAAGTATCAAAAATACATCAAAATTATAATAATTTAATCATTATTGGTGGAAATCAATTTGCTTTTACAAATATCGACGATATAATTGCGCTAACTTAAATATCAGAAAGACAATCACCCCCTGCTGTGTGGTTGCGTCGTTTGGCTCCTGTGTCCCTCGAAACTGTATACAAGACGCTGCCGGCTTCATTTTTTAAACAAGTCTTTTTCTTGGAAGCCCACCCATGTATACATTCGCCGCTTTGCACGGCCAGGCTGATCGCGCCCTGGCCTCCCACGTTGCCACTCCTGCCGCCACCGTTGCGCACCGCCAGGAGGCCGCATGACTACCTACAATCTGTCGACCACGGTCCACGTGTGCGAAGACATCAACAAGAATTTCGACATCCGCGACTTGCTGGTGCAAGCCGGCTATTCGGTGCAAGGTGAACTGAACATCAAGAATTTCACCGTGCTGTTGCCCGACGATACGGAGTCGACCGTCAATACGCCGCTGTTCGGCATGCTCGACGCGGACACCGTGTACGTGCGTCCCGGCGACTGGGCCGCCAACTACAACGGCAGCTTCTCGACCATCCAGGTGACGATCGACAAGGGCAATGGCGATATCGTCCAGCTGAGCCTGCAAGTCATCATCGACCCCGTCAATGACGCCCCCGACGCGGCCGACAAGACTTTCACCCTGGTCGATGGCAGCAGCGTGGTACTGAGCGAAAGCGATTTCGGCTTCCACGACGACGTCGAGCATAACGGCTTCAAATCCATCGTCATCACGAACACCACCACGGCCGGGCAAGTCTTGCTCAACGGCGTGGCCGTCGCCGTGGGCACGGAAGTTTCCATCGACGCCATCCGCGCGGGTCAGCTGGTCTTCGTGCCGAGCCAGACCGTGGCCGGCGACTTCGACCTGGGCTTCAAGGTGCGCGATGATGGCGGCACGGAAGGCTGCAACGCGCAAGACCTGAGCCTGGCGCCCCATTATCTGACCTTCAAGGTGCCGATGGCCCACCTGGGCGACTTCGTGTGGGAAGACAAGAACGCCAATGGCGTGCAGGATGCGGGCGAGGCGGGCATCGCCAATGTCGTGGTGCAACTGAAGGATGCGGCCGGCAATGTTGTCGCCAGCACCACCACGGACGCCAGCGGCGGCTACCACTTCGACGTCAATCCGGGCACCTATTCGGTGACGGTGGTGGCGCCGGCCGGCTATGTGCCGACGGCGGCCAACCAGGGCGGCGACATGGGCAAGGACAGCAATATCGATGCGGCCGGCAAGATGGCGCCCGTCACCCTGGCGCCAGGCGAAACCAATCTGAGCCTCGATGCGGGCCTGTACCGCACGGCCGAACTGGGCGACCGCGTCTGGCTCGATACCAACAAGAATGGCGTGCAAGACGCCGGTGAAGCGGGCGTGGCCGGCGTGAAAGTGACCTTGCTCGATGCGTCGGGCAACGCCGTCGGCAGCCCGCTCGTCACGGATGCGAACGGCAACTATCTGTTTACGAATTTGAAGCCGGGCGCCTACAGCGTGCAGTTCGACAAGACCAGCCTGCCTGCCGGCTACGCCTTCACGGGCCAGGACCTGGGCGGCGACGATCAGCGCGACTCCGACGCCAATGCGCTGACGGGCAAGACGGCGCAAGTGCTGCTGGCCTCGGGCGACAGCAACCACACGCTGGATGCGGGCATCGTGGCCCTGCCAGCCACCCTGGGCGACCGGGTATGGCATGACAGCAACGCCAATGGCGTGCAGGATGCGGGCGAAGCGGGCATCGCCGGCGTCACCGTGCAGCTGAAAAACGCGACGGGCAGCGTAATCGGCTCGACCGTCACCGACGCCACCGGCTACTACAACTTCAATGTCGATCCGGGCACGTATTCGATCGCCGTCGTCGCGCCACCCGGCTATCTGACCACGGTCAAGGATGCGGGCGGCAACGATGCGCTCGACAGCGACATCAACGCGGCCGGCAACAGTTCGCTGGTGACGGTGGCCGCCGGCCAGAACTACAAGGACCTCGATGCCGGCCTGTACAAGACGGCCGCCATCGGCGACCGCGTCTGGTGCGACACGAACGGCAACGGCACGCAGGATGCGGGCGAGGCGGGCGTGGGCGGCGTGAAAGTCAACCTGTACAACGCGCAAGGCGCCGTCGTGGCCAGCGCCACCACGGATGCCAACGGTAACTATTTGTTCAGCAACCTGGTGCCAGGCAATTATTACCTGGGCTTCGTGCCACCGGCCGGCTACGGTTTCACCAAGGCGGACATCGGCGGCTATGCCACCGATTCCGACGTCAATCCTGCCACCGGCCTGACCACCACCTGGGCCACCTTGAAGTCGGGCGAGACCCAGCTGGACTGGGATGCGGGCCTCGTCAAGCTGAACACGGCGTCCATCGGCGACCGCGTGTGGGAAGACAATAACTACAACGGCGTGCAGGATGCGGGCGAACTGGGCGTGGCGGGCGTGAAAGTCAACCTGCTCAATGCCAGCAACCAGGTCATCGCCACGACGACAACGAATGCCAGCGGTAACTATCTGTTCGACAAGCTGGCCGCCGGCAGCTACAAGGTGGAAGTCATCCGTCCATCGGGCTTTTATTACACCAAGGCCAATGTGGGCAGCGACGCGGCCGATTCCGACGTCGATACGAGCACGGGCCGTTCCGGCCTGATCAACCTGGCCGCCGGCCAGAACGACATGAGCTGGGATGCGGGCATCTACCGCAAGGCCAGCCTGGGCGACAAGGTGTGGCGCGACGCCGACCATGATGGCGTGCAGGACGCCAACGAGGCGGGCATCGCCAACATCAAGGTGCAGCTGTACTCGGGCAGCGGCGCCTTGCTGGCCACCACGTACACGAATGCCAGCGGCAACTATCTGTTCAGCAACCTCGATCCGGGCAGCTATTCGCTCAAGTTCGACAAGTCGGGCGTGTATCACGCCGGCTACGCCATGGACAGCTGGCGCTGGGGCGTGAAGAACGTGGGCAGCAATGACAACATCGATTCCGACGTCAACAGCAATGGCACCCTGGCCAACGTGGTGTACACGGACATCCTGAAACTGGCATCGGGCCAGAACGACATGAGCTGGGATGCCGCCATCACGCCTATCGTGATCGACCTGAACGGCGATGGCGTGCACACGATCGCCCGCGCCGATTTCCACGGCAGTTTCGACTTGCTGGGCACGGGCAGCGCCATCCAGTCGGGCTGGGTTTCGGCCCACGATGGCTTGCTGGCCATCGACAGCAATGGCAATGGCAAGATCGACAATATCTCCGAGTTGTTCGGCGGCAACGAGAAGGGCACGGGCTTTGCCAAGCTGTCCAGCTATGACTCGAACCACGACGGCGTGGTCGATGCCAAGGATGACAAGTTTGCCGAATTGCGCATCTGGCGCGACGCCAACAGCAATGGCGTAACGGACGATGGCGAACTGATGTCGCTGCACGACGCCGGCGTGGCCAGCCTGACGGTGGCTTACACGGAACTGCCTTTCCTCGACGCCAACGACAACCTGCACCTGGAGCGCAGCAGCGCCACCCTGGTCGACGGCAAGACGGTGGACATGACGGACGTGTATTTCAACGTCGACGCCAAGGATGCGGCCAAGGCTGGCATCACCTTGCCGAGCATGGCCGACCTGCTGCGCGACGACCATGCGCTCGACACGGCGCTGGGCCAGGACGCGACCGTCGCCACGGTGGCTGCCGCGCCAGCCGCGCCGGCCGCGGAAGCCCAGGCCCAGTGCGAAATGGCCGACCTGTTGCGCCGCGCCATGGCGCACACCACCGCACAGCCCCAGGAAATGGCTGCCTGATGTTCCTTGCCGGGCCGTAATCCTGCCCGGCAATGCCGCACCGGCGCACCCGTCAAGGGGCGCCGGCGCTTTCCACACGTACTTTCTACACTTACATAATAGAAATAGGGAAACCACCATGAAACAATCCATGCACCTGCTCGTTCGCGGCGCCATCGCCGCAGCCGCCTTCGCCCTCGCCAGCGGCAGCGCCCTGGCGGCCTCCAACCTGCAAGTCGTCGATTCGCACAGCGTCAGCCTGTTTACGGCTGCCGGCGGCGCCTTCGGTTCGGGCAACGCCATCTCGCCGACCTTGTGGGAAGTCAAGTACGACAGCAATACCTTCCTGGCCTTTTGCCTCGATCCCCATGTGGCCGTGAGCAACAGCGCGAACAGCTACAGCAGCGGCGCCTTTGCCGCCAGCGATGCCGTCAAGCGCCTGTACGAGGGCTATTACGCGTCTTCGATCGCCAATGTGTCGACCAGCGCCAACAGCGCCGCCGCCTTCCAGCTGGCCCTGTGGGAATTGAATAACGACAACACGAACCTGTTGACGGGCGACCTGCGCTTCAAGAACCTGAGCAACGCCGTCGTCAGCCAGGCCAACAGCATGCTGGGCGTGGCGACGGGCAATGGCGCCATCCAGAACCTGTACAACTACACCAGCCTGACAAGCGTCAACCCGGCCTCGCAAACGCTGCTGGCCGTGTCGCCGGTGCCGGAAGCGCAGACCTGGGCCATGCTGGTCGCCGGCCTGGGCTTGCTGGGCTTCATGGCGCGCCGCCGCAAGTCCGGCGCCGCGTAAACCGGCAATAGCGGTATTGAGTTAGTAGTTTCTGCTGCGGCGCGTCCATCACGACGCGCCGCAGTTTTTCATTTTTACAACATCATTCTGAATAGCTGTTATTACTATGGCACAATGTTTCTGCAGGTTATCGCAGCGCGACCGTGACCATAGTCTCTTACTGTTTATTGCAACTGCCTGAGATAGGACTTGAGTTCCTCATGACGCCACCTTCTGACGCGCACGCCGCCGTCGATGCCTCCCCCTCCACGGCCCGTGCCGACACGCTTGCCGACGCCATGGTCTTCCTGGCCCGCTTTCTTGGCGCCGGCGTGCAAGCCGAGCGCCTGCGCGCCAGCGTGACCGCGCATGGCGATCCGGCCGCCGCCGATTTTCTCGAGCAGGCGCTCAGCCATGCCAGCCTGGCCGGCACGCCGCTGCCGATGGGCAAGCCGCGCCGCGCCACGGAAATGCCGGCCTTGCTGGTGAATGGCGCCGGCCAGGCGCTGGTGGTGCTGGGCATCGCCAATGAAAAATATGAATGCCATGTGCCGGGCATCGCCGGCACTTCCTGGCTCGATGCGGCGACGCTGGCGCAGGAAGTGCCGGATGGGCGCTGGGTGGCCGTGCGCCCGGTGATGTTTTTCGACCAGCGCAGCCTGCTCTACAACATGCCGGCGGCGGGGCGCTGGTTCTGGGACGTCTTCAACCGCAACCGCTGGGTCTTCCGCTGGGCCTTGCTGGGCACGCTGGTTTTGAATGTCATCAGCGCGCTGGTGCCGTTCTACGCGATGGCCGTCTACGACCGCGTGATCCCCAACAACGCCACGTCCAGCCTGTGGGTGCTGACCGTTGCCGTGGTGGCGCTGACGGGCTTCGAGCTGGCCATGCGATTGCTGCGCGGCGAGCTGGTGGAAACGGCGTCGCGGCGCATGGACGTGGCCCTGTCGTCGAATATCTTCGCCCAGTGCCTGCGCCTGCGCGCGGCCAGCCGGCCCGCCTCGGGCGGCGCCCTGGCCAATACCGTGCGCGATTTCGAATCGGTGCGCGAATTCTTCGCCTCGACCACCCTGACCACCCTGGGCGACTTGCCATTTTTGCTGCTGTTCCTGCTGGTCATCGCCCTGGTCGGCGGCTGGCTGGTGCTGGTGCCGCTGGCCGCCATCCCCATCCTGCTGCTGGTGGCCTTCGCCTCGCGCGCGGCGCTGGCGCGCCACGTGGCCGCCTCGATGCAGGAGAGCGGCCAGCGCACGGCGCACCTGTTTGAAACCATGAATGGCCTCGACACCATCAAGGCGCTGGGCGCCGAGGCGTGGAGCCGCCGCAAATGGGAAAGCCTGACGGTGGCCATCGCCGCCAACAGCGTCGAGACGCGCGAAATCGTCAGCCGGGTCAATTACATCAACACGGCCGTGCTGGCCCTGTCCGGCGTGGCCGTGGTGGCCGTCGGCGCGCTGCTGATGGGCGAACACCTGCTGACCCTGGGCCAGATCATCGCCGTCAGCATGCTGACGGGGCGCGCGCTGGCGCCCGTGAGCCAGATCGCCGGCCTGATCATGCGCTGGGAGCAGACCAAGCTGTCGTACGAGGCGCTCAACAAGATCATGGAAGCGCCCACCGACGACGATGCGGCCAGCCTGCAGGCGCCGCCGCTGTCCGGGCGCATCGAGTTCCGCGAGGTGGGCTTCGCCTACCCGAACTCGCCGCCGCTGCTCGATAAACTGAATCTGCAAATCCGTCCCGGCGAACGGGTGGGCGTGATCGGCAAGCTCGGTTCCGGCAAGAGCACCTTGCTGCGACTGCTGCTGAACCAGTATGGCCCGCAAAGCGGCAGCGTGCTGTTCGACGACCTCGCCAGCACCCAGCTGGAACCCCTGAGTCTGCGCCGCCAGATCGGCTACGTGCCGCAGGACGTGACCCTGTTCCATGGCACCCTGCGCGAAAACATCGAACTGGGCCGCAGCCAGGCGGACGACGCCGGCCTGCTCGACGCCATCCGCCTCGCCTGCCTGGACGACATCATCACCCAGCTGCCCAATGGCGTGGCGACGGAAGTGGGCGAGCGGGGCGAGCGCCTGTCCGGCGGCCAGCGCCAGGCCGTGGCCATGGCCCGCGCCCTGCTGGCGAAACCGCCGATGCTGCTGCTCGATGAGCCGAGCAGCATGTTCGATCCTGCCACCGAGCAGCGCCTGATCGCCCGCCTGCGCACCTTGCAGGACACCACCATCGTGCTCGTCACGCACCGCATGGCGATGCTGGCGCTGGTGGACCGGCTGATCGTCTTCGACAAGGGACGCATCGTGGCCGATGGCCCGCGCGATGAAGTCCTGCGCGTGATCAATGGGCAAAGCAATGGACAAAGTAGTGGACAAAGCCCGGCTCAGAACCAGGCCGCCAGGCCTGCCACCGTTGCCACCACGACGGGAGCACCGGTATGAGCGCCCTGAATGCCCGTCCGCTGCCGCAGGCGCACCCGGACCCGGAACGCGAGCCGCGCCGCATCATCATCCGTATGCTGGCCCTGACGGCCGTGCTGCTCGTGCTGACCCTGGCCTGGGCCACGTTCGCCCAGCTTGACGTCTCCGTGAATGGCCGCGGCGCCATCACGCCGCCGTCGCATCTGCAGGAAGTGCAAAGCCTGGAAGGCGGCATCGTGCGCGAAATGCTGGTGAAACCGGGCCAGCAGGTGCGCCGCGGCGACTTGCTGCTGCGCCTCGATACGGCGCAGTACGACGCCAACCTGGGCGCCAGCCTGCAGAACCGCCTGGCCGCGCTGGCCGGCAGGGCGCGCCTGGACGCGCTGCTGACGGGCGGCACGCCCCGGTTCGCGCCGGAATGGCAGCGCGAGGCGCCCGAGCTGATCGCCAAGGAAACCCAGTTGTGGCGCGACGGCCAGCGCGAATTCGCGTCGGCCACGGCGGCCGCGCGCGAAGGCGTGACGCGCCGGCGCGGCGAACTGGCCGAGGCGCACAGCCGCATCGCCCAGCTGGACGCGGGCATGAAGCTGGCGCTGGAAAGCCTGTCCATCGAGGAGCGCTTGTTCAAGGAGGGGGCCGGTTCGCGCGGCGATTACCTGAACGCGCAGCAGCGCGTGCAGCAGCAGCGCACGGAACTCGACAGCCTGCGCAGCTCCGTGCCGCGCCTGGTGGCCACCCTGGCCGAGGCGCAGGCGCAGGCCGGCGAAGTGGAAGCGCGCATGCGCGGCCAGTGGGGCGCGCAGCGCAGCGAATACGAGACCAAGGCCGGCGCCCTGGCCAGCACCGTCAAGGGCCAGCAGGACCAGGTCAGCCGGCGCGACGTGACGGCGCCCGTCGACGGCATCGTCAACCGCGTGCTGGTGGCCACCGTGGGCGGCGTGGCGCAGCCGGGCAAGCCGATCCTGGAAATCGTGCCGGCCGATTCCGAGGTGCTGATTTCCGTGCGGGTGAAGCCGTCCGACATCGGCTTCATCCACGTGGGGCAGGGCGCGTCGGCGAATGTGCTCGCGTATGACGCCACCACGTACGGCCGCATGAAGGCGCAGGTGGTGCGCGTGGGCGCCGACGCCATCCCCGACGAGCGCAACGAGCCGTATTTCGAGGTGCAGCTGAGTACCGACCGCAGCCAGCTGACGGCGCACGGCAAGGTGCTGCCGATTACGCCCGGCATGCCGGTCGACGTCGGCATCCTGACGGGACGCCGCTCGGTGCTGCAATATGTGTTCAAGCCCGTGCTGCGCGGCTTGCAGTCTTCCCTGCAGGAGCGTTGATGCGTGCCTTGCTGATATTTGTCATGCTGGCGTGCGCCGGCATCGTGGTGGAAGCGCAGGCCCAGCTGCCCGGCACCTTGTCCGTCCAGCCGGCGCCCATGCGTGGCTTGCCGGCCCTGCTGGCGCGCGCCGTGCCGCGCGACCCGCAGGTCATCGCGGCGCAGGCGGCGCTGGCCACCACCGAGGCGCGCTACAAGCAGGCCCGTTCGCGCCTGTTCCCGAATGCGGCGCTGCAGGCCAGGCGCGGGCGCAGCAACGACCTCGATGGCACGCTGGACGTGCAACGGCGCACCCACGAAGTGGAGGCGAGCCTGCGCTGGAATGTGTACAACGGCGGCGCCGACCGCGCCGAACTCGATGCGGCCGACCGCGAGATGGCGGGCGCCGCCTTCGACGTGGAGCGGGCGCGCGCGGAAAGCGCGGAAAAGCTGGCCGAAGCGTATTTCGACATGCAGCGCCTGGAACGCAGCCTGCTGCAGTCGCAGGAACGCCTGCGCGACGTGACGCAGCTGGTGAAGCAGGTGGCGCGCCAGGCGGAGCTGGGCAAATCGTCGGAAGTGGACCGCGAGCTGGCGCAAAGCTCGCAGCTGGACGCGGAACTGGTGCACGACGGCTTGCTGACGGACCGCCTGGCCGCGCAGATCAAGCTCGAGGCGCTGGCCTTCGAGCCGGTGGCGCAGTTTGCCGATTTTGTCTTTGCGCCGCTGTCGGCGCGGGCGCTGGAGAACGCCGACGCGCAGCAGGCGCAATTGCGCGCCGCGCGCGAGCGGGCGGCGGCGGCCCAGCTGCGCGTGCGCAGCGTGGCGGCCACCCTGGCGCCGAAAATCGACCTCGATGTCAGCCATCTGCTGAATAACAAGACGACGCCACCGCCGTCGACGATCCAGCAGCGCGGCTGGTCGGTGGGCGTCAGCTGGGAATTCCCGCTCGGCGGCGGCAACCTGGCGCAGCGCGACGAGAGCATCAGCCGCGCCCAGGCGGCCGAGGCGGACGTGGCGCGCGCCGAGCAGGGCACGCGCGCCGACCTGGCCAGCATGCTGCCGCGTATCGCCAATGCGCAGCGCACCCTGGCCCTGCTCGACGAGCAGGAACGCAAAATGGCGTTTGTCGTGCGCGGCGGCACCATCCAGTACGAGGCGGGCCGGCGCAACCTGCAGCAGGTCATCCAGACGCGCGACAGCTACTTCACGATACAGCAGCGCCGGATCGACCAGCAGCACCGCCTGACCCTGGCGCAGATGCGCCAGTACGCGCTGGCGGGACAGTTGCTGCAGGTGTTCGGACTGGCGCAATAGGGCGCTGGCGCCGGATTTGGCGCCAGCGTGCGCTGTTTCACGCACAGTTTCATGCATGAAATGGCCATTGTGTGGCACACTGCGCGCTCGCATATCATCGTTGTCGCGGGAGCGCATGAGCATCATCAAACAATTTCCTTTTGAGTGGCAGGTCGGCGTGCGCTATACGCGCGCCGGGAAACGCAGCGGCCGCAACAGCTTCATTTCCTTCATCTCCCTCATTTCCGTGGCCGGCATCGGCCTGGGCGTGGCCGCCCTGATCGTCGTCCTCTCCGTCATGAACGGCTTCCAGAAGGAAGTCACCGACCGCCTGATGTCGGTGCTGGCGCACGTGGAGGTGTTCGACACGAGCGGCTCCATGCCGAACTGGCAGGCGCAGGAGCGCGCCGCCTACGCCAACCCGCAAGTCAAGGCCGTGGCGCCCTTCGTGGAAACCCAGGGCATGCTGCTCAATGACGAAACCATGCGCCCGTCCGTCGTGCGCGGCGTGCTGCCGCAGCAGGAAGCCACCGTTTCCAGCGTGGCCGCGCAGATGAAGCAGGGCAGTTTCCAGGAGCTGACCCCCGGTTCCTACCATATCGTGCTGGGCATCGACCTGGCCAAGGCGCTGGGCGTGCAGGTGGGCCAGAACGTCACCCTGATGCTGGAACGCGAGCCGAGGGCGGGCGATCCGGCCAATGGCCTGGTCATGCCGCGCATGCGCGCGCTGAAGGTGTCCGGCATCTTCGAAGCGGGCCATAACGAACTCGATGGCAGCCTGGCGTTCGTCAACATGCAGGACGCCGAGCAGCTGCTGCAGCTCGATGGCCCGTCCGGCCTGCGCCTGCGCCTGCACGACATGAACCAGGCGCCCCAGGTGGCGCGCGAACTGAAGGCCTCGATGCCGGGCCAGCTGTGGATGCGCGACTGGTCGCGCGCCAGTGCCAGCTGGTATGCGCTGGTGCAAAGCCAGAAGAACATGATGTTCATCATCCTCAGCATGATCATCGCCGTGGCCGCGTTCAACCTCGTCTCGACCCTGGTCATGTCGGTCACCGACAAGCAGGCCGATATCGCCATTCTGCGCACCCTGGGCGCTTCGCCGTTCTCCATCATGAAGATCTTCATGATCCAGGGCGCGCTGGTGGGCTTGCTGGGCAGCGCCCTGGGCGTGATCGGCGGCGTCGTGCTGGCGCTGAACGTGGGCGTGATCGTGCCTTTCATCGAAGGCATCTTCGGCCTGCATTTCATCTCGAAAGAGGTGTACCAGATCAGCGCCGTGCCGTCCGATGTGCACTGGTTTGACGTGGCGCAGATCGGCCTGATCGCCTTTGGCCTGGCGCTGGTCGCCACCATCTACCCGAGCTGGCGCGCCGCCCGCGTGAAACCCGCCGAGGCGCTGCGCTACGAATGATCGCCGCCGTTTGCAAGCTGAAACGAAACCTGAAACGATAAAGACCGCCGGAACAATGAGTATTTTCAAGAATTTGCCTTTCGAATGGCTGGTCGGCCTGCGCTACACGCGGGCCGGCAAGCGCAGTGGCCGCAACAGCTTCATCTCCTTCATCTCGCTCATTTCCATGGCCGGCATCGGCCTGGGCGTGGCCGCGCTGATCGTCGTGCTGTCCGTCATGAACGGCTTCCAGAAGGAAGTGACGGACCGCATGCTGTCCGTGCTGGCTCACGTGGAAGTGTTCGACAACAGCGGCAGCATGCCGGACTGGCGCGCCGAGAAGGCGCAGGCCTTCAAGAATCCGGCCGTCAGGGGCGCCGCGCCGTTCGTCGAAACGCAGGGCATGCTGCTGCGCGACGACGCGCTGCGCCCCGCCATCGTGCGCGGCGTGCTGCCCGAGGAAGAGCCGAACGTCTCCGACATCGCCGGCCAGACGCGCATGGGCAGCTTCAAGGCCCTGCAGCCGGGCACCTTCAATATCGTGCTGGGCATCGAGCTGGCGCGCGCACTGCGCGTCAACCTGGGCGACAAAGTCACCCTGATGCTGGCCCAGGGCCAGGTCACGCCGGCCGGCGTGCTGCCGCGCATGCGCAGCTTCACCGTCAGCGGCATCTTCCAGGCCGGCCACAATGAATTCGACGCCGGCCTGGCCTTCATCAATATCGAAGACGGCCAGCGCCTGCTGCGCCTCGACGGCCCGTCCGGCCTGCGCCTGCGCCTGGCCGACATGAACCAGGCGCCGCAAGTGGCGCAAGAGCTGAAGAAAACCATGCCGGGCGACCTGTGGCTGCGCGACTGGTCGAAGCTGAACGCCAACTGGTTCGCCGCCGTGCAGACGGAAAAGCGCATGATGTTCATCATCCTGACCCTGATCATCGCGGTGGCCGCCTTCAACCTGGTCTCGACGCTGGTGATGACGGTGACGGACAAGCAGGCCGATATCGCCATCCTGCGCACCCTGGGCGCTTCGCCGGCGTCCATCATGAAGATCTTCATGATCCAGGGCGCGCTGGTGGGCATCCTGGGCACGCTGCTGGGCGTGGGCGGCGGCGTGCTGGTGGCGCTGAACATCGACGTCATCGTGCCCTTCATCGAACACCTGCTGGGCGTGCAGTTCCTGTCGAAAGATATCTATTTCATCAGCACCGTGCCGTCCGACCTGCGCTGGCCCGACGTCAGCAAGATTGGCGTGCTGGCCGTGATCCTGGCCTTTTTGGCGACCCTGTACCCAAGCTGGTGGGCCGCGCGCGTGAAACCTGCGGAAGCCCTGCGCTATGAATAACCCACTGACTACGACCATGACCGATCTGAATAAACCTGCCTCCAACGGCGCTTCCGCTGATACTGCCGTCCTTTCCTGCCGTGGCCTTGGCAAGACGTTCACGCAGGGCAGCTACAAGGTACAGGTGCTGGCCGGCATCGACATCGACATCCATCGCGGCGAAAGAGTGGCCATCGTCGGCGCCTCGGGCTCGGGCAAATCGACCCTGCTGCACCTGCTGGGCGGCCTCGATACGCCGACCAGCGGCAAGGTGAGCCTGCTGGGCAGGGATTTCGCCACCCTCAGCGAAAAGGCGCGCGGCGACCTGCGCAACGCCTCGCTGGGCTTCGTCTACCAGTTCCACCACTTGCTGCCCGAGTTTTCCGCGCTGGACAACGTCGCCATGCCGCTGATGATACGGCGCATGCAGCGCGCGCCCGCCACCGACCTGGCGCAGCAGATCCTCGCGCGCGTCAACCTGGCCAAGCGCGTGACGCACACGCCGGGCGAGCTGTCCGGCGGCGAACGCCAGCGCGTGGCCCTGGCGCGCGCGCTCGTCACGCAGCCGGCCTGCGTGCTGGCCGATGAGCCGACGGGCAACCTCGATCACGCCACGGCCGAACAGATTTTCGACCTGATGCTGGAACTGTCGCGCACCCTGGGCACGGCCTTCGTCATCGTCACGCACGATATCGAACTGGCCAAGCGCTGCGACCGCGTGCTGCGCCTGACGGACGAAGGGCTGCAGCCGTACCAATACTAAGGAGCCACCATGCTGTGGATCGACACGCACTGCCACCTCGACGCGCATGAATTCGGCGATGAATCGCTGCAGGTGGCGGCGCGCGCGGGCGCTCAAGGCGTGGCGATGATCGTCCTGCCGGCCGTCGAACGGGCCAATTTCGCCATCGTGCGTGGCCTGGCCCATGCGGCGCCCAACGCCTGCTATGCGCTCGGCATCCACCCGATCTACGTGCCGCATGCCACGGAAGACGATTTGTCGGCCCTGCGCGCTGCCGTGGAGCTGGCCATGGCCGATCCGCGCTTTGTCGCCATCGGCGAGATCGGCCTCGATTTCTTCCTGCCCATGCTGTGCGAGCCGGCCATGCGCCTCAAGCAGGAGCACTTCCTGCGCGAACAGCTGAAGATCGCCCGCGATTTCGACTTGTCCGTGCTGACCCACGTGCGGCGCTCGCAGGACATCGTCCTCAAGCACGCGCGCCAGATCCGCCCGAACGGCGGCATCGCGCATGCGTTCAACGGCAGCTTCCAGCAGGCGCAGGGCTATATCGATCTGGGTTTCAAGCTCGGTTTCGGCGGCGCCATGACGTTTACGCGCGCGCTGCAGATACGCCGCCTGGCCGCCGACTTGCCGCTCGACGCCATCGTGCTGGAGACGGATGCGCCCGACATTTCCCCCAGCTGGCTGCATCCGGGCCGCAACAGCCCCGAAGAATTGCCGCGCATCGGCGCCGTGCTGGCCGAACTGCGCGGCCTGGATATTGCGCAAGTGGCGGCCGAGACCAGCGCCAATGCACGCGCCGCGATTCCCCGATTACCCCTGATGGAATGAGACCATGAACAAGAAAATGCTTGCGGGCGCCCTGGCAGCCTGCCTTTCCGGCGCGTTGGCGCCCGCCATGGCGGCGGCCGGCGCCCAGTGCGACGGCTTGCCGCGCCTCGACGTCGCCACGCCGCCCGGCTTTTGCGTGGCCGTGCTGGCAGACGGCCTGAAGTTTCCCCGTGGCGTGCTGCCGCTGACGAATGGCGACATCCTCGTCACGGACATGGCGGGCTGGACACCCAAGCAGGGCAAATTATGGCTGTTGCAGCGCAAGGCGGCTGGCCCCGGCTATGAACGCAAGTTGCTGCTTGACAAACTCGACCGCCCGAACGGCATCGTGCAGGGACCGGATGGCATGGTGTACGTGGGCGTGGTGGGCCGCATCTTCCGTTTCGACTTGCGCGACCCGACCCGCGCCATCACCGACGTCATCGGCGGCACGGCCAGGACGCCGGGCTTGCCGGGCCTGGGCCTGCATTTGCTGACGAACATGCGCTTCAGCGCGCAGGGCGACCTGTACGTGAACGTGGGTTCCAGCACCGACCATTGCGAAGGCGCGGATGGCAAGGCGCCCGATCCGGCCAAGGCCTGTCCCTCGGCCGAAGGCGAGCAGGCGCTGGGCGCCATCCGCGAATACAAGATGGCCTGGCCGGCCGGCAGCGTGACGAGCTGGCGCACGCATGCGCGCGGCTTGCGCAATTCGATGGCGCTGGCCTTCCACCCGGCCACGGGCGAACTGTGGCAGGCGGAAAACGCGCGCGACGCCATCCAGGCCGCCATGCCGCAGCTGAAAAGCGATGAAAACCTGCCGCACGAGGAATTGAACCTGATCAAGGCCGATCGGCACTATGGCTGGCCCTATTGCTACGACGATAATGTGGCCAGCCCGGAATACCCGAAGACGGCCTGCGCCGCCCAGTATGCGGCGCCGCAGCGCTTGCTGCCGGGCCACGCGGCACCGCTGGGCATGACCTTCTATACGGCCAGCCGCTTCCCCGAGCTGTATAAAAACAGCCTGATCATCGGCTACCACGGCTACCGCAGCAACGGCCACCGCCTGGTGGCCTTGCTGCCGGATAAGGCCGGCGCGCCGCTGGGCAAGTCCGTCGAGTTGATCGGCAACTGGGAGCGCAAGGGCAAGCAGGGCCGCGGCGCGCCCGTGGACGTGAAGCAGGGCCAGGATGGCGACATCTATCTGGCCGACGACCACAACGGCCTGGTGCTCAAGCTGCACTACGAGGCGCCGGCCAAGCCCTAGCCAGCGCGCGCTACAGCGTGCGGAACGACACCGTCGGGCCGGGAGCGCCGATCTGCACCAGGTGCAGCCCCGACTGCGCGCCGCTCCACCACTGGCTGTCCGGCAAGGTGTCCGGTCCGAACTGGTTGTTGCCCGCAGCGGCAAACAGGTCGCCGGCGTCGCCGCGGTTCGATGAGTCGCGCTCCAGGTCGCACAAGCCGTCGGCCTGCACCAGCGAACATTCATAGTGGCGTTCGGCCGTCATCTGTTCATTCTGGTTGTCGCCCAGTTCATCGATGTGCCATATGGCCAGCCCTTGCGCGGGCAGGGCCAGGTCGCGGCCGCTCGCCTGGCGATTTTCGATGATGAAGTACTCGGTGGCGCTCTTGCGGTGGATGTAGAACTGGTTTTTCTCGGCCGCCGCCGCCGCGCTCATGCCGGGATCGAGACGCACGGTGGAGGTGGCCCAGCCGGCGCGGTATTTCAGGTAGGCATTGACCTGGGTGGGATTCTTCCTGTCGACGTTGGCGCCCGTGCACATCAGGCAAAAGCTGCCCACGCCCGACGATTCGGCGCCGTAATCGTACAGGTCGGGGAAATCGCAGATCAGGTGGCCGTTTTCATGGCAAAACGTGCCCAACGACAATTCCTTGTCCATGTCCGTGATCTGGTAGTCGAAACTGCAGGTTTCCGGCCCCAGCTTGTATGGCGTGAGCAGGTGGAACGAGTGCGGCCACAAGCCCTTGGCCCAGTTGTTGACCCGCTTGCCCGCGTAAAAGACATTCGTCGCATACACATATTCCTGCTCATCCGTCGACAGGGTTGAGAAGTCGAAGCCCTGGGCCTTGAAATGGTCGAGCGCTTCCTTGATCAGTTCGCGCGCCCGTTGCGGCTGGCGTATTTTTTCATTCGTGTAGTAGTCGCGTGGCTGGCGCGCCGTGTAGTACGGCGTGACGAGGTTGGTGTAGCGCATGCGCCCGGCTGAATTATCGAAGAAGTAGTCGTAGACGGAGCCATGGTTGCCGAAGCCGCTGTAGCCGGGCTGGTTGCAAAAGTCGCTGACCTGCTGCTGCGTGATGGTGCCGGGCACGTCGGGGAAATCGATCAGCAGGCACAGGCCGACAAAGTCGCCCACCGTTTCGCGCTTCGGCGGCGCCGGCATCATGGCTGGCGCCAGGCTGTGCGCGCGCAAGTCCGCCTTGTATTGCTTGCGTCGCTGTTCCCAGCGCGACGTGCCCGGCTTCAGGATGGCGTTGTCGCGCACGCTGGCCCTGGCCGCCTCGGGCTTGACGCGCAGGCCCGGATCCAGCCCCAGCGCCTGCACGGCCACCTGCCGCGGCCGCGCGCCCGCCGATTCCAGCTGCTCGGCATCCGCGCTCAGCTTGGCATACATATAGTAGTTGGTGGCCGGATTTTCCACCACCGTATAGCCATTCTGGGCTTCGAATACGGCGTGGTACTGGTTGCCCCAGCCGCGCACCGTCAGCGCGCTGCCGTCGGGCTGTCTGAAGGTGAACTCTTCTCCGTGAAATGGTGTAGACATGGCATGCTCCTGTTCTCATTGTCGTTTCGACACGGCCAGTCCGCTCCAAGCGGCGGACCAGCCTGACCTTGCCCGGCCAGCGGCTCGCAAATCGCTGGCGGGTCTTGATGGACAGGTGGTGGAGGGGAAGGTTCATTGATGGGTTGGCAAGACGGTCCAATCCACAGTGCGCACGCGGACTCTCATCCAGCCCTGCGCTTGCGCCCGCTCATGGTCCGCCCATGGCGGCGTCCTACAATGGAGCATGCTCGTGTCCATCCCGGCACGGCGTTGCTTCGTTGCTACTCGAGCGGGAGGTTGACGTGAAACCTGCATTCATCACGCTGCGTGAGAATTACTCGAGCGTGGACGCCGTCGGCCAGGCGGCCCTGTTTGGCGAGATCGGCTGGGAAGACCTGATCGACCAGGAAAACTTCAGGAATACCTGCGCCATCCGCGTCAGCCTGGCCCTGATCAAGTCCGGCGTCCGGCTGAAGGGGCGCATGGCCATCCGCAAGGGGCCGTTCAAGGGCGCGCTGATCGAACCGGGGCAGGCCAGGCTGTCGCACATGCTGGCCAGTCCCGCACTGTGTGGCGCGCCCGAAAAATTCGGCAGGGCGACGGCGCTTGCCGGCGTCGGCCAGCGCCAGGGCCTCGTCGCGTTCTTCCGCATCCCCGGCTACCTGGACGGTGCGGGCGGACATATCGACATCCTGCTGCCGTCCGCAGGCAGCAAGGAATGCGGTAGCGCATGCTACTGGGATTGCGGCGAGGTGTGGTTCTGGGAGCTGCGGTAGATTATTTGAACTTCTTGCCCAAACGTCCGCGCGAGGCCGCGTTGTGTGCGCGCAGGATGGAATCGACGCGCTCGGAGGCGTCGCGCGACAGGTTCTGCGCCACCGCGATATCGGGGAAGAATTCGGGCAGGCGGTAGCTGAGCCACGCATACGCCGAGTAATAGCGGCACGTGTCTTCCACCTGCTGCAGGTTTTGCGTGCCGCCGCCATACGCGTGCTGGCGCAAGGTGGAGGTCTTGCCCTGCGACAGATTCCTGGCCCAGTGTTCCCACGCCGTTTGCAGCGACGGCACCTTGCTGGAGATCGGTACCAGTGACAAGGTGAATTTGTCGGCCACGGACAGGGGCAGGGTATCGAGCCACAGCGCGCGCTCCTTCTGGTCTTCCGTGATGCGCGGGAAGAAGAAGCCGTCCGGCACGTCGATATTGTGGATGAAGCGGCGCAGCAGCTTTGACAGCGACAGCTCGCCCGTCACGGAGGAAATGCGGTGCAGATGCTCGAGCGATGGCGCCACGGCAAAGCCGCTGGTGTTCAGCGGATGCAGCTTCTCCTTGAGCAGGGCGCGCATCACTTCATGCGTCTCGTTGTCGTAGCCGGCCACGAGTCCCTCTTCGTGCACGCCGTAGCGGCCCGCGCGTCCGGCGATCTGGCGCGCCAGCGCGGCGGAAATCTCTTCTTCTTCGCGGCCGTTGTACTTGACGCAGGTGGTCATGACGATGCGCGCGATCGGCATGTTCAGGCCCATCGCCAGCGCATCGGTGCCGACGACGATATCGGCCGTGCCGTCGCGGAAGCGCTGCGCCTGCGCGCGCCGCACTTCGGGCGACAGGTTGCCGTAGACGGTGGCCACCGACAGCCCCGTTTCCGTGATCATGTCGCGCCACATCAGCACTTCGCGGCGCGAAAAGGCGATGACGGCGTCGCCGCGGCGCAGGTTGCGCACCTTGCGCACGGCGTTCGCCTCCATCGACAGGGGGGCCATGCGTTTCAATACATGCACTTCCAGCGGGCAGTCCAGGCGTTCGGCCAGCGCCTCGATGGCGCGCCGCGCTTCCGGCGCTCCCACCAGGTACACGGTGTGGGCCGGCGCGCCGCAGACGGCGGCCGTCCAGGCGGCGCCCCGGTCCGGGTCGGCCAGCATCTGGATTTCGTCGATGACGGCCACCTCGACGACGGTTTTCGTGTCCAGCATTTCCACCGTGCTGGCCACGTGCGTGGCGCCGTCGACGACGCGCCGTTCCTCGCCCGTGATCAGGCTCACGGCCAGCGGCTTGCCATGCGGCGCGGCTTCCTGCAGGCGTTCGTAGTTTTCCAGGGCCAGCAGGCGCAGGGGCGCCAGGTAGAGGCCGCTTTTCGCTTTCACCAGCGCTTCCATGGCGCGGTGCGTCTTGCCGGAATTCGTTGGTCCCAGCAGGGCGATGAAGCGGCGCGGCAAACGGCGCGCCATCTCGAACGAGGCCGGATATTCGGCCAGGTTGATGCTCTGGCGCGTGCGCGCCGCATGCTGTTCTTCCTGCTGGCGCTCGATGGCGTGGTTGAAGCGCTGGCGGATGCGGTCGAAGACCATGCCGGCCGGCTCCGACGTCTGCATGTCGCCCAGCGTATGCAGGAAAAGCATCGGGTCCGTGTCCACGTCCTCGCACTGGCCCGCGATATCGGCGACGAAATCCATCACGTGCTGGCGCAGTTCCTCGAAGATGGCGGCGCTGGCCCGTTCGCGTATCAGGGCCAGCTTGGCCTCGCGGTCCATCTTGCGCCACTTGGCCGGCCGCGCCAGCACGCCCTGCGCCGGCACCAGCGCATACGGCACGCGCAGGCCGCCCGCCTTGACCATGCCGGAAAAGCGCACGAAGACGCGGCCTTCCATCTTGACCAGGCGGATATGCTCGGCCAGTTCCCCCAGTTCCGCGACCAGGGTGGCGTCGTTATTGTCTTCGGTGCTGTCGGCGAGATCGGTGGAAGTGTCGGGAGGAAGTGCGGAGGAAGTCATGTCGTGCCTGGGTGTTGAAGTAAGCGAGGCCGATTATACCGTCGATGGCGGACAGCTTGCTTCCAGGCATCCATTTTCAGGCAGCCTGCGCGCGCACCAGGCGCAAGCCCCAGCCCGTGGCGATGGTGCCGTCCACGCGCTGCAGGCAGCGGACGGCGTCAAGAAAGGCTTGCCGCAGGCGCTGCCTGGCCACGTCGTCGAGCCGGTCGATGTCATAGGTGTCGAGCAGCGCGGCCCACAGTGCGTGCGGCGTCGGCGACCAGGGCACGTCGATGTCGTCGAACGCGACGTGCGCGAAACCGCCATCGAGCAGCTCGCGCCAACCGGCTTCCGAGCCCGCGCGCCTGTCGCCAAAGCGCAGTGGCGGCAGCGCGTCGTTGGCGATCGGCCTGAAGACGTCCATGAAAGCGTCGTTCACTTCGCCCAGCAAAAAGGTCCGGCCGACGATGGCCGCGAACTGGCCGCCGGGGCGCAGCACGCGGCGTATTTCGCGCATCACCTGTTCCATGTCGTCCATCAGCATCAGCGCCATGTGCGACACGAGGCAATCGACGGCGGCGGGCGCCAGGTCCAGCGCCTGCGCGCGTCCCTGCTGCAGGCGCACGGATGGGGGCAGGGTGGCGCGCGCCGCGGCCAATTCGGCGGCGCTCATGTCGATGCCGATCAGCTGCAGCTGCGGCCTGGCAGCCAGCAAGCCTAGCAGGTGGCCGTCGCCGCAGCCGAGATCGAGCACTGTCAGTGGAGTATCCGTATCCGCTATGAGGCTGGTCAGCACGGCATAGGACGACGCATGGTGCGCGCTGGCCGAGCGGGCCGGCAAGTGGCCGAATGCGGCGCTGGTGACGCCTGGCTGGCGTTGATGGAAGTCCTGCAGGTACATCTCGGCGGTTGAAAGCGCGGTCATGTGGCGTTCGATAAAGGGGGGGAGTTGGCGCCCGGGGCGCTGAAGGGCATGCTAGCATGGAAGCGCATGAGAATGCACCGCGATTGCTTTGGCTGGGCTGGCGTCGTTCGTAATATGGAGACTGGGAGAGTAATGATGTTGAGTCGCCGGGGTTTTTTCGCTGTAGATGCCGCAACTGCCGAGCAGATCATTCTCGATTCGCAAACGGACGGCATGCATGTGTTTCACCTCCCTGGGGAAATGACTTCCAAGGACACATTCTTTGATGGGGTACGCCAGAGGCTTCCTCTCGATCCTCCGTTACATAGCAATACAAGCTGGGAGGCGCTAGCGGATTCCGTATGGACAGGATTGGATGGATTGAAGGACGATGGCATCGTGATTGTCTGGCGGGACTCCGGTTGCATGGCAACATGCGCCCCGGAGGATTTCTGCATGGCCTTTGATATCTTGAATGAATTGCCCTGCACACTCGACGATGTCACGCTAACATTGAATAACCCTAAGAAAGTGGTGGTGCTTCAGGTGGTTTGATCGCCATATGGCGCTGGACGGGCCGTGAATGGGCGATATCGCTTGCTCATGCGCCGCTCAGGCAAGAGCGGCACTGCAGGGTTGCAAGAGATCGTAATGAGATGGCAAACCTTGGGCTTTAGCAAGATGAAAAGAAAAATGCAGCTTGAACTAAGCGCAGATGATGATAATGTTGCATATTTGATTCTTCCAGGTCATCGGGGGAAGGGCGTAGCCGGCGGCGTGAAAAAACAAATTCGGCTGCGCGATGTGCTGGAATATGCCGGACCCGATATTTATTTCGATTTTGATGATGGCGGCAATCTTGTCGGCGCAGAGATTCTCGCCTGAACTGCATATTGCAAGTTGTTGCCGGTGATCGTCAGGCAGTCGGGCCATGGATCATGGCGCGGAGACTCCACTCTTTTATATTTCCAGGGAGTTTTCCGCAATCCGGATGCAGTGCAAGATGGCGCTTCAAGAAAATCGGATGTTTAATGCTCAATGACAAACTTTGTTGCCGTGTTTGCGGCTATGCTCCTGATACTCCGCCATGGTGAACGGATGGAAAAACGCCAGGGCATGACTGTTGATCCTGTTGCGGGGTGGAGCATGGCTGTCAGGATTGCCTGCGCTCTGCTGCCAGAAAATTCAGGGAAAACTGGATACCTGCGGGAGCGAATTGGAAAAATTCTTCCTTCGTCCCATTCGATTGGAATTTGGTGGAGCAGCTGAGAATCATTCCTGTCGATTGTCTTTAAAATCAGTATGGCGTGGTGTAGATGGGAAAGAAATGCAAGGTGGCTATTGCTTGGTATTAACTGAGCTACTTCGTCTTGTTCTGCTCCCGATCAAACTTGCAGCTAGCATGTGCGCGCGCACCCAGATAGCGCCGTTTATAGTGGTGAATCTGAGTCAGCGCCGCTTCGGCCTGCCATGCGCACCTTCATACTCGGCTTTTCCGCTGGCGCTTTCTGGCTGCAGACGCAGGCCGAACTGCCTGCGCATGCGGGTGCGGCGCTGCTGCTGGCCTGCTTGCTTTTCCTGGGGCTAGGCTACACCGCGCGTGGCGGGCATGTGGTCTTGCGCCTGTCCCTGGGCTGCCTCTTCGGCGTCATCTTCGGTTATTTCTGGGCCGCGTTCCTGGCGCACGCGGCGCTCTCATCCCAACTGGCATTGCAAGACGAGGGCGAGGACATCACCGTCGTCGGCACCATCGCCAGCCTGCCCTACCATTTCGAGCAGGGCGTGCGCTTCAACTTTGCCGTCGAAAAGGCGGTCAGTGCCAAGGTGCCGCCCCTGATCGCCCTGTCCTGGTATGCGGGCTTTCGCGACGCCGCGACGAATGAAGTGGGCAATGTGCAGCCGGGCGAACGCTGGCGGCTGACGGTGCGCCTGCAGCGCCCGCATGGCAATGCCAATCCCATGGGTTTTGACTACGAAGTGTGGCTGCTGGAGCAGGGCGTGCGCGCCACCGGCTACGTGCGGCCGCAGCCGCGCGCGGACATGCCGAACCGGCGCCTGGCTGCCTTCGTGCCCGGCTTCGGCAATGTGGTGGAAGCGAGCCGCGCGGCCCTGCGCGCGCGCATCGTGCGCAGCCTGGAAGGCAAGCAGTACGCGGGCGTGATCGTGGCGCTGGTGGTGGGCGACCAGCGCGCCATCCCCCAGTCGGACTGGCAAGTGTTCAACCGCACGGGCGTCAGCCATCTGATTTCAATAAGTGGTCTATGAATATACTAAAGGCTGATGATATAATTGCCTGTTGGTAATCATATGGACCTCGCCGTGCCAGTCGCCTATAGCTATATTCGTTTCTCTACGTCAGAGCAGAAGAAAGGCGACTCCCTTCGTAGGCAGACCGAGTTGTCAGAAAGCTACGCCGCCAAGCACGGCTTGACGCTCGACACCACACTTCATTTGCAGGATCTTGGTCTGTCAGCATTTGACCGCTCGAACATTGAACGTGGCGCGCTTGGTGGGTTCTTGGAAGCAATCAAACGTGGTCGTATTGTTTCCGGCTCGTTCTTGCTGGTTGAGTCGCTGGATCGTTTGTCGCGTGACAAAGTTCTTGCTGCGTTGGAGATTTTCATTTCCATTCTTCGGCAGGGCGTCACTATCGTTACGCTTGCAGATAACATGGTCTACAGTGCGGAGTCCGTTGGCGATAACTTTAGTAGTCTGATCATCTCTATCACGATCATGGCTCGCGCCCACGAAGAATCCGCGATGAAAAGCCGCCGCATCTTGGCCGCATGGGAAAGCAAAAGAGCGAGTATTGGTGTTAAGAAGTTAACCGCACGATGCCCGTCATGGTTGAAGTTGAATGCTGACAGGACTGAGTTCGAGTTTATTCCAGAGCGTGCTGAGTTGGTAATGGAAATTGTTGGCATGGTCAAGGCCGGGATGGGGCAAGCGCTGGTTGCCAAGCGGCTTAATGCTCGTTCTGAACCACCAGTCTCAGCGCATGGAAAGGGTTGGCACGCCTCTTACATCTATAAGATCATTACCAGCACTGCACTATATGGCGAATTTCAGCCCCAGTTATGGAATGGTGGCAAGCTGACGCCTCATGGTGAGCCGATTCCTGACTACTACCCAGCCCTGATTTCCAAAGAAGATTACTTTCACTTGCAGGCCATTCGTTCACAGCGTCTGTTCCCCGGCGCAAGAGCTAGGAAGGGTACTGATGTCCCGAACTTACTGAGTGGCATCGCCAAGTGCGGATACTGTGGTAGCACAATGATCTTGGCAGGTGGCGCAGCACAGCGTGTGCGTTCCGACGATGGTGAAATCAAACGGCCAGGAAAGAAGGTGCTTGTGTGCGACGGCGCGCGCCGGGGCCTCGGATGTTTCGCAGTGCAATGGCCGTACAAAGATTTTGAGAAGAGCTTTCTTACGTTCTGTCGTACGTTGCAGTTGAAGGAACTTCTGTCGGATGTCGATGCTGTTGAAGGCGAAAGTGCGCGACAGCTCACGATTAGCGAACAATTGCAATCAGCAAATGCTGCTGCTGACGAAAACAGCAAGCGTCTTGCGCACTTGATGTCAGCACTGGAATTGGGCGATGCGCCTGCAACCGTCCTCAAACGTATACGTGAGCTTGAGCACGAGGCGGACATACTGAGTGCTACAAGGGATGAGCTTGCGAACCAACTGAAATCGGCTGAAGCTTCAGTTCGCCATCGTTCAGAAGAGATGGATTCAGTTAGAAAATTGATCGACCAACTTGACTCCCTAACAGGAGACACGTTGTTTACGGTTAGGACCGGATTGGCTGAGCACATTCGCCATCTCGTTGATAGCGTTCAGGTATTTCCGGCTGGCTCATTGTCCAGCCGCGAGACTATTGATGATCTTCGACGGAAGTTGATCGATGCAGGGTTCTCGTCGGCGCGAGCTGATGCATACATACTTGAGACGCATAGAACCGAACCAAAGCGGACAGGAAGAGGTGTTCGCGGACGATATGTTTCGCGGAAAGATGTCGGTAGGTTTTTCACGATCACAGCAAGAAACGGTGGCTTCAGAGTCGTGTATCCTGACTTCGATGATCCGGCACAGGTGGTAGTTGAGGTCGGGACGAGAGGCGGTTGAATCGGAGTCAGCTCACGATAGGGCAGGTAGGCCGTAGACGAGTCGGACCAGATCGACTTGCCTGCTGACGCCAATCTTCTGATAGATGTGCTGTGTGTGGGTCTTGATTGTGGAGAGTGAGACGAACAAAGTATCGCTCAACTCATCCTGCGTAAGCCCTCCGGCCAAGCCGGTCGCCACTTTCGTTTCCGCAGCGGTCAGTCCATACGAGTCCTGCAAAACATGTGATGCCATCGCACGCTGCTGATTGTTGTCTGAAAGGACGAGAACAACACCGGCTTCATCGTCGTCTAGCTGTCTCTTTTCTTCATTGCTAACCGGAAGCACCGCGATTCGAACGCGAGTATTGCTTTGCGTGGCAAGTGTCTCGATGGTTTTGGCCTGCGTATCAGCATTGTCGCCGCTAACCGCAGTTCGTATCAGTCCGCAGAGCGCGTCATTGTCCTTGATGTTTGTGAGCCGGATTCGACCAAATAGGGATTGAACTACCTCACCTGATTGTAGCCATAGTTCTGCGCGCTGGTTCGTCATCCTTACATGACCGGCCTGATTCACGATGATGATGCCGTAGTCCATGCGATCAAGGACTGCCATCGCGAGTCGTTTGGCATCGCTAACGGTGGATACCTTCGCCGCAACTTGGTCGGCCTTGGCGAAATGCGGTATCAGGCGTTGTAGGAAGTCTGTTTCGATCTGCGAAAACGGTGGTTGGCTGACGTGACGTTGAAAGCCGAAGAAGCTGATCATACTGCCTTCCATGCTGACAACGCCGCTAAGAACATAGCGAATTCCGTTCGGAATCATGAAGTCGGAATAGAATTTGCTCGTCGCCACGTCGGCATCAGACAGGTATTCGCTACAGGCGAGTGCTCGACCTGGCGTTTTGATGATCTGGGCTAGGGTCGGGTCAACTGCAAGAAATTGATCGTTGTAGAGCGCTTGCGTTCGCTGGTCGTGTCCGACTGTGTGCCAATACGCACCTCGACCATGACGGATATCCAGTCCGGCATAGAAGCCTGCTACAGCACCGATGACCGAAGTAATTTCGGTCAACAACGTCTCCCACTCGGCGGGGTCTAGGGCTGCGTCATAAATCTTCCGAATGATGCTGTCTAACCGATCCATGTCCCTCGATTCTTCGCTTCGCTGAAATCATCCTTTGGGATGATTTAAGCAAATTCATTGCTCTCTATCATTAGTCCAACAGAGAGCGCTAGTTGATTAAAAGTCAACGCATTCCGACAGCAGAGGCGTAGATCGCCAAGGCATTCAGGAAATGTTGCCAATTGTCAACATTATGGCGTTCCTTGTGATAGTATATCCCATAATAGGTTATGGCATATCCTGAGTTGGGTTTCAACCTGTGTGGATGGCTAATCCTATTCACGACCCCAACTCACAAGTGTTCCGGCAAATGCTGGTTGAAGCGCGCATGTCGCGCGGACTTTTGCAAGCCGATCTGGCTGATAAACTCCGCAAGACACAGTCTTTTGTCTCGAAATATGAACGCGGTGAACGACGCCTGGACTTTCCAGAATTCGTCACCATCGCTGATGCGCTCGGCCTTGACGTTATGGTCTTCGTTGACGAGTACAGGTCACGTATCACCAAGGATCACCCGATGATCTAACTGGTTTCAGCGAATCGGGAAAAAGTTGCGCCAATAGACCTTCACTGCCGGGGCTTCACAAACGGCAAGCGCCCACGAGGTGCGAGTGGAGGAAATGAATGAAGAAATCTATTGGAGCGGGATTGATCACTCTGTCATTGGCCGCATGCGGCGGTGGCGGTGGCGGTCCTGCCACGCAAGTGCCTGTAATCCCAGCTACCCCAGCGCCAACAGTCACGCTAGCGATCAGTCAGCCTAAAGTCGCATTGGGATCGTCGGCTACGCTTACTTGGTCGTCCACAAATTCCACATCATGCAGCGCGACCGGGGCATGGTCAGGAACTCAGGCTACATCCGGCACGTCAGTACAGACGCCAACTGCGGCTGGCGCTGGAACGTACACGCTAACTTGTACTGGCGCGAGCGGCACCGCAAATCAATCGGTATCGTTGATCGTTCCGATCCCGGTGCTTAAGTCGTCCTACGAAAACAAGATCGCTGCTGGCAAAGCACTCGGCGCACAAACAATGCCGGCGGATGTGACTGAGTCCAACTCGGTGGCATTTGCGGACTTCTTCCAAGAAGGTAGCTATTCGATGGTTACCCACTCCTTGGAATACAACTACACGGCGGCGACGGCATCAAAGCTGGGCCACATCCGATTCTACAAAAATGTGAACGGCGCTTGGGTTGATAACACAGCCAAGCTATTGACCAACACTGTCGGCTGTGTCCATCCGCGCAAAACCATCGTAGCCGACTTCAACAACGATGGCGTGCCAGATGTGTTCTTCGCCTGTCATGGCGTTGATGCTGATCCGTATCCCGGCGAACAGCAGCACATGTTGATGAGCCAAGCAGATGGCACCTACAAGAACCTGACGCTTCCCGATATCTGCTATTGCCACAGCGCTTCGGCGGGAGACATCAACGGTGACGGCTATGTCGATATCCTCGTAACGGACAACATGGTTCAGCAGAAGCCGTACTTCCTTATCAATAACAAGGACGGCACGTTCACGCGTGACATGTCGCACTTCCCGGCAATGATCAACGCGTATCAGTCCAATGGGCAGCCAGGCATCACAGGCGTTAATACTGGCAACGCCGCAATCTACACGTCAGAGTTGATTGACTTCTCCAAGTCAGGACGCTACGACGCATTCTTGGCAGGTACAGCGCCAGACAACCACTTCGGCAACTGGCCTCCGACCATTTTTAAGAATGATGGATCGGGCGTGTTTTCGCAGTCGAGGGTAACGGTACTGCCATATATGCAGCAGTATCAGACCACCTTGGATATCGTTGTCGATGCCGGTTCGATTTATCTGACCAATGTTCATCTGACCTATGACGCGGCGGTCTATGGCTTCAGCAACATCGTCAAGATTGATCCGGTGGCACTTACCTCCACGCAGATTTACGGTAACACGGCCAACTTCAACAACGGTCACGGCTGGTTGAACTGGATCATTCCATACCAAGGCAAGATCGTAAGCCAATCAGCAGCATACGGCGTCTCGGTTCCGGAGTAATGAAGTCTCGCACGGCAAGTCCACTTGCCGTGCGACGCTACGAACATCAAAGGTGAAAAAATTGAAGAACACTATACTGTGCCTATTGCTTCTTGCTGCTGGATCGGTCGCACACGCGGCCAGTTTCGATTGCGCGAAGGCCGCAACTAATGTCGAGAAAACGATCTGTTCTGACGAGAAGATTTCTGACCTCGATAGCCAGCTTATGCAGTCGTATAAGAAGTCGATGTCAACGGCAGTCAACGCTGATGAATTGAAGTTGGAGCAACGAGCTTGGCTCGCGAACGTTAGAAATAAGTGTCAGGATGTTGCATGCCTGAAGCATTCTTACGCTGATCGAATTGCAGTGCTTAATGGGGCAACTTCGATCAGCGTCACACCCGCTATGACGGCGAATAAAGCTGAACAAATTGTAGTGGTGGAACCTGCGGCAGGTGTTCGGCGTGCCACGAAAACCAAGTCGGCTTCCTTGCCGGAAGCTTCCTCATCATTGTCAAATATAGAGATTACTGAAAGGGCATACACAGATAGTGAAGAACTGCGGAAAATCGTCCTCTTGAAGCCCCCGGCGGTGGGCGCGCCCTTTCTTAGCAAGAAACTTGTTGAGGTTGCGGGAACAGATCAAAAATTGATGGAATTCGCGTTGAAATATGTAAATGAACGTAGGTACACCGACGCTCTGCCGTTGCTACGCTACCTCACAATTCGAGGAGATGCGGAAGCTCCACGGTTGCTGGCCAATATTCACAGTATGGTTTATCCGGGCGTAACATCAGCGTACATAAAGTTCGATTACGTCGGTGCTAGACAGCTTTACCAATTGGCTGAGAAGCGTGGAAATGTTAGTGCCATGGTCGGCGAGGCTGATTTGATAATGAAGAGCGAGCTGTTCCAAAAGGAGCTTGGAACAGCAGTTACCTTGTATCGCATCCCCGCATCTCAAGGCGATCAGAAAGCCATTCTAGGACTAGCGCTAATCGCAACGTCGAAGCCTCCAAGCCCAGAAAGCAAGCAGGCCAATGCAGAGCTGAAAAAGATCGGAGTTCCAATCGAGAAGATCGAGCAAGTTGCAGCAAATGCACGTGGAAGAAGCTCGAACACAGTCATCATTGATCCCAATACAGGCAGGAGCGTGGCGGACCCTTATTGCCTCATCCACGAGAACGCGGTTGAAAAGAGTCGACGTTCTGGCGATCTCGCTGGTGCTCGGATACTCGCAGCACAGACACCAGCAAATTGTAAGTGAAGGCCCCCACCAATGTTGACGAAACTAGCGATAGTCGCGTTTAGTCTGGCAATTGTGTTTCCTAGGTGTGTTGGGGCTGCGGAGATCGCGGAACGCATCAACGTGGCCCAAGTTCTTCAACCGACGGGGAAGTCATGTCAGAGTTACTATTCACTTTATCCAGCGGGCATTGCCTGCCTCAAGGATGTCGAGTACAAACGGCTGTTTCGCGTCACGTACAAATTCGCTGGTGAGGTGAGAAAGGCTGACCTGGAGTGGTATCCGGAGAAGAAATTTGCGGTGATGGCAGACGGCACGCCAATCAATCCCGATACGTCCAACCAGTTCAAGACTGAGCATGACCGACCTAACTGATTTCGGAGGATGGTATGGAAAGCGTGTCGTTGTTTGACGGATCTGGCCGAAGGGTAGGTTTCACCGAATCCCGCCCCAACGGAAACATCGTCGCGTACTCGCCAAACGGAACACCGCTTGGCTACTACTGCGCTTCTTCGCGATTTACCTTCGAGTGGCTGGGGCGTCGTGTCGGCAGCGGCAATCAGATCGGTCTGCTGTTTCGATGATCACGAAGCCAGTCATTGACGTTGGCTTGAAGATCAAGTTAGTAGACCGCGTGCTGTTCGCTGTGCGGCGGCTTTACAATCGCACGGTCGGCGCGCATGTCCTGAACTGGAGCAGTGACCGGCTTACTCTCTTTGGCTACAGCATCGTGTCAAAGCGCTCCATTGATGCGCTGTACTCCAAGCAAGCCAGAGAAAATCTCAAGGTCGGATTGTCGGCTGACGAATATCGGGAAGTCTTTCAGGCGTTGGTGATTACCAGCTTTCTACCAACGCCTGAATTGTTCGATGGTTCCTTCTCAGATCGGCAGAAGGCCGAATATGGTATCCGACTTGTCTGGTGCCGCTTCTATGTCCTTGCCACTATTTGACCGTGGATGTTGCCAGTCTAGACAGGTAGCCGGTCAGCAGGCAGGGCCATGTTCCTATCGGCATTGAGGGTCCACCAGAAGCTCACCTGGGATCGCAAGAGCTTAGGCTGGTAGTGCAAGGTCTGCTTTTGCTACTGGGGTCCCTGAAGTGCTCAGATAGATAGTCGGATACGACTGCGCCACTGATGGCAACTGATTGTGACAGTCAACGACAGGCAACTGCTTGTGACAGTCAACGACACTCGACATTGGCAGATGCCAAAGTACGCTGCACATCGGATTCGTGCCACGAAGTTCCTCGATCATGCGCAACGCATGAGTTTGGCGAACCAACACTTCAAATGAATTGAACTTCGCATCATCGAAGATGGACTCATCTACTACGATCAGCGTTGGCTTGAAGGACGATACTGAAGTCAAAAATACCTGCTCAATATCGTCATCGCCACAATCATCAACGTTGCAGAAGTCAATCCACAGTTTGCCGATCTGTTTATGTGCATACGCTAGCTTACACTGTGCGATGGCGTCGAGTTGAACGCTCATGTCTGCCGCAGGTTGCTCGACGCCAGCAATTTTGAACATGAGCTGTTCGGACATACGGCGCAAGTCTACGGTAGTACCGACCCATATTACGTGGCCTCCTTTGGTGGCGAAATGCCAAGCCAGCGCTAGGGGCATCGAGATTGCGTCGGTCGTTGGCGTACAGTCGATCACATAGTTGGTCTGCGGCTCCCAGAGCTCTGCCTGCGCGTTGAGTGGCAGGCCGAACGCGATCTTTGGTGGCAGGTACCTTGCCAGCCAGTCTCGTGCGAGAAGGCTGATTGGCTTTCTTGGCACGCTCCCTGATTTGTTGATTTCGTCTCTTGCCCTGCTCGTTGGCATATTGCTATTGATATTCATGTCGTGCTCCGCTTCGCCTCCAGTGGCGGTGATGATTCTGGATGCAGATATTTATCGACTACGGAGTAGCAGTGATTTCGAGAACAAACGTGAAATTTTCTTCAACCTATTGACGAAGATTGTTGCCTTCAGTTATTGTGTCATCAGCGTTAAGTACTTCAACCCAACTACGCTGCCAGATTTTGCGGACACTCTCCGCGCCTCGTGGGTAACACGGCCGACACAGAGCGGTACCATCATTGAGTTTGATGGAAGGGGCAGGCTGAAATTCTTTCATTCGGTATTTCGGATGTGGGAGTTCGCCTGCAAATCTGACAGAGTCTATTAGACGGCGTCTACTGCCGTTCGCGTCTCTGCATATTCCCAGGCTGCCACACCTCCGGTCTTCCGATTTCGTACGACGTTGTGTTTGCTCGTCTTCGAGTTGCATACCGTCTGCCGAAGGAGTTTCATTTTTAACCTAACCATTAAATTTGAAAAGGCAGTTACCTCATGTTCGCACTCAATATCCCTACCTCCTCCAATGTTGCTGATCTGCTCGCGAAGAAAGCAGAACTTGAAGCGTCGCTGAAAATGAATGAAGACGCTCTGAACGCTGATCGTCCCCTGTTTATCGCTCAGGTGCATCAACTTATTGCGACGTTTCGTATTACCAAGGACGAAGTTTTTCCGCCATCAAAAGATAAACAGGCCATTGTCGATAAAGACTACAGCCCTGACTATTTCTTCCGCGATCCTACGACTGGAGAAGAGTGGGACGGTAAAGGAAAACGCCCTAGCTTCTTGAGCAAGAAGAAGAAGACAGATGATTTTCGCATCTACTACGCGACCAACACGAAGTTCCCGCCCGTCGCCAAACCAGTGCCTTCCCCGGTTGAATCTGCAACTTCAGCCGTCGAGCCATCCGCTATTGCCGCTCCTGATGTCGCCGACATCGCAGACTCCGCAGAAGACGTCGCCTCCCCGGCGGTCGTTGACGAGTTGGTTGCGAACGCTGCGCAACACATTCGTGTAACTACTGCGCTGCTGCCAACCGCAAGCTAAGTTTCCAAAGATTCGTTAGTCGCGAGGGCTTGGTTCAAATTGCCCTCCGGCTAGCTGTTTTCAATCTTCGTTTGGATTGATAGTGCATGTCATCTTTTTTGATGAGGCACTGTCACGCAAAAAATATTAGGAAAATCATGAGCAAAGCTACAAAAGTCGTTAAGCAAATCACTTTATCTGATCGCGATATCGAAGTTGCGAAAAGCGCCTTGCGCGAAAGCAAAATGGGCACAGACCACAAAACACTGAACCTAGTCCTTCGTGACTTCGCGGTGGTAAAAATGTTGGCGAAGAACGGCGACCAGCTCCATGTTAGTAGGTCAATAGACCATTTCGTGTACATCCCAAACAAAGGGAATATCGCGCAGCTTCACAAATGGCTGCTTGAACAAGGATACGCAAACATTAGTACTAGGAAGGGAGAAGATGCCAAGGTGTGCATTAGCTTCACACACACGGGGGCTACGAATTTAGGTGAAATCATCTTGCATACCATTCCAATCGCTCGTGCTTCCCGCAAGGCAGGCGGCAAATATGACGGATGGGGGACGTTCTTGGAATTCAAATCGGAAGACGATTTTGATAAATGCCCTTTAGTCGAAGAACAGCGATGTGCTAACCAAGCGTAATTGAACGTTGGACGCATATAAATAGACTGAGCGCACAAGACAACTCTTTAGGTATCGCCGCTTCGCGTTGTTACCTCCATCGAAACGATATCTGGATAGTTGTTGCGTGCCTCAGTCGAACTGGTAACTCGACTTTAATAGCGAAGCGGGATCACAGCTTGACGATTCCGCATTACATCATCATCGGAGTTTTCATGTACATCACTCTGCCTATCGGCATCACCTTTTTCCATCAAATGGCCGACAATCAGGCCAAATCTACCTCTCTTTTGTGGCCCGAAATCGCGGCCATGTTGAGTGCGCCGCACGCGAGCGCACTCAGCCATAAATCTAACCTGCCACTTTTTTCCCCTTGGGTATACAAGGACGTGTCAGACCCGACTGTAGTTAAAGGTGACGACCGCGAAGGGAAGCCACTCAAGTTTTTCAGCCGCACGCACGTTCGCCGCATCTCAGAGAACTTGGTAGAGATGACCATGCTCGTGCTCGACTATGACGGCGGCCGTCCATTGGATCAGCTTCGTGAAATCTTCAACAAGTGGGAGCATGTGGTCTATACGACGCTTAACCACCGTGAAGAAGGCAAAGACAAAGCACGCATTGTGCTGCCACTGGCTACTTCGATGCCAGTCGCGGACTTTCTTCAATTGCAGCCCGTCATCGAGTCATGGGCTACTGACTTGGGTGCCGATCCTTCGACGGCTGATATTGGCCGCATGTTCATCTTGCCTGTTGTGGGCAAAGAGCGTCGTCACCTTGCGCAAAGCTGGCACCACGAAGGGATGTTTCTGGACTGGCGCATGTTCAGCGACATGCCTAAGCCTGTTGCTGTGCCGATGACCGCAGTGGCTAAACCGCTCAATAGTCACGGCCAGTTGCGCAAGCTGCTGCCGGAGGACGTGATCGAAACGGCTAACAGCCATATCGTCGTACGCGATATCACTCACAAAATTTCTAACGTGCGCTGTCCATTTCATGACGATCCAGAGCCGAGTGAGTTCGTCAACGTCACCGGACGTGGCACTCCGTTCTTAGTCTGCAAGAAGTGTGGCACGGTTTACATGGAGCGTGCGAAAGGCGATGACATCGTTGACGGCATCGCGGAAATCCTCGCTAGGAAAAAACTGCGTGAAGGCGATGCTCAATGATGATCAAACCAATACATCAAGATGCTGAACAATGCGGCCCCGGCAAACTGATCGCGCTCGTGCAGAACTTGAATGAGTCGCATCAGGCGCACGCGGAACTGAAAGAAGATAAGCACAAGGATGCCATCTACTTGGACGACCGCTATCTCGGTGTTCCAATCCGCCACATGAGCAAAGAACTCAGCGAGGCTAAGGTTCTCTTTGTGAAGTCGCCGAAGGGAACGGGAAAAACACAATGGCTGGTGCCATACATGAACTCGCTCCCCGCAACCTGGCGTCGAATTCAGCTTGGACATCGTCGCTCCTTGGAGAGAATGCTTGCCCGTGAGCTTGGACACATTTGCTATCTGGACGAGCGCTCACCAACAGATCGGTATGCAGTGAGCATGGATAGCTTGGATTTCATTCGCGAACATCATCACTACGACGTGCTGGTGATTGATGAAGTCGAACAGGTTCTGCGCCATTTTTTGGCTGATACCACTAAGCCGAAGCGGAACCTCATCTTCAAAATCTTGATTCGACTTCTGCGTGAAGCAAAGCAAGTGATCTGTCTCGATGCTGACATGAGCGATACGCTTACCCTTCATCTGATCCCGATGCTGATGGGACAGTTTGACGTACGTGCGGCCAAGGCCATTATCAACGAATGGAAGACTGATCGTACCATCGAGCTATATGAGGACAAGGATCATCTGATTGCTGAAATGATCGCGGCTATCGAGGCCGGCGAGCGTGTATTTGTGCCTGTCGGGAAGAAGGTGTTGGCGAAAAAGCTTACATCGCTATTGCGGTTCATCCATGATAAGGACGGCAACCCGGTGAAAGTGCTTTCGTTGAACGGCGATACTAACGACGAGCGAAATCACAAGGCGTTCTTCGATGATCCTAACGGCGAGTCGAAGAAGTATCAGGTGTTGATTGCTACGTCTACGCTGAGCACAGGCGTGAGCATTGACGTTAAATGGTTCGACTCTGTCTACGGCCTGTTCGATGCTGGTGTCTATACCTTTCAGGACTGCGATCAAGCTATCAGCCGTGTTCGGTCTCCCAAGCGTGTAAAGGTCTGGATTCACGATGACAAGCGCAGTGTCTTGCAGTCCGAAAGCGCAATTCGCAAGGGCACAGCGGCCCGTGAGCTGGCAACGCGAACCCTCAGTTTGAATCAGACTGACGCTACGCTGTCGGAAGGGGAGTTGCTATACCTGGACTTCGTTACTAGGCTGGCTTGGTGTGAAGAGCAGTGGCGGCATAACCGTCAGCGGCAGTTCATCGGTTTGAAGAAAGGAGAGGGGTGGACAGTAGAGCTTGTCCCGGTAGACAGCGCTATCAAGCAAGCAGGCGCGGAGATGTTGAAGATTGCCGCAGACCCTGACGGGAACAAGAAGTACGTGGCAATTCTTGAAGCGCCATCGCTGTCAGCAGAGGAATTGCATGAGCTTCGCAAGGTTACACACACGAAGCTCACCAACATAGAGAAGCGATCACTGAAGAAGGCCACCATTGCTGACCTCTTTGATTTGAAAAACGTGAGCGACCTAACCTTGCAGCAGATTATCGACTACGACTCGAAGAAGCTTCGTAGTGTCCTGCGAGATATCAAGCTGCTTGAACTTTCGCACGACGACGCGCTGAAAACTGACCGAGTTGAGCGTGAGAGCAAATGGACGCATCGTGCCTTTCCCGACTATCGCCACAACACAAAGCGGCGAGACTTGTTGCTCGGGGCAATTCACACCGTGGAGATTGAGCCCGGCGATGTTCTGCGGAATGCAGCGCAATGCAAACTCGTTGAGGCTGAGTACGCAGCAGCAATGGGAGGGGTGTCTAGTTCCTCGCGACAGGGCCGTGCACTCGCGAAACGACGCAAGGAGCAGCTTGGTGAACTTCAATGGGTGATAACTGACGAGCAGATTAATCGTGCCGCTGCATATGCCACAAAAAATCTAAGAGACTTGAATCGCTACCTTGACACTAGCTTCAAGGTGCCTGATGCGCCGGAGGCGAAGGTGAAGGTCTTCAACGGGATCATGAAGCATGTAGGTGTCGCGATAAAGAGGAAACGTGTGATGGTAAATGGAGTAACGTCCAGCATGTATTGCATCGACTATGATCAGGTTGCTGAGCTGGCGGCGGCAGTGGACTTCAAGACATATCCAGACCTTCTGGCTGCTTGATGGCTGTACATTTTTGCATATGTTTTCAGTGAGGGTGTAATGTGTTTGTGTATTAAGCCTTACTGGAACGTATGCAAATATGTACCGGGTCAAAGGCGGGCTCGGGCGAGTGGCTTGTACAAATTTGCATATGTTTTCGGTGAATGAGTAGTGTGTTTGTGTACATCATCGTATCGGCGGCGGCTGCAAATTTGTACACCTCGAATTTTGGATGGGCGAAGGGCGATCTTGTATAGATTTTTTTCGTGAAGCCCGGCCAGAAACTGAGTAAAAAGCTGTACAAATATGTACGGCTTGTTTATAGCCTCTCAGGGGCATCAGGGCAGGGCGATGAAGGAACATATCAGCCGCGGCGCAATCGACGCTCAGGGGGCGGTTTGACAAGGACAAAAAAATGGGCGTCAGATCACCTTCTGCTATCAACGATCCGAAGTAGATGGCTGGCTAGCACGACCATTTCCTGAGCGTCAGTAGGATCGTTTATTGTAACTGTACGATGCGAATGCGGATTCTTATATGAGCCAATGGCGCCAGCAAAAAGGTGCGCCAGCGCTTCTCGCTCTGCTTCTGGCTGGTTTTGATCGGAAAGTGGTCCTGTGGTCTTATCGAAAGCCTTCCGCATTAATGCTGTGCCAACGTCGGCGTCGGCAAAATGTCCAGCCTCCCGAACTGCAATTTCAACGGCGCGAAAACCTTTAAAGACGGCTGTCTCCAAATCTCCCCGAACGATATCTAGCCAAACTTCATCAGCAATTGTTGGGTGTAGCAGCGACTTAGGAAATCCAACGCTTCTGACATAGGTCGTGAAGCTTGCGTTTGCGACAATGGTCTGAGCGCGGCGACTCAGTAGCATCCAGCCGTTATTTCCGTTCGAGCCAGGTTGAGGTACAAGAAGGCCGTTTATCAGTAGCCAGTTCCATGCCTCTGCCAAAGCCAACTCCGCTTCGTTTCGACGAGTCTGAGGGTATCCGTCGTTTGTCGTGGGATGACCGGTTATATCTGATGCGATAGATTGCTGGTGGATTACATTGTTCTGCTTACGCTCTTGAGCGAGTTGCAATACGACTTCAGCTAATTCCTCCGGCGCAAGTGCAAGAAGCACTTCGACGTCAGGAATTAGTGAGGTTAGAGTAGCCATGGTATTTCACTCCAGCGTAGAAAGTAGTCGCGACAGTATGATGTAGACGGGGCATTTTCCCACGGCTAGAACAAGTCTGTGCAGATTTGCTTGAGCCGCACAGGGTTGTCCTCGACGTACTGTGCTGTCATAGCGATAGACGAGTGGCCCATCAGCGTGGACACGGCCTTTATGTCCACACCCTTTTCAATCAGGGTTGTTGCAAATGTGCGCCGCCCGCTGTGGCTGGAGGCACCTTGCAATTTCGCGTCCGCGTACATGCGATGGAAGAGCTGCTGCAAGCTGTTCGGCGAAAACGAGCTGCCTTTCTGCGACTTGAACAACGGCGCTTCGAGGTTGAACAGGATACCTTCACGCTGCTGCCGTTCGGCGACGAATTCGCGCATCGCGGCGACCACTTTAGGGTTCGTCACATAGACATGTCGCTGCTTGCTACCCTTCGTCATCGATCCGGTGAGGTTGATCTCATCGAGCAGGTTGCCATCAACGCCGAGCACGTGCTTGATGCGCAGCGCGGCCATTTCCTTCGCACGTAGGCCGAGGCCAAACGAACAGTAGAGTAACGCGACGTTTCGCTTGGCGTGCGCCTTCTTCTTCACCACGTTGACGACGCGGGACAGCTCCCGCTCGCTCAGTACCTTCGCTTGACCTTCTCGCATCGGATCACCTCGGAATGTTTCATTATTGCATAATTGCAATACTTTCAAACCATTCTATCCAGCCCTTTGGGCTTCGTACATCGCAGGAGTGGCACCGGCAGCCACAACGTTTACTAATTGCATTTAGTAAACATTATCGCTAGCCTGGCTTGACCTTGCACCTGATCAAAAAACTGACCATCGCAGGACGCCGCCAGGGACGTTCAGGCTGGCTGGTCAATATGTCACTATCGGCATGGGCTACTCATCTGGTAGACTGTGAACGATTTTAGTCGACTTTACGCTATTGAAACAAAGGTCCATGCAATGAATGCCGAACCGTGGGTGACCGCCGAACAAGTAGCCGAGCACTTGGGCGTTGTGAAAGATACCGTCTATCGCTGGCGGGAGCGAAAGGGGCTTCCAGCCCACAAGATCGGGCGTCTTTGGAAGTTCCAGCTTTCGGAGGTCAATGAATGGGTTCGCACCGGCGGCGCAGACGAAACAGTCGCAGGCCACGATCAGCAGGCATAGGCGTGACGGAAAATTTCGAATTTCGAATTTCGCAATGAAGTTCAATCACACAACAATATTAGGTCTGCTCAATGACAACAACAGAAAACCAAATTGAACAAGATTTGATCGGCAAGCTGAAAGATCTTAAATATACCTATCGGCCGGACATCCGTGACCGTGAAGCGCTGGAACAAAACTTCCGCGCCAAATTTGAGGAACTGAACAAAGTCACCCTCACCGATGCTGAATTCGCCCGCCTGCGTGACGAGATCGTCACCGCTGATGTATTCATTGCATCCAAAACCCTACGCACCCGCAATACGTTTACACGCGAAGACGGAACACCGCTGCAATACACCCTGGTCAATATCAAAGACTGGTGTAAAAACGACTACGAAGTCATCAACCAGCTGCGTATCAATACCGCCAACAGCCACCACCGTTATGACGTGATTCTGCTCATCAACGGTATGCCGGTGGTACAGATCGAACTTAAAACCCTGCAAGTGAGTCCGCGCCGCGCTATGCAGCAGATCGTCGATTACAAGAACGACCCCGGCAATGGTTACGGGAACAGCTTGCTGTGCTTTATGCAGCTGTTCATCGTCAGTAACAACAGCGATACCTACTACTTCGCCAACAACCACAATCAGCATTTTGGTTTTAATGCGGACGAACGCTTTTTGCCGGTTTATCAGTTCGCCGCTGAAGACAACAAAAAAATCACCCAGCTCGATGCATTTGCCGATAAATTCCTCGCCAAATGCCTGCTTGGAGAAATGATCAACCGCTATATGGTACTGGTCGCCAGCGAGCAAAAATTATTGGTAATGCGCCCGTACCAAATTTATGCGGTCAAAGCGATTGTTGATTGCATCCATCAGAACCGTGGCAATGGTTATATCTGGCATACCACAGGCAGCGGGAAAACACTTACGTCATTTAAGGCCTCAACCTTACTCAAAGACAATCCCGATATCGAAAAGTGTTTGTTTGTGGTCGATCGCAAAGACCTGGATCGTCAAACCCGCGAGGAATTTAATAAATTTCAAGATGGCTGCGTGGAAGAAAACACCAATACCGAAACGCTGGTGCGGCGCATGCTTTCGGAAGACTATTCCGATAAAGTCATCGTAACCACCATACAAAAGCTCGGCCTCGCGCTCGATGGTAATAACAAAAAGAATTACAAAGAACGCCTAGAACCTTTAAGCAATAAACGTATTGTATTTATTTTTGACGAATGCCATCGCTCACAATTTGGCGACAACCATCAAGCCATTAAAGAATTTTTCCCCAAGGCCCAACTATTCGGCTTTACGGGCACGCCCATTTTTGAACAAAACGCCAGCTACAAACAAATCGACGGCAAAGACGCCTCCTACAAAACTACCGCCGATATTTTTGAAAAACAACTGCACGCATACACCATCACCAACGCCATTGATGATAACAACGTGTTGCGTTTTCATATCGACTATTTCAAACCGGAAGGCAACGTAAAGCCAAAAACAGGCGATACGCTTTCGCAGCAAGCTGTGGTCGAAGCAATTTTGGCCAAACATGATGCTGCAACTAATGCGCGTCGCTTCAACGCGGTATTAGCCACGGCCTCGATCAATCACGCCATTGAATACCATCGTTTGTTTACCGAGATTCAGGCAAAACGCTGTCGTGACGATGATAGCTTCCAGCCGTTGAATATCGCCTGCGTGTTTTCACCGCCTGCCGAAGGCAATAAAGACGTGCAGCAATTGCAGGAAGACTTGCCGCAAGAAAAGCAAGATAACACCGTCGCGCCAGATGAAAAGAAAGCCGCGTTGAAAGCCATCATCGCCGCCTACAATGAGCAATACAATGCCAATCACAACATCAACGAATTTGATTTGTACTATCAGGACGTACAGCAACGCATTAAAGATCACAAATACACTAATGCTGATTATGCCCACCACAACAAGATCGACGTGATGATTGTGGTGGATATGCTGCTCACTGGTTTTGATTCAAAATATCTTAACACCCTTTATGTGGATAAAAACCTCAAACATCACGGTTTGATTCAAGCCTTCTCGCGCACCAACCGCATTCTTAACGACACCAAACCCTACGGCAATGTTCTCGATTTTCGGCAACAAGAACAAGCGGTCAAGGACGCTGTGGCATTGTTCTCTGGCAGTGATTTTGAATCCGCAAAAAAATACTGGTTAGTAGATGCTGCGCCGGTAGTGATAGAAAAGCTCGATTCCGCTATCACGAAGCTACAAGAATTTATGCAAAGCCAGGGGCTGACTTACGCGCCCGCCGAAGTGAACAACCTCAAAGGCGACGACGCGAGAGGCCAGTTCATCAACCTGTTTAAAGAAGTGCAGCGGCTGAAAACCCAGCTCGACCAATACACTGATTTAAGCGCAGAGCAAAGCACCAGCATTGAGGCGGTCATCACCGATGACACCCTGCGCGCCTTCAAAGCCATGTACCTGGAAACCGCGCAACGGCTGAAAGAGAAGCAAGACAAAAGCAAAGAGCCGGACGATAAACTCCAGCAACTCGATTTTGAATTTGTGCTGTTTTCTTCTAGCGTCATCGACTATGACTACATCATGGGGCTGATTGCGCAGTACACGCAAAACCCACATGCCAAACAAAGAATGACTCGCGAACAGTTAATTGGTCTATTGGCTTCCAGCGCGAACTTAATGGACGAACGCGAAGATATCACCGCCTACATCAACCAGCTCAAAGCGGGCGAAGTGCGGAATGAAAAAGAAATCCGCGCCGGTTTCGACGCCTTCAAATCTGCCAAATCCGCGAAAGCAATTAGCGAAATGGCAGCAATGCACCAACTGGACAGCGCAGCGTTGCAATCATTTGTAGACGGCATTATGGGGCGTATGATCTTTGATGGCGAAAAACTAAACGACTTGCTTGCGCCACGTGAACTGGGCTGGAAAGAGCGCGCCAAGGCTGAGTTGGCATTGATGGAAGACCTGCTGCCATTGTTGAAAAAATTGGCACAAGGGCGCGAGATTTCGGGGTTAACTGCGTATGAGTAAGGATGTGAAAAAAATGCTGGTGCCGAAGTTGCGTTTTCCTGAGTTTCGGGATGCAGGAGCGTGGGAGGAGAAAAGGCTTGGAAATGAAGGTGAACTCTTTTCTTCGCTAACTGGAAAAGCAGGGGCTGACTTCGATGCTGGCGAAGCCCGATTCGTTACATACATGAATGTGTTCTCTAACACATTCGTGGATCCGAAGGCGTTGAGGTTTGTTGACGTGCAAGAAGGCGAGAGTCAAAACGCAGTTGTCAGTGGCGATGTGTTTTTCACGATATCATCTGAGACGCCCGGTGAAGTTGGCATGTCGAGTGTCTTGCTGGAGGAATTGGAGAATTGTTATCTCAACTCCTTCTGCGCGCTATTTAGGTTCTCCGAAAACAAACGCCCCAATCCAGTGTTCACCGGCTACTTGCTTAGGCAGCCCATGGTTAGGGCCTACTTCACAAAGAAAGCACAAGGTTCCACACGATTTAACCTCTCGAAGGATTCATTCAGAAATCTTCCACTTTTCGTCCCTACGTCCCCCGAGCAACAAAAGATTGCCGATTGCCTATCCAGCATCGACGCACTGATTGGAGCTCAAAGCCAAAAAGTCGAGGCCCTTAAGAACCATAAAAAAGGTCTATTGCAGAAACTATTTCCCAGCAAAGGCGAAACTGTTCCTCGCCTTAGATTTCCTGAATTTGGGGATACGGGAGAGTGGAAGACTCAAAGAGTTGAAGAGTTAGCAAAAAGAGGCTCTGGCCATACACCGGATAAAAAGCAGCCGGGTTACTACAACGGGGGTATTAAGTGGGTCTCTCTTGCGGACTCTAATAAGCTCGATAACGGGTATTTGTATTCAACAAAAACTGAAATTTCTAAAGAGGGTCTTAAAAACTCTTCTGCGGTTCTTCATCCTGCCGGTACGGTGATTGTCAGTCGTGACGCAGGTGTCGGGAAAAGCGCAATCTTGCATTCGGACATGGCTGTAAGTCAACATTTTATAGTATGGGTTTGTGACGAATCGAAGCTTTCAAATTGGTTTTTGTATTATGTATTGCAAATTTTAAAACCCACGCTTGAAAGCATTGCGGTGGGTAGCACAATTAAGACCATTGGGCTGCCGTATTTTAAAGCTCTTTATATATCCATTCCGTCTATTGAAGAGCAGAAGAAAATCGCCGATTGTCTATCCAGCGTCGATGCACTGATCATGTTGCATAGCAAAAAACTAGACTTACTAAAAGCCCATAAAAAGGGCCTGATGCAGCAACTCTTTCCCGTTGTGGATAAGGTGGGGGCATGAATTTACCAGCTATAGCAAAGCAATTGGTTGAAATGAACGAGAACATTATTCTTATCTTCGCGTTCAATGGAACAGGAAAAACTCAACTATCAGTTGCCTACAAGAATGCGACAAAAAATCACGACACTGGTCAGCATGCCGGCGTGTATTACAACGCCTTTAGTGAGGATTTGTTTGTTTGGGACAACGATGAAGACAATGATGGCCTTAATATTCATTTAAATATACTGCCGAGTAGCTTGAATAAATTCCATAGTTTTTTTTATGAGAATGAAAATCTCATTATGGAAAAGCTTGCGGCCTATAGCCCTAAATATCGCTACAAATTAAATCTATACGACAATATTGAGAATGGCATTGAATCGGTTACTTTTTTTGCGGAAGACGAAAAAGATACTCCTATCAAAATATCACGTGGCGAAGAACGTATATTTGTTTGGTGCTTCTATCTGGCGCTGTTAGAGGTTGACGGATGGGCCAACGAACAAGACGCGCATATCTTCATTGATGACCCGGTTTCCAGTCTTGATGAACACAACATTTTCATAACTGCGGATACATTGTTTAAGCAGGTCGAGACACATTACGAAAAAAAGAAAATCATCATCACTACGCACCACATTGGTCTTTTTTCTATTCTGGCCAATCGCCTTACTAAAGGCGAGAAAAGTGGTCGTTACAAAAACCTAACAGGTTTGCGTATGTTGAAGAGGGTTGGTAATGATTTGACTCTTGAAGTGCCACGACGAAGCGTCTTTCTTTATCATTTGCATTTGTTACAGGTCTTAGAAGAGGCGAGAGGTGAGCAACTGTACACCTACCACTTTGCTTTACTAAGGCAGCTTCTAGAGAATATTGCGTCGTTTCTTGGCACAGGAAGAATAGGCCACACCTTAAACCAGATAGGCGTTGAAAACGTTGATGGTGTAGCAGACGTCATAAACACCCATTCACATAAAAGCGTTTATTACGATCAGACGGAAATAATGAATGGTACAGAGCAAGAATATTTTAATGACATATTCAAGAAACTCACTGAAAAATATCAATTTGTACTGCACGCGAGATAGCCATGACTGAACAAGACCAAAAAGAATTAGGCAATACCCTTTGGAAAATTGCCGATGATTTGCGCGGTGCGATGAATGCCGATGACTTCCGCGATTACATGTTATCGTTCTTGTTTTTACGCTATCTCTCCGACAATTACGAGCTGGCAGCAAAAAAAGAATTGGGCAGTGATTACCCTGTTTTGGAGCCCGGCGACCGACGTGCGCCTTTATCGCTTTGGTATGCCACTAATCAAGATGATACTGTTGAATTTGAAAAACAGATGCGCCGCAAGGTGCATTATGTGATTGAGCCTGCCCATCTGTGGAGTAGCATCGCTGAACTAGCACGAACGCAGGATGACGAGCTGCTCCACACGCTTCAGAAGGGCTTCAAATACATCGAAAATGAATCCTTTGAAAGTACCTTTGGCGGATTGTTCTCCGAAATCAATCTCGACTCAGAAAAGCTAGGGAAAAACTATGTCGAGCGCAACAAAAAACTTTGCACCATTATCAGCAAAATCGCCGAAGGCGTAGCAAAATTCTCTACCAACAGCGATGTGTTGGGGGATGCATATGAGTACCTGATCGGCCAGTTTGCCGCCGGTTCGGGAAAAAAAGCGGGCGAGTTTTATACGCCGCAGCATATGTCGTCGATATTGTCGAAGATCGTCACGCTCGACAGTCAAGACCCATCCACCGGTAAAAAGAAGAAACTCAACCGGGTTCTGGACTTTGCCTGCGGTTCTGGTTCACTGTTATTGAATGTACGCAAACAAATGGGTGCGCACGGCATTGGTAAAATTGTCGGGCAGGAATCCAATATCACCACGTACAACTTGGCGCGCATGAACATGTTGCTGCACGGGGTGAAAGATTCTGAGTTCGAGATTCACCATGGCGATTCACTGTTAAACGACTGGGATATCTTGAATGAAATGAACCCGGCGAAAAAGCTGGAGTTCGATGCCGTGGTTGCTAACCCGCCTTTCAGCTACCGCTGGGAACCTACCGAAGCGCAGGGAGAGGACTTCCGCTTTAAAAGCTACGGCCTTGCGCCAAAATCAGCAGCGGATTTTGCGTTCTTGCTGCATGGCTTCCACTTCCTGGGGAAGGAAGGCACCATGGCGATCATTCTTCCGCACGGAGTATTATTTCGTGGTGGCGCAGAAGAGCGTATCCGCAGCAAACTGCTCAAAGACGGAAACATCGACACAGTAATTGGCTTGCCCGCCAACCTATTTTTCTCTACCGGCATCCCTGTGTGTATTCTGGTGTTGAAGAAATGCAAAAAACCTGATGATATATTGTTTATTAATGCCAGTGAACATTTCGAAAAAGGTAAGCGCCAGAATAAATTAACTGATGATCATATCGCGAAGATTGTTTCTACCTATCAATTCAGAAAGGAAGAAGATCGCTATTCCCGCCGGGTGACGATGGAGGAAATCGAGAGGAATGATTTCAACTTGAATATTTCGCGTTACATCAGCACAGCGACTGCGGAGGACGAAATCGATTTGCAGGCGGTGAATGCCGAGTTAGCCACGCTGGAGCAAAAGATTGAAACAGCACGGGACAAACATAATGTGTTTCTCAATGAGCTGGGCTTGCCTGTTTTGTGCTGAGCAAACTTGAGCCATTGAAGCCGGCGACACTGAAGCTTGCGCTTCGGTGATCGCCGCCGCTGTCAGTGGTCAGATTTCGATGATCTGGTGGACGATGGCTTGCACTTCCGGGCCGCTCTTCTTCAGCAATGATGCGAAGCGAGCGACGATCAGACGGTTTTTCTTTGTTTCCAGCTTATTGATCTCGCGGACAATGCTCGAATCGAATGGCTTGCCGGGCTTGATGTTCTCGATGGTGGTCTTAACCAGTTCAGTACGTTCAGCGTCGAGGGCCTTAATGGCATCGCGCAGATTGTCGGCGACGGATTTTTCTGGCTGCATGGTCGCGCTGGATTGCGAGGTGTCCGCCGATGGCGAAGAGGTATCGGGTGCGGAGGCCTTCTTATCGAGGGCGACGGTTGGCTTTTTGTCGGTGGCTGCGTTCATGGTAAATCTCCTATTTGTTTGTCAAATCGACAAGACAATCTTATCCAGCCTTTCGAAAATCGTACACTGATTTATTGCAAATAATCAACTTTTAGCTTTCGGCGACCGTTGTCTGATTATTAGCTCTTGTTGAGAACGAAGAGGTCACACATTGAACACTCCAGATGAAGACGCAAGAGACGAATGGTATGCGGATCTAGTCGATGAAATAACCGAAGATGCTATTAACGCGTTTACCTTTGATCGACTGCGTTCCTATTACGTAGATAATCCGACGCTCGCTATCGCTGCTTTTAACACACATCGCGAAGCAGAAAAAGTGCAGGAATTATCGCCTTCTTCGGCACTAGTCTTCTTCACGGCGGCTATTGAGTTAGGGCTCAAAGTTACGCTGCTGGAACCGGTGGTATATGGACTGGTGCACAACGAATCTGTTGCAACGCTTATTTCAAGCCTCGTCGTTCGAAACAATGGCTTTGATCGTGTCGGGGGCCTGCTAACCGCCGTTCTCAAAACATATGGACAAATAGATTTCGATAAATTCAAAATTGAAGGGCACGCGAAGATTATGCGTGAAGAGATTCTTGTTCTTCAAAAAGCGCGCAACAGTGTAGTACATCAAGGGACGTTAGTTGGCAGCGAGACTGCGGAGCTTGGGCGTGTCATATCGCAAACGATACTTGGTGTGTTTCTCGTAGCTGTCCTGAAAGGACTGGAACTTAAACTCAGCAAACGGGGAATCATTGAAGAGATAACTTCGCATCTCCAATTCGATGAGTGGCGTAATCCAGAGACAAATTTTCGCGCACATCTCAGGTTGCTAAGAGAAGATGAACAATTGAGTGCGATCCCAGGTATTGCAATCGTTTTCGATGGAACGAAGTTGCATGGGACAATTATTGCAATAGAGAGTCTAAAGGACGAGTTATCTACCCATCTAGCAGGGAATCCATTACCGTTAAAGGTGTACTGGAAATCAATGAAAGACTCGACAGAGAGGAGTGCATTGCTAACCGCGCTTGGCCCGACGCCCACTTTGGTTTCGCGCTGAGGCGCTAAAGTCCCGCCAGTGGACACATCATGGTGCACCCCCTGAATAATGTATTCATAGACCATTTGTAAGAATAAGTGGTCTATGAATACAAATCTGGCCTAGTGTATTCATGGCCCATATATCTCCATTTCGGGCTTGCACATCACCATGATCGCGGGATTGTTCGCCTTGGCTGCGGGCGCATTGTGGCGGCGCTCGTTTTTTACTGGCTGGCAACTGCCGTTGCGGCTGCCGGCGCAAAAGGTGGCGGCGCTGGCCGGCGCGCTGGCTGCGTTTTTATATGTGCTGCTGGCCGGCTTCGGCGTCCCGGCGCAGCGCACCTTATATATGTTGATGGTGGTGGCGCTGGCCTTGTGGCTGGGCCGCATCACCAGCATAGGCCACGTGCTGTGCCTGGCGCTGGGCGCGGTCGTGCTGCTCGACCCCTGGGCCGTGCTGTGGCCTGGTTTCTGGCTGTCGTTCGGTGCCGTCGCCACCATGCTGTACGCTGGCGTGGGACGCACCGCGGCGCCGATGCCGGCGCAGGCGAGCCGCTGGCGCCGCCTGCGCGCGGCCGTGGCGCTCGGTGCGCAGACGCAATATGTGGTGACGGTGGGACTGGTGCCGCTGACGATGCTGCTGTTCTCGCAAGTGTCGCTGGTGTCTCCTGTCGCCAATGCGCTGGCCATCCCCGTCATCAGCCTGATCGTGACGCCCTTGTCGCTGGCGGGCAGCCTGCTGCCAGCGCCGCTGTCCGATGGTTTGCTGTTGCTGGCGCATGCCATCGTGCAGATGCTGGCGCAGGTGCTCGATTGGCTGGGGGCGCGCCGTTTTGCCGTGTGGACGGCACCCGCGCCGCCGATGTGGAGCTTTTGCTGGGCGCTGTTCGGCACCCTGTGGCTGCTGGCGCCGCGCGGATGGCCGCACCGCTGGGCGGGCATGCTGGGCTGGCTGCCGCTGCTGACGGCCTTGCCGTCCAGCCCGCCGCCGGGTCGCTTGTGGGTGACGGCGTTTGACGTGGGACAAGGCATGGCCCTGCTGGTGGAAACGCACGGCCACCGCCTGCTGTACGACACGGGGCCAGCCTACGGCCCGGAATCGGACGGTGCCAGCCGCGTCATCGTGCCGTATCTGCGCGCGCGCGGCATTGCCAGTCTCGATGGCGCGATCATTTCGCACAGCGATCTTGACCATGCGGGCGGCGCCATGTCGCTGCTGGAAAATATCCATGTGGGCTGGCTCGCTTCGTCGCTGTCCGGCGGCCACCCGGCCATCGAGGCGCGGCGGCAGTCTGGCCGTCCCTACCTGCGCTGCGTCGCGGGCCAGAGCTGGACGTGGGAAGGCGTGCACTTCGCCATGCTGCATCCATTGCCCGCCAGCCACGACGACATCGCCTTGAAGCCTAACGCCCGCAGCTGCAGCGTGAAAATCACGGCCGGCCAGCACGCTATCCTGCTGGCCGGCGACATCGAGGCGGCGCAGGAGGCGCAGCTGGTGGCGCGCTCTGCAGAAGGTGAACTGGCGGCCGACGTGCTGCTGGCGCCGCATCACGGCAGCGGCACGTCTTCCACGCAGGCATTCCTGGACGCCGTGCATCCGACCCTGGCGATCTTTCAGGTGGGACACCGCAACCGCTATAAACATCCGAAGGCGCAGGTGTATGCCCGCTATGGCGCGATGGGGATCACGCGGCTGCGCACGGATGTGGAAGGGGCGCTGGTGCTGGAGTTTGGCGAAGGTATCGCCGTGACGCAGTACCGGGCCAGCCGGCCGCGGTATTGGCAGGGGCGGTAGGGCCAGGCGCGCATTGCCCAGCTCGTTGAGTTAAATGCAATATCTCTCTATGATGGCGAGCGTAGCGGCGCGCGGCGCTGCCTGATGATGCTGAAAGGATAAGGATGGCGCTGTTTAACTGGTGGAAGAAGGAAGCGGCTATGCCGCAGCTCGGCTTCGAGGAGCGGATTCGTTCGCAGAGTACGCAGGCGACGTCCCGGCAGTTTGACTTGCGGGGGCGGCAGACTGACGCCGTTCGCCAGCAACATCCATATCTATTTCATGTGACCGACGTGGCAACGGCCGAGGCCATCGTGAACTCGCAGCAACTGCAGGGCATTTTTACCTACGTTACGCTTTCCCAGGAATTGCAAGGCGCGGCACAACAGGCGGAAAGAAAAGGTTGTGCGCTGATTTTTCAATTCCAGGGGCTGTCGATTGTCGGGGAAGCTCCGTCAACGAAAGCGAAGGAGGTGGCTTACCACCATGTTGGTTCCGACGGCTATGTGGAGACGTTTATTGCTCACGGCACATTGGCACAGCTTACCCTGGTCGCGATTTCATTTCGGGGAGAGGCGCCGCTCTACGATGTCGCCTGGGTGCTGCATGCGCCGCTGGCCGTTTACGTGAAAAAATAGCCGCCATGATTGGACGCGCCGGGCCAGCCGCCGCGATGAGCAAGGAGCATGAATGACGCACCCCGGCACAACTTACCTTGTCCGCCCGGCGCAGGCCGCCGACATCGACGCCATCACCTCCCTGCTGCAAGCCAACTCTCCCTCGCACGGCGGTAGCCTGACGGGCAAGTTTTCGCGCGACAAGGTGGCGGCCATGGCCGATGGGCTATCGCCCGTCATCGTGGCGCGGCGCGTGGCCGATGGGCCGGTCGTTGGCGTGCTGTTCAGCGCGGCGACAGCCACCGCGCAGGCGCCCGTAGTGCTGGCCATGCTGGCCGCGTACGCGGGAGGAAAGGGCGCCTATGTGTACGGCCCCGTCTGCATTGCGGAATCGGAACGGGGGCAGGGCTTGCTGGCGCTGCTGTATGCGGCCCTGCGCGAGCAGCAACAGGGTGCGGAGGCCGTGCTGTTTATCCGGCGCGACAATCTGGCGTCGCTGCGCGCGCATGCACGGCTGGGCATGCGCGAGGTGACCGGGTTTGTCTGCGATGGCGCCGAGTTTGCCGTGTATAGCGATGCGATCGTCGCGGAATAGTCGCTAACTTATGCGTTCATCGGGTATGTCCAGTCCCCGCTGCCGCACGTATTCGAGGAACAGCCGCGCCCCCTTGGCCATGCGCGAGGTGCCGTAGACGGCGTGGATGCTGGGGTCCAGCTCCTTTGACGAAGTCAGCCGGTACGCCGTGCAGACGCGCCGCAGGGTGCCGGCGGCCACTGCGGGCTCGGCCAGCCAGCTGGCCAGGCGCACGATGCCGGCGCCTTCCAGGGCCGCCTGGAAGGTGGCGATGCCGGAGGTGAAGCGGAAGCGCGGTTGCACCTGGTAGCGCACGTTGCGTTCGCCGGAGACGAAGTGCCAGTCGCGCAGGATGCGCGGCGCCGAATGCATGATGACGTCATGGCCGGCCAGCTCTTCCGGCTCTTCGGGCGCGCCCATGCGGGCTATATAGTCGGGCGAGGCGTACATGTAGCGGCGGTAATTCCACAGGGGATAGCCGATCAGTTCGCTGGACTGGGGAAAGGCGCCGCGGATGGCGAAATCGAGCTTTTCCTGGATGGGGTCGATCGACTTGTCCGAAAAATGGATGTCCACCGACACGTTCGGGTAATCGCGCGAAAACTGCGCCACCACTTTCGGCAAAAAGCCCAGCGACAGAATTTCCGGCGCCGAGAGGCGCACCCAGCCCTGCGGCGAGTTGCTCAGCTCGGCCAGCTGATCTTCCGCCTCGGCCTGCGTTTCCAGCAAGTGCTTGGCCGATGCGTAATAGGTTTCGCCGGCCGTCGTCAGGGTAAACTGTTTTTGCGTGCGCAGGATCAGCTCGGCGCCGATGGCGTCCTCGAGAAACTGGATGGCGCGCGTGACGGCCGACGGCGAGCGTCCCAGCATGCGCGCCGCGTGGATGAAGCTGCGCTTCTCGACGACGGTGCAGAAGGCGCGGATTTCCCACATCAGTTTCATCGACATCGTACGGCCCCGGTAGCAAAAGAGGCCAGTAGACCGCACGGGGCGCATTCCGTCAAGCGTTACGCCTGATTGCGTTTTCCGCAATATGAAGTTGCATCCAGAAAAATGCCCTGCGCCTATACTGCCCCTGTTGCCCATTTCCTGCTGCCTATCATGTTGACCATTTCGCTGCTGTGTTTATTTGCCTTCTTTGCCGGCCTGATCGATGCCGCCGTGGGTGGGGGCGGACTGATCCAGCTGCCGGCCCTGTTCAACCTGATGCCGAACATGGCGTCCACCTCCTTGCTGGGCACCAATAAGCTGGCGTCGGCCTGCGGCACCACGTTCGCGGCCCGCTCCTTTGTCGGCAAGGTGCATATCCCGTGGCTGCTGGTGCTGCCGGCCGTGGCCAGCGCCTTCATCATGTCCTTCATCGGCGCGGCCGCCGTATCCTATGTGCCGCAGCAGGTGGTGCGTCCGATGGTGCTCGTATTGATCATCATCATGGCCATCTACACCTTCATCAAGAAGGATTTCGGCACCACGCGCGAGGCGCGTCCCATCGGCGGGCGCGAACGCATCCTGGCCATCGTCATCGGCGGCGCCATCGGCTTTTATGACGGCCTGTTCGGGCCGGGCACGGGCAGTTTCCTGATCTTCCTCTTCATCCGCGTCTTCGGCTTCGATTTCATCCTCGCTTCGGCCTGCTCGAAACTGGTGAATATCGCCACCAACGTGGCGGCGCTGGCCTTCTTCATTCCCGCCGGCCACGTGGTCTACGCCGTAGCCGCACCCATGGCCGTGTGCAATATCCTGGGCGCCCTGACGGGCACGTGGATCGCCGTGCGCCGTGGCGCCGCCTTCGTGCGCATCCTCTTCCTCGTGCTGCTGGTGTTGCTGATCGTGAAGCTGTCCTACGACATTTTCTTCAAGTAATCAGTTTAAGTAAGCATTTAAGCCGAACCTCGCCATGAAAACCATCCAGGGTGTGCTGTGGGACAACGATGGCGTGCTGGTCGATACTGAACAGCTGTTTTATGAAAGCAACCGCGACTTGCTGTTGCCCTACGGCATAGACCTGACGCCGAAGCAGTTCTTCGACTGGTTCCTGGACAATAACTATGGCGCCTGGCATGTGCTGCTGGGGCAGGGCCACGATATCGCACTGGTCGACCGCCTGCGCCTGGAACGCAAGCGGCTGTTTGCCGACCGTTTGCGCCAGGCGCGCCGCTTGGCCCTGCCTGGCGTGCAACAGGTGCTGGCAGCCTTGCGTCCGCATGTCGCGATGGGCGTCGTCACGAGTGCATATGAACAACATTTCGAGATCAGCCATGCCACCACGGGCTTGCGCGGGCATTTCGACTTCGTGCTGACGCGTGAAATGTACCTGGAAAGCAAGCCGGCGCCCGATGGCTATCTGCTGGGCTTGCAGCGCCTGGGCCTGGATGCCGCCCACTGCGTGGCCGTGGAAGACTCGCCGCGCGGCTTGCGCGCCGCCAACGCTGCCGGCCTGGAGTGCATCGTCCTGCGCAACCAGATGAACCGTCACCACGCGTTTGACGGCGCGTTTTGCGTGGTGGAATCGATGACCGAGCTGGGCGAAGTGCTGGCCTCGTTCGTGCCCGGCATGGCCGTGGCGCAGCGGCAATTAGAGGCCTTCCTCTGATACGTCTTGCCGGGCTGCCATTACAATTGCCTATCGCATTTACCGGCCCAGCCCCACGATGACACTCCCGCAGCTGCACTTTGCCCACGCCAACAGTTATCCCGCCGGCACTTACCGCAAGCTGTTCGGCTTGCTGGGCCAGTATTTCCAGGTACAGGCCCTCGACATGCACGCGCACGACCCCGCGTATCCCGTCAGCACGGGATGGCCCGAGCTGGTGCGCGAGTATATCGACGACCTCGAGCGCCGCTACACGGCCCCCGTGATCCTCGTCGGCCACTCGCTCGGCGGCATGCTCAGCGTGATGGTGGCCAAGCGGCGACCCGATCTCGTGCGCTGCGTGGTTTTGCTCGATTCGCCCGTCGTGGCGGGCTGGCGCGCCTTGCTGGTGCGCCTGGCGCGCAACACGGCGCTCGGTGAACGCTTCTCGCCGGCACGCTTTTCCGCCAAGCGGCGCAAGCTGTGGCCCGATGCGCAGGCCGCGTATGAGCACTTCGCGGCCAAGGACATGTTCGCCATCTGGGCGCCGCAAGTCTTGCGCGACTACATCGCCAGCGGCCTGGCGCCGCATCCGGACGGGGTGCAGCTGCGCTTCACGCGCGAAGTGGAAACGGATGTGTACCGCAGCTTGCCGCACCATATCGGCAGCCTCGTGCGCGATGGCTTGTCCGTACCGATCGGCTTTATCGGCGGCACGGCATCGGTGGAATGCCGCCAGGCGGGCTTGACGGCCACGCGCAAGCTGGTCGGTCCGTTTTTCCGCCAGGTGCCTGGCGGCCATTTGTTCCCGATGGAAAACCCCGAGCTGACGGCGCAGGTGGTGCGCGAGATGATCGCTGCGTTGCTGGCGAAACACTAGACTATTGGCAATGATTTTCAGGGGGCAATGGCCAACGGCGGTGGATTTTCGCGTAAAATCCTGCCATCCGGGCCGCGCCTGCTCAAGGCGTGCCGCCCCAGCCATTCCGATATTCTAGAAAGATGCCCCTGCGATGACGATTAAAAGCGATAAATGGATACGCCGCATGGCGGAAACAACCGGCATGATCGAGCCGTTCGAGCCGGGCCAGGTCAAGGAACGCGACGGCAACCGCATCGTGTCCTACGGCACGTCCAGCTATGGCTATGACATCCGCTGTGCCGACGAGTTCAAGCTGTTTACCAACATCAATACCACCATCGTCGATCCCAAGGATTTTGACGCGAACAACTTCGTCGACGTGTCGGGCAAGGGTTATTGCATCATCCCGCCGAACTCGTTCGCGCTGGCCCGTACTGTCGAGTATTTCCGCATTCCCCGCAATGTGCTGACGATTTGCCTGGGCAAGAGCACCTATGCGCGCTGCGGCATCATCGTCAACGTCACGCCGTTCGAACCGGAATGGGAAGGTTATGTGACCTTGGAGTTTTCCAACACGACACCGTTGCCGGCGAAAATCTACGCCAATGAAGGCGTGGCGCAAGTGCTGTTCTTCGAATCCGATGAAGTATGCGAAACGTCGTACAAGGACCGTGGCGGCAAGTACCAGGGCCAGGTCGGCGTCACCTTGCCAAAAACCTGAGCGACGGCGGGCAGGCGCCAGTCCTGCCTTGTGTCTGCTTAAAGCTGTTTCAGTAGCCAGGCTTTCAGCTGCGGCGATGCCTGGTACAGCGGAACATGGCCGCGCAGCAAGATTTGCGTGCTGCGCCGGTAAGCCGCGCTGCAGATGGCCAGTGTATCGTCATCCTGGCGCGCCACGATGCCGGTGTCCAGGATGCCGGCCGGATTTTCTATGCCCACCGCGATTTCCGCCTCGTTCGCTCCCACGGCCGGCAAGCCGCGCGCCATGGCGTGCGCCACCGTGCCTGGTATCAGGCAGGCGGCCGCCAGGCAGCAGCCGCCCGAGACGGCCAGCGAAGCGTGGCCCGCCTGCGGCGTAAAGTAACGTACAGCAATATTTCCCTCTCCCGACGCCGGCCCCACGATGCAGAACTTGGGGATGGTTTCGCTGCGCCCGAGTTCATCCAGGCTCATCGGCTGGCCATCGCCCCGCCGCAAGCCCATCAGTTGCCCCGCCGCGCTCCACACCTGGCGGATGGTGTGCATGAAAGCCGCGTCCGCTTCCAGTTCCGCGATGGACTCGCGCGCCGTCTTGCCGAACTGGCTGGCCAGCGCGATGACCATGGGCACGGCCACATCCACGCACGAGACGTCGTAGCCGAGCACCTTATCCTGCGCCTTGCCCGTCGGTAAGAGCTTGCCCGTCTTGGCGCCCACGGGTTGCTGCAGGAATAGATCGACGCGGGGAAAGCTGCCGGGCACGCCGGGTATGCCGGTCGCCGCAAAGCTGCCGTCCGGCTCGCGCGCCATGCGCGAGGTGGTGATGACGCCCGTGTTGGTGTTGCGGATGTCGATGGCGTGCGGGCCGATGGCCAGCGCCTCGATGACGCCGCTATCGAGGCCCCACAGTTGCAGGGCGGATGACATATTGCCGCAGTTCACGCTCCAGTCGATCCCGGCATGGCCGCCAGCCAGTTGCGCCAGGGTGCTGACGAGGCGCGGCTGGCCCGCATGCTGTTCCACTTCGACAAGAAAGACTTTATTGCTGGTCGGTGCGCCGCGCCCCAGCCCCGTGATTTGCCGGTTGCCCGGCAACTGGCCGGACAGGGGCGCGCCCATCAGGTGGCGCAGCAATTCCTCGCGCAAGGCCAGGTCGGTCGGCACGGACGCCGCGTGCAAGACCAGGCCCGTCGAGGTGCCGCCGCGCATGTGATGGACGGGAAACTCGATGACGCCGCAGCGCAGGCGGGGCAGGAAGTCGGGCAGGGCGGGCAGCAAGGATATCGTCATCATTGATCAAGGCCAAGGAAGGGAAGCCCCAGTGTGCCAGTTTTGCATGCCGGGAGGCAAGCGTGCGCCGGAGCGGCGTCTTTACCTGGCTTTACACGCGCGCCACTACATGCGCACCTGCCCGTGCCGTTAACATTGGTATCGACACACACAGGAGGCATCATGGTAGCGGCAATCGGTACAGGCGGCGCGGTCAGCGCGGCCAGTGGCGGCAGTTCGGGCGGCAGCTCGCAAATCGCGGCGCTGCAAAAGCAGATCACGGCGGCGCAAAAGGAATTGACGGAGTCGCAGAAGGGCGAGCAGACGGAAGCGTCGCAAAAGCTGCAGCAGCAGCTGGCGCAGCAGATCCAGGCCTTGCAGGCGCAAATTGCCCAGTTGCAGGCCGCCGCCGCGCAAAAGGCTGCGCAGCAAAGCACGCAGGCGGCCGGCAGCGCCGATACGGCCACCAGCCCGGCCGCATCGGCCTCGTCCACCCTGGGCAGCATCATCGATACGCAGGCGTAACAGGGCGGCTGGCCATCCCCTGCGCGAGGCTGGCCTCGATGGTCAGCCTGGCGTTTTCACGGGCAGCAGCATTTCCACGCACAGCCCGCCGCCGTCGCGCAGGCTGGCCCCGATGCGGCCGCCATGGGCGCCGATCACGTGCCGGGCGATGGCCAAGCCCAGGCCATGGCCATCCGTACTGTGCCGGGTAGGGCTGGCGCGGAAGAACGGTTCGAAAATGCTGGCGAGGTCGGCCGTGGCCACGCCCGGCCCCCGGTCCAGAACGGCGATGCGCAGCATTGCCTGCCTGTCATCGTCTTGGCGCGACATGGCCACGTCCACCGTGCCGCCGTCCGGGCTGTGCTTGACGGCATTGCGCACGACATTTTCCACGGCGCGCGCCAGCAATTCCGGCTGGCCCGTGACCATGGCGTCGGCGCTGGCCGCGTCGCCCGCCACCGCGATGGCCACCTGGCGCGCCCCGGCCTCGTAGCGGGCGTCTGCCACGATATCGTGCACGAGGTCGGCGATGGCGACGTCTTCGCTGTGCGGTTGCGCGGCGCCCCCCTGCGCGGCGCCCGCTTCCAGCCGGGACAGAGTCAGCAGTTCGCCGATCAGCTTGTCCATGCGCTCGCTTTCGCGTTCGATGCGCTGCATCGAGGCGGCCATCTTTTCCGGCTGCTGGTGGGCCAGGCCGATGGCCGCCTGCAGGCGCGCCAGCGGCGAGCGCAGCTCGTGCGAGACATCATGCAGCAAGCGCGTCTGGCTATCCATGAGGTGGCGCAAGCGTCCCGTCATGCGGTCGAAATCACGGCCCAGGTCCGTCAATTCGTCGCCGCGCTTGCCGCTGGCGTGGAAGCGCGGCGCCAGGTCGCCATGCGATGCGGCCTCGAACGCTTGCCGCAGGTCGCGGATGGGACGGGCAAAGTACCAGGCCAGCAGGAAGGCGAACAGCAGGCTGGCGGCGATGGCGGCGGCGAGGGGAATGAAGGTGCGGTAGGGACTGTCCAGGCGCGGGCCGGGCGGCGGGCCCCGTTCGAACTGCGGGCGGGGCGGCGCGGCGCCTGCTGCGCCTGACCGTGGCCCTGGCGGCATGCCGCGCGGACCGCTCATGGTGACGGCATTGAGGGTATCGCGCGCGGCGCCTGCCTCGGCATTGCGGAAGCGTTCGGAGGAGGGCAGGAACAGCAGGTAGCGCTTGCCGTCGCTACCGCCCGCCTCGCGCACCACGGGATGCGACTGCGGCTGCGCCAGCAAGGTGCGCGCCTTGAGCAGCATGGCGGGGTGGACATTGCGTCCCATTAATTCGTGCCCTTGCGCATCGACGGCAAACACGCGCAGCCGCTCCATCTTGCCGAGGAACTGGCGCAGGGCCCCGCTGCCGCCCGCTTCCAGCGTGGCGCTGGCCGCTTCGATGGCCATTTGCGCGGGCGGGCTGGTGTCGATGTCGAGCGCCCGTTCCTGCAGGGCGGCGCGGTTTTTCAGCCAGAAGGTGCCGCCGATGCCGATGGTGGCCGTCACCTGGGCCAGCATGATGCACAGGAAAAACTTCCAGAACAATCGGCCCACGGCTTACTCCTTGATCAGCTGGTAGCCGAGCCGGTACACGGTTTGCAGGCAGGAACGGCCGTCGGCCAGGCTGCCCAGCTTGCGGCGCAGGCTGCTCAAATGCACGTCGATATTGCGGTCGAAGCGGGCCATGGGCCGCCCCAGGCCCAGTTCCGACAATTGATTCTTGCTCACGGGCTTGCCCGCGTGGCGCACCAGCACTTCCAGCAGGTTGAATTCCGTGCTCGTCAGTTCCAGGTGCGTGCCGGCCCAGGCGGCACGGCGCTGCTCCGGCCACATCGTCAGCTGGCCCACGGTCAGCGGCGCCGTGCCCCCGTTGTCGTGCGGCGCCGCCTGCGCACGGCGCAGGATGGCGCGGATGCGCGCCGTCAGTTCGCGCGGCGTGCATGGTTTCGTCACGTAATCGTCGGCGCCCAGTTCCAGGCCCACGATGCGGTCCGTGTCGTCGCCGCGCGCCGTCAGCATCAGGATGGGCAGGGTGCTGCCGGCGCGGATGCGGCGCAGCGTTTCCAGGCCATTCATGCGCGGCATCATGACGTCGAGGATGGCGATCGCATATTTGCCCGACAGGGCTTCGGCCGCGCCGCTTTCGCCGTCGTGCACGGCCTTGGCGTCGAACCCTTCCTGCGTCAGGTACTCCTGGAACATGCCGACCAGCTCGACGTCGTCGTCGATTAACAAAACCTTGCTCATGCCTGTACTTTTTCGGTGGATATCGCCCGATGATAGCAGCCAAACGCGGGTGTTCACGGCCGTTTTACCCACTTTTACATGCCGGCGCGCCCGTTCCTGCGACCATTGCCGCCCACATGCCTGCTTACATTCCTTTACACGCTTTTACGCCGCCCTAACGCTGCTTTACATGGCGGACGCCGACAATCAAGGCTGATCGCCACGAAAGGAATGTCCCATGAAATACCTGAGCATAGTCGTCTCCCTGTTGCTGCTGTCGGCCTGCAGCATGCCGCTCGTCGCCCTGGCCCAGCAGGCGACGGCTTCCGACGGCCCGCCGCCGCATCCGATGGAGGGCGCGCCGCCGGGAGCCGGACGCGGTCCCGGTTCCGGCCCCAGTCCCGGCCCCGGCTCCGGCCACGGTCCCGGGGCGGGCTTGCCGCCATTCCTGCGCGGCGTCGAGCTGAGCGAAGCGCAGCAGGACAAGGTCTTCGCCGCCACTTATGCCCAGGCGCCGCTGCTGCGCGAACAGCACAAGATCGCCTTCAAGGCGCATGAGCAGCTGCGCGAACTGGCCGCCTCATCCGCCTATGACGATGCCAGGGCCGCCACGCTGGCGAACACGGCGGCCCAGGCGATGGCGCAGATCAGCTTGCAACAGGCGCGGCTGGACCAGCAATTGCTGGCCGTGCTGACGCCGGAACAGCGCCAGCAGCTGGCCCGGCAGCGCGAAGACGGCCCCGGACCACGCGGCCAGGCCGTTGAACGCGTCCAGCCGGCTGCGCGCCAGCGCTAGGCTGCCCGATACAGTGGCCTGAACCATGGAACGCCAGTTCGCCCTTGCTGTCAGGAAAGCGCTCGCGGAACGGGCCATGCAAGCCCTGTTCCTGTGCGCCAGCCTGAACCCGGCATTGGCGGGCTTGCCCCACTTGATGGAGTATTTATGGACTTACATGACCACGGCCTGGCATCCGACCTCGAAATGATGGCTGCGCTGGCGGCCGAGCGGCGCCAGGTCTTGCGCTGGCTGCTGGCGGGCGCGGCCGGTTTGCCTCTGATCAGCTGCGGCGGCGGTTCCGACGCCGGCACGACGGCCGTGGCCGGCAGCGGCGCAGGCACGGTCGCGACGCCCACCGTCCCCGCTACGGGCGCCTGCGCGGTGATCCCCGAGGAAACGGGCGGGCCGTATCCTGCCGACGGCACGAACACGCATGGCGGCAGCATCGTCAACGTGCTGAACCAGTTGGGCGTCGTGCGCAGCGACATCCGCGCCAGCTTCAACGGCGCCACGGGCGTGGCGGCCGGCGTGCCGTTGACCATCAACTTGCAATTGCTCAACGCCAGCGGCGGCTGCGCCAGCCTGGCCGGCTACGCCATTTACCTGTGGCATTGCGACCGCGACGGCCTGTATTCGCTGTACTCGAGCGGCGTGACGGCGCAGAATTACTTGCGCGGCGTGCAGGAAACGGACAGCGCCGGCAAGCTGAGCTTTACAACCATCTTTCCCGGCTGCTACGCAGGACGCATGCCGCACGTGCATGTCGAGGTCTATCCCAGCCTGGCGAAGGCGGCCAGTGCCGCGAACCGCATCAAGACGTCGCAGTTCACGTTCCCGATGGCAACATTGAACGAGGCCTATACGGCCAGCGGCTACACGGCCAGCGTGCGCAACCTGGCGCAGATCAGCTATGCCACCGACAACGTCTTCAGCGACGGTACCAGCCTGCAGATGGCCACGGTGACGGGCAGCGCCACGGATGGCTATGTCGTTACCCTGAGCATCGCCGTCAACGGCTAGGCGCCGAGTGCTCAGGCGGCCATGAAACCCAGGTCGCGCCGGCTGAAGTTGCCGATGTTGGGGAACACGCTGGCCAGCTGGCTGTCGGCCACGCCGAACCACCTGGCCAGGGTGGCGCCGTACTGGTCCACCGACGTGGTGGGCAGCAGGGCGCCGGAGCCGACGTCGAGTTCATGGCCCACGCCCGTGGCGGGGAAGGCACCGTAGATGTCGCGGCCCTTCACGGCGCCCCCGACGACGAAGTGGTGCGCGCCCCAGCCGTGGTCCGTGCCGTCGCCATTGCTGCTGAAGGTGCGGCCGAAGTCCGACGCCGTGAACGTCGTCACCTGGCGCCGCATGTCGGCGCCCTGCAGCGCGGCCAGGGCCGTGTCGAAATACGCGAGCGCATGCGCAACGCGCGCCATCAGGTCGGCATGCAGCGCCTTTTGCCGGTCATGCGTGTCGAAACTGCCCAAGGTCACGTAAAACACCTGGCGTTTCGCGCCCAGCGGGCCGCGCCCGCCGATGATGCGCGCCACCGTCTGCAATTGCACGGCCAGCGGATTGGCGCCGGACGCGCCCGTGTTCGGATTGACATAGGGCGGGGGATTGGGCACGCCGCCCGGGCCGGCCGGCAGCATGGCGCCGCTGAGGATGCTTTGGCTGGAGATGGCGCGCTCGATCATGGCCACATGTTCCTGTTCCATCATGTCGCTGCCGGCCGTCGTGATGATTTCGCGCAAGGCGGCCGGTCCCTGCGCCGTGCCGAACAGGCTGCCGCCAAGGTTGATATTGCGAATCGGCACCGCACCGGACTGGCCCACCTGGAACTGGCGCACCTGGCGCCCGCTCAGGAACAGTGCGTTCGATGCCGCGGACACGGCCGTGAACATGGTGTTGCTGTTGCCGGTGCCCACCAGGTCGCCCAGGCGACCGCCCCAGCCCACGCTGGCGCCTTCCGGCAAGCCCGACTGCCAGGTCGATTGCTGGTCGTTGTGCGAAAACAGCTTGGGCGGCAAGGCCACGCTGCCCGCCTTGTATTGCGCCAGGGTGACGGGCTGGATCAAGGTGCCCACATTGGCGACGACGGCGGCGCGGCCGTCATCGAACAGGCTTTTCAGCGGGCCGAGCGCAGGATGCAGGGCAAAGCTGCGCCCCGCTTGCGCGGTGGCCGGCACGATGGGCAGCACGCCACCGGCTGCGCCGACGGCGGGCAGGTGGATCGAATCATTGCTGCCGGTGTTGCGCAGGCGCAGGTATTCATTCCAGGAAGGCGTATCGGTCGCCAGCACCGTGTTGAAGGCATCGTTGCCGCCAGCCATGAACAGGCACACGAGCGCCTTGTAGTCATCGGCCGACTGGGCGGCGGCCTGGCCCATGGCGGCCAGGTTGAGGGCGAATGGCGCGGCCGTGCTGCCGGCCAGGCCCAGCATGGAACCGAGGAAGCGGCGGCGGGAAAAAGGGGGGAGTTGGGACATGCGGCTTCCTTATTTCTGGACCAGGTATTCAGGCGAGGCCATCGACAGGAAGATGGCCAGGCGTACGCGGTAGGTTCGTGCGAGATTGACTTGTGCGGCATTGCTGCCGTTGGCGGCCGGAATCGGCACGCTGTTGACGGCGGACAGGATGGTGCCGCGCAGCTTGGTCGTCATGTTGCCGGCCAACAGCAGCAGGTCAACGCGGTCGAGCAAGGCTGCCGGCTGGTCGGCCAGGGCCAGTTCGGCCGCATAGTCCGCCTTTACCTCGGCGCTTTCTCCCACGCCGCCGCTGATGGCATCCTGGATGAAGTTCAGATAGCCGGTGACGGACGGCTCCGCCGTGATCTGCATTTCCGGCGCCACCAGGCCCGCAGTGGCCAGCGGCGAATTGGGCGGCACATAGCTGGGACGGAAATAATTGAAGACGGATGGCGCATTCATGGGATTCTGGCCCAGGCCCGTGAGCGGATCGCTCAGATAATAGATGCGGTATTGCGAGGCGGCATCCTTGGCGTTAAAGGCGCGCATCCAGTTGCCCAGGCGTACCAGCGGTTCACGCAGCTTCCCCGTGCGCAAGGTCGTGCCGGCCGGGGCCAGCGCTTCCGGATCGAGCAGCACGGCGCGCAGCACGGCCTGCATGTCGCCGCGCACGCCCGCGCCATTGTTGGCAAATGCGGCGGCGACCCTGCCTACATAGGCGGGGCTGGGATTGCTGGTGACGAGGCGCTGGATCAGCTGGCGGCCGAAGAAGGGCCCCGTGTTCGGATGGTTGAACAGGGTGTCGAGGGCTTGCGCCAGGTCGGCTTCGCCGCTGGTGGCGCCCGAAATGCTGACTCCCAAGAAACGTTTTTCACCGGTGGAATGGAAGGCTGCGTAATTCTGCATCGGTTTCCAGTCGCGGTCCGGGTCGGCAACGCTGCCGTTGAAACGGGTGGCGCCCTGGTCCGGCCCGGCCCAGCTCCAACCCGTAAACACTTTCGCCAGGCCGCTCACGTCGTCGCGCGAGTAGGTGTCGATGGGCTTGCCTCCGGACAATTTCAAGCTGCCGTCCGCGTTCAGCTGGTACAGGCCGATGGTGAAGAGCTGCATGACTTCGCGGGCGAAATTTTCATCCGGCGTACGCGTCGCCGACTCCTTCTGATTGCGCAGGTGCGACAGGTACAGCCCCATCATCGGGTGCGTGGCGACGCCTTGCAGCAGCGCGCGGAAGTTGCCGAACGCATGTTGCCCCAGCATGTCGTAATAGCTGGCAACACCCCGCGTGTGCGGCCACACGGCTTCGTTTTGCGTGGAAATGACAAAAATTTCCGACAAGGCGAATGCCGTGCGTTGCCGCAGCTGGTCGTCGCCGCGCACGGCCTGCTGCCAGAACGTTTCATAGAAATCCTGCGGCAGGGCCTTGCCGGCCGTCGCGCCCGCCGGTGGAAACTTCGCATCGATATATTTGCGATGCAAGGTTTGTGGCCTGGAAAACTGGTATTTGAACCAGGCGTCGCTGTCGCTGGCGGCCAGCGCATCGATGGCCGCCATATTCGGGCCGAACGTGGCCCGGCCCAGGAAACGCGACGCCTGCTGGCGCGTGAAGGTCGTCGCCTGCCCGGCGGGCGGGATCGTCAACGGTGGTGGCGGGACGGTTTCCCCGGGGACTGCCGGCTCGCCCGGCGTCACATCCGGGGGCGCCACCGTGGCGGGCGGTTCCACCGTTGCCGGTGGCACCACCGAGACATCGGGTTTCTGTACCGGGGTGGCCGGACTGTCGCCACCACCGCCGCAGGCGGCAAGCAAACTCAGGAGTGTTACGGCTGCGAATAAGCGGCGCAAAGTAGGGAAGGTCATTTAGTTTCTTTATGGCAATCAAATTCTGACCTCGTAATTGTAGAGCTTACTTACTGGAAGTGCGTTCTCAAAAGAATATTTATGTCTTGTCCATCTTTTAAATTGATAAGTTTTTTGACGAAGTTGCAGGATGATGGCTTCAATTTGAGGGAACTTTATTTTTTGTAAATGGAAAAATATTTTTGCGTGCACGCCTACTTGTGGTCGATGCATGACGTAAAAATTCCCTCGCATTAAGCTTGTTTAAAAATTCATGGACACAGCGAAAATAGCTTCGCCGGAAACCATGGTTTTTACGCCATCGGCGAAATGCCGTTCGCCGCCGCGCCCTCCATTCCCCCGACTCCCTGCTGGCACGGCCCTTGCGATAACAGGGCATGGGCCGCGTGCCTTCCTTGTGTTTTGCCGGAGCCTGCCATGACCAGCCGCCTGCTTGCCTACCGTCCCGAAATGGAATTGCCCGAATCGCCGGACACGCTGCCCTTGCAGCACGAGGATGAACTGGCGCTGGCCGCGCAGCTGCTGGAAGTGCAGGCGCCGGGGCGCTTCGACGCTTTCCTCGCGCGCCAGCTGGCGGGCACGGTGGCGGGGCGGCAGGTGCGCGGCACGCCGCTGGAAAGACCGCTGCGCCGGCTGCTGGGCAGGGTGGTGGCGCCCATGCTGCCCCTGCATGGCGGTTCCGCGCAGGCGCTCAAGCAGCGTGCCGCACACATCTTCGGCATGGAACTGGAAGGATTGAGTCCGGAAGACAAGGAATTCGAACTGGCGCGCCATGTCGTGCATCTGATCGACGCCGTCAATACGGAGCTGGCGCAGCAAGGGCGCGCCGCCGCCGCGCGCACGCCGGCGGCGCGGGTGGAAACGGCAGTGCTGCAAGCGGCGCGCACCCTGGCGCCAGGCTTGCTCAAGCATGCGGCGCAAACGCCAGGGCCGGGGCGGGACGGTGGCTACTGGCGCCGCGAAGGCGGGCACATCGTCGTGCTCGATGGTTAGCCGGGTGGTCATGCCATCCGGCACGGTAGGGTCAACTGAGGTTTCAACTTTTAGGAGTTCATCATGCATGACATAGATCGTACGACCCTGGAATATGGGCAGGAGATGTCGGGCTTTGAGGCGGAACAGTTCGAATTTGGCCAGGGCGAGTGGAGCGGCGAGGGTGGCTCGAACGCCATGTTTTCCGAGGCGGAAGAAATGGAGCTGGCCAATGAATTGTTGTCGGTCAGTAATGAGGCCGAACTCGAGCAGTTTCTCGGCAATTTCCTGCGCAAGGCCGCCTCCGTGGCGGGCGGCATCATCAAGTCGCCCGTGGGCCAGGCCATCGGCGGCGTGCTCAAGGGTGTGGCGAAGAAAGCCATTCCGCTGGCTGGCGGCGCCATCGGCGGTTATTTCGGCGGCCCGCTGGGCGCCAAGATCGGCAGCGGCCTGGCCTCGGCCGCCGGCAGCGCGCTGGGCCTGGAGGCGGAAGCGTCATCGAACGAGGACCGCGAATTCGAGGGCGCCAAGCAATTCGTGCGCCTGGCCGCCGATACCGTCAACCGCGCGGCCCAGGCACGCGGTTCGGGCGATCCGCGCGCCATCGCCCAGGCGGCGGCCAGCGCCGCGGCGCGCCAGTTCGCGCCCGGACTGCTGGCGCGTGCGGGCAGCCAGGTCGCCACGCAGAACGACGCCGGCAGCCAGGCGCCGGGCGCCGCGCGCAGCCAGGCCGGCATGCGTCCGGCCAGCGGCCGCTGGGCACGCCAGGGCCACAAGATCGTCCTCTACGGCGTCTGAGATCATGGCCATCGGCGCTTACGCTGCCTGGATGCTGGCGCAGGAGGCGCGCTCGCTGCTGACGCGGCTGGCGCGGCTGGAGCCGTTCGCGCTGATCGAGCCGACGGTGCTGGCGGCCGCCCTGATGCCCAGCGCCCAGTCGGCCATCGAAAGCCAGCTGGTGCAGGGCCGGCGCGAATTGCGGCGCATGGTGGCCCAGTTCCAGTGGTGGCTGCGGCGCGAGCAGGCCGACGGCGCCAGCATGGCCACGGCCGCCGAGGCGCAGCGCCGGTTTACCTTCCTGCGCCTGAAATTCAATGCCGCGCTGACCCAGTTCGACCTGTTCAACGAGGTCATCACGCAGCGCAGCGAGCACAAGACGGGCGTGTGGCTGGCCGGCCTCGACATCGTCGCCGCCGACGCGCTGGCGCTGCCTGGCGACGTGTACCAGGCGCCGCCCGTGATCTGCTACCTGGACCGGGGGCCGGGGGCGGCCATCCGCCGCGCGCGCACGCGCCTGCCAGGCGGCGGCGACAATCCCGTTGCCATCATCCGCCTGCCGCGCGAACGCATGATCGGCAGCAGCATCGCTTCTTCGCTGGTGCACGAGGTGGGGCACCAGGGCGCGGCGCTGCTGGACCTGGTGGCTTCGCTGCGGCCCGTGCTGCAAGCGATGCAGCATGGCGGCAGCGGCGCCGTGCACGTGTGGCAGCTGTGGGAACGGTGGATCTCCGAGATCGTGGCCGATTTCTGGTCGCTGGCGCGCGTCGGCGTGGCCGCCACCCTGGGCCTGATCGGCGTCGTCAGCCTGCCGCGCGTGTTTGTCTTCCGCCTCAACGTGGACGATCCCCACCCGGTGCCGTGGCTGCGGGTCAGGCTCAGCTGCGCCATGGGCCGGGCCCTGTATCCGCACCCGCAATGGAGCCGCCTGGAGCAGCTGTGGCTGTCGTACTACCCGCTGGCGGGCCTGCCCTTGTTCCAGCAGCGGCTGCTGGAACAACTGCAAGCGAGCATGGCGGCCCTGGTCGGCCTGCTGGTGCAGCACCGGCCACCGGCCCTGCGCGGCGCCTCGCTGGCCGAAAGCATGGCCGTGCAGGCACGCCAGCCGGCCAGGCTGGGCCATTTGTTTCGCAGCTGGAACCTGGTGCCTGGGCAGATGTACGAGGCCGCGCCCACCCTGGTGTTTGCCGTGCTGGGCCAGGCGCGCGCCAGCGGCAGCCTGAGTCCCGAGGACGAAAGCGAGCTGCTGGGACGCCTGCTGACGCACTGGGCCTTGCGCAGCACCCTGGACACGTCGGAACTGTGCGCCGATGTCGTGCGGCATGGCCGCCAGGCTGGCGGGACGGTGCCGCCCCCGGCATCCCGTTTGATTATCCATTGAGGAGAATGACATGAGCAGCAAGATGAGCAGCAAAATGAGCGGCAAGGGCGGGGGGGCGGGCCAGGCGGGCCCGAAAAACCGGGGCGGCAGCATCGCCGTCACCGTGCACGAGCACGATAGCGGGGTGCGGGTCGTCAACGCGGCCGTCAGCCTGTACCGGGGGCTGGATGCCGATTGCCATAATTTCAATGCCGCCACGTGGGTGGCCGATCCGGCCATGCTGGTCGGCGTGCGCTGGACCGATGGCAATGGCTGCACCGTGTTTTCCGACCTGGCGACGGGCAGTTACGTGGGGCGGTACGGCAATTTTCCGGCCACGGCGCCCCAGTGCGTGACGGTGCAGTCCGGCTGCAGCGCCGTGCTGTGCTTCAAGCCCCAGCTCAACCCGCAGGTGGGGCTGACGTTTGAAACGGCCGACTGCCATCCCAGCGACTGCAATTTCGGCCGCGTGGGCGACCGCGCCATCGCCAGCGTGTCGTTTGACGGCGATCAAAGCGCCGATGGGCGCGACCTGGTGCAGGTGCTGGCCGCCTCGCCGTGGGTACCCATGCGCGGCACGCCAAACGCGTTTTCCACGCCCGTGCGGCGCGCCGGCATGCACCGCTTCGGCGCGCAGATGATGCTGTCGCAGCGGCCGGAGCTGCTTGGTGCGCTGCCCGTGCCGGAGGGCCTCAGCCCGAATGCCATGCTGGCCGTGGATGCCGATTACGAGACGGAAGAGCGCCAGCCATCGCCGATCACGGGCAATGTGGGGGTGTCGCTGACGCGCACGGAAACGGAGCCGACCGAGGATTTGCCGCTGTGGACCCTGATACGCAACAGTACCGAGGCCATGTCGTTTACGAACTACCTGCATTTCATGGACAGCCTGTTCTGCGGCGACCTGGCGAGCGTGCGCGGCTTCGAGCAGGAGCGCTTCGTCAAGAAGGCCGACATGTTCCAGCAGCTCAAGCAGCGCCGCGCGCTGCCGTTTTCCGATTCCGATTCCTACCGCGTGCTGAAAGTGGCGACGGAAGCGTTCGTGATGGTCAATTGCGGCGTGCTGAACCAGCCGCTGGCCTTCAATCCGGCCGAGGACAACGCCTACCTGGACCGGCGCGACATTCCCCAGGGACGCGACCTGGAAACCGTGCTGCGCAACGACTACCTGGAAAACATCGACGGCTTCCAGACCTTGCCGTATCTGGCCGTGATCCGCCGCAAGCTGCCCGACATCCCGATCAGCATCCCGCGCGGCCAGGAAGGCGAAGTGGATCTGTGCTTTGGCATCATCCAGGAAAAGCTGGCCAATCCCTGCCTGCTGGAACTGATCTGGTCGTACTGGCATGAAGAGGGCATGCTGGTGCAGACCATGAATGCCATCACGCAGCGCTTCCAGAACCTGCGCGCGCCCGGCGGCGGCCTCGACCCGCTGTCGAATACGGAAATCGACATGCTGCGCCCGCTGAATAACTTGCTGTGGGGATACACGCAAGATGAGCAGCACCGGCTGACCGTGGTGCGCCGCAATTACGAGTACGACCACCATTACGGCGTGCGTCTCGACGGCAAGGCGGTCCAGCACTTCCGGCCAGCCGACAGCCGCTCGAAGTTCCTGGAAGCGTTCCACCACCTGCTACGCCTGCTCACCTCGTTCTACAAGCAGGACGACGACACCACCGTCAAGGCGGACGCCTTCCCCGTGCTGAATGCGCTCAAGGAAATCCATTTGATCCTGTCGCAGGGCGCGCACAACCAGTTCGGCGACTTGCCGTCGACGGCGCGTATCGAGATGCTGATGCAGCAATGGATGCTGGCGCGGCCCGAATTCCGCGAATTCCTGCCCACGCGCGTGATGGTGGCATATCCGGAACCGTGGATGGACCGCGTCGACGCCATGAAGAAACTGCAAGGCTGGACCGATACGAGCGTGATGCACTTCCGCAACCTGGCCATCTTCGGCGAACAGTTGCTGCTGTCTGTGCGCTATGGCAACTGGAGCGACATCTATGAACCGACGCAGGCGTTCAACTGGGCACGCTTCTGGCGTCCGCAAGTGCAGGGCTATATCCACGGCTACCGTGCCGCCACCGGGGTCGACCTGTCCGTCGACAGCAGCGACCCGGTGGTCGAAGCGACCATGCCCTCGGTGCTGCTGCGCCAGCGTTTGAGCCAGCAGCTGCGCAGCGTCTAGGGTGGGAGCGGGGCGGGGGCATGCTCGACTTTACCAGCGCCCTCTACCTGGGCATGCGCCACCCCTCGGCCCAGCTGGCGCCGTGGAGCTGCCTGACCCTGGGCCAGCCGGCGGCCCTGCGGGAGCCGCCGGGCGCGCAGGCGGTGGCGGCCGACCTGGCGGCGCTGCAGGATTGTGAGGCGGCTTGCGTGCTGCCGTCGACGCTGCACCTGTTCTGGGACCTGTTTGGCATGCTGGCGGCCGACCGGCTGGTGATCCTCGTCGACGGCGGCAGTTATGCCATCGCGCGCTGGGGCGCCGAGCGGGCGCAGGCGTTGGGCTTGCCGCTGCAGGTGTTTCCGGCCGGCGACGTGGTGGCGCTGCGCCGGCTGGCCGCGGCCTGGGGCAATGGCGGGCCGGTCGCCAGGCGCGGCGGCCGGCGGCCCCTGATCCTGGCCGATGGCTATGTGCCCGGCAGCGACGCGGCGCCGCCGCTGGCCAGCTACGCGGCCATCGCGCGGCACGGTGGCGGCTACCTGCTGCTGGACGATACGCAGGTGCTGGGCGTATCGGGGCCGAACGGTGGCGGGTCGGCACGGCAACATGGTTTGCGGGACGGACACGACGGCAATGGCGGCCACCTGCTCATCGGCGCTTCGCTGGCCAAGGGCTTCGGCGTGCCGCTGGCCGTGCTGGCGGGCAGCGCCAGCCTGCTGCGGCGCTTTGCGGCGCAGAGCCAGACGCGCGTGCATGCCAGTCCGCCATCGGCGGCCGTGCTGGCGGCGGCGCGGCGGGCGCTGGCGCTCAATGCGCGGCATGGCGATGCCCTGCGCGCCAGGCTGGCGGCCAATGTGGCGCAATGGCGGGCCGCGATGGCGGCCGCCGGTATCGCTTGCCGTGGCGGCAGCTTTCCCGTGCAGCGCCTGCCAGGCCGCGCCAGCCTGCAGGACGCCTTGCGCGAGGCCGGCGTGCTGGCGCTGGCGCAAGCGGGGGGCGGCAGCGGAGCACTGACTTTTTTGTTGCGGGCGGACCATGCACCGGCGCAGTTGGCGCAGGCCATGGCGCTACTTGAACATCACACGAGGAGGCGATATGAACGAGGCATTTGAAATGCTGTCCTTTATGGGGCAGCCTCAGGCAGCTGGCGGGCAGGAGCAGGAGTGGGCCGGCGAATGGGCGACAGAGTGGGAAGGGGAGTGGACCGGGGAGGACGAAGGCGAGTGGGAAGGCGAGCGCCCGCGTCCCGGCGGCCCGCGCGGCGGCCTGCGCAGCGGCGGCCTGCGCGCGCGCCCGCCGCTGCGCGGACAGCGCCGTCCCGTGCCGCCGCGCTACCAGGGGCGCCGTCCGCCGCGCCCGCCGCCCTTGCCCTACCTGCCGCCGCGCTTCCGGGGCTGGGGCGGTTACGCGCCGATCTACCCGGCCATCTATCCGGCGGCCTATCCCGTGCCGGAGCCTGCATTTGGCGACCGGCAGGGGCCGGATCAGGTGCTCGACCCGGACCAGGGACAGGACCAGGGCGGCGCGGACGATGACCAGCAACAGGGCGAAATCCCGCCCACCCTGGCCGGCACCCTGGGCCGGGTACCGGAAGCGGCTGCCTTGCGCTACCAGGCGCTGGGACCGCTCGCCGATGCCTTGCGCGATCCGAATGGCCGCGGCCCCGGGCTGTATGTGATCGAATTCGATGCGGGCGGGCGCCGCCGCGCCTACAGCGGGCAGACGGATGACCTGCACCGGCGCCTGCTGCAGCACCGCCTGTGCGGCCAGATGATGGGCGTCGACCTGAGCACGCATCAGGTGTACGTGGCGGCCCTGTCCTCGGCAGCGCAGCGGCGCCGCATCGAGCAGCGCATCCACGACGACATGTTTGCCAACCAGCGCGGCGTGCTGACCAACCAGCGGCGCGAGCTGGAACTGGCCGTGCTCGGTGAATTGTGGACTTGAAGCGCCCTAACTCAGCGAAGGAGAGCATCATGCACCGACTCGAATGTGAATGCGCGCAATGCCGGCAACGTGCCGGCGCCGCGTTTGAAGTGCTGGAATTCGGCCAGGACTGGCCCGGCAAGGGCAGCGCTACGGCCATCATGAGCGAAGAGGAAGAGCTGCAACTGGCCATGGAGTTGCTGGAAGTGTCCAGCGAGGATGAACTCGACCAGTTCCTCGGCAAGGTCTTCAAGAGCGTGTGGAAAGGCGTCAAGAAGGTGGGCTCGACCATCGCCAAGGTGGCCAAGCCCCTGGGCGGCGCCTTGAAAGCCGTGGCCAAGACGGCCTTGCCCTTTGTCGGCGGCGCGCTCGGCTCGATGATCCCCATACCGGGCGTGGGCACGGCGCTGGGCTCGGCCCTGGGGCGGGCCGCCAGCAATGCGCTGGAGCTGGAAATGGCGGCCGGGGCGCCAGCCGACCGCGAACTGGAGATGGCGCGCCGCTTCGTGCGCATCGCGGGGCAGGCGGCGCGCCTGGCCACCGAAGGCGATGGCAGTCCGCGCGCCGTGGAAAGCGCGCTGACGCGGGCCCTGCACCAGCAATTGCCGCATTTCCGTTCGGCCGCGCCAGACAGCGAGGACGAGAGCGGGCGCTGGCGCCGGCGCGGCAACCGCATCGTCGTGATGGGCGACTGGAATTGAGCGGCCAGCGGCCGGGGAGGGCGGCGTGGTTCCCGTCATCGATTGCCATTGCCATGCCGGTCCCGGCGACGGCTTGAGCGGACCGTGGGACAGCGATGCGCCGCTGCAAGCGTACCTGCGCCGCGCGCGGGCGGCCGGCATCGCCCGCAGCGTGCTGTTTGCCACCTTCCATTCCGATTACGCCATCGCCAACCACGGCGTGGCGCGCCTTGTCGCCGGCGATCCGCAGCGCTACTACGGTTTTGCCTTCGTGCATGCGCGGCGCGACCGGGGGCGCATCATGGACCTGGTGCGCACGGCCGTCGAGCGCTACGGCTTTGTCGGCATCAAGGCGCACCGCCTGGACGCGCGCATCAGCGGCGAGCTCTGCGATGCGGCGCGCGCCTTCGGCTTGCCCGTGCTGTACGACCCGGCCGGCGAGGTGGCCGTGGCCGAATTGCTGGCGCAACAGTATCCCGACGTCAATTTCATCCTGCCCCACCTGGGCAGCTTCGGCGACGACTGGGCGGCGCAGCTGGCCTTGATCGATCACCTGGCGCGCCACGCGAACATCTACACGGACAGCTCGGGCGTGCGCCGCTTCGACTTGCTGGAGCAGGCCGTGCGGCGCGCCGGGCCGCACAAGATCCTGTTCGGCTCGGACGGGCCCTGGCTGCATCCGGGCCTGGAGCTGCACAAGATCCACTTGCTGAACCTGCCGCCGCTGGACGCGGCGCTGATCACGGGCGGCAATTTCTTGCGCCTGGCACGGCTGGCTTGAGGTGGATCAAGGGAGGATCAAGGGGCGGCCGGCGTGGCCGATGTCGCAGCCGCCTGCGCCGCGCAGGCGGCTGCCTTGCGGCGTATCTGCAGGGCGCGGTCGGTCACGCCCAGGCGGGCTGCGGCGCGCTGGTTGTTGCCGTGCTCTTCCGCCAGCACGAGGCGGATGGCCATGTCGGTGGCGCAGCGCGTGATACACGACAGGTTCAGGCCCAGGCTCAGGGCGCGCCGGATGGCCGCTTCGAAATGCGGGTCGGGCCAGGGCGGTGCCAGCAGCCGCTCTTCGGGCGGCAGGGCACCGATGGTGATGGGGCCGGGACCGCAATGGCGGTGCCAGATGCGCGTGACCGTCTGGCGCAGTTCGCGCACATTGCCCGGGTAGTCGCGCAGCAGCAGGTATTCGCGCACGGCGGCGTCGAGCGGGGGCGGCGACTGTTGCGCCAGCTCGGCCAGGAAATGCCGGGCCAGCGGCAGGATGTCGTCCTGGCGCTCGCGCAGCGGCGGTGTCTGGCAATGCCAGCCCGCGATGCGGTAATACAGGTCGGCGCGAAAGGCGCCGCGCGCCACTTCGCCCTCCAGCTCGCGGTTGGTGGCGCAGACGAGGCGAAACTGCGTCGGCTGCCAGCTGCTGCCGCCCACGCGCTTGTATTTGCGTTCCTGGATGGCGCGCAGCAGCTGTGCCTGCAGGGGCAGGGGTAGTTCGCCCACTTCGTCGAGGAACAGCACGCCGCCGTCGGCCAGGGCGAAGGCGCCGTCGCGCGCGCCGGCCGCGCCCGTGAAGGCGCCCCGTTCATGCCCGAACAACTCGCTGCCGGCCAGTTCCGGCGACAGCGTGGTGCAGTCGAGGATGGTCAGCTCGCCCCTGCAGTTGCTGAGGCGATGGATCAGTTGCGCCAGTAGATCCTTGCCCGTGCCCGTCTCGCCCGTGATCAGCATCGACGCCTGGCTGAACGCGGCCATTTCCACCACATGGTGCAGCAAGGCATTCCAGGCGGCGCTGTCGCCCACCAGGTGCCGGCGCACGGCGCTCGATGCCAGCAACTGCGCCACCGCCTGCCAGCGCTGCAGCCGCGCCAGCACCTGGCCCGCATCGACGCTGCCGGGCGGCCACAGCAGCACGTCGAGCGCGCCGGCCGCCATCACGGCCCGCTGTTGCGCGCAGCTCAGGGGCTGGCCGCAGGCGGCAATCGCCAGCACGCGCGCCCGTTGGCACAAGGCGGGCAGCGTTTGCAGCAAGGCCGCATCGGCGTGCGAAAACAGGACGATGCCATGGCCGTCGCGCTCGCTGTCGCGCTGCGGCACGATAGTTGCCTGAGCCTGCTTCAAGGCTGCAGCCAGCAAGGCGCCACTGCCAGCCGCCGCCTGCTGCACGATTTCCAGCCACACCTTGAGCGCCATAGTCATCCCTCCACGAGGGCAGGAGTCGCCCATCTTAGGAGCACGTCACCCCAGCCGTTTGATCTGGCGCAAGCGTGCGCGGTAGCCGGAAATGAAAAACGCCACCTGAAAGGTGGCGCTAATGCGTGCAGTTCAACGAACGTCACAACGGGTCATCCGATCGTAGCGGGCGGCAGCGAGGCCCGGCGCCCCCTTGTGGCCAGGAAGCGCAGCCGTACTTTCGTACGGTGAGCATCGCCGGCCGCAAAGCGCGGCGGGCTAGATTGGATGAGCCGTCACTAGTCGTCCATCTTGACGCAGTCGACGAAGTAACCGCGCTTGCCATCGACCTCGCGTTTCACGAGACCATGCACATCCGTCTCGAAGCCAGGGAAGCGCTCGTTGAAGTCGCGCGCGAAGCGCAGGTAGTCGACGATGGTCTTGTTGAAGCGTTCGCCCGGGATCAAGAGCGGGATGCCCGGTGGGTACGGCGTCAGCAGGATGGACGTGATGCGGCCTTCCAGGTCGTCGATGGCGACGCGCTCGATTTCACGGTGCGCCATCTTGGCGAAGGCGTCCGACGGCTTCATGGCCGGGATCATGTCCGACAGATACATTTCCGTCGTCAAACGGGCCACGTCGTAGGCCTTGTAGAAGTCGTGGATCTGCTGGCACAGGTCGCGCAAGCCCATCTTCTCGTAGCGCGGGTTGGCTGCCGCGAATTCCGGCAGGATGCGCCACATCGGCTGGTTCTTGTCGTAATCGTCCTTGAACTGCTGCAGCGCCGTCAGCAGGGTATTCCAGCGGCCCTTGGTGATGCCGATGGTAAACATGATGAAGAACGAATACAGGCCGCATTTTTCAATGATGACGCCATGCTCGGCCAGGTACTTGGTGACGATGGACGCGGGAATGCCCGTGTCGCCGAACTGGCCGTCCAGCGACAGGCCCGGGTTGACGATGGTCGCCTTGATCGGGTCGAGCATGTTGAAGCCGGGAGCCAGGTCGCCGAAACCGTGCCAGTCGTCCTCGGCGCGTATCATCCAGTCGGCCTGTTCGCCCATGCCTTCGTCGTTGAAGTTGTCCGGCCCCCACACCTGGAACCACCAGTCCTGGCCCCATTCCTGGTCGATCTTCTTCATGGCGCGACGGAAATCGAGCGCTTCCATGATCGATTCTTCCACCAGGGCCGTGCCGCCCGGCGCTTCCATCATGGCCGCGGCCACGTCGAGCGACGCGATGATGGAATACTGCGGCGAGGTCGAGGTGTGCATCAGGTACGCTTCGTTGAAGGCATCCTGGTCCAGCTTGACCGTATCCGATTCGCGCACGAGGATCTGCGAGGCCTGCGACAGGCCGGCCAGCAATTTGTGCGTGGACTGGGTCGAGAAGATCATCGATTCCTTGGCGCGCGGACGGTCCTTGCCGATGGCGTGCATGTTCTTGTAGAAATCGTGGAAGGTGGCGTGCGGCAGCCATGCTTCGTCGAAGTGCAGGGTGTCGATCTTGCCGTCCAGCATCTCGCGCAGGGTTTCCACGTTGTAGATCACGCCGTCGTAGGTCGATTGCGTGATGGTCAGGATGCGCGGCTTCTTGTTCTTCGCTTCGCGCGCGAACGGATTCGCCTCGATCTTGCGGGCAATGCTTTCCGGCGTGAATTCGTGCAGCGGGATGGGGCCGATGATGCCCAGGTGATTGCGCGTCGGCATCAGGAACACGGGAATCGCGCCGCACATGATGATCGAATGCAAGATCGACTTGTGGCAGTTGCGGTCGACGACGACGATGTCGCCCGGCGCCACGGTCGAGTGCCACACCATCTTGTTCGAGGTGGATGTGCCGTTCGTGACGAAATAGCAATGGTCGGCATTGAAGATGCGCGCCGCATTGCGTTCGGAGGCGGCGACCGGACCGGTATGGTCGAGCAGCTGGCCCAGTTCCTCGACGGCGTTGCAGACGTCGGCGCGCAGCATGTTTTCACCGAAGAACTGGTGGAACATCTGGCCGATCGGCGACTTCAGGAAGGCCACGCCGCCCGAGTGGCCGGGGCAGTGCCACGAGTAGGAGCCGTCGTTGGCGTAATGCACGAGCGCGCGGAAGAACGGCGGCGACAGGCCGTCCAGGTAGGATTTCGCTTCGCGGATGATGTGGCGCGCGACGAATTCCGGCGTATCTTCGAACATGTGGATGAAACCATGCAGTTCGCGCAGGATGTCGTTGGGGATATGGCGCGAGGTGCGCGTTTCGCCATACATATAAATAGGGATGTCGGCGTTCTTGTAGCGGATTTCCTCGACGAAGGCGCGCAGCGACTTCAGGGCGATATCGGTGTCTTCGACGGAACCGGAACCGAATTCCTCATCGTCGATCGACAGCACGAAGGCCGACGCGCGCGATTGCTGCTGGGCAAATTGCGACAAATCGCCGTAGCTGGTCACGCCCAGCACTTCCATGCCTTCTTTTTCCATTGCGGCGGCAAGGGCGCGAATACCCAGGCCGGACGTATTTTCAGAACGGAAATCCTCGTCAATGATGACGATAGGGAAACGAAATTTCATGCATGTCTCCAAAAAAGCAAGCCGCCCCTGACGTAATGGAGGGGCGGACTAGGGCGCGTCAGCCTGGCGGTATGGGTGCCGGCAGTCGCAGAAAAAAAATAAGAACGGGATTCTCGCAGAAATGCGGCGTCTGCGGGAAAAAAATATCATACAAAAAACACTTCAAGCGTGCGCTAGCGTGACGCAACGGTGTGACAGGGGTATTACAGCCATAACTTGCCGCTGGATATATGCCCCTCCAGCACGTTCAGCACCTTATCAGGCTTTGCGTTCCAGCGTGACAAAGGCATACGGCAAGCCGGATTTCTCCGACACATGCGCTTCGCGCGCGGTTTCTTGCCACACGGTATGGTCAATCGCGGGGAAAAAGGCGTCGCAGGCAAACGTCTGGCCGATTTCCGTGACGACCAGGCGCTGGGCCAGGGGCAGCGACTGCCTGTAGATCTCGGCGCCGCCGATGACATAGCCTTGCGCGCCGTCCAGCAGGGCGATGGCTTCCTCCAGCGAGCCGACGGCTTCCACGCCGTCATGGCGCCATGCGGCGTTGCGCGTGATGACGATGTTGCGGCGGTTCGGCAGCGGGCGGCCGATCGAATCGAAGGTCTTGCGGCCCATCAGGATGGGGTGGCCCGTGGTCAGGCGCTTGAAGTGGGCCAGGTCTTCCGGCAGCTTCCACGGCAAGGTGTTGTCGATGCCGATGCCGCCTTGCTGGTCCGTGGCGACGATGATGGTGAGTATGCTCATTGGTTCTGTGAAATAGGTGGGGGCAGGGCCCGATGCCCGTCATTATCCTTGAAATTGCGTTCAGGCTCCATCGGCGCCCGCAAATGCGGGCGCCGCCAGGAAGGCGCGCATGGCATCGGCCAGCGTGTCGGGCGCTTCCAGCGGGATCATGTGGCCGCAATGGTCTGCGATCATGCGCAAGGTTGCGTCAGGGAAATGTTCTGCCATTTCCCGCAGATCGGCCGGCTTGACCAGCTTGTCCTCCTCTGCGCCCACGATCAGCACGGGAAACGGCAGTTCCGCCAGGCGCCCCATCAAGTCCGGGCGGTGGATGGTGGTGATGAACTGCGCCAGCAGCACCTCCTTGCCCAGGTCCAGCCCCATTTGCCGGATCAGCCCCGTGATGGCTGCATCGTCCAGGTGCGATGGGTGCAGCAGTTCGCGCAGGCGCTGGCGGCTGATGCCCGTATACGCGTGCTGTTCGAGGATGGCGACGATGCGCTGGCGCGCCGTAATTTCCGCCGGTGGCAAACCTTTCGCGGAATTGGCGATCAACGTCAGCGACTGGACGCGACCGGGGTGGGCCAGCGCGTGTTCGATGGCCAGGTAGGCGCCCAGCGAAAAGCCCACCAGGTGCGAGCGCGGCGCGCTGTGGCTGGCGATCAGCGCCTGCATGTCCGCGCGCGTGCGGCCCTGGTGCAGGGGCACGGCGTGCAGGTGGAAGCGCTCGCCCAGGGCGGCAGCCAGGCGCGACCACATGCGTTCATCGCACAAGGTGCCGGGGAGGCAATCGAGGCGCGTGATGGTTTCCTGTAAATAATGGGTATGGCTGTTGAAATCGGTCATGGCGATGGAGGTATGCACTTGTCGAGCGGCATTATCGGTCATTTTGCCGTGCTGCTGTCCAGTGCTGCTGTCGCCTACCCGGGGCAGGGCGGCAGATGCGATGGCATTATTTTCAATAGTGCGGCTATGGCACGCATTTACTTTATGGTAGGCTCATGGCTCGCCCGGCCATTGCGCCGGCGTCGTGTTCCGTAGCACCGAATGCAACCTACTAATTAAAAAGGAAATACCATGGCGATCAGTCTGCAAAAAGGCGGCAATGTCAACCTGAGCAAGGAAGCTCCTGGCTTGAAGAAAATCGTGATTGGCCTGGGTTGGGACCCGCGCGCCACCGATGGCGCCGCATTCGACCTGGACGGCAGCGCCTTCCTGTTGAAAACGGACGGCAAGGTCCGCTCCGATGCTGATTTCATTTTCTATAACAACCTGAAGTCGGCCGATGGCTCCATCGTCCACGCGGGCGACAACACGACCGGCGGCGGCGATGGCGACGACGAGAAAGTGGCCGTCGACCTGGCCAACGTGCCGGCCGATATCGACAAGATCGCCGTGGCCGTCACCATCCACGACGCGGAAGCCCGCAAGCAGAACTTCGGCATGGTCGGCAAGGCCTACATCCGTTGCCTGAATGGCGACAATGGCGCGGAAATCGCCCGCTACGACCTGTCGGAAGACGGTTCGACGGAAGCGGCCATGATCTTCGGCGAAATCTACCGCGCCGGCAGCGAATGGAAATTCAAGGCCATTGGCCAGGGCTTCAAGGGCGGTCTGGGGCCTCTCGCACGCTCGTTCGGCATCAACGCCTAATAACACCTGTCAAAACCTACTGCGCGTCGCGATTTGCGGCCTCCGATGCTCACTGTGCTACAGCACAGCTCCGCGTCTCGGCCACAACTCGCTGCCGCTCGCTACGGTTTTGTCAGGCGTTGCTACGCATAAAATGGTCCATGGCGGCATGATGCAGCCATGGGTTTGCTATGTTATGCGCATTTCTTTGGACAACCCGCCTTGCCCTGGGCTGCTGTTCGAAGCTTTCACACCTGAATAAACAATCCCATGGAAAATCTGATCAAGGGGCAGCGTCTGGCGCTGTCCGGCCTCGTCACGGGCAACGCTTTGCAGCTGGGCATCAGCAGCGCCGGCCTGGCGCTGGACTTTGCCTGTTTCGGCCTCGACGCCAATGGCAAGCTGTCCGACGACCGCTACATGACCTTCTTCAACCAGCCGCGCACGCCATGCGGCGGCGTGGAGGCGGCCGCGCCGTCCGGTGACGCGGCCGGTTTCAGTTACCAGCTCGATCGCTTGCCGGCGTCCATCGAGCGCCTCGTCGTGACGGCTGCCATCGATGGTGCGGCCACCATGGCCCAGCTGGGCAGCGGCTGCCTGCGCCTGCTCGACGGCGCGCGCGAACTGGCGCGTTTCGCGTATGCGGGCACGGATTTTGCGCAGGAAAAAGCCGTCATGCTGGGCGAGTTTTACCGCAAGGATGGCGCCTGGCGCTTCATGGCCGTGGGACAGGGTTTCAATGGCGGCCTCGACGCGCTGGTCGCGCATTTCGGCGGCGAAGTGGCGCAGGCCGCTCCCGCTCCCGTGGCGCCGAAGATTTCCTTGTCGAAAATCTCGCTGACCAAGGCGGGCCAGACGCACAGGGTGTCGCTGGAGAAGGGCGCGGGCGCGCCGAAAAAGCTCACCGTCAAGGCCACCTGGACGGACAACGGCGATGGCGACGACGATAACGACGACCTCGACCTGCGCGTGGGCGTGCTCTTGCCGAACGGCCTGATGCGCTTCATCCAGGCGCCCGATACGGCGGGCAGCTTCGACAGCATGCCCTACGTGCGCCACCTGGGCGACGTGGCGGGCGCGTCGGGCAAGGAGCCGGCCACGGAAACGGTGGAAGTCAACCCGGCGCTGGCGCAGCATTATGGCGGCACCGTCGGCCTCGTCTTCAGCGTGTATTCGGCGCTGGCCAACGGCGCCGTGTCGGTGGCGTCCATGCGGCCGAAGATGGTCATGCAGTATGGCGAACAGATCGTCGAGTGCGCGTTCGACTTCCGCCTGTCCAAGGCGGCCGAGGACGATTCCGTCTACACCTATGTGATCGGCCTGGCGCGCATCACGCCCGACAGCATCATCCTCGAGCCGTCCGGCAGGACGTCGCCGCCGGACAGCGAAGCGACGCCGTGGCTGAGCTGGCAGGGCGAAGGCTTGCAGCTGGCCTTCAACGGTCCCGTCGTCTTTAAGGGCGAGGACAAGGATGATGAAGACGATTTCAACGCCGACAATCCACGCCGCTACATCGCCTGAGGCCGTGCAACTTCACATAACGCAGCATCGATACCGGAGAAACTGATGGAAACCTTGTCCAAGGGCCAGCGCTTGCCGCTGGCCAATCTTGTCCCCGATGGCGTGCTGGACGTTGGCGTCGCCGCGCAGGGGCTGGCGCTCGATTTTGCCTGCTTCGGCCTCGACGCCAACGGCAAGCTGTCCGACGAGCGCTACATGACCTTTTTCAACCAGCCGCGCACGCCGTGCGGCGGCGTGGAAGCGCGCGCGGCCAGCCATGGCGACAATGCCGCGTTCGCCTTCCAGCTGGCGCGCCTGCCGGCCGGCGTGGAGCGCCTGGTGCTGACGGCCTCGATCGATGGCGGCGGCGTCATGTCGCAGCTGCAGGCGGGCCATGTGCGCCTGCAGGCGGGCGGACGCGAGCTGGCCCGCTTCGCCTTTGCCGGCGCTGATTTTGCGCAAGAGAAGGCCGTCATGCTGGCCGAGCTGTACCGCAAGGACGGCGCCTGGCGCTGCATGGCCGTGGGCCAGGGCTTCAATGGGGGCCTCGATGCGCTGGTGCGCCATTTTGGCGGCGAAGTCGCTCAATCGGCCCCGGTCGCCCCGGCTGCGGCGTCGGCCGTCATGCAGGCCAAGATCGACCTGGAAAAGCGGGTCGAACGCGAAGCGCCGCAACTGGTGAGCCTGGTCAAGCAGGCGGGCGTGTCGCTGCAAAAGGTGGGCCTGTCGGCGCACCGCGCCAAGGTCTGTCTGTGCCTCGATATTTCCGGCTCCATGGGCCGGCTGTACAAGGAAGGCCTGGTGCAGCGCTTTGCCGAGCGCATCCTGGCGCTCGGCTGCAAGTTCGATGACGATGGCGAGATCGACGTTTTTCTTTTTGGCAAGAACGTCCACCACCCGGCGCCGATGGCCTTGAGCAACTGCAATACCTACGTGGGCCAGGCCATCACCCGCCACCCGCTGGAAGGCGACACGCGCTATGGCGCCGCCATGCAGGCGATCCGCGCGTTTTACTTCCCTGACGCGCGTGGCGGCGAGCGCACGCGGCCCATCGCGGCCGAGCTGCCCGTGTACGTGATGTTCGTCACCGATGGCGGCACCAGCGACCAGGCGACGACGGAGAAACAGTTGCGCTGGGCCAGCAACGAACCGATTTTCTGGCAATTCATGGGCATCGGCAAGGGGCGCAAGTCGAAGAGCAAGTTCCTCGCCGCCTTTGCCGATTCGGATTTCCCCTTCCTGGAAAAGCTCGACGAGTTGCAGGGCCGCCTGGTCGACAATGCCAATTACTTTTCCGTCAGCTCGCCCGACGAGCACAGCGATGCGGAACTGTATGACTTGCTGATGACGGAATATCCAGGCTGGCTGAAGCTGGCGCGGGGGCAGGGCTTGCTGCGTTAGCATCAGGCGCATCGGGTGAGGCTGGAATGCCACAAGGGCAAGAGATTTGTAAATTGAAGTAAATTGCCATGCTGCGCATTTGCCTTGGCCTGGCGACTCGTGGCATGCTTTCAATGTGCCCTCACGCCGCGGCGTAGCGCCTCATCCGTAGCGTTTCCATTATTCATTACCTCATGCATAAAATCCTCTTTCACTGTCTGGCGGGCGGCAGCCTGCTGGTCGCCGGCGCCGCCCAGGCGCAAACCGCTGCCACCGCCGCCACTGGCGACGCCGTCGTCAAGCCGGCGCCGCCGGCCAAGGTCCCGGCCGTCGATGCGCCCGCTACCGTCAGCATCACGGCCGAGCGCCCCACGGGGCGCATCGACCGGCAAGTCTACGACGTCAAGTCCGACGTGGGCAGCACCAACGGCACGGCGGCCGACGCACTGAATAACGTGCCGTCGGTGGCCGTCGATCCCGATGGTTCCGTGTCCCTGCGCGGCAGCAGCAACGTGCAGATCCTGATCGACGGCAAGCCGTCGGCCATGCTGCAGGGCGACTCGCGCGGCGCCACCCTGAACGCCATGGCGGCCGACGATATCGAGTCGGTGGAAGTGATCAACAATCCCGGCGCCCAGTTCGGCAACGAGGCCGGCGGCGGCCCGATCCTGAATCTGGTGATGCGCCGCAACCGCAAGCCGGGCGGCTTTGCCACCGTCAACGCGAATACGGGCATCGGCGGGCGCTACAACACGGCTGTTTCGGGCAGCTACAACGAGGGGCCATGGGGTTACCAGGGCGGCATCAACTTCCGTCACGATGGCCGCAATTCCGTGGGCGAGGTCAGCCGCGAGCGCCTGGACCGCGATACGGGCGCGTTTGCCCCCAGCAGCCAGCGCTCCACCAGCAATGGCTTGAATGATTCGCTGGGCTTGAACGGCACCGTCAATTACAACCTGAACGCCAATGACACGCTGGCCGCCAGCGTCTCGTACAACGGCCGCAGCAACGACCAGCGCTCGCTCGATCGCTACATCAATGGCGACAGCGCGGGCAACACCATCGGCGACTATGTGCGCAGCACCGTGCGCAATGGCGACAGCCGCAACTACAGCTGGGGCGCGCGCTACGACCACAAGGGCGAATTGCCGGGCGAGACATTGAAGATCGACCTGCGCGTGTCGTCGTCGAACAACGAGAGCGACAGCGATTACGCCAACGCCTACACGGTGGCGCCCCCGAATGCCTTCGACACGCGCGCGCGCCAGCACAGCGAGACGGGCAACCGCATCGTCGACTTCAGCGGCGACTACGAGCGTCCGCTGGCGGGCGGCACGGCCAAGCTCGGCTACAAGGTGGCCGACAACAAGAGCAGCTTCGATACCCTGTACACGGACATCAACCCCGGCAGCCTGGCGGAAACTGTCAATCCCATGCGCAGCAACCGTTTCGAGCTCGACGAGCGCACCATCGCGCTGTACGGCTCCTACCAGATGCGCATCAACGAGCGCTGGGGCGCGCTGGCCGGTTTGCGCGCCGAATACACGGACTTGAATGTGCGCCAGATCACGGGCGGCATCGAGGCCAGCAACAATTACGTCAACTACATACCGAGCCTGTTCGCCACGTATAAAGTCAGCGACGAGAGCAATCTGCGCTTCAGCTATGCGCACCGCATCCGCCGCCCGAACGCCGGCGACCTGAACCCGTACGTGGTGTACCGCGACGAGTTCAATGTGTCGTCCGGCAATCCCAAGCTGAAGCCCACGCAGACGGACTCGTTCGAAATCGGCTATGAAACCAGGCTGTTCGGCCTGGAAAGCAGCTTGCGCGCCTATCACCGCCGCGACACGGATGCCATCGTCGATTACCGTTATTTCATCAGTGATAACGTCTTGCTGACCACGCGCGAAAATGGCGAGGGCAGCCATTCCAGCGGCATGGAGTTCAGCGTCAGCGGCAAGCTGACGCCATCCCTGACCCTGAACACGAGCGGCAACCTGGCGCGCAGCCAGCAGACCAGCTCCGACGACCTGGGCAACCGCAGCACGCGCACGGCCAACTCGCTCAGCGGCAGGGCGCGCCTGAATTACCAGATCAATGCGGACAACCAGCTGCAACTGGCCCTGCAAATGCAGGGCAAGACCCTTTCCGGCCAAGGCTACCGCTCGCCGAACAACACGCTGAACCTCAGTTTGCGCCATACGGTGACGCCGCAATTGAGCCTGGTCATGAATGTGACCGATGTTTTCAGCAGCAACAAGATGGAAACCGTCATCAACAGCGCCTCGCTGCGCGAGACGAGCACGCGCCGCTTCGATGGCCGGATGATTTATGTGGGATTGTCGTACCGCCTCGGCGGCGCCGGCACGGCGGCGAAGGATGGCGAGCGCGAGCCGCGCTTCGGTCCGCCGGGCGGACGGGGCCCCGGTGGTCCGGGCGGTCCGGGCGGTCCCGGCCCCGGCTGATGCCGGAGCTCAGGCGGCGGCGATTTCCAGCAGGAAGTCGATAAAGCTGTCCGCGTGGCGCTCGAAACGCCAGGCGCCGGCGCCATGCCGGGCCGTGTACACGGGCGCGTCGCCGTTGGCGATGGCGCCCAGGTCCAGGCAATACGGATCGCCGCCCGCATCGGCGATCACCAGATAGTGTTCGGGCCAGCCGGGAATGGCTGCATCGCTGGCGGGATTCCAGGCGTAACCGTGCTGGGCCTTGACCAGTTCCACCGCGCCGTACAGGTTCAAGCCCTGGAAATACTGCTCGCTGTCAATCAACACCCGCAGCGGCGAATGGCAGGCCAGGAATCGCCGGTAATGCTCCGGCAAGGCCCAGCGCTGCGCGATGGCGGCCATGTCGGCGGCGCTGGCGATCGTCAGCCAGTTCGATGGCTGCGCCAGGTCCTGTTCCTGTTTGCGCCTGGCCGCCAGTTTTTTCTCCAGCCTGGCCGCGGCTTTTTCCAGCGCCGTGCGCGGCTCGTCCAGCGATGCATGGGTGGCCGGCGCCGCATGGCCTGCACCATCCGGGCAGCCATCGCGCTGCCAGGCCAGCACGGCATCGAGCTTCAAACTGTCTTGCCGCCAATGGCCGGGGTCTGTCGGCAAGCCCGCATCGAAGGGCTGGCGGCTGAAGACGGCCAGGCTTTTCACGGCCTTGGCCCGCACTTCCAGGCTGGCAGTGCCGGACGCGGCCAGCGCCACCAGCGGCGCATAGGCATCCCTGCCTGCGCTTTTCAGCAAGCCATCGACACTCCAGTACGCCAGCGTGGGTTGCGCCAGGGCCCAGGCGAAAAATGCCGCATGCTCATCTGCTTCCACCAGGCGCGCGATATCGCTCATGAGGAAGTTGCGCCAGTGCAGCAACTGCCCCTCCTTGGCGTAGCCGATGAGGATATCGAGCACGGCCAGCCGGTCGCTGGCGCCGTGCTTTGCCAGCAGCCGGTCTTTTAGTTTGGAAAACTTGACGCCATCGGTCTCGTCAAACAGCTTGCGGTGCAGGGCGGCCAGCGCAGTCACCGCCATCAGACGGCCATCGCCGCCTTGATGGGCGCATGGTGTTCATAGCCTTCCAGCGAGAAGTCGGACGGTTCGATCTTTTCCAGCCACTCGGGTTCGTACTTGCCCGTCTTGGCGTAATCGGGCACGCAGTCGGCAATGACGAATCTCGGGGCCGGGAACGGCGTGCGCTTCAATTGCTCTTCCACCATGTCGAGGTGGTTTTCATAGATGTGCGCGTCGCCGATGAAATAGGTAAACCAGCGCGGCGTGTAGCCCGTCAGGCGCGCCACCAGGTGCAGCAGGGCCGCGCCTTCGGCGATATTGAACGGCGTGCCCAGGCCGATGTCGTTGCTGCGCACATACAGGCACAGCGACAGCTCGCGCGTGCCGGCGTTCGGGATGAACTGGTACAGCAAGTGGCAGGCGGGCAGGGCGACGGCGTCCAGCACGGCCGGGTTCCAGCCGTGGAACAGGATGCGGCGGCTGCCGGGGTTGTGCATGATGGTGTCCAGGCATTCGCGCAGCTGGTCGACGGCCTTGTACAGCAAGACTTTCTGTACGCCCGCTTCGACGATGGGGGCGATCAGCGTAAAACCGTTGGCTTGCGCATCGGCGATCTGCGCCGGCTGGTCGGCGTCGAGCAGTTTATACGCGGGCCATTGGCGCCATTGCACGCCGTACACGGGGCCGAGGTCATCCTCGCCTTCGCGGTAGGGGTTGGCCAGCCACTGCGCATTTTCATTGGCGTTCTGGTCCCACACTTTACAGCCGAGCGCGCGGAATTCGGCCGCGTTGCGCGAGGCGCGCAGGAAGGCGCACAATTCGCCGATCACGGATTTGAAAGCCAGTTTCTTGGTCGTCACGGCAGGGAAGTTGCCGTTGGCCAAGTCGAAACGCATCATGGCGCCCGGCACGCTCAGGGTGCGGATGCCCGTGCGGTTGTCTTGCCAGCTGCCCGTTTCGAGGACGGTCTTGATCAAATCTTGATATTGCTGCATGTATTTCTCCAACGGTAAGGATGGTGATTGTAACGCAGGCGCGACAGGCGGGCCGCCGCCCGCACAGATAATTGCACTACCTTATCACCTGCAAACATGACTCTGTGGTAATTTGTGTGTCCCTAAGGAAATATAGAAACGGCAGACGCTGGCACCATGTTTTTGCGACAATTTGTAAATAATAATAACGCCGCCGTGGTGGAAATGAGCAGGGCCGATTTTCTCAAGGCCAACCTGCGCCTGATCCTGGCCTGGCCCCTGCTGGGCGTGGCCCTGTGCGCCGTGCTGTGGACGGCCACCATGCTGCAGCTGGAAGCGGAAAAGAAGGTGGCGCAGCAGCAGGCGCTCGACAGCGTGTCCTCGCAGTCGAAGGCGTATGGCCAGTATCTGCTGCGCACGCTCGAGCAGATGGACCAGCTGACCCTGCAGCTCAAGTATGAATGGGAAAACTCGCGCGGCCACTTGCGCCTCGACCAGTTGAAGACGCAGGGCATGTATGCCTTGCCGCAATTTGCCATCGTCGCCATCCTCGACCGCAAGGGCCAGGCCGTGACGGCCACGGCGCCCTTGACGCGCCTGCGCACGAACGAGCGCAGCGATTTCCTGCTGCGTCACTGGCGCAGCAATTCCAGCGCCCTGCGCATCGCGCTGGGACGCGCCAACGAGGCGGCCCCGGCAGCCACGGCCACGGGCATCGACGAGACGCTCGTGCATTTCACGCGCCGGCTGGAAGACGAGGACGGCAATTTCGACGGCGTGCTGCTGATCTCCATCCATTCCAGCTATTTTTCCGAATTCTACGACAGCGTCAATTTCGGCAAGCTGGGCATGTCCGCCATGGTCGGCGAGGAGGGCGAGCTGTTCAGCACGCGCCTCGGCGCGCGCGTCCTGCCTGTCCATGCGGGCCAGGGCACGGCGTTCCTCGACACGAGTTTCCTGGAAACGGACAGCGGCGCCATGGAGTCGGGCAGCCGCGTGGCGTTTTCCGACAAGCAAAACCGCTATGTGGGCTGGCAGGCGCTGAAGGCGTATCCGTTTACGGCCGTGGTGGGTTTTGCCGACAGCGAAATGCTGCATCCCTACCAGGAAACGCGCACCATCTACATGGGAATCGCCTTTGCCGTGACCTTGCTGCTGCTGGCGTTTACCGTCATCGCCACCGTGCTGTCGCTGCGCCTGGCCTGGCGCCACCACCAGTCCGAGGGCGTGCGCAACGCCTACCGCATGGCCACGGAAGGCACGAGCGACGGCTTTTTCATCATCTCCGCCCTGCGTGGCGACGATGGCGGCATCGTCGACTTCGAGATCGTCGATTGCAACGAGCCGGGCGCCGGCTACTTCGGCGTGCGCCGCGAGCAGTTGCTGGGCATGCGGCTGCAGTCGCGCGCCCACGAGCCGTATTTCCGCGACCTGATCCATAATTACCGGGCCGCCATGGTTTCCGGTTTTTCCGAGGAAGAGATCGAATTGCCGGATGGCAATCCATTCAAGCTGCGCTGGATACGCCGGCGCCTTGTGCGCAGCGGCGACCGCCTGGCCGTCACCCTGCAGGACATCAGCACGGCGAAGGAGCACGAGCGCGACCTGCGCCGCCTGGCCAACGAGGATGGCTTGACGGGTTTGCCCAACCGCTACTGGCTGCAGCAATTCCTGCCCGGGGCGCTGGCGCGCGCGGCCATCACGCGCCACATGCTGGCGCTGCTGTTCATCGACCTCGACGGTTTCAAGGATATCAACGATACGCAGGGCCACGCGGAAGGCGACAAGGTGCTGCGCGCCGCCTCGCTGCGCCTGAAGGCCGTGCTGCGCCCGGGCGACCATGTGGTGCGCCTGGGCGGCGACGAATTCGTCGTCGTGCTCGACCCGGTGGAGGACGACAGCCGCGCCGAGCAGGTGGCGCAGCGCATCGCCATCGCCTTCGACGAACCGTTCTACCTGGGCAGCGAACGCCACAAGATGGGCGCCTCGATCGGCATCAGCCTGTATCCGCGCGATGGCGCCGAGACGGAAGTGCTGCTGAAGAACGCTGATATCGCCATGTATGCCGTGAAGGTGGCGGGCAAGGGCCATCACCGCTTCTTCCAGCCCGAATTGTTCGAAACCATCCGCAGCCGCCGCGAACTCGAACAAAGCCTGGTGGCGGCGCTGGAACAGGACCAGTTCCTCGTCGTCTACCAGCCGCGCGTCGACGCCATGAGCGGGCAGCTGTGCAGCATGGAGGCGCTGGTGCGCTGGCGCCATCCGCAGCACGGCATGGTGCCGCCGCTGGAATTCATCCCCGTGGCCGAAAGCAGCGGCCTGATTTCGCAGCTGGGCGAAGTCGTCATCGAAAAGGTGTGCCAGCAGATGGCGCACTGGCAGGCCAGCGGCCTGGAGCTGGTGCCCGTCTCGATCAACGTCTCGGCGCGCCAGTTCGGCCGCGGCGACGTGCACCAGGTGCTGGCGTCGGCGCTGGCGCGCCATCGCATCGATGCGCGCCTGATCGAGGTGGAAATCACGGAATCGGCCATGATGGATGAACAGAACCGCGCCGTCGAGCAGCTGTCGGCCATCCGCGCGCTGGGCGTGCGCCTGCTGGTCGACGATTTCGGCACCGGCTATTCCTCGCTGTCGCAGCTGCAGAAGTTCGCCATGGACGGCTTGAAGATCGACCGCGCCTTCACCATGGAGCTGGGGCGCTCGGAGCAGGGCGAGGTCTTCGTGCGGGCCATCCTGTCGATGGCCCATGCGCTGGGCATGAGCGTGGTGGCCGAAGGGGTGGAAACGCGCGAGCAGCTCGACATCCTGCGCGCGCTGCAGTGCAACGAGGTGCAGGGCTATTTCATCTCGCGGCCCGTGCCGGCCGAACAGATGCAGGTGCTGATGCGCAAGCGCTTCCTGATCCCGCTTCCCGTTCCCGTATCGCCACCGTACAGTCCTGTGCAAGGAGAGGAAAACAACACCGTTTCATAAAAAGAGCGAACGTTCGCTTTTTATTTCAAAATATTATATGCTTCGCTCATGCCGTCAGTGAATTGGAGTTCACGGCGGCAAGAAAAGTGCAAGACGGGCCAGGTTGAGACGCCCGAGACAGTGCGCCGAAGAAACTAAACACGGCAGACAAAACGCGACGCACAGCAGGTTTTGTCCAGTGTTTTTATTCATATAATAAAGAGAGACCAACTTGAAACATAAATATCTGCCCCTCCTGATCGTCGCCGCATTCGCCGGCATTTCCTCCACCGCACAAGCATCGGGTTACCGTTTCGGTTCGCAAAGCGTGTCCGGCCAGGGTTCGGCCGATGCGAACGGCGCCGAAGCGGCCGACGCCTCGACCATTTTCTACAATCCGGCCGGCCTGTCGCGCCTGGAAGGCACGCAGTTCGTCGGCGGCGGTACCCTGGTGGTGCCGCATTCGACGTATGAAGACACGGGTTCGAAGACCTTCACCGGCCGCACCCCGGGCGGCACGACCAAGGATTACGCGCCGGACGCGGTCTTTGCACCAGCCCTGTACGCGAGCAAGAAGGTCAATGAGCAATGGACCGTCGGCATGGGCCTGTTTGTGCCGTACGGCGCCAAGCTCGATTACGGCAATGACTGGAGCGGCCGCTATGCGATCACCAACATCAAGCTCGAAGCCATCGCCCTGAATCCTTCCGTTTCCTTCAAGGTCAATGAGCACCATTCCTTCGGTTTCGGCGTCACCGCCGAACACATGAAGGCGGAACTGGGCCAGGCGGTCGACGTGCCGGGTTCCGTGGCCTTCCTGGCCCAGCACGCGCCAGCCGCGTCGCAAGCCTTCCTGGCGAATATCGCCAAGACGCAGGGCCTGGCCGCCGCACAGGCAGCCGGCGCCGCCCTGAAGGGCGCGAAGGATGGCCATGCCTCGATGGATGGCGACGACTGGGGCTTCGGCTTCAACCTGGGCTACCTGTACCAGATGAATGAAGGCACGCGTTTCGGCATCTCCTACCGTTCGTCGATTTCGCACAAGCTGAAAGGCGACACGATCTGGGACTTCTCGCAAGTGTCGAACAACGCGGATGTGAATGGCTTCATCGCCAAGGCATCGAACAAGGTCAATTCCAAGGCGCTGGTGGAAGTGCGCACGCCGGAAACCCTGTCGGTCAACGCCTTCCATCAGATGGATGATCGTTGGGCCCTGATGGGCGACGTCACCTGGACCCGCACCTCGCGCCTGCAGAACCTGGACATCCAGTTCCCGCCGACGGCCGAAGGCCCGGAACGCATCCGCCAGCAGTGGAAGAACACCTACCGCGTCTCGCTGGGCACCAACTACAAGTACAGCGAAAACCTGCTGCTGCGCGCCGGTATCGCGCATGACCAGGCGCCAGTGCGCAGCGCCGAGCTGCGTCACCCGGCGCTGCCGGACAGCGACCGCATGCAGTATTCGATCGGCGCGAACTGGAAGCTGAACGCCAATTCCTCGCTCGACCTGGCTTACAGCTACATCGACTTCAAGGATGCCACGGTCAACTACAAGAATGACTGCTCGCCGGTGACCCCTGGCTGCACCGGCAACGGTGAAACCACCAAGGGCCTGTTCAAGACCCGCATGCAGTTGATTGGTCTCGCTTACAACTACAAGTTCTAAGCAAGCGATGGCGGCCGATCCGGCCGCCGGAATGTGAAAAAGGCGCCTTCGGGCGCCTTTTTTGTGCCATGCACAACTAAACTTGCTTTTCGAAAATGTTGTTTCATTATTATAATGAAGCTTGATGGACCTCTTTCATGCAGCGAAAACCGGCGAGGACGAGACATGTGTATGGATACAGATCAGCGCGAAAGTAGCGCGGAAAACACCGGGGCGATTACAACAGGTGCAGGCGCCAGGCGGCTGGCCCAACCTGGCGTCTTCCACGGCGGCGGGCGGGCGTCATGAGCGCCGCCTCACCTGTCCCGTCGCCGTTCTACACGCCGCCCGGCTTTGGCGACACGCCCGTCGGCGCGGTGATCGCCTTTGCGGGAACCATCGCCGATACCGGCATCGAAGCCTGGGGCTGGATGGTGTGCGACGGCCGCCTGCTGGGCGTCAGCCAGTATCCGGAATTGTTCGCCACGCTCGGCTATCTGTATGGGGGCGCGAACGATACCTTCCGATTGCCCGACTATCGGGGCTGCTTCCTGCGCGGCCGCGCTGCCGGCACGGATACTGATGCCGGCCAGGGCGCCGGCCCGGTACGGCAGGAGGCGGGGCCGAACAGCGCCGATGTCAGCTATCTGATCAAATTCACCTCTGGCATGCGCATGCGGATGCCGCCGCCATTGTCGGCATAGTTACGACAGGGGCGCCGCGCGCCTGCCGCGCGGCGTCATTCATTCCCCTTACCAGGAGCGCAGCATGGCAGATTTTTTGCAAGGCATGGACGTATCGGAACACAACGGATACATCGACTGGGCCAGTGTCGCCAGCCGCATGGGCGTGCCGCGATTCGTCTATCTGAAAGCCACCGAAGGCGGCAACCGGATCGACCGCCAGTACGCCAGCAACCGTGCGGGCGCCACGGAGCAGGAGCTCTTGTGCGGCGCCTGCCATTTCTTCCTGCCCTCCACGCCGGTGGCGCAGCAGGTCGCCAACTTCTGCAATGTGGTGGGCAGCGTCCAGGGCGAATTGCCGCCCATGCTCGATGTCGAACAGGCCGGGCTGGAGCAGCCTGCCTATGCGGCCGCTGTCGCACAGTGGCTGCAGCAGGTGGGCGAGAGGCTCGGCTGCGTGCCCGGCATCTACACCCACACCAGTTTCTGGGACGGCAGCGTGGGCTCGTTTGCGCCTTTCCTCGCCCATCCGCTGTGGATCGCCCAGTACGGCTCCAGGCCCGGTCCCGCATTGCCGTCCGGCGCCAGCGGCTACACGTTCTGGCAGTATACGAATATGGGCGTCGTCAACGGCATTGCCGGACCGGTCGACATGAGCCGCTTTGCCGGCTCGCCGGAGCAGCTGCAGGCGCTGCGCTGCGGCTAGCGCCCGCTCAGCGGGCAGCCAGCGTCTTGCCGCGCATCGCCTGGTCGAGCAGCGTCAGGGCCAGCCGCACGGTATCGTCGGGCATTTCCAGCAGCTGATCGCCCACATACCACTCCACCACGCTGTGCCCGGGCAGGGCGGCGTGGCTGGCGCGGCCGAACAGCCAGATGCCGTGGTCTTCGGCCACCTGGTTGCGGATGGCGATGGCCCGTTCGCGCGAGACGGGCAGGTGCAGGTGCAGCATGTTGGCCTGCGGGCTGGCCGGGTTGACGGCGATGGCCGGGAAGTCGTGCAGCAGCGCATACAGCCATTGCGTGCGTTCAAAGTAGCGCGCCATGGCGGCGATGCGTGCATCGAACTGCATGGCGGCGGCCACCACGTACGGCGTGCGGTGCACGATATTGCCGCCCTGGCGGCGGAACCATTCGCGCGCGCGTTCGACGAACGGCCGGCTGCCGGCCAGCATGGCGCCACCGAGGCCGCCGATACCCTTGTACAGCGAAACATATACGGAATCGAAACCGGCGCAGATGGCGGGCAGGGGCTGCTTGAAACCTGCTTGCGCTTCCCACAGGCGCGCGCCATCCATGTGCAGGTGGATGTTGCGGTCGCGGCAGTGCCGCTTGATGTCGCTCAACTCATCCCATGACGGACACTGGCCGCCGATTTCGCGCATCGGCAGTTCGACTTGCACGGCGCCCAGCGCATCGGGCACGGCGCGCAAGTCATCCAGCGTCCATGGGCGGTGCGGGTCGCCGATCATCAGGCCCTTGAAGTGCTCGAGCAATTCATGGTTGCCCCGTTCGTGGCGCAGGATGTGCGACGTCGGGTGCAGCGCCACGAGCGGGGAGCCGCGGTCCTGGCAGGCCAGGCGCAGGGCGGTCACTTGCGTCATGGTGCCCGTGATGCAGAACACGGCCGCCTCGAAACCGAGCAGGCTGGCGACCTTGTTCTCGAACTGTTCGATCAGCGCGCCTTCGCCGTAGGTATCGTGCGCGATGTCGTTGGCATCGCACCAGGCGGCCATGGCGGCGAAGGTGGCGGCCGGGGTGGGCTGGCGGTGGCCCGGCACGATGGTGTGGCAGCGCTGGCGCAGTTCGGCGTCGGTCAAGGGGCGTCTCCGTTACGGTTACAAGGTGGCCGTGGCCAGTTTTGCGCCAAAGCCGATGAACATGGCGCCCACGCCGCCGCCCATGCCGGCCGACAGGCGCCGGCGGCGGCGGAAGGTCTCGGCCAGGCGCGCGCCGACGAAAATGATGGCCGTCAAATAGGTAAAGCTGATCACCTGGCAGATCAGGCCCAGGCCGATGAACGACAGCACGGGATTCGGGAAGGCCGGATCGACGAACTGGATGAAAAACGAGATGAAGAACAAAATGGCTTTCGGATTCATCAGGCTGATGATCAGCGCCTTGCGGAACGGATCGCTTTCCTTGACGGCGACGGGCGTCGCGGGCGTTTCGCCGTCGGCCGCCGTGGGCGCGCGCAGCTTGCGCCAGCAGCCTATCAGCATCTGCAGGCCGATCCAGCCCAGGTAGGCCGCGCCGATGTATTTCACCACGTAGAACAGGGCCGGGCTGGCTTTCAGCAGCGAAGCGACGCCGCAGGCCGACAGCACCATCAGTATCAGGTCGCCGGCGAAAATGCCGAAGGCGCCCTGGTAGGCGGGCCGCACGCCGCGCTGCGCGGCCACCGACAGCACGTACATGGAATTGGGGCCGGGCAGGATGACGATGAAGATGGTCCCCAGCAAGAAGGTCCAGAAATCGGTGATGCCCAGGTTGGCGTGGAAGATGGCGTTCATGGCGGGTCGTGTCTAGTTAATTTGTACGTGATGGAATTGCAGGGCCGCCAGGTTGGCGTAAATGCCGCCTAACGCGACCAGCGATGCGTGCGTGCCCGTTTCGACGATCTTGCCGTCTTCCATGACGACGATGCGGTCGGCCCGCTGCACGGTGGCCAGGCGGTGCGCGATGATGACGGTGGTGCGGCCCACCATGGCCGCTTCCAGCGCCTTTTGCACCAGGCGTTCCGATTCCGCGTCGAGCGCGCTGGTCGCTTCGTCGAGCAGCAGCAGCGGCGGGTTTTTCAGCAGGGCGCGGGCGATGGCGATGCGCTGGCGCTGGCCGCCGGACAGGCGCACGCCCCGTTCGCCGAGGAAGGATTTGTAGCCGTTCGGCAGGCGCTCGATGAATTCGTGGGCCGCCGCCATCTTCGCCGCGGCGATGACTTCCTCGTCGCTGGCGCCGGCGCGGCCGTAGCGGATGTTTTCCATGGCGTCGGCCGAGAAGATCACGGTATCCTGCGGCACGATGCCGATGGCGTCGCGCAGGGTGTGCAGGTCGAGCTGCTTGATGTCGACGCCGTCGAGGCGGATGCTGCCGCCCTGCGGGTCGTAGAAGCGCAGGAACAGCTGGAACAGGGTGGTCTTGCCGGCGCCGGACGGGCCCACCACGGCCACCGTTTCGCCGGCGCGGATGTCGAGGCTGACATGGTCGAGCGCATGCGTGTCGGGACGCGACGGGTACGAGAACATGACATTGTCCAATGTCAGGGCGGCGCCGTTCGCGGCGCGCGCGGGCAGCGGCAATGGCACTGCCGGCGATGTGATTTCCGATTTGACGGCCATCAGTTCCAGCAGGCGCTCGGTGGCGCCGGCGGCGCGCTGCGCTTCGCCCATCACTTCGGACAGGGCGCCGATGGCGCCGGCGACGATGGAGGCGTACAGGATGAACTGCCCCAGGTCGCCGCCCGTCATCGAGCCTTCCAGCACGGCGCGCGCGCCCAGCCACAGCACGAAGACGATGGTGCCGAACACCAGCAGGATGGCGATCACGGTCAGCAGCGCGCGCGCGCGGATGCGGCGCATGGCCGTCATGAAGGCGCCTTCGACGGAGTCGCCGAAGCGTTTCGATTCGATTTTTTCGTGCGTGAACGCCTGCACGGTGGGCATGGCGTTGAGGATTTCGCCGGCCATGGCCGAGGCGTCGGCGATGCGGTCCTGCGAATCGCGCGACAGCTTGCGCACCTTGCGGCCAAACACGACGATGGGCACGACGACGAGGATCAGCAGGCCGATGATGATGCCCGACAGCTTGGGGCTGGTGACGAACAGCATCACCAGGCCGCCGAGGAACAGCAGCACATTGCGCAGGGCCATGGAGATGCTGGTGCCGACCACGGCCTGGATCAGGGTGGTGTCGGTGGTGATGCGCGACAGGACTTCGCCCGTCTGCGTGGTTTCGAAGAATTCGGGGCTTTGCGTGACGACGTGGCGGTACACGGCGCTGCGGATGTCGGCCGTGACGCGCTCGCCCAGCCACGACACCGTGTAAAAGCGCGCCGCCGTCGCCAGCGCCAGGATCGAGGCGACGCCGAACAGGGCGAGGAACACCAGGTCCACATGCTGGATGCTTTTCGAGCCGGCCGCGCCGCCGAAACCGAGGTCGATCATCTGCTTGAAGGCGGCGGGAATGGCCAGCGTCGAGGCGGCGGCCACCACCAGCGCGATACCGGCCAGGAAAAACTGCTTGCGGTAGGGCGTCAGGAAGGGCATCAAGCCCTTGAAGGCTGCCAGGCTGCCTTTTTTCAGTTCGCGGCTGCTGCCGCTATCGGGAGACGGTGTTGCGCTTGCGGCGGTTGCTGTACTCGTGCTGTTTGTTTCTGTGCTGGTTGTCATTGTTTTTCGCTTTGATTTACATATTCGGTACTGTTTACAACTTCATCGGCTGCACGTAGCCCGTCATTTCCAGGTAGGCGCGGCCCGCCGGCTGGCCATCGCGCTCCACCGTGACGGCGCCTTCCCAGTACACGGCGCCGGTGGACCTGCGCGAATCGAGTTCCTGGTCGGCCTGCAATGGCTTGATCTGCCAGCGCGTGGCGCCCGTGCGGATCTCCGTGGCGACCGGGTACTCGGCCTGCGTGCGGGGCGAGCGCCACAGCTGCGTGGGGGTGAAATCGACGTCGCCGGGCGCAAACTGCGTCACTTTGCCGGCAGCGTCGCGCCATGCCGCGTGCGCCCATAGTTTAGCACCTGTCTTGCTGCGGATCTGGAAGGCCATCAGGGCGCCGCCGTCATCGAGGTTGGCGCCGACCCAGTTCCAGCCGCTGGCATCCGCGTCGAGCACCTGGCTCGACCACTCGTGATCGAGCCAGGTGGCGCCCGTCACGGCTTCCGGCTTGCCGCCCGCGCGGGCGATCGTGCCCGTGGTGCGCAATTGCGGCACGCTGTAGTAATAGCTGGCCTGCGCCGGCCGCGCGCCCTTGCGCGAGTAGCCGCCGTCGCCCTGCAGCAGCACCGGCTGCGAGGGGGCCAGGGTCAGCTGCAGGTTGAAGTCGCGGGCGGCCAGGCTGACCTGGTAGCTGCCGTCGGCTTGCCGCCGCATGCGCCAGTCGTCGAGCTTTACGTCCGTGTCGCCGACCTTGGCGTAGGCCAGGCCGAAGCCCTCGCGCGCGCTTCTTTCATCGTGCAGCAGCTTGCCCAGCTTCGGATCGGACAGGGCCGCATGGCCGATGATCAGCTGTTTCGGCGCAAACGCGCTGGGGTTGTCCGCATCGGCGGCCGTGGCGCTGCGGAAGAAGGTCACCTGGTAGCCCAGCTGTTCCCCGGCGCCGGTCTTGACCCACCCGGTGGCGTACCACCATTCCGTTTTATACGCGGGATGGGCGCCGAAGTCGTGCGGCAGGCGCAGGGTCTGGCCCGGCGCCAGCGGCGTGACGGGGGCGAAGGCGGGTGGCGCGGCCAGCGCGGTGGCGCTGCAGAACATGAGCAAAACAGTCAAACGGCGCATTACCAGTCCTCCCTGACGGCGCGGATGGGGCCAGCGGACAGCGCCTGGCGCCCCGCGATGAGGGCCGTGGCGGCGGCTGCCGTCAGCAGGGCGCCGGCCACGGTGGCGATCAATGGCCAGGGCAGGTGCAGCTGCATGGTCCAGTGGAACGATTGCGGATTGACGATGAAGACCAGCACAAAGCTGATCAACAGGCCGAGGACAAAACCGGTGGCGATGCCCAGCGCCGTCAGCGCGCCGCCCTCGAACGCCAGGATGGCGAGGATCTGCCCGCGCGTCACGCCCACATGGCGCAGCATGCCGAACTCGCGTGCGCGGGCCAGGGTCTGGGCCGAGAACGTGGCGGCCACGCCAAACAGGCCGATGACGATGGCGATGGCTTCCAGCAGATACGTGACGGCGAAGCTGCGGTCGAAGATCTGCAGGCTCAGGGCGCGGATGGCCGACGGATTCGATACTTCCAGGCTGGCGCCGAACGGCAGGGCCTTCAGGCGCTGCTGCAGCTGTTCGCCCGTGGCGTCCTTGTCCAGCCACAGGGCCGCATCGCTGACATCCATGTCGGCGCTGAGGGCGCGGTAGTCGGCCAGCGGCATCTGGATCGCGCCGGACGAGCGCGCATAGTCGCGCCAGATGCCGGCGACAAAAAAGCCGTGCAGGCCGCCGGCCAGCGGCAGCGCGATCGGCTGTCCCGGCTTGACGCTGTACAGGTCGGCCGCCGCCTCGGACAGCCAGACGGGCCGGCTGCCAGCCGGCACGGGCAGGGAGTCGCCCACCAGTACCATGCTCTTGCCCGGGTCCTGCAAGTTGATGGGGCGCGCCAGCAGCGCCACGTTGGGCCGGTCCGGCGCCAGCGACAGCGAGCGCACGCGCTGGAAGTCGGCCCTCGCCACGCCGGGCAGGGCGGCGATGGCGGCTTGTTCGCGCGGATTCAGGCCACCGGTGCCGCCGCTGGCGGCCGTGCGCGCATACACGTCGGCCGGCAGCACTTGCAGCAGCCAGTCGTCGACGGAAACGCGGAAGCTCGACACCATGATGGCCATGGCCACCATCAGGCTAAAGCTCGACAGCACGCCGCCGAGGGCGATGCCGGCCTGGCCCGAGGCATTCGCCAGGCGCGCCAGGGTCAGGCTGCGCACGGGCGCATGCTGGCTCGTTGCCGTGCGCAGCCATGCCGCCTGCGCGGCGCGGAAGACGACGGCGGCCAGCTGCGGCATCAGGGCGATGGCGCCGATCAGCAGCAGGGCGATGGACAGGTAGCCGAACAGCGGCAGCTCGAACACGGGCGGCAGCAACGTCAGGGCGCCGGCCAGCAGCAAACAGGCCAGCGCGGGCCAGGTTTTCGCCAGGCGCGTCGTGACGACTTCCTCGCTGCCCGATTTCAGGGCGATGGCGGGGGCGGCGCGCGCCGCCTCCAGCGCGGGCGCGGCGCAGCCCAGCAAGGCCACGCCGAGACCCAGCGCGAAATACACGAAGGCGGCAACGGGCGTGAACTGGACCTGCGGCTGCACGCCGGCGAAATAGCCGGCGCCCAGGTCGCCGCCAAAGAAACGCAGGGCCACGGCCGCCATCGCGTAGCCGCCGGCGATGCCCAGCGCAGCGCCCACGATGCCGAGGCTGGCGCCTTCCAGCAGCACCTGGCGCAGCAGCTGGCCCCGTTCCATGCCCAGCACGCGCAGCAGCGCGAACTGGCTGCGGCGGCGGATGACGGACAGCGCCTGCGTGGAAAAGACGAGGAAGGCGCCCGTAAACAGGGCGACGAGCGCCAGCACGGTCAGGTTGACGCGGTAGGCGCGGCTCAGGTTATTGTTGCGGCTATTTTCGTTCTCGTCGTTGGGCTGGCCCACGTGGAAGCGCCCCGGATACTGCGTTTCCAGCGCGCGCGTCAGGTCCGCCAGGAAGGCGTCGCGGTTGACGCCCTGGCGCAGTTTCAAGTCGATGCGCGACAGCTTGCCCAGCCTGTCGAAGCGCCACTGCGCCGCGCCGATATCCATCACGGCGATGCGCTGGCCGGCGCGTGCGCGCTGCAGCGAGCCGGCCACGCGCAGCGGCACCTTGCCCGTGCCCGATTGCAGCGCGAGCGTGTCGCCCTGCGCCAGACCGAGCCAGCGCAAGGCGGCGGGCGACAGGAAGATGGCGTCGTCGGCCAGGGTGTCGAAAGGCTGGCCTTCGGCGGGCGCGCCGATCAGGTCGGGAGAGATATGGCCGGCGCGGAAGACGTCGAGCGCGAGGATATGCAGCGGGCCGCCATCCTTGCCTGCTTTTCCTGCCACGCCGGCCTGCAATTCCAGCACGGGCGAAGCGACGGCCACGCCGTCGCGCTGCGCCAGCCATGGATAGATGCTTTCGTCGAACAGCGCTTCGCGCCCGGCCACCTGCACGTCGGCCTGGCCGGACAGGCTTTTCACGGCCGTGGAGAATTCATTGAAGGCGGCCGCGTTGATCAGGTGGATGGCAAAGCCCAGCGACACGCCGATGGCGATGGCCAGGATGGCGACGAGGGCGCGCACGGGATGGGCGCGCCATTCGCCCAGCAGCAGCCAGCGCGACAGCAGGCGCGGGGACGCGGGCGGGCCCGGTTGCCGGGTCAATTCAGGCACTCGATGGCCAGGCGCTCGCCGGCGCGCCGCGCCTTGAGCTGCGCCGCATCGCGGGTTTTGTCGCCGGCGCCGACGGCGTCCTGCGCCGCCCATTTCTGTTCGAGGCGCAGCTGGGCGCAGTGCTTGTCGCGCGCCTCGAGCTGCCTGGCGGCCCGTTCGCGGGCCTGGTCTTCGACCTTCTCGCGCTGCTTGCGCGCCGCTTCCATCTGGCTGGCCACCCGTTCCTGGCGCGTGGCCGCGCCCTTGTCGACGGCAGGCGGCGGCGCTGGTATCTCGAGGATTTGCAGCTGGCCACCCGTGCACGGCGTTTCGCCATAGCTGGTCTGGCCATCCTTCACGCATTTGTACACGCCCTGCGCACCAGCCTGGCCGGCCACGCTGGCCAGACAGGCGAACAGCATCGGCACGATAGACGACTTCACAATATCTTCCCAGGATTCATGATGTTTTGCGGGTCCAGCGCCTGCTTGACGGCGCGCATCAGCTGCAGTTCCAGCGGCGACTTGTAGTGCGCCAGGTCCGCCTTTTTCAGGGCGCCGATGCCGTGTTCGGCCGAGATGGAACCGCCAAAGCCGTCCACCCGGTCGTGCACGATGCGGTTGATGGCATCCTGGTTGGCAAGGAAGTCGCCATCCGTCATGCCGGCTGGCGGCGCCACGTTGTAATGCAGGTTGCCGTCGCCCAGGTGGCCGAAGCATACGAGCTGGCAGCCGGGGAAGGCCGCTGCCAGGGCCGCATCCGTGACGGTGATGAAATCGGCGATGCGCGAAATCGGCAGCGAGATGTCGTGCTTGATGTTCTTGCCTGCCTGTGCCTGCGCCAGCGGAATGTGCTCGCGCAGCTGCCACAGGCCTTCGGATTGCGCCACGGAACTGGCGACGACGGCGTCGTCGATCAAGCCGTCTTCGAGGGCCGCGCCGATGCTCGCTTCCAGCAATTCCACGGCGTGCGCCTCGGACTGGCTGCTGGACAGTTCGAGCAGCACGTACTGGCCGTGCGCTTCGGCAAAGGGGCGCGGCAGCTGCGGGAACTGCTCGGCCACCAGCTGCAGGCAGTACTGCGACATCAGTTCAAAACCCGTCAGGCTGGCGCCGCAATGGTCCTGCATCAGGCTTAACAGACGCAGGGCGTGGGCGGGCGAGGGCATGGCGGCCAGCGCCGTGATGCAGGCTTTCGGTTGCGGGTAGAGCTTCATCACCGCGCCCGTGATGACGCCCAAGGTACCCTCGGCGCCGATGTAGAGGTCGCGCAAATCGTAGCCGGTATTGTCCTTGCGCAAACCGCGCAAGCCGCTCCAGATCTCGCCTTGCGGCGTGACCACTTCCAGGCCCAGGCACAGCTCGCGCGTGTTGCCGTAGCGCAGCACGGCCGTGCCGCCCGCGTTGGTGGCCAGATTGCCGCCGATGGTGCAGCTGCCCTCGGCCGCCAGCGACAGGGGAAACAGGCAGCCGGCGGCGGTGGCCGCTTCCTGGATGGTTTGCAGGATGCAGCCCGCGTCGACCGTGATGGTGCGGTTGACGGGATCGAGCGCGCGGATGCCGTTCAGGCGCGCCAGCGACAGCACGATGGCCGTGCCGGCCGCGTCGGGGATGCTGCCCAGGACCAGGCCCGTATTGCCGCCTTGCGGCACGACGGGAATCCGCCATTGCGCGCAGGCGCGCAGCACGCCGGCCACCTGTTCCACCGTGGCGGGACGCAGCACGGCCAGGGCCTTGCCGGTGAACCTGTCGCGCCAGTCGGTGAGGAAGGGCGCCGTGTCGGCGTCGCCGGTCAGTACATAGGTGTCGCCCAGCAGGTCGCGGCAGGCGGCGAGGAAGTCGGTCTGGTCTGTCATTTTTTGATGCTCACTTTATTCACTTTTTCCAGCAGTTCCCTGGCCATGCGCTTGGCGGCCTTTTTATACGGGCGCAGATACAGTATGGCGCAGAAGAAGTAGATGCAGACGATGGCCGCCTCGCCCCAGGCCATCAGGGCCGACATGCGGTTCGTGTCGCTGTAGCCGCGCACCACGCCCTCGGTAAAGTACAGCAGGATCACCATCGACGACCATTGCAGGGTGTAGACGTCGCGCTTGATGACGCCATACAGGGGAATGAGCAGCGGGACGGCTTTCAGCACGACCCAGGAGCCGCCCGGCTGCAGCGGGGCGACGACGGTTTCCCACAGCACGCACCAGACGATCAGGGTGACGAGGCTGGCGATGGCCCCCCAGTGAAAATACTTGTGCAGCGCGCCGTGCATCAGGCGCCCGCCAGTTTCGCGGCGTTTTCCGCCAGGCGCCGGCCCAGGGCGATGGACAGGCGCTTTTCATCGTCGCTGAGCGCCTTGTCGCCGTCTATGCCCGACCAGTGCGTGGCGCCGTAGGGCGAGCCGCCCGTAGCCGTCGTCATCAGTTCAGGGTGGGTGTAGGGCAGGCCCATGACCAGCATGCCGTGGTGGAAGAGGGGGATCATCATCGACAGCAGCGTTGATTCCTGGCCGCCATGCAGGCTGCCCGTGGACGTGAATACGCAAGCGGGCTTGCCGGCCAGGCTGCCGGCCAGCCAGTCGCTGGCCGTGCCATCCCAGAAGTACTTCATGGCGGCGGCCATGTTGCCGAAGCGCGTGGGCGAACCGAGGGCCATGCCCGCGCACTCCTGCAAGTCTTCCAACTCCACGTAGGGCGCGCCATCGGGCGGCACCTCGGGCGCCGTCGCCTCGGCCACCGTCGAGACGGCGGGCACGGTACGCAGGCGCGCATCGCAGCCAGGCACGCTTTCCACCCCCTGGGCAATCAATTCGGCCAATTGGCGCGTGGCGCCATGGCGTGAATAAAACAATACAAGAATAATCAGATTGGTTGGCTTCATCATTGGTATTATAGGGCGCTTTACAGCCTGATACGACTGCTGTCATGGCGCCGTTCTGATTTCGAACATGTTTTTAAAATATATACTTCCATTCTTTCAATACCTGTGGCGTACCCTGGGCATCGGGCTTGACGTCGTGCGCGGCCTGACCTGGTCCGAAACGCGCGACCTGCTGCAGTTCGCGCGCCGCCGCGTGCGCGAGGAAAGCCTGCCGCAAGTGGCGGGCAGCCTGACGTTTGCCACCGTGTTCGCGCTGGTGCCGCTGCTGACCCTGGCCCTGGCGATCTTCACCACCTTCCCGCTGTTTAATACCTTCCGCCACGCGCTGGAAGATTATTTCGTGCAAAGCGTGATGCCCAAGGGTATTTCGAACACCATTCTCGACTACCTGACGACGTTTGCCTCGAAGGCCACGCGATTGTCGGCCATCGGCGCGGGCGCCCTGATCGTCACCTCGGTGGGCATGATGAGCTTGATCGAGCGCGTCTTCAACCGCATCTGGCGCGTGCGCCAGGAACGCCGCTGGACCAAGCGTCTGCTCGTGTACTGGGCCATCGTCACCCTGGGGCCGCTGCTGGTGGGCGTGTCGCTGACGGTGACGTCGCGCGTCTTCATCGCCACCAGCGGCGTGGTGGGCGCCGTGCCTTTCCTCGGCACCGTGTTCTACACGCTGGTGTCGATCGGCCTGACCATGCTGGCGTTCACGCTGTTGTACATCACGGTGCCGAACCGCGACGTGGACTGGCGCGACGCGGCGTGGGGCGGCTTGCTGGCGGCGCTGGCGTTCGAGGTGGCCAAGCGCGGTTTCGGCGAATTCATCCAGGAATTTCCCACGTATTCGCGCATCTATGGCGCGCTGGCCGCCTTGCCGCTGTTCCTCGTGTGGATCTACCTGAGCTGGATGATCACGCTGGTGGGCGCCTTGCTGGTGGCCGCCTTGCCCGTCGTGAAATACGAGCGCTGGTGGTACGAGGCGGCGCCCGGCAGCGAATTCGTCGACGCCGTCGCCATCCTGAAGGTGCTGCACCAGGCTTGCCATTGCGCCGATTCGGCCCTGGTGGGCGCGGCCGAGATCCGCCGCAGCACGCGCCTGGGTTTCGAGGAAATGGAAACCCTGCTCGACAAGATGGTGCTGCAGGGCTGGGTGGGCCGGGTCAACGTGGACGGCGCCGTGCGCGTGCAGTGGGGCAAGCGCGTGGCCGACAGTTCCGACCACTGGGTCTTGCTGGGCAATGTCAACCGCATCACCCTGGCCGACGTCTACCGTTTATTCGTCTTCGGCGGCATGCGCGTCAATTCCGGCTACCCGGCCGGCTCCACCAACGAGCGCGACATCAAGGCAGCCGAAGAGGCAGCCGCGCTGGCCGCGCAGGTGGAAAATGCCGTGGAAGAGGGCCTCGGCATGAGCTTGGCCCAGCATTTCGGCGAAGTGCGCTGCGCCTGATGGGCAGTCAGGTATTGAGCCTGTCGTACAGCAGGCTGTCGAGCGCGCCCGTCAGCGTATTGCCTTCTTCATCGAGCAGCGTGTAATCCTGCTGGCTGTCGCCGAGCGATGCGCTGCCCTCGATGCCGCACACGAGCTGGTAGGTGGTGTCGTCGATCGCCAGCTTGATCATCGCCAGGACTTGCTGGCGATGGCCGTCGGCCAGTGCCAGCGCGTCGAGCATGGTGCCCAGCCGGGTTTGTCCCTGCCGGCCCTGCGCATACAGGGCCAGCAGCGAGGCATTGGATGCGCTGACATCATCGATGAACTTTTTCGCTTGCATGGGGACCTGGTCTTGAAGTGGCGCGGGCTGTCGGTCGCCGCCGGGGCGAAAACTCACAGCAGCACGGGCCGCAGGGCCGCCTGCAGCGCCACCTTGCCGAATGCCGCCGCATCGCACGCGCGCACCACGCCCAGGTAATACGTGTCCTCGCCGCCGTGCATGTTGACCAGGCGCAGCTGATGCGGCGCCAGGTGGGCGGCGATGGCGGCCAGGCCGTCGGCCATGGCGTCGCCATCGTGCTGGTCGGCCCAGGTGAAATCGCGCAGCGCGGGCAGGTCGATATGCCGGGCGATGCGCGGCACTTCATCGACCGCTTTCCAGTCCAGCGTGGTGCCGTGGCCTAGCACGTGGGCGGCCGTCGACCAGAGCAGGAAGAAACAGGCGGCTGCCGGCGTGTCGCCCTCGTATTCCTCTTCCGGGTCGTCTTCCGCCAGTTCTTCCAGCGTCACCTCCACGCAGCGCTGTGCCAGCGCCGCATCGCCCAGCAAGAGCAGCGCGGCCATGGCGCGCAGCTGTTCGCGGTCGGCTTGCGCGAGGATCTGCGCCGGCGTAAAGCTGTTGCGCGGCGGCGCTTTCTTCTTGCCCAGTCCCATGGCCTCGCTCAGCTGGGCCGTGATGGCCGCCTTGAAGTTGTCCACGGTGTCGAGCTGCTCCAGCAACTGGCCCGTGAAATCCATGGTCCACGCCATGCCATCCTTGACCACATATAGAAAATCGCTTTGCACGGCCACGCCGCGCAAATGGTGGGCGGGCGGGTACAGGGGCGTGAATGCCTGTTTTCCATCGGGCGTCAGCATGCACGCCAGCCCTTGCGCGTCGATGGCGAAGATCAGGTTCTTGCGCAGCCTGGGCGACGACGAGGTGGTGGCGCAATCGATGGCTTCATACCGGCACGGTGCCAGCAGCTCGCCCTTGGCGTTGGCCAGGCCGAACAGGTAGCGCCCGGCTATGCGCTGGCTGACGATGGCGATCTTCTTTTTCGTGCCGAAGTCCTGCACGGAGCTGTAGGCGGTCGGCAGCAGCACCTTGCCCGTGGCGTCGATCACGCCGCAGACATTGCGCTCGTCGTCATCCTTCGTCTGGCGTTCGATGTCGATATGGCCATCGTCGCGCTGGCCGATATTGTCCACGCCGTCGATCAGCAGCGCGCCATCGGGCAGGCGCAGCAGACGGCTGGTGCCGTCCGGCGCGATCTGCTGCAGCAGGTGGGGAGTGATCACGTACAGGGCGCCGGGGGCGGGCGGCAGTACCACCGTGCCGTTCAGGTCCAGCACGCCGTGCGCATCGGGCTGGGCGGCCGTGGCGTAGGTGATCCAGCCATCGTCCGCGTCGTGGCTGTCCAGCGCAACCGCGTTCAGCGACAGCGGCACGATCCAGCGGCCGTACGGCGTGACCATGCCCAGCAGTTCGGGCTGTCCGGCTTTGGCCACTTCGTAGCACAGCGCGTCCTCGATCCACTTGCGCACTTCCAGGCCCTGCAGGAAGGGCAGTTCGTCCGTGTCGAGTTCCTCGACATCGGCCAGCTGCGCGCTGGCGGACGCCGACCAGTAGCCGGTCGCGGGCGATGCGGCGCCGGCGGCCAGCAGCGGCGCCAGCGCTTCCCGGTCGCCGCGCAGCAGGGCCGAGTGCAACGCTTGCGCCTCGGCGCGCAGGGCCTCGAGCGCGGCCGCGTATGCCGGCGTGTCGATATCGTGCGGGATCAGCTGCACGCAATCGAGCACCAGCCACGGCTGGCCGCCGGCCAGCAGGGCGCCGATGGCGCTGCGCGCGACGATGGCGGCCGCGTCGCGCGGCTTGTCCATCAGCGCGGACAAGGCTTGCCAGCTGGCCTGCGCCTGCGCCATCGGCGCGGCCAGCACGCAGGCGCAGTCCTCGCCATCGCCGTAGACGGGCCAGGCGACGGCTTGTGCACCGTCGCCGATGAGCAGCTTGAACAGCATGGGCGTGTCCAGCCGCCATTCGGCCAGGCCGGTAATCGTGTCGGTGTCGAAATCGGCTTGGCCGGGCAGGACGGCGGTGCCGAACAGGGCTGCGGTATTGATCATGGATCTGTCTGAAAATGAAGGGTAGGAATGGTTCAGGGGGCGGGCGGCATGAGCCAGTGCGCGAGCGCGCCGCGATCGAGTCCCAGGCGTTGCGCCACGGCGGCCGCCTCGAAGGCCCACAGGCCGTAATAGCCGCCCAGGCCCTGCGCGCGAAGATGGCCGTTGAACCAGTCTTCCTGCACCAGCGCGCCGTGCCAGCTGGCCAGGTAGTCTTGCAGGTATTCCAGCTGCAGCGTTGCATCGTCCGCGCGCAGGCAGTCGTACAGGGCCGAGCAGGGTTCGGCGAAATACCACTCCTCGACGGCGGGACGCCGCGGATCGATGGCAGACAGCAGCGCCTCATACACGCCATCCTCGCCATCGAAGGCCGTTTGCAGCGCGGCCAGGCGCGCGGCCAGGTCGTGGCGGCCGAACAGCAGGCTGGCCCCCAGCAGTTGCAGGGTGCGCGCATAGTCGGTCAGCTGTTCGAAATCAAAGGCGGGCAAGGCGTCGTCATCGTAGGCTGCGGCCAGGGCCGCGCGCGCCGATTCGCAGGCGGCGATGGCAGCTTCCAGCGCCGTTTCCACCTCGGGCAAGGGCAAGCCTGCCGTGTAGCGCAGCGAAAACGCCTGGTACGCGGCGCTGGCGGCCGCACAGGCCCAGTAGCCGTCATCGCCGCCATCGTCCAGCGCCTGCGCCCGTGCATACGCTGCCAGCAGGGCGTCGAGGTAGGCCAGGTTGCGCGCGAAATCAAACGGAGTGCCGAACGGCGCGGGCGGCGCCTGGCGCGGCGTACAGTGCCACGGCGCGGAGGACGGCGCGCAGGCGTTGGCGCAGTCGCGCTGGATGGCCCAGTCGGCAAAGATTTGCCGCATATACAGCGCCGTCTCGTCGTCGTGGGCGATGGCCCCGGCGCCCACCATGGTCGTGCCCAGCAGGGTATAGCCGGGAAAGCGGCTGCTCTCGTAGGCGATGGTGGTGACGCTCTGGATGGCCTTGCCGTCGCTCAGGTCGCGCACGCGGAAGTACACGTCGTCCCAGCCCGCCAGCGGCATGCCCTGCCGGGCGGCGGGCACAGTGGTCCAGCCGCCATCGGCCTGTTCCGCATAGGCGTCGAGCAGTTCGTCGAGGCCGCCGGGCCGGTCGATGCGGTTATTGGCATCGTATTGCAGGCCCAGTGCGGCCGCGAACGCGGGCGCATGGCGGCCTTCGAAGACCAGGTATTGGGCGTTCAGGGTGCCGACCAGCAGGTCGCTGCGGCAGCCCGCCACGGTGACGGCTTGCGGCAGGCGGTACCAGTGGTAGCCCGGTATGCCGGCCATGGGGCCGCCTTCGGCCGCTTGCGGATTATCGCAGCGCAGCTGTTCCAGCCAGGTGTAGCGTTCGTGCCGCGCCGCTTCCGTGCCGCTGCCGCGGCCAGTCAGTTCGTCCAGCAGGGTGTCCAACAACATCATGCATCTATCCTAAAAATGGGCGTGGCAAGCTGCCGCCGCCACGCGGGTACCAGTGTCAGCGCCTCACGCGGGCGCTGTTTGCGCAAACGCAAACAGCGCGTCGAGCACGGCGTCCGGCTGCTCGGCCATCAATTCATGCCCGCTGTCGACCTGCACCACCTGGCCATGCGCGATGCCTGAGGTCAGCAGCCGGGTCGATTTGGGCGGCGTCATCATGTCGCGCGCGCCGAAAATGAATAAAGTCGGGCAGTGTACCGAAGCGGCGGCGATTTCGCCGTTCGCGTACGCATTGCAGGCATAAAAGTCCGTATGGAACACGTGCTGCGGGTTGATGGCGGCGATGCGCTGCTTCAGGCGCCGCGCGCCGCCCATGGCATAGAAGCCGGGGCCGGGGAACGACGGCTTTTGCGCGATCGACGAATGCGACCAGATATTGACCATGTCGATGGCCGCCTGTTCATCGTGCAGCGAGGTTTCCAGCAGCGCCGGCGACACCTTCATCGGGTAGGTCGAGCCGAGCATGGCCAGCCGGCTGACCCGCTGCGGCGCCTGGAAGGCCGCTTCCAGCGCGATCAATGAGCCCATGCTGTGGCCGGCCAGCATGGCCTTGTCTGCGCCGGCCGCGTCCAGCACGGCCAGTATCCAGCGCGCCAGTTCCTCGACGCTGGCTTTCGCCGCGCCCAGGCTGCGGCCATGGCCGGGCAGGTCGACGGCCAGCACGTTCCAGCCATGGTGGGCGAAATAGCGCGTCTGCAGGGCCCATACGGAATGGTCGTTCTGCGCGCCGTGGATGAAGACGGCCGTCGGCTGATTGGGGTCAAAAGCCTTGCCGCCCGTGTAGCAGTAGGCGACGGTATGGTCGATGGTGAACAGCATTTCAGGCGCCTTTCTGCGACAGTTTCAGGCCACGGGCCAGGTCTTCGATCAAATCGTCCGCGTCTTCCAGTCCCACGGACAGGCGCATGGTGCCCTGCGTGATGCCGGCCTGCGCCAGCTGCTCGTTGGGCACGCGGAAGTGCGTGGTGGAGGCGGGATGGATGACGAGCGACTTGGCGTCGCCCACGTTGGCCAGGTGCGAGAAGATTTTCAGGCTGTCGACGAAGCGCTGGCCGGCCGCGCGGTCGCCGCGCAGGCTGAAGGTGAAGACGGCGCCGGCGCCTTTCGGCAGCAGGGTCTTGGCCAGTGCGTAATCGGGATGCGAGGGCAGTTCGGGGTAGGACACGGACTCCACGGCGGGATTGGCCAGCAGGAAGTCGATCACCTTGCGCGTGTTGGCCACGTGGCGGTCCATGCGCAAGCCCAGGGTTTCCACGCCTTGCAGCACGGCGAAGGCGTTGTGCGGGCTCATGACGGCGCCGAAGTCGCGCAAGCCCTCGCGCCGCGCGCGCAGGGCGAACGGCGCCACCGTCGATTCCTCGGCGAAGACCATGCCGTGGAAGCCGTCATACGGTTCGCACAGTTCGGCAAAGCGGCCCGTCCTGTCGTAGGCCGCCTGCCAGTCGAAGGTGCCGCCGTCGACGAGCAAGCCGCCGATGGCCGTGCCATGGCCGCATAAAAATTTGGTGGCAGAGTGGAACACCAGGTCGGCGCCATGCTCGAAGGGACGCAGCAGATACGGCGTGGTGAAGGTGGAGTCGAGCATCAGCGGCAGATGATGCTCGTGCGCCAGCGCGGCGACCGTCGGGATGTCCAGCACGTCGAGGCCGGGATTGCCCAGGGTTTCCGCGAACAGCACCTTGGTGTTCGGACGGATCGCGGCGCGCCAGGCATCCGGATCGCGCGGATCGACGAACGTCGTCTCGATGCCGAAGCGTTTTAATGTATAGGACAGCAGGTTGTGCGAGCCGCCGTACAGGGCGCGCGAGGCGACGATGTGCGAGCCGGCGCCGGCGATGGTGGACAGGCCCAGGTGCATGGCGGCCTGGCCGCTGGCCGTGGCGATGCCGGCCACGCCGCCTTCGAGGGCGGCGATGCGCTCTTCCAGCACGGCATTGGTGGGATTCGAGATGCGCGAATACACATGGCCGGCGCGCTCCATGTTGAACAGCGAAGCCGCGTGATCCGAACTCTTGAAGGCAAACGAGGACGTGAAGTGGATCGGCGTGGCGCGCGCGCCCGTGGCCGGGTCGGGCGCGGCGCCCGCGTGCAGGGATAGGGTATCGAAACCGGGGTATTTCGGGCCGCTCATGGTGGTGTCTCCGCCAAATATTAGTGTGGCCAGATCGTACCCGGATTTGCCGCCGAGCAAAAGGGCATGCGTGCAGGGCGCATGGCGCCGTGCTGGCGGCTAAGCGGTGTAACTTGAAGTCGAAAAAAAGTGACCGGCGCGGGGCGGCGGTGGTAGCATATCGGGTCAGCGATATTCGGGTTGTTTCACCCTCGCGCGTGCGCCGCGCCGTGGGGAAGGCGGCTGCATGCAAGCGAAATCCTGGGCTTCAGGCGCACTCTCATTGCATGTTCACCAGGAAAGATTTTATGCCCGCACCATCGTTCGACGGCGCCCTCGCCGTACCCGGACCATCTGTCGCCGACGGCCTGTGCCACGCAGGCTGGGTCATGCAAGAGCATTTCATTCCTCCTGAACTCAGTCGCCAGCTGGCCGCCGAGTGCGTGCAATCCATGCTCAACGGCAACATGAAGGGCGCCGGCGTGGGCAGCGGCCACGCGCCCTTGCTGCAGCCGGATATCCGCGGCGACCATATCGAATGGCTGGAAGCGGGGCGTTCCGCCGCCTGCGACCGTTACCTCGAGCATATGGAAGCGCTGCGCCTGACCCTGAACCGCGAGCTGTTCCTGGGACTGGACGAGTATGAAAGCCATTTCGCCCTGTATGCGCCGGGCGCCTTTTACCGCGCCCATCTGGACCGTTTCCGCGACGACGACAAGCGCACCGTTTCCGTCGTGCTGTACCTCAACGATGACTGGCTGCCCGCGCACGGCGGCGCCCTGCGCCTGTACCCGCAGGGCGCGCCCGTGGTGGACGTGGCGCCGGTAGCGGGGCGCATGGCCATGTTCCTGTCGGGCGAGATGCTGCACGAGGTGCTGCCGACGGCGCGGGAGCGCCTGTCGATAGCCGGCTGGTTCCGCCGCCGCGCGTGACGCAATGTTGCGCGCAATCCCCCTCGATTTGATTGTGCGCAAGGCTGGATTTTTCCGCAGGCATAGGCTACAGTCGCAGTAAGGGCTTAGAATAACTAAAATACCAATCACGCGGACAGGACGGCCAATATGAAAGTATCTGAAATTCTCCAAGTCAAGGGCAATATTCTCTACACGGTCACGCCTGACCAGCCCCTGCTTGACGCGGCCAATACCATGGCTGAAAAAGACATCGGTTCGCTGGTGGTCATGGAATTTGGCGACCTGGTCGGCATGCTGACCTTCCGCGAAGTGTTGAACGCGCTGCACGAAAACGCGGGCCAGATCGGCGGCGGCACCGTGCGCAAGCACATGGATGACCACCCGATCACCGTCACTCCCGATACGGAAGTGAACGAAGTGCGCCGCATCATGCTGGAAAAGCACGCGCGCTACCTGCCCGTGATGAACGCCAAGACCTTGCTGGGCGTCATCTCCTTCTACGACGTGGCGCGCGCCGTGCTGGAAGCGCAAAGCTTTGAAAACCAGATGCTCAAGGCGTATATCCGCGACTGGCCGGCCGAAACCACCGACTGAATTCATTCCTTGCAGTTAAAGCAACGCCGGCATCGCCGGCGTTTTGCATTCCAGGGGCAAGATACGGCGTTTACGCCGCGCCCTGCAGCGCCTCATTGTTCAGCCAGCTGCCCAGCGCCGCAGCCGTCATGGGACGGGCAAACAGGAAGCCTTGCGCCATCGGGCAGCCCAGCGCCTGCAAGATCTGCGCCTGGCGCTCGTCTTCCACGCCTTCCGCGATGACGGCCAGGCCCAGGTTGCGGCCCAGCTGTATCACCATCTCGGCGATGCTGCTGCCGCGCGCGGAGCCCGTGATTTCCGTGACGAAGGCGCGGTCGATCTTCAGACGGTCGACCTGCAGGCGCTGCAGGTAGGACAGCGACGAGAAGCCCGTGCCGAAGTCGTCGATGGCGATGCTCACGCCCGTCTGCTTGATCTGCCACAACATCTTGATCAATAAATCCGGCTCTTCCATGGCCATCGATTCCGTGATTTCCAGCTCGATGAATTCGGGCGGCGCCTGCGTCTCTTCCAGCGCCGCGCGCAGCATTTCCAGGAACAGCGGATGGCGGAATTGCACTTGCGACACGTTGACGGACATGACGAAGTTGCGGTGGCCCTGTTCGCGCAGCAGCACCAGTTCGCGGCAGGCCGTGCGCAGCACCCATTCGCCGAGGTCGATGATGATGCCCGAATACTCGGCGATGGGGATGAAGCGGTCGGGCGAGATGAACTTGCCGTCCGGCGTCTGCCAGCGCAGCAGCGCTTCCGCGCCGACGGGGCGGCGCGTGGTCAGGTCGATCTGCGGCTGGTACACGACAAACAGCTGACCCTGGCTGAAGGCCGTGCGCAGCGCGTGCATCATGCGCACGCGTTCGCGGATTTCGATGCCCATGCTGCGCGAGAAATAGAAGTGCCCGGCCCGCTGCTGGCTTTTCGCCCGCTTCAGGGCGATGTCGGCATCCTTCAGCGCGTCCGCGCCCGTGCCCGCATGTTCGCCCAGGCGCACCAGGCCCAGGGTGGCGGACAGTTGCACGTCCTGGCCGTCGATGCAGAACGGCGCCTGGAACAGGGCCAGGATGTTGGCGGGATTGACTTGCGACGAGTCGCCGAGCACGCAGAAGATGTCGCCGCCCAGGCGCGCCACGGTCAGCTGCGACCCCAGTTCCGTTTGCAGGCGGCCCGCCACGGCGACGAGCAGCAGGTCGCCGAACTGGTGGCCCAGCGCATCGTTGGTTTCGGCAAAGTGGTCGAGGTCGACCAGCGACAGGGTGGCGTCGTCGCGCGCGGGGCCGGCCAGGGTGGCGTCGAGGATTTCCACCAGGCGCGTGCGGTTGGGCAGTTTCGACAGGTTGTCGTAGAAGGCCGCGTTATGCAGGTGCGACACGAGCTCGACATTGTCCAGGCCGACGGCGACATTGCTGCAGAATACTTCCAGCAGACTTTCATCGATGGCCGAGAGGGGGCGCGGCAGCAGCAGGTAGGCGGCCGCGTCGCGGCTCGACTTGCCGGCGAAGTACAGGGTGGCGTAATCGTGCGCGTACACATTGCGCCGCTGTGCCAGCGTGTGTTCGATGGCGGCCATCACGCGTGGGTTTTGCAGGCCGCACAGGGCGCTGTGCGGCAGGCCGGAAAAGCTGCCCGTGCAGGCCGAGACGAGCAATTCCTTGGCGCCGCTGTCGAGCAGTTCCTGCACGCACAGCACGCCGTCGGCGCGGATGCCCAGCAGGTCGGCGATCTGCGCCAGCACGCCGGCCGAGAAATTCTGCACGCCATGCAGGGCCATCAGCTGCGTGCTGGCGTGCACGATCTGGTCCAGGCCGCGCCGGCTGCTGCTGATCGAGCGGATCTGTTCGTACGAGCGGATGGCGGCCGTCACCGTGGTAAACAGTTTGATGCGCGTCAATTCCGACTTGGTCTTGTAGTCGTTGATGTCGAAATCGCGGATGGCGTCGATTTCTGGCGCATAGCCAGGCTGGCCCGTGCGCAGGATGATGCGCACGTCCGTCATCTTCAGGGTTTCGCGGATGTAGCGCACCAGGTGCAGGCCGGCGTCGTCCTGTTCCATCACCACGTCGAGCAGGATGACGGCGATGTCGTTCTCGTGCTTGAGCAGTTCGCGCGCCTGGCCGGCCGAGTAGGCATGCACGAATTCCAGCGGACGGTGCTGCATTTCCAGGTTGCCCAGCGCGAAAGTGGTGGTGGAGTGGACGTCTTCATCGTCGTCGATGATCATCACCCGCCAGACGCTGCGCGGCGCGGCGGCCAGCGGCAGCGCTGGTTGCTCATCGAGAAATACCAGGTCGTCGTGATCGTCCTTGTTGGCGTCAAGGGGGATGATCGGTGCGGGCATGTATAGCTTCTCCTGGATGACTCAGTACGGAATGTGAGCACATCAGAAATGTCCATGGCGTTGTTGCGCTGCCTCGCCGTACTCGCGTACTGACTTCGGCAGCGCGCCTAGCCCTGGGCATTTCTGATGCACTCAGGGGCAGCCAAAACAGCACTCAATTGCCGTGGCGCTTTGCCTCGCCGTACTCGCGTACTCTCTTTGGCAACGACGCCTGGCCCTGGGCATTTTGTGACGCGCTCTCGGCGCTGCACAAATCTGGTTTGGCAACCAGTATTGTGTAGCGCGCTTTGATCCAAGTATATAGCTATTTAATAAGCAAAATGTTTTTTTAAGCCTATTCTGTGGGGCAATATTTATTGTTTTGCATGATTGCAACTCATATCTGGCATTTTTCATACGAAAAAAAACGCGGGATTTAAAAATGGCAATTCCTGCGCGGCAAATGGCGGCAGCGAGGGCGGACAGGCGCGCGAATATCGGGCGCTGGCGTGGCATTAGCGGCATGGCATGCCCCGCGGCTGGTAGAATTGAGTTTTCCAGTCCTCACATCTCCCTACTATGTCCGGCAACTCTTTTGGCAAGCTGTTTACTGTTACCACTTTCGGCGAATCGCATGGCCCGGCCATCGGTTGCGTGATCGACGGCTGTCCGCCGGGCCTGGTCCTGTCGGAATCCGATATCCAGCCCGAGCTGGACCGCCGCAAACCGGGCACTTCGCGCCACGTGACGCAGCGCCAGGAATCGGATACGGTGGAAATCCTCTCCGGCGTGTACCAGGGCGTGACGACGGGCACGCCCATCGCGCTGCTGATCCGCAATGAAGACCAGCGCAGCAAGGATTACGGCAATATCGCGGAAAGCTTCCGTCCCGGCCACGCCGATTACACCTACTGGCATAAATACGGCGTGCGCGACCCGCGCGGCGGCGGACGCTCGTCGGCGCGCCTGACGGCGCCCGTCGTGGGCGCGGCGGCGATCGCCAAGAAATGGCTGCTGCAGCAGTACGGCACCACGTTCAAGGGCTGCATGAGCCAGCTGGGCGACATTGCCGTGCCGTTCCAGTCGTGGGAACACGTGCATGCGAACCCCTTCTTTGCCGCCAGCGCCGACGCGGACCTGATCGCGCGCATGGAAGACGCCATGGACCAGCTGCGCCGCGACGGCGATTCGATCGGCGCGCGCATCGACGTGATCGCGCAAAACGTGCCCGTCGGCCTGGGCCAGCCCATCTACGACAAGCTCGACGCCGACATCGCCTACGCCATGATGGGCATCAATGCCGTCAAGGGCGTGGAAATCGGCGCCGGCTTCGATTCGGTGGCGCAAAAGGGCTCGGAACACGGCGATGAACTGACGCCCGAAGGTTTCATCGGCAATAACGCCGGCGGCGTGCTCGGCGGCATCTCGACGGGGCAGGATATCAGCGTGTCGATCGCCATCAAGCCGACGTCGTCGATCCGCACGCCGCGCCGCTCGATCGATAAAGAGGGCAATCCCGTGATGGTGGAAACGTTCGGCCGCCACGACCCCTGCGTGGGCATCCGCGCCACGCCGATCGCCGAAGCCATGCTGGCGCTGGTGCTGATCGACCACGCCCTGATGCACCGCGCGCAATGCGGCGATGTCAGCGTGGGTACGCCGAAGCTGAAGTAAGTGAGGGTTGTCGGATCGCGGGCCTGCGGCCCTGATCCGACCTACGACCCATGCCATGCAGGTCGGCTTAGCGTGTAGGTCGGATTAGCGCTTGCGCGTAATCCGACACCATTGTCGGCGTTTCCTGTCACGCCACCTTGTTTGCCACCAGCTCGAGTTGGTGGCGCATCTCCACCGACTGCACCAGCAACGCCCGGATATCGTTGATCAGGTTGAATTCCGTCTGGTTCAGCTGGATCGGCGGGAAGCTGTCGTCCCAGTCGCCGTACAGGAATCCCGTCGGGTGGCCGTTGGCCGACAGCGGCAGCACGACGAAGCTGCGCGCTTCCGACAGCGTGGCCTTCCACCATTGTGGCAGCTTGGCGGCGAATTTCGGGTCGCGCGCATTGTCGATGAAGATCACGCGGTCGCTATTGAGGGCCGCGTGGAAGACGTTCGGTTCATACGTGTCGCCAAACACCATCAAATCCTGCAGGTCGGCCATGCCTTCGCCCATGCTGATGCGCGCCGAGTACAAGTGATCCTTGTGGTTGCGCACGAACGCCACCGAGCGCGAAAAATCAAAGCCCTGGTGCAGCGTTTCCAGCGCCATCGAGACCATTTGCCCGGGACTGGCGCTGCCGATGGCGCCGCGCAGGTCGGCCAGGCCGCTGATCAGCACGCGGTTGCCCTCGGCGCGCATGCGCGTGGACGCCAGCTGGCGCGCGCGCCGTTCGGCCGGCTTCGACAGCGGCGCGATCGACAGGTCGGCCGCCGCCATCATCTTCGCCTTGTCCACCGCCACGCCCAGGTCGTTGGCGGCGATGCCCAGGGTGCCCGCATAATTGTCGATCAGCGCGTGCACCTGGGCCGCGCCGGCCGCATCGTCATGCCACAGCGAGTCGGCGCAGCGCGCCGCCATCGTCGACAGGCCCGCCATCCAGTCGGCGCCGCTGACGGGGGAATTGTCGGGCGACGGATCCATCGGGCGCATGCCGTTGATCAGGTGCTGCGGCAAGCCCCAGTGGGCGGCCGTGGCATAGCCCACTTCCGGCAGCGACAGGCCGAGGATCTCGCGCGCGGCGGCCGCCTCGTTGCCGGGCCCGGCGTGCGCCTGCATGCGGGCCCAGAAGTCCGTCATGTAGAACGTCACCATCATGCGGCCCAGGGTGTGCAGCATCGAGCAGACGACGGCCTGTTCGGCCTGCAGGCTGCCGGCGCTGGTGGCCACCTGCTGCGCCACCATGCCGGCCAGCACGGCCTTTTCCATTTCCACGTGGGCGCTGACGGAGTCCGGCGAGGCCTGCGACAGTTCCTCGATCAGTTTCAGGCCCAGCGCCAGGTGGCCGATGGCGTCGATGCCGAGCACCAGCACGGCTTTCGATACCGTGTTGACCCGCTGGCCGAAGGCCGAATACATGCCGCTGTTGGCCAGGCGCAGCACCTTGTGCGTGAGGACAGGGTCCGACAGCACCGTTTGCGTGATGTCGAATTCGTGGTCATCCTCGCCGCGCATGGCGCCGAGGATGGCGCTGATGGCCTTGGCGAAGCCGGGCATGTCGCCCTGCTGGCGCGTGCGCGCCCACAGCAGTTCCAGGGTGTTTTTGCCGAGCTGGGTCGGCGCCGTGAAATGGCCAGGGTTCATTGCACACCTCCGCGCAGCTCATTGGCAGACGGCGTGGGCACCAGCGCCGCATAGGTTTTGTCGCTCAAGGCCGATAGCGCCGCGTGGGCCGGCATCGGTTTGCCCGTCAGGTAGCCTTGCACATAGTGGCAGCCGCGCGATTCCATGAAGTGCATCTGCTCCTCCGTTTCCACGCCCTCGGCCACCACGGACAAATTCAAATGCTTGGCCAGGTCGAGAATCGTGTTGCAGATGGCCGCATCCTTGCTCGATTCCGGCAAATCCTTGATGAAGGTGCGGTCGATCTTCAGCACGGAAATGGGGAAGCGCTTCAGGTAGGCCAGCGAGGAATAGCCGGTGCCGAAATCGTCGATGGCGATGCGCGCGCGGCGCTCCGTCATCTTGCCGAGGATGGTTTCCGCGTGCACGGGATCGATCATCAGCGTGCCTTCCGTGATTTCCAGCACCAGGTGTTCGCCGGAGAGGCCCGAAAAGGCGATGGCGTCGTCCAGCACGTCAAGGAATTTGTCGTTGCGGAACTGGCGCGGACTGATATTGACGGAGATGTACAGCGCCCGCTTGGCCACTTCCTGGAACTGCTTGAGCTGCACGCAGGCCGCCTTCAGGGCCCAGGCGCCCAGCAGGTTGATCAGGCCATTCGCCTCGGCGATGGGGATGAAGCGCACGGGCGGCACCAGTCCCAGGGTGGGGTGCTTCCAGCGCATCAGGGTTTCAAAGCCCTGGATCTGGCGCGTGTGGGCGTCGACGATGGGCTGGTAGAAGAGCAGGAATTCTCCTTCGCGCACGGCGTGGAACATGGCCGCTTCCAGCGAGATATCGTGTTCCGACGGGCCATTCAGGCGCGGGCTGTAGACCAGGCAGCGGGCCTTGCCCGTTTCCTTGGCGCGCGACATGGCCGCATCGGCCAGCGCCACCAGCCGCACTTCGTCTTCCGCGTGCAGCGGATAGATCGCCACGCCGACGGATGCGCCAATGTAAATCGTGTGGCCATCGACCTCGAACGGCGCCTGCAGGGTGGCCAGCAGGCGGCCCGTCACCAGCTTGATCTGCGCATCGGTGGCGCTGCCGGGCAGCACGGCGACGAATTCATCGCCGCCCACGCGCGCCAGGGTGTCGCTGTCGCGCAGGGTCTTGCGCAGGCGCGCGGCGGCCAGGCGCAGCACGGCGTCGCCGACCGGGTGGCCGAGGCCATCGTTGACCTTCTTGAAGCCATCGAGGCCGATGGTGGCGACGGAAAAGCCCTGGCCCGAGCGCGCGGCCTGGGCGATCACCATGCGGATGCGGTCCGACAGCAGCAGGCGGTTCGGCAAGCCGGTCAGGGCATCGTGCGTGGCCATGTGGCGCAGCCGTTCTTCCGTACTGTGCTGGGCCGAGGTGTCGCGCCCGACCACCAGCAATTCGGCGACGCCGGCCGCGTTCATATAGGAAGACAGGCGCAGTTCGAACCAGATTTCCTGGTCCGGCGTTTGCAGCCGCACTTCCAGGCGTCCCGGTTCGGCCAGGGCGTCTTCCAGTGCCGCTTGCAGCGCGGCGCGCGACGCTTCGGCCGCCAGCGGCAGCAGCAAATGGCCGCCCAGGCCATTGGCCGCGCCGAACAGGGTGGCCGCGCGTTTGCTGGCGAACAGGATCAGGCCGTCCGCATCGAGCCGGAACACGACGTCGCCTGCCTCTTCCATGAGGTTGTCCAACTCGTGGCGAGCCTCGCGGTGGGCGGCGGATGGGGTACTGGAAAACATCGTGCTGGCTTTTACCTTCTTTGTCAGTGCCGGCTTCCGGCGCATTGCCGGGAGCCAACGGGAGTAGTGCGTAGGGCAGCTTGCCGCAATAGCAGGCTAGAGTGACTATGGGAACGCGATCCACACGAAATGTATCATTGAAAAGCACCCGAATACATGAAATAGAGCAACATTGCTTCAGGTTTTATAAATAATCCTGTCTTCCCTGAAAAAATCAGGAAGCTTTTTGCGTGGCCCCGTTTCACCCCTCATCGCACCGCTGCGGCGCGCTTGCCCCGCCCGCGCGTTTGCGCTAGTCTGGCTGGCAGACGGATGCACGGTGCGCCAGCGGCGGCGAGGGCGCCATGATAACAAATCGCGGGAGACAGCCATGAATGCCTTTGACACGCATGAAGTTTTCAACCAGGCGACGCCGTTCGAGAACGTCAACCTGTTCGCCTGCGATCCGGCGCTGATCGAGGCGCTGCTGCGCGAGGGCGGCGGCGCCGCGCTGCAGGAACTCGATGCGCTGGGCGAAAGGCTGGGCCGCGCCGAGACGATCGCGCTGGCGCGCCTGGCGAATATCCATACGCCGGAACTGCAGCAGTTCGACCGCGCCGGGCGCCGCATCGACGAAGTGCTGTTCCACCCGGCCTGGCATGAGCTGATGGCCATCCTCGTCGGCGCCGGCGCGCATGCCTCGCCATGGGCCGCGCCCGGTCCGGGCGCCCAGGTGGCGCGCGCGGCCGCCTATCTATTAGTGGGGCAGCTGGAAAACGGCACGCAATGTCCGGTGACGATGACGTATGCCTCGGTGCCGGCCCTGCGCCAGGCCCTTGATCTGCCGCAAATTGCCGAGCGCTGGCTGCCGAAGATATTGTCGCGCCACTACGACCCCCGCTCGCTGCCCGTGGAGCAGAAGCGCGGCGCCCTGGTCGGCATGGGCATGACGGAAAAGCAGGGCGGCTCCGACGTGCGCAGCAACACGACGCGGGCCACGCGCGTGCCGCCGGCCGAGGCGCGCACCCTGTTTGGCGGGCAGGCGGACGGCGCCTGGCGCATCGTCGGCCATAAATGGTTTTTTTCGGCGCCGCAAAGCGATGCCCATCTGATCCTGGCGCAGGCGGACGAGGAGGGGCTGTCGTGCTTTTTCCTGCCGCGCTTCCTGCCCGATGGCAGCCGCAACGCCATCCGCGTGCAGCGCCTGAAGGACAAGCTGGGCAACCGCTCGAATGCGTCGTCGGAAGTGGAGTTCGCCAACGCCTACGGCTGGCTGGTGGGCCAGCCGGGGCGGGGGATCCCCACGATACTGGAAATGGCCAGCCACACGCGCCTCGATTGCGTGCTGGGCAGCACCGGCATCATGCGCGCCGCCTTGAGCCAGGCGCTGCACCATGCGCGCCAGCGGGCCGCGTTCGGCAAGCCGCTCGTCGAGCAGCCGCTGATGCAGAACGTGCTGGCCGACCTGGCGCTGGAATCGGAAGCGGCCACCGCGTTCGCGCTGCGCCTGGCACGTTGCTTCGATGAAAAGGACGATCCGCAGCAAGCCATGCTGGCGCGCGTGCTGACGCCGGCCGGCAAGTACTGGATCTGCAAGCGTGGCCCCGGCTTCGGCGCGGAAGCCATGGAAGTGCTGGGCGGCACCGGCTACGTGGAAGACGCGCCGCTGGCGCGCCTGTACCGCGAGCTGCCCGTCAACTCGATCTGGGAAGGCTCGGGCAACGTCATGTGCCTCGATGTCTTGCGCGCGTTCGGCAAGTCGCCGGCCGCGCGCGATGCCCTGGCGGCCGAGCTGGCGCTGGCCGGCGATGACGATGCCACGTTCGCCGGCTACCGCGCGCGCCTGCTGGCCGACCTGGACGGGGCGCAAACGGATGAATTTGGCGCCAGGCGGCTGGCCGAACGCATCGTGCTGGCCGTGCAGGGCGGCTTGCTGCTGCGCCACGCGCCGCCATTTGTCGCACAAGCCTTCCTGGGCTCGCGCCTGGCGCAGGCGCCGGGCGGCGCGTATGGCCGCTTGCCGGCCGGCACCGATTGCGCAGCCATCCTGGCGCGCGCGCTGCGCGAGTATTGAGGAGGGCGGGGCAGGACGCCGCACTGGCCCCGCGCGGCGCGGAAAGCGGATTTTTGTATGCAATGTCGAAAATTCCGGCCACAGGCGGGCTGTGGGCTGGGATAATGCTGGAATCCATCATTTTATCGACGCACAGCGCGTTTGCGGCCATGCATGCCGCCGCGCCAGAGAGTAGAGAAAGAAAAATAACATGAAACAAGATCCACGCTTCCCCAATCTGTTCATTACCGACCATCCCTTGATCCAGCACAAGCTGAGCCACATGCGCGAGCACGATACGTCGACGCGCACCTTCCGCGAGTTGCTCAAGGAGATCACCTTGCTGATGGGCTATGAAATCACGCGCGACTTGCCGCTGACGACGCGCGAAATCAAGACGCCGCTGGTGACCATCGACGCGCCCGTCATTGCGGGCAAGAAACTGGCCATCGTGCCCATCCTGCGCGCCGGCATCGGCATGAGCGATGGCCTGCTGAACCTGGTGCCGTCGGCGCGCGTGGGCCACATCGGCGTGTACCGCGACCCGGCCACCCACATGCCCGTGGAATACCTGGTGCGCCTGCCGGACTTGAACGAGCGCACCTTCATCCTGTGCGATCCGATGGTGGCGACCGGCAATTCGGCCGTGTACGCCGTCGACGTGCTGAAGAAACGCGGCGTGACCGACGAGCAGATCATCTTCCTGGCACTGGTGGCCGCACCGGAAGGCGTCACCGTGTTCCAGAACGCGCACCCGAATGTCAAGATGTTCTGCGCCGCGCTCGATTCGCACCTCGACGACCACGCCTACATCGTGCCGGGCCTGGGCGACGCCGGCGACCGTATCTTCGGTACCAAGTAAGCGTTTTCAGGCGAGTATCGCGATGGCAACCTTGATCGACCCGGATTTTCGCGCCCGTTTGCGCGCCTTGAACGACAAATATGCGGCTAGCGTGCCAGCTCTGATGCAAACGATTGCCCAAGCGCAAGCACGTTGCGATGGCGAGGGGCCGCGCCTGGATCCGCTGACGGAGCTGCACCGTGCGCTGCACGCGGTGGCCGGCTCGGCCGCCACCTTTGGTTTCGCCGCGCTGGGCCAGGAATGCCGGCGCATCGAGCAGCTGGTGCGCGTGCTGCTCAACGAGCCGGGGCCGGTGCTGACCGAGTGGCCGGTGCTGAGCGCGCAGGTGGGGGCGCTATTGCGCTGGGCGGAGAGCGATGCGGCCGCCACCCACTTCACTGCCTGAACGACCGCGTCATAGTGGGTGTGGTTGCAATGATTCATTTGATACAACGCAAAGCCCCCGCGTCGTAGATTAGGATATAGTGTGTCCATGCCGCTGGTACAGGGCGCCGCAAGACGGGGATTTGGCTATCAAAGTAGTGTTCGCAAGTTTATTTTGCGAAAGAATGGTTTTTCTCAGTTTTGTTGGTATAATTGGGCATCGTTGGATTCGAGGTAGTAGTGCAGTTTGTCTGTCATTTCTTTCTTGCTTCAAACGATATAACGGGCGCAAGCCCAACTTAACTGAAATAGGAAATTGTAATGGCAACTGGCATCGTAAAATGGTTCAATGATTCGAAGGGTTTCGGCTTTATTACCCCTGACGAAGGCGGCGAAGATCTGTTCGCTCACTTCTCGGCTATCCAGTCGAACGGCTTCAAGTCCCTGCAAGAGAACCAACGCGTTTCTTTTGAAGTGACCGCTGGCCCTAAAGGCAAGCAAGCTTCGAACATTCAGCCAATCTAATACGCTGGATCAAACGAAATAAAGAAATCCTCGGTCTCCGAGGATTTTTTTTCGCCTGAATTTCCGTAAGGCATGGGTTTTATGTGTTTTACGGGGACATTTTGCCCGTGCGCAGCCATTTGTCGGGCGGCTGCGCTGCAGCGTCGGGCGGGCAGGTCGGCCTGGCGCTTATGCGTATGCCGGCCGGCCCGCATTTCCCTGTCGTCACTGGGCTGGGAGGCGTCGGCTTAGGCTGTGCCATGCCGACCTGCGCCGCTGCTTGTTGCCGCTTTGTCTCATTGCTGGCGGGCAGGCCTGCCTGGTCAGCGCAAGCCTCTAAGTCGAGCTCTACGGCTTTTCCCGCTGACGTCTCGGCGCCGGACAAAGCCGTCGCGAGAGGAAGACAGGGGGGGGGCGAGAAGCGCAACGTAGTAAAGACCGGTGAGCATCGCCGGCCGCCTATGCCGATGCGCAGCAGGTTTGGTCTCGCATCCTCAGAAAGCCGGTTCGCGCCAGTAATCGGGTTGCGAGTACGCATGCCGCAAAAAATCCACGAATGCCCGTATGCGCAGCGGCAAATGGCGGCGCTGGGCAAACACGGCGTAAATGTCGTTGCCCGGCGCGGCGAACTGGTCCAGTACCGTCACCAGCTGGCCAGAAGCGATCTCGGCACCCACTTCCCACATCGAGCGCCACGCCAGTCCCTTGCCCGCCAGCGCCCAGTCGTGCAGCACTTCGCCATCGTTGCACACCATGTTGCCTGCCACCTTTAAAATCACATTCTTGCCGTTTTCGCGGAAGGTCCAGCCGCGCTGGCTGCCTTCGCTGCTGATCGCCAGGCAATTGTGTTTCGCCAGGTCGGCCGGGATGCGCGGCGTGCCCGCCCGTTTCAGGTAGGCGGGCGAGCCGACCAGCACGCGCTGGTTGTCGGCCAGCTTGGTGCTCACGAGCGAGGAATCGGACAGGCTGGCGATGCGGATGGCCACGTCGATGCCTTCGCCGATCAGGTCGACGAGGCGGTCGTTCAGGTTCAGCGATACCGTCACGTCGCGGTGCTCGGCCACGAACGAGGGGATCAGCGGCGCCACGTGCTGGCGGCCGAAGCCGGCTGGCGCGGAAATGAGCAGATGGCCGCTGGCTTTCACGCTGCGCTCGGCCACGGCCGCTTCCGCCTCTTGCAGCTCGCCGAGGATGCGCTGGCAATCCTCGAGGAAGGCGGCACCTTCATTCGTCAGCGCCAGCTTGCGCGTCGTGCGCTGCAGCAATTTGACGCCCAGACGCTGTTCCAGGGCATCGAGGCGGCGCCCTATCATGGCCGGGGCGATGCCTTCCGCGCGCGCGGCGGCCGACAGGCTGCCCTTGGCGACGACTTCCACGAACGTCGATATTTGTCTGAACTGGCCCATGCTGTGTTCTCGTTATGTCGTAACTTGTGATAAAAACGCATAGATGAAGTGATTTTTAATCTCGTTTCCATGCCTTATAGTGCAATACTATAGAACAAAAGCGCCGCCCGGCAGAGTGTTTTCGCGTCTCTGTCCAGCTTGCCCGCACAGTCGTTCGGCTTATACTTGGATCACCAGATTACCTTTGCTTATATTTACTAAAAACCGGAGAACGTCATGACGCAGAGCACAATCCCCCTTCCCGAAGGCATGCAAATCACGGGCGCCATCGCCCCCGGCTACGAACAGATCCTGACGCCCGATGCGCTGGCGCTGGTGGCCAAGCTGACGCGCGCGTTCGAGCCGCGCCGCCAGGAATTGCTGGCCGTGCGCGTGGAGCGCGCCAAGCGTCTCGATGCAGGCGAGCGTCCCGATTTCCTGCCAGAAACCGCACACATCCGCGACGGCGACTGGAAGATTGCGCCCATCCCGAAGGCGCTGGAATGCCGCCGTGTGGAAATTACCGGTCCCGTCGAGCGCAAGATGGTCATCAACGCGTTCAATTCCGGCGCCGACAGCTACATGACGGACTTCGAGGATTCGAACACGCCGAACTGGGACAACCAGCTGACGGGCCAGATCAATATGTTTGACGCCGTGCGCAAGACGATTTCGCTCGAGCAAAATGGCAAGTCGTACAAGCTGAACGACAAGATCGCTACCCTGGTCGTGCGTCCGCGCGGCTGGCACCTCGATGAAAAACACGTGCTGGTCGATGGCAAGCGCATTTCGGGCGGCATCTTCGATTTCGCCCTGTTCATGTTCCATAACGCCAAGGAGCAACTGGCGCGCGGTGCCGGCCCGTATTTCTACCTGCCGAAGATGGAATCGCACCTGGAAGCGCGCCTGTGGAACGACATCTTCGTCATGACGCAAAATGAGCTGGGCTTGCCACAGGGCACGATCAAGGCCACCGTGCTGATCGAAACCATCCTCGCCGCCTTCGAAATGGATGAAATCCTGTACGAACTGAAGGAGCACAGCTCGGGCCTGAACGCGGGCCGCTGGGATTACATCTTCTCGTGCATCAAGAAATTCAAGCTGGACAAGGATTTCTGCCTGGCCGACCGCGCCAAGGTCACCATGACGGCGCCGTTCATGCGCGCCTACGCCTTGCTGCTGCTGAAAACCTGCCACAAGCGCGGCGCACCGGCCATCGGCGGCATGGCGGCCTTGATCCCGATCAAGAATGATCCGGAAAAGAACGACATCGCCATGGGCGGCGTGCGCAACGACAAGGCGCGCGATGCCACCGACGGCTACGACGGCGGCTGGGTCGCCCATCCTGGCCTGGTGGAACTGGCCATGGGCGAGTTCACGAAAGTGCTGGGCGACAAGCCGAACCAGATCGAAAAGCAGCGTCCCGACATCGACGTCAAGGCGTCGGACTTGCTGAATTTCCAGCCGGAAGCGCCGATCACGGAAGCGGGCTTGCGCTACAACATCAACGTGGGCATCCACTACCTGGGCAGCTGGCTGGCCGGCAATGGTTGCGTGCCTATCCACAATCTGATGGAAGACGCGGCCACGGCCGAGATCAGCCGCTCGCAAGTGTGGCAGTGGATCCGTTCGAGCAAGGGCGTGCTGGAAGATGGCCGCAAGGTGACGGCCGAGATGGTGCGCGCCATGATTCCGGAGGAGCTGGCGAAGGTGCAGCGCGATGCGCCAGGCGGCGACGGCCCGACTTACGTGCGCGCCGGCCAGATTTTCGAGGAAATGTCGACGTCGGAGTCGTTTGCTGAATTCCTGACCCTGCCGCTGTACGAAGAAATCTGATCCTGATCAAGAGCTATGTAAAAAAATCCCGGCAGATGCTTTTGGCGCTGCCGGGATTTTTGTATTGATGTATGCGCGCCTGACAAGACCGTCGCGACGTGCGGCAGGTTTGCTCAGGTGTCCTCAGAAATTATTCTTCCACATGCGCAGTGCGGCAAACGCTTCCACCGGCGAGGCGTCGGCGGCCAGCTTGCCTTCCACCTTCAGGCTGGTCAGGATGGCCGGTTCGCGGTAGCGCAGGAAGGGGTTCGTTGCTTTCTCCAGTGCAATGGTCGACGGCACGGTGGCCAGGCCTTGCTGGCGCTTTTCCGTGTCGATGGCGACGCGCTCCTGCAGGGCCAGGTTGCCCGGCTCGACGGCGCTGGCGAAGCGCAGATTGGACAAGGTGTACTCATGCGCGCAAAATACCTCGGTATCGTCGGGCAGGGCGGCCAGCTTGCCCAGCGAATCGGCCATCTGGCCCGGCGTGCCTTCGAACAGGCGGCCGCAGCCGCCGGCAAACAGCGTGTCGCCGGAAAACAGCCATGGGGCGCCACCGCGCTCGTCGCGCTGGCGCACATAGGCGATATGGCCCTTGGTGTGGCCGGGCACGTCGATGACCGTCAGCTGCAAGCCCAGTTCGGGCACATAGGCGACATCGCCTTCGGCAAGCGGTTCCGTGATGGCTGTGATAGCCTCATTGCGTGGGCCGAAGACGGGCACGGCGAAATGCTGCAACAATTCAGGTACGCCGCCCGTGTGGTCGGCATGGTGGTGCGTGAGTAAAATGGCGGACAGGGTCAACTGATGGGTTTTAAGCGCATCGAGGATGGCCATCGCATCGCCGGGGTCGACGACGGCGGCATGGCGGCCGTCATGGATCAGCCACAGGTAGTTGTCGGCAAAGGCGGGCACGGCAAGTACCGATAAAGCGTGTTCAGGGGAATGGGTCATGAGTCAAAGAGAAAACTGAATGGACAGTGTGGCATCCGAAAAATCCATTATAGCGCTTGACGGCTGGCTGCAGACGCCGGCAGGTCTGTACGTGCGCGCCTGGGAGCAGCAATGCCTCGACAGCCTGACGGTCGACATCTTCGGTTTTAACGCGGTGCAGATCGGCTTGCCCCAGCTCGACGCGCTGGCCGCCAGCCGCATGCCGAACAAATGGCTGCTCGATTCGCGGCTGCCGTCGCGCCCGCCGCAAGAGAGCCGTTTGACCCTGGTGGCCGCTTTCGACGAGCTGCCGTTCGACTCGCAAAGCCTGGACCTGGTGGTGCTGCCGCACGTGCTCGAGTTTGCCGCCGAGCCGCACCAGGTTCTGCGCGAAGTCGAGCGCGTGCTGATACCGGAAGGGCGCGTGATCGTCTGCGGCTTCAATCCGGCCAGCCTGTGGGGCGCGCGCCAGGGCTTGAGCCGCGTGACGGGCCGCCATTACCTGCCGCAGGCGGGCGAGCTGATCTCTATGCCGCGCATGAAAGACTGGTTAAAATTGCTGAATATGGGCGTCAGCCAAAGCCATTTCGGCTGCTACGCGCCCGCCTGCAAGACGGAAAAATGGCTGCGCCGCAACGCCTTCATGGACAAGGCCGGTGCGCGCTGGTGGCCATATCTGGGCGCAGTGTATATAGTGCAGGCGATCAAGCGCGTCAAAGGGATGCGTTTGATCGGTCCGGCGTGGACCAAGAAACCGGCGACGGCGCCCGCAGGCGCACCGGTCACGAATAAAAGGCGGGAACAGCAAGATGGATAAGGTAGAAATTTACGCCGATGGCGCATGCAAGGGCAATCCCGGCACGGGCGGCTGGGGCGCGCTGATGGTCGCCGATGGCGCCAAGAAAGAAATTTACGGCGGGGAACTGAATACGACGAATAACCGCATGGAATTGAAGGCCGTGATCGAAGCCTTGACGGCGCTCAAACGCCCCTGCCAGGTCGTGATGTATACCGATAGCCAGTATGTCCAGAAGGGCATCAGCGAATGGATCCACGGCTGGAAGGCGCGCGGCTGGAAAACCGCAGCCAAGGCGCCCGTGAAAAACGTCGACCTGTGGCAGGCGCTGGACACGGCCCAGGCCGTCCACGAAGTGGAATGGCGCTGGGTGCGCGGCCACAATGGCCATCCGGGCAATGAGCGGGCCGATGCGCTGGCCAACCTGGGCGTGGAAACCGTGCGTGCCTGAGAACGTCTTGCCAAACCTGCTGCGCGCCTGTGATGCTCACCGTAGCTGCGTACGGTTGCGCTTCTCGACCGCAAATCACTGCCGCTTGCGACGGTTTGTAGGACGTTCAAGCACACTGTGGTTCGATTACGATACGCAGGTTTGTTATACTGTGCGCTTCGCTTTTTGCTTTTAAGACTGAATCCCCCATGCGTCAAATTGTTCTCGATACTGAAACCACCGGCCTGAACCCACGTACGGGCGACCGCATCCTGGAGATCGGGGGGGTCGAGATGAACAACCGCATGTTGACGGGGAATAATTTCCACCATTACATCAATCCCGAGCGCGATTCGGAAGAGGGTGCGCTGGCCGTCCACGGCTTGACGACCGAATTTCTGAGCGACAAACCGAAATTCGCGGAAATCGCCGAGGAATTCCGTGCCTATATCGCCGGCGCCGAACTGATCATCCATAACGCGCCGTTCGATATCGGCTTCCTCAACGCCGAATTCAAGCGTCTGAACCTGCCGCCCGTCCACGAGCAAGTGCATGGCGTGATCGATACCCTGGTGCAGGCGAAGGAAATGCATCCGGGCAAGCGCAATTCGCTCGACGCCCTGTGCGACCGCTACGGCGTCTCGAACGCCCACCGCAAGCTGCACGGCGCGTTGCTCGACTCGGAATTGCTGGCCGACGTCTACCTGGCCATGACGCGCGGGCAAAACAGCCTCAGCATGGAAGAGGAAGTGGAAGTGGCGGCCGACGGCGCCGCCCTGGAAATCGTGCCTCTGGCCGAAGTCATCTTCCAGAGCGCCAGCGCCGACGAACTGGCCGCCCACGAAGCCACCATCGCCGGCCTGGACAAGGCCGCGAAAGGCCAGTGCATCTGGACCGCCGTCACGGCGCCGCCAGCAGTCGCCTGAGAAAAATGTGGGCCGCGACAAATTTCCTGCCGCCAGCCCTTGCAGATGCCGCAACACCTATGCGATAATTCGCCTCGCTTCGGGAGGTTAGCTCAGGGGTAGAGCACTGCATTCACACTGCAGGGGTCGCAAGTTCGAAACTTGCACTTCCCACCAGAATTCGTAATGAAATCAAGTAGTTACATGAAAGCCCTCTATTAAAACAGAGGGCTTTTTTACGCCTGTGTAATTTCCCTGTGTAATTTTATTTTTTGTTTTGCACCAACACCGATAATTTATCCAGAGCCGCGCGCTGTGCATCGACTTGCAAGTGCGCATAGCGCTGAGTCGTCTGCACATTACTGTGGCCTAGAATTTTGCTTATTGTATAAAGGTCTACACCCAGGCCAAGCATGATGCTGGCACAAGAGTGGCGCAGGTCATGGAAGTTCACATGTTCCATACGAGCCTTCACGCGCGCCCGGCGCCAAGCGGATTTTAGGCCATCAACACTCACTTCAAGCGGAAAGTGGGTGAGCCAAGGCCGGAGCGCGGGGATGATTGGAATAACCCGCGCCCGTAAAGTCTTCGTGTGGCTGGAAGGTAAGGTGATCGTGTCAACGCCAATATCCTCCATACGAATTTTGAACAACTCGCCGCGGCGGGCACCCGTCAAAAGCGCAGCCCAGATGGCGGCCTGTACCTGGACCGTGCAATGCTGAGCAATTTGCTGCACTTCATCCACCGAAAGAAATACCTCCCGCTTGTTGTTCACTTTCATGTTCTCAATTCTTAATCCGAAATTTTCGGAAATTAAACGTTGGCGCCATGCAATTGCAAGTCCCTTTTTTGCGCAGGCCAGCGAGCGATTAATGGTAGCGGGCGCATATGCATGCTTCATTTTTCCAGTCTTTTTGTCCAGTATTTTCTGGCTCATATCTTTGATGACGTGATCCGAGAATTCTTGCGCTTGGCTTGCTTTATACTTACGAGCCCATGGTTCAAGACGCTTTACGTGATGCTCAGACGACTCCGCACTGCGAAGTGTTTTTGAGTGCTCCACATAGAGAGCCAGGATGGCAAGCATGGGTGGGTCGCCCTGAATAATTACGGGCTTCGTTGGCGCGCGCGCTACCGAGCCGCGCATTTCCGCCTCTATTCGCTTGGCATCACGCGCAGTTGTGCCTTGCGGCAAGATATGGTGAAATCTTTTGCCGCTGACCATAAAGCCGATGTGCTTCCTTCCGTCCTTGTCATCCCAGATGGACATTGATTGTTTTCCTTTAACCAGTTCTTGCATTCTTCAAGGTCGTAGCGCTTGGAGCGCGCGCCGACCGGTGTGTATGGCAGCCCGGCCTGCTCGAGCCGTCGGATCGTTGATTCGCTGACGCCGAGCGAGGCACAGATCTGTTGCCTGTTAAGTTCGCCGGCGGTGTTTGCGGTGTGCTTGCCGCCAGCCTTGTCCAACGCCGCCACCATTTCGGCGATGTGGCGCATTTCGACTTCGCTCATGTTCATGGCGCGCTCCCGGCTGGCAAGTCGCCGGCATGCCCACTACCACCGCAAGCGGGACAGTCCAACTCGCCGCTGCCTGGCTCGGCGCCGTTGTTCAAGAAGACCAGGCCGCGCGGCGTCGCCGCGATGGTCTGGCCGGAGGCGCGCGCGGCGGCGATGGTCTGCTGCGTTTCCGGCGAGAGCGGGGCGCGACGGCGCACGAGCTGAGCTTCAAGCTCGGCAATTCGTTTCGCCCAGCGCTCCCCGGACTGCATATGCTCTGCCAGCGCAGCGGCGCGCCATTCGTTGCCTTGCTTGAGATCGGCCTCGGCTTTCTCAGCGCGTTGTTGCCATGCGTGGACGCAAGTGCATTGACCACGCCACTCGCCGTCCAGCCCATGCACGCCGCCAGTTCCGCCGCAGGCGCTGCACAGGGCGCGCATTTCGGCGCACGCGCCCACAACCGTCGCGTCTTTGCCCACAATGTGCACCGATGGGGGAGCAGGCGCCGCGGCGATCATTGCTCGATATGCCGGCACCATCGTAGCCAGCATGCCAGCCAACGCATCGACGGTCGTGCCCGGCGCCATGTTCATCTGCATCAAGACGATTGGCGCCGCCTGGCGAGCCAGGTCGATATCGGCAAGCGTTGCGGTTGGCCAGGATGCGATTGCGGCGCCAGCGATGATCTCAGGCGTCGGTTCAACCGGCACCAGCTTCCAGTCGTCCTGCACGGCCAGGCGCTGCGCCGTTACGGCGACCGAAAGGGGGTCGCCTTGCTCCAGCGCGTCAATACTAGCGTTGTTGTTCATTCTGCATGCTCCAAAAAGGTTATCTCGTTTGGCTGGCGCGGTGTCGCGTCGCCCATCAGGTAAATCACGGACGACACGCCGCCGCCCAGCACCTGGGCGCCCATGGCGCGCAAGTGGTGCTGCTGACCCTCGAACAGCACGGGCTGGCAGGTGTGGATCGCGCGCAGCACGGCGCGGTCCAGCTTGTAGGCGGCCTCGGCCGGGGTTTCCGGCGGCGGCGCCGATCTGCAGTTACTCACGTCGCGGCCGGCGCTGGCCGGACGAAGTACGCTACGGGACCATCGTCCTCGGTGTCGAAGATGGCCAGAAGGAACCAGTCGGCGCCTACTGGCGTGGTGGGCTGCCACTCCTTCAGTGCGTCGGTATCGTCGTCCATGTAGCGCCCGCAAAGCGGTGCGGCATCGATCTCCATCCAGACGCGGGTGACTTCGACGCCGCATTCCGCCAGCCAGGCGCTGAAAGCTACGGCGCTGTCATCGTCCGGCGAATTGGCCAGGGCGGGGTGGAAGTAGCTACCATCCTCACGGCGCTCGACTTGCACGGCTTCGATTATTGTTTTCATATTTACCTTTCAGGTTGTCGCGGCCAAGACGCCCGCCAGGGTCGCCGCCACGTAAATCAGGATCAGGGCCAGTGCGGCGCGCGCGGCGGCTGGGCTGCGCTCGCTGTTCGGCACTTCGTCGTTGTCGGTCATGCAGCCTCCGTGGTGGGCATCTTGACGCCGCGCCAAGCGTAGAAAGCTGGCCTGTCATCAGGCGAGATGCGCATGCAGTCTTCGCCGAACGTAAAGGTGGCGTCGTGCTGCGCCCCTGGAAATCGGAAGTAGAGGAGCGCCTGAGCATGTCCGAGCCTGTCCGGCCCCTGCAGCGGCGCGCGGCTTACCCAGATGCTGCCGATCTTGCAGTCTGGATACTTGACCTCAAAGAACTCGATCAGGGCCGCCTGGGCTTCCTTTTGCGCGCGCTGCTCGACAAACTCTCCCATCACACAGCTCTGGCTGCAGTAGACGGCATCGCCATCCGTGACAACTTCCAGGTGTTCGTGCTCTTCACCTTCATCCTCCGCCTCCTGCTGCAAGTCGTCGCTGACGCGCCGGCTGCAATGCTGGCATTCGAACCACCAGCCATGCTCAATCAGCACGGTCTTCGGCACCGGGCCGGGCGCGTACTGATCGAACTGCGGGCGGCGGTTGCAGGATTCGACTTCGTTGAAGGAGCAGTCCAGCTCGTTTCCGCCTTCGCGCCGCGCTGTAGCGCTGTTGGTGGCGAAGCAGATAACGCAGTGGCCCTCGCCAGGCTCGCGCACCTCATAGGCAAGCAGCCGCTTCATGGCGCCACCCGCTTGAATTCGATCACCCACACCCATGGGTTGGCTGCCCAGCTGCCGGCGCCGTTGATGGATTTCCATAGACGCTCGAACGATGCTTTGGCCGTTTCGCTGACGCACCACTCGTCGTGCGACCACCCCCCGTGTGACAGGTGATTGGCTGGCTCGTATCGCTTGGCTCCCTCGGCGCGAGCATCCGATTCGCTGATATCCTGCAGGTGCTCGACGCGCACCGACACGATGTCCAGCAGGATCCTGCTGGCCGCGCGCGGCATGTGGATGCTTGGCCTCCATCGTGGGCGTGCGAGATCGCCAACACATTCACTTGCTGGCCAGCCGCCAGGGCGGTCGGTGCTGCCCTCCGGCAGATCAGCACGGTACTCGATGCTGCATTCGGACAGCGGACGCTGGTGTTCGTCAGGGGACACATAGCCGAACGTCTCACGCACCCACAGGTGATCTCCATGCCCGCCGTGTGGGCACGCGTCGCCAGCCATGCCGTGGGCGCCAGGCGCACGCGTATCCGCAACGCTCACCATTGACTGGAATGCATTGCAGGGCCACTGGTAGTCGCCTGGGCGGTGCGGGCTGGGCTCCGGCTGCGGCTTCATAACCCGCCGCGTCTGCGTCTTGCTGCCGTCGAGCAGTGCTCGTACCATCGAAGCACTGAACAGAATTGGGCGCTCTTTGCTCATGCTATTATTTCCTTATGGACATGGATAAATTTACCGTTGCGAACAAAAAATTTTGGGTTCGCTATTTTTATGTAGGCCGTGATGCCTGGCATGCGTGTTACTTCCGAGACGTAACAGGGCATCGCGATGCAGACTTCTTTGTTGCGCGTTGTAATTCAGCGATTTACACACATAAGTACCCTAGATACGATCGCGAAGCTGCATACGGGCTAGCCAAATATGAGGCTGATCGGCTTGTGCGACTTGAAGAAGAGCCCGAGCGTTACTCGTTTTCTATATCAGGAGAGTGGTATAGCGAGTAGCGCGTCGTGAGATCCGCCGGGCGTTTCATTCCTGACCACACCTTTCTTTTTCATGGCCTCCATAAGCTGGGCCGCTCGGTTGTAGCCGACGCGCAGGTGGCGTTGCACCAGCGATATCGATGCCCGCTGTTGCGTGCGAACGACTTCGACGGCCTGCTCGTACAGCGGATCGCTCGCGCTGCCGTCGCCAGGCAGCATGGCGCCTGCAGCTTCGCCATTCAGCTGCAGCGCCGGGCGCTGCTGGCGGACAGGGGCATCGCCCGCTGCCGGTCGTGGGCTCGGTTCCATGATCTCAACGGCGGCTACCAGCAGCAGGTCGGCGGATCGCGAGCCGCCAAGCAACTCCTTGGCCAGCGTCAGCGCCGATTTAATTGCACCTTCGGCTGTTTGCGCCATATGCTCGCGCACGCGGGCAACGGCCGGCTGCACGGTGCTGTCATACAGCTCGTTGAGCACATCGCGGTAACGGGCGCGAAGCTTGTATAGATCGGCAGTCAAGTTCACGGCGCGCTCGATCTTCTGTTGGCCGGCAGCAGCCGGGCCCGGCGCCTGCGTCTCCACGTCGGCCTCGCCACCCAGCGCCTCGACCAAGTCAGCCAGCATCTTGGCCAGCTCGCCCGTTATTAAGGCGAAGTCGCTGTCGAAGCGCTCGTCGTCATTCCGCGTGACGCTTTCCTTGATGAACTCCAGTGGCTTGACGGACTTGATGGCCAGCGACTCGTCCAGCACGAAGCTGATTTTGTCGCTCCAGGTCATGGCCAGGCGGGTGCATTGCTTGCCGGCGGCGATGTGGCGGCGGATATCGTCCGCTTCCAGGGTATGGCGCTTGTACGCCACCTGGGCCTTGCTCTCGCCGGTGGCGCGCATGATCGCGTCTTGGTCGACCGTGAAGCCGGCCGGGGATTCGTCTGCTTGCAGCCATTCCGTCATGGCGCCCACGGGCGAGCGCACGACGCGCAGGCTTTCCAGCGGCAGCTTGTCGACGGATTTGAGCAGCAGCTTGACTACCTCGTCGGCCTTGGCCGGGCTGGCCGCATCCACCACCAGCCAGCCATTGATCGGGTCGATCCACACTGCCGTGGTGCTGAGAATGGCGAACGCGCGCGGCAGCAGCTCATCGGTGACGCGCTCCTTCAGCTCTTTCATGGCCTTCTTGCCAGGCGCGAAGCCCTGGGCTTCTTCCATTTCCAGTGCGCGGGCGGCGGCCACCTGGTTGACCACAGTCGACGGCAGCAGCTTCTTCTCGGTTTTCAGCTGCAGCAAGAATTGGCCGCCGACGGCGTGCACGAGCGGCTGATCGGCGCCGCGCGGCGCGGCCCAGCCTTGGCGCTGCAGCTCGGCGCTCGTGGCGGGCGTGAAGGTCTGGCGCTCGAGCATGCTGTTCAGCTCCGGGGCGCTCATGGGCCAGTTTGCGGGCAGGCGGTAGATTTGAAGATTCTTGAAAAACATGGCGCTTCCTTATTCTGAGAACACGACGCCGCGCGCGGCACCGAAGGCATACAAAAATTCAATGAACTGCGCGGCTTCCTTCACGTAGAAGTCGCTGGTCTGGACGCCCAGCTGCACGATGCGGCGCCCGTCGAAGCTGGGCGTCACGCGCCCGTCGTGGTGCAGCGGCGTGCCGGCCAGGCGCATTTCGTCGGCAAACTCGTCCACCAGCAGCCGCTTCATGTCGTCCGCATCCCACTTGCGCCCGATGTGCTCGACCTGCTTGGCGATCTCGCCGATCATGGCGTGGTACTTTTCTTCTTGGGCGCGCTTCTTTTTCGGCTCGGAAAACACCACCATCCAGCCGGGCGGCGCGGTCTTGGCAAATTCAACTGCCCGGCGCCGCGCCTCGTCGTGCACGAGAAAGTAGGTTTGCTTCGTCATGGCGGAACTCCCGCCGCGCGGCGCGCCGTCATGCTGGCACCGCCTCGGCCGCCAGCCGCTGGGCAGCGTCGTATTGCTCGATGCCCCAGGCCAACGCGTAGCAGCACCAGAGGAAGCGGGGCGTGTATTCCTTCGTATCGACCTCCCAAAAGTCGGTGAACTCGAACTTTGCATTCGGGCCATGGAATGCCTTCCAGGCATCGCCGGCGTGCGTGAAGTCGTTCGCGGCGTCAAAGCACCGCACCTCGTTGCTGTCCGCGCTCAGCACCTCCGACTCGACCTCGGCGCGCAGCTCGGCATAGGCATCAGCCCACAGTGCAAGCTGCTCCGGTTCGTCGTCGTTTGGCTTGTCGCCTTCTGCTTGCTGGTCCACCCAGTCATTTATCTGGCGCGTGAACTCATCGTGACTGTGTCTTGTCACGCCGGTGTTGTCGGCTGCCTCGATTTTCTCGGCCCAGTAGCGCCGATCGATGCCGTCCAGGCGTCCGTTCTTGCGGAAGAAGCCGAACATGTCCTGCGTGCGCTGGAAAACGTAGGTGCCCATGTCGCCGCTGTAGCACAGGAAGCCCGGCCAGGTGACCAGATCGAAGAACATGTTGCTGCTGTCCGGCTGCTTGAACCGGATGTGGCGGTGCACGCCGTCATCGCGGATCACGGTCATTTCGTGCTTGGCTACGTCGCGTAGGAATCGTTCTTCGGAACAGGCGGCGCTCATGCTTTTGCCGCCTTCAGAGCCGTCACGCGTTCCAAGTCATAGCAGCCGCTGATACCATCCAGCCAGATGACTGCGGTGTGTCCGCTGAGCACCTGCGCCTCGCTGACGGTGATCGTCTCGCGGATTTCGCCGCCATCCAGCTCGACGCTGACGGCGGCGCCGACCTGGTGCGCGGCATTGAACTTGTCGCAAGCAGCCTGGAGCTTTGCAGTCGCCTGTGCCTGGCGTTCGGCGCGGGTGGTCATGCTGTACCGCCCAGGTCGGCCACGTCGATCACGATGCCGCGGCAGTACGGCTCGCCGTCTTCCACGATTTCGAAGGTGGCGTGCGGCACGTCGGTGCGGTAAGTCCAGCTGTAGCAGTCTTCCTTGCCCCACAGGGCATCCACGGCGCGCACCTGCGGCGCACGGGCGAAATAGTCTTTGAGTGCTTCGTCGTCGTGCTGGATATCCTCGCGGAAAGGCAGCAAGCCCTTGGCGTCGAGCAGTGCGATGGTTGGCGCGCCGCGCTCGTCGTCCACGAAGCCGCGGAACTCCATCAGGTCGTCGCTGGCGCCAAAGATCACGATCAGGCCGGCGGCCTTGGCCTGCAGCTCTTCTTCCTTGGCCATTTCGCTGCCGTATTCGCGGCCCATCAGCAGTCCGGCCAGCAGTTCCTTGCTCAGCTTTACCGGCGCCAACTCGACGGCCGGCGTGCCCATGTTCTCGTACGGATGCTTGTCGGCATGCGGCTTGATGTGCGCGTAGAAGTGCTTGCCGACGGATTCGGCGCCGGCGAAGGCTGCATACTCGGCGGCCGTGACGTTGGCGTAGTGGTACACGTCCGCCGGCGCGCCCTTGCGGAAGAACTGCACGGCCAGGGTTTCGGTGGCCGGACAGTGCCCGATGGCGGCAATCTGCGAGGACTGAATGGCTTGAAGGGCGATTTGTGGTGCTGCGGCTGCTGTGTTCATGGGTTTCTCCAGGTGGTGGGCGGGGCGGTTTATGCAGCTTCGGCGACCAGGCCCGCGCGCGCGACGGCAAAGTCGAACTTGGCCAGGCGGTCGATCGCTTCGGCTGGCGTCAGGCCGAACTGCTCGAACATCACATCGAGGATGTCGCTGTCGGATGGGTAGAGGTCATCGGCAGCGGCGTCGAGCAGGTCAGGTGCTGGCGCTGGGCGGCTCGGCGCCGGTGCGTCGGCGGCCGGCGCGCGGCGCATGCCGACAGGGGAGGGAGGCGCTGGGGTCTTAACCTTGACGACTGGTGCGGGGGCGCGCTCGGCAGCGATCTGCGAGGCTTGCTCTGCCAGTTGGCGCTGCGTGTCGGCGGCCGCGCGTTCGCGTTCGGCCTGGGCAGCCTCGGCAGCCAGGCGGTCCGATTCCACCTGGGCCAGCCGGATTGTCTCTGCCGCTACCTTTTCTGCCTTGACGCGTTCCTCTTCGCGGATCCGGGCGCGCTCGGCTTCAGCCTTTGCTTCCTCGGCGCGCTTGTGATCAGCGATGCGGCTGGTGATGACGAGCTGGAAGTCTTCCATGGGCTTGCCGATGATCGTGGCCATGTCCATGAACAGGAAGCCGTAGCTGGCAGCGTTCACGCGGCACCAGGTCTGCTTGGCGCGGTAGTCGGCTGCTTGCGTGTTGGCGGCAATCTTGGCGTTGGCCAGCGTTGTGCTGACGGCATCGCGCAGGCTGCCCAGGGTGCGCTTGTTCTTCATGGCGCCGGCAAAGTCCGGCTGCTGCAGTTGCAGGCGCAGCGGCGTGATTTCGGTTTCGAGCGCGGCCACGTGCGCGGTGAAGGCGTGCCGACCTTCGTTCAGGATGGTTTCCTTGATCTGTTCCTTGCGGGTTTTGACCAGCCTTTCCAGTTCCAGGCGCTTGGCGCGGAACTGCGCCTTGATGTGGTCGACCGTGCGCATCACTTCGTCAATGGTCGCGGTTTGCGCCAGGGCGGCGGCCTTGGCCAGTTCCAGCTTGTCTTCCGCCTCGCCGCAATACCTGACGGTGTTTTCGGCATTGGCGAAGTCTTCGTCGGTTTCCAGCTTGGTGTTGATTTTGGCAATGAACTTCTCGGCGGCGGCCTTGTACGCCACGAGGTTGCTGCTGACGACCTTGCCTTCGGTCTGGACGACCAGGGCGGGCAGGGCGGCGATAGGCTCGGCAGCTGGCTTCTCGACAATGTCCACCTGTGTGTAGTTGGCGACGTCGATATCGAACTGCTCCCAGCCGGCCACGATGCGCGAAAACCATGCGGTGTCGGGATATACCCACATCCAGACCATGTTGGCCTTGGTGCCGTCGGATGCCATGAACAGCCACTTCTCGGCGCCGGTCACCAGCAGTTGCTGCTGGACCTGCGGCTGGTGCTCTTCCGGCAGCGCGCCGGCGCCAACCGACGCGGCCAGCTCGGCATTCCACTGCTTGTGCTCGAAGCCGATAGTTTCGGCCATGTTCAGGCCATCGCACGAGGCGCTTTCCTTGCCCAGCGACAGTGTGGCAGGGTACAGGTCGTCGCCAATGATGCGCTCTGCCAGCGGGCGCGCCAGCGCTTCGACTTCATGGCCGTAGTCCAGGATGTTTTCCTGTACCCAGTCGCTGAATTCCTTGGCCAGGCCTGTGGCCTTCATGCGCACCAGCTCGCTGCGAGTTACCTTCGTCGACAGGCCCAGCATCGCGGCCGCCTCGCTGGCACCATGGTGATCGAAGCGGAAGGCGTGCCAGTCGTCGCTGCCCTGGAGCAGATTGTGGATTTCGCGGGTGAGAGTATTTTCGCGTTGCATGATGTGTCCTTGGTGATTTTTTTGTGGTGTAGCGATTAGTCGTTTTCGTGCGCCCAGCTGTCGATTGTCATTTTTTGCGCCTCGGTGAAGGTCGCCCGGGTGCTGAGCATGGCAATCAGCTGCGCCGGCGTTTTCTTCTTGCTGTGGATGGTCTGGCGCCATTCCGGCGTTTTTTGCTTGAACAGTTCGTCAGTACATTCCGGCAGCTGATCGATGGTGCGGTCATCTGCAGCCGGCGCGGCCGGCGTGATGTCGCGCATTTCGCGGTTCGTTTCCTCAAGCTCGTCTGGCGTGTAGACGCCCAGGATTACGTCAGGGGCGTACAGGCGGCTCCAGCGCTTTACGGCGAGGTAGGCCAATTGCTGGCGTGGATCGGTCGCCCACAGTGGTGAGTTGCGCACGGAGGCCTGGACAAGCAGCAGTTCGAGATAGCGCGGCTCGCTTTCGCCGCGCAGCGTTGCCCAAATGCGCACTCCGCAGCCTTCTTCGCTTTGCATGGGGTAATCCGGCACGCGGTATTGATAGGCCTTTTTGTAGTCTTTATCGCCCGGCTTTCCCTTGGCAGGTGCCTCGCAAACGCGTGTTTTGCCGATGATTTTTTCCCATGGCCCAAACCATTCGTAGTTGAAACGGTCGAGCGTGACGCCGCTGGACTGGATGGCTGCGTTCACCAGCTGGCCTTCGTAGCCGAGCGTGCCGTTCACCAGGTGCGTCTTCTGCGCCACTGCGAACGGGTTCATCTTCCACTGCATGGCCTGCATGACGACTGCAGCGCAGTCGGCCGAGCTACCTTTCAGGTGGTCTGGGATGGTTGAGCGGCCCTTGGCCATGATGTCGGCCAGGCGCATGATGCTATCCATGCTTGCAACATCAAGGATCAGGGAGGCGCTGCTGGTGCTGGCCACGGACAGATCACCCTGTCCGTACTGCGCTGTTTGCAGGGCCGTTTGACCCTCTTTAGTTGCTGCGTTCATGACTTTTTCCTTGTGAGTTTTATGATTTCTGCCTTCAACAGCGCCAGGCGGACGGCGTAGACGATGGCGTGGCCGGCATGCCAGTTGCGCAGGGCCTGGCCGGCCACGTCCATCACGGCTTGGCTTACGACGTCCACTGCGCCTCCCGGTGGGCGCGGCCCAGGCGCTGCACGCGCGCGCTCGATTCGTCCAGGTCAATCAGCGCTTCGATCTGCGCGGTGATCAGTTCCTTGCGCATTTCTTCGAGTCCGGCCAGCTCGCGGCGCACGCCGGCCAGGCGCATCTTGTTCATGCAGTGCTGGTGCTGTGCCTGGTAGTGGCGATGGGCGGCTAGCAGGCGGTGGAAAAGGGCGATCATGGGCGCACCATCGCTGTCACGCCCAGGGCGCCGCCGTCGTAGGCGGCATCGATCAGCGCGGCCAGGTTGCCGATGGCGGCGAAGTGCGCGATATCCTCGGCGCGCGGGCCGGTGCGGATGGTGATGATGTAGCTCATGCCCTGCTCCTCGGGTTAATGGGTTGCTGGCGACCCGAGATAATCCGTCGGGCGTGTGATTCCTGCGGCTGTTGGGCCACCAACAAAGCAAGGGGCTGGGCGCTACTCCAGCCGTCAGTTGGCTATGTCGTGGTAACGCGACCCGAAACTGACTTACTGCGAGGGATCATTCCCTCGGGTGCGTGTCTGCTTCCCACGCCGCCCTTGCTTTGTTGGCCGCCGGTTACGCCGGCGAGACGGGCCAGGGCGACTAGCCCGTGCTTAAAATCAGGCTGCCGTCACCTGCGAAGGGCGGAAGCGCTGGCTTTGCGTCGAGCCGTCCAGCAGTACTTCCAGGAAGTCACCGCGGGCGCCTGGATGCGTTTGCACGAACTTGCCAGGGCGCGGCAACGGCTCGGTTTTCGTGCCCTTCACATTCACTTTTTGGTCTTTTTTGAAATTCGACATGCTGTATTTCCTTCAAGGTTTGTTGTGGCGCCGAGCTTCCCCGGGCGCCTGATCCTCACGAAGATCAATCGGGGCATGCTGATCCCACAGGGCATTTATCCGGCCCGCCGGCCTGTCCCGCCTTGAACTACGGCGCGGGCGACCGCTGATCTGGTTTGGCCAGTTCGACCAGGTGGCCGAGCTCTTTGCCGTAGAAGGTGTTGCAGGGCGAGGCCATGCGCGCATCCGTCAGGGCCATGGCATGCGCCACACTTTTGTTGCGGGCCCGGACCTTGTTGCGGTAGGTGCCGTCTGTGAAGCGAATCGTCACGTCGAAGTTAAAGCGCGGGGCTGGAGCTGTGACAGTAGCTTGGTGCTGTGCCAGCTCAGCCTGCAGCTGGGCGGTGTCGTGGTCACGGGCACTCATGCGGCAACCTTCGAAAACTCGCCAACAGCGTCTTCGACAGACCAGTCCGAGGCGAACAGTTCGTCTGCGAGTTCCAGTGCTGACGCATCGAGCTTGAAGCCCAGTGCCATTTCAAGAGCCGCCACCCAGTGGGCGAAGGCGCGTTCGAGCACAAAGTCGCTGCAGCCTTCGGCGCTGCGGAAGTTGCGGGTTTTGGCGATGGTGTCGGCGTGCATGATGTATTCCTGTGCAAGGTGGTTAAGCACGCGCAGCAGCAACGTGCACGACCGGGATCTGTTCGCCGGCGGCGATCAGGGCTGCTTCAAGTGCTGCTAGTTCGGCGCGTGACATGACCTGCTCCTTTAAGCGAACATCAGCTTGTTGATGACTTCGATATGACGCGCCGAGGCGGCCGCTTTTTCGATCGCAGCGCTCGTTGCGCGTTCAGCCTGCAGCTTCGCGGCATCAATCATTTCGATGGCTTCAATCGAGTCGATCTTTGCAAGGCCGTTGTGGGGCACGAAGGAATAGAACTGGTTATTTCGGGAGAGGACGTATGCATCAGGCGTGGAATCACCTGGAGTCGGTACCGCGGCGACTACCAGCAACCCATTCAAGAAGCCGACTTTGACCGTTGCTCCTATTGCCCAGCTCTGCTTACTTTTCGTGATCATCATTTGCTCCGGTGTCTGCTTGTTCGATGGAATGAATTATCGCGAATGCGATTATCCAAGTCAAGCGCATTCGCGATAATTCTTGTTAAATTTTTTTATTTGCAGAGATTGGGGCGAAAAAAAACCCGCTCAAGGCGGGTTTTGATATTTTGGCGGCTGTGAATTCTGACCTAGGTGCAGCTCCGTTTAGGAATGTTGCCTGAATTTTTGAGGCACCTGTCAAGGATTTCGATAGCGGCTGCAGACGCTGGCGTGGCATCAACTGCTACTGAGGCGCGATCAATCTTGTCTCCACTTAGGTTGCCCAAAGGCAGTGTCCAATCTTCAGCTAGTTTGTATTTTCTAGCCACGGCCTGTCCAGCTTTCTTATCGGCGCTCAAAGCATCCATGCCCTGTGCGATGTATTTCTCATTTAGCGTTTCGAACTCTGCTGCGGCACTAATTTCGGATTCAGCTGCCGGTCGATCGGCGGCGAAAATCGCCCATTTTTCTTCTGGCCATATTGTTTTTTTTAAGTCAGGTCCATAGTACACGACGGCATACTCGCGGTATTTCCTTGGCGCACTCTCCATGCCGGACCGCAAAATTGTTACTTTGGCTGAATCGGCGCCAGCCTGGATAGCCCTTTCGGCGATGACAATGCCGGTAGCGATCCAGTCGTTTTTTGTGCCACCATCAACTTTTGCGTCAACTTCCGTAACTCGAACCCCGTTCTCAAAGAAGTTGCTAGATGACGCAGTTGGTGCAGAAAAAGTCAAAACAGTTCCGTGAACTGCTGGCTTTACAACGGTCCGATCTTGCTCGGAAGCCTGGGGCTGTATATGTTCGCTGCAGGCTGTAAGGGCCGAAGTAAGCGATAAGATGATGAAATATGGCCGCAATGAGTCTCTTAGCGTAATCATTTAAAAATGTGTGCTTTCTCGCCTAACTACTCGCCCAACAACAATACAGTCGCGGCCTTGGCATAGCTTTCGATGATACTTACGTTGGTCAGAGTTGTCTGACATCAGCCACCATTGGCCTGCATCTCGGGAAAGTCGTTTTACGACAGCTTCGCCCTCATAGTTAAGGGCATAGACGCCGTTGTCGACCAAACTTGTGTCGTCGAGATTAACAACTATCACATCGTCTTCGTAAAGAGTGGGCTCCATGCTTTCCCCCTTGACCTGCAAGGCAACCAGCCTTAAAGGATTAAGGCCAGCTTTATCTGCCCACTGCTTCGGCACTCCCACTTGCCCGCCGTAGGCGTCATCGGGTTCTGTCCGGACTCCATTAATGCCAGCTTGCAGCCGCAATTTCACTCTTGGGATTTGGTAGTGATGGGGGAAATTGCTATCGGCAGCAACAACCTTGAGTGCCCCTTCGGGCGGTTGTGCTTGTTGATCTCCGGAATTCGGGTAAGGCGCTCCACGCCCCTCGGCAAGCCACAATGGATCAACGCCTAAAAATGCGGCAACAAGTGGGATCTTCCTACCCGACTCCCGTGCACCCGATTCCCAGCTGGCAATGGTCGACTGCGCTATCCCAGTCTTCTGTGCCAACTCTTGCTGGGTTAGGCGAGCCTGTGTCCTGGCCCAAGATAGTCGTTCTGCAAGTGTTCTCATAATCACGAATGTAATACAGATGTTAATCACAATGGCGATTGACATGCGATATCGCATACGCGATAATTGATCGCATGGATACTCGTAAAATCACATCGGACCTTCTTGCGACTGGATTAACTCAGCAAAAGTTAGCTACTTTAGTACCTTGTGGTCAGTCAACAATTGCATCTTTCCTAACAGGAACGCGCGGGAAAAATCCGACTTTCGCGATCGCCGCGCGCCTGATCGAATTGCACGAGGAGCTGTGCGCCTCGCCACCGCATGACACCCCGTTGGGGAAGGAGCCTGCGTGAGCGCCATCGCGAACATACTAAGTTCAGTCATTACCTTCGGCACAATCCCGTCGAATTCCGTTGTCATGGGTGTCGAGCCATGACCCGCCTGGTTCCCATCCCCTCACCACGCCCGAAGGGCCGCATCGGGCGCATCCCGCTGCTTGAACCGCATCAGCTGGCTCGCGGCGCGCAGCTTGAGGAGCGCACATCGCCCGCCAGCGCGCGTCCACCTTAAATCAGCACGAACGCACCAACCTGCAATTCGCTGTACCCAAACCCTGTAACACCGACCACCAGGAGAAAACCATGAAACAGAAGCAAAAACGTACCGCGCTCGTTAAGGGCTACATCACCGACGAGAACAAGGCTGACTTGCAAGCCGCATGCACTGCGATGCGCAAGAGCGTCAGCGATGTGCTGAACGAATGCACGATCGTGATCATCCGCAATCACCTGGATGCCAGGCCAAAACGGAATGATACGCCGCCGTTTTCCAGTGGAGCTAGGCCCAAATCAATAGTTAACAGGGCCCAGATTCTGCCAGCGCCGCGCCCGTGCTTTGGCGTCGTCCCGCGCGTCGTGCGGATGCGGGTTTAACGGCATGGAGGCAGCTATTGAGTAAACCAGCCGAGGTCACAGCCGAGGAAAAGGAGCTGGTCTTCCAGCGTTCGATGATCTACCGCCAGGCCGAGAAGGACTTGCAGGGCGCCAAGGACGGGGAGGGCGAGAGCGCGGCGAAGGCTGCGCACAAGGAAGCGCGCCAGAAATGGCGCGATGCCACCGACAGGGTGGCGAAGAAACACGAGGTGCCGCGGCGCGAGCCGCCATAACGGACCCGCACCCGACAGCTACAGCATTGCACGGCCGGATTCGGCCACTTTAATCACCATCAAATAGGAATATGACATGACGCAAACAACTGCTATTACGCCGTATCGCTCGCTGGACAACGCTGCTGGCAACAACGAGCTGCTCGACACTCTCCTGGCCAAAGGCCCAAAGAACGACGCGGCCCTGGCCCGCGCGCTGGAAGTGGCGCCGCCAGTGATTTCCAAGATCCGCCACGGCCGGCTGCCTGTCGGCGCCTCGCTGCTGATCCGCATGCACGAGGTGTTCGACGTGTCGATCGGCGAGCTCAAGCGCATCGCGCGCGCTGAGGTGGCGGCTTGACCTGGTTGATCACGCAGCCTGAGTCCGGCGCAAGTGCGGCGCTTGGCGAGGAGGGCGCCCAGCAGCAAGGGCATGTCGATCGAGAACTGCCGATTGACCCCGGCCACGTGCGGACGCGCCAGCACTACGAAGCAATGCTGCAGGAGCTGCAAGGCCAGAAATGAAAAAAGCCCGCTGGCAGGCGGGCTTCCTTGAAACGCTATAAATCCCAGAAAGAATTTATGAGCCAAATTGTACAACACAAAAGCATCAGCATCGCGAATACGGTCATCACCACCGATCAGGACGGCCGGTTCTGCCTGAACGATCTGCATAAGGCAGCTGGCGGTGAAGACCGGCATGTGCCTGGATACTGGTTGGAAAATCGGCAAACAGCCGAATTAATTGCTGAACTGGAAACTACCGGAATTCCGGTAGTTAAAAAGCCTGGCCGTGCCGGTGGCACATACGCTTGCAAGGAGCTGGTGTACGCCTACGCCATGTGGATCAGTCCCAAGTTCCACCTGGAAGTCATCCGCACCTTTGATGCCGTGGCCACCGGCCAGGCGCCGGCCGCCGCGCGCACGCGCAGCGCCGTCTCGCCCGCCAAGGAATTCCGCGCCATCTTCGGTATTGCGCGCCTGATCGGCCTCGACAAGAATGCCGCGGCGATCAGCGCGAACCAGGGCACGGCCGCGCTCACCGGCGTCAACATGTTGCAGCTGATGGAGCGCACGCACCTGGCCACGCCCAGCCAAGAGATTTACTACACGCCGACGGAGCTGGGCAGCCGCTTCGTCAAGAGCGCCAGGGCATTCAACCAGCTGCTGGTGCAAGCTGGCTTGCAGGAGAGCATCGCCGGACACTGGGTGCCGACGGAGAAGGGACGCGCGCATGCTTTCGTGGCGGACACCGGCAAGGCGCATTCCAGCGGCACGCCCATCCAGCAAGTGAAATGGCGCGACTCCGTCCTGGCGGAGGTGGCATTGTGACTGGCCAAGCTGACAATCGCGCGCGCCCAGCTTTTGGCGTAAATAAGGCGAAGCGCCGCCGAACTTGCGTCACTCTCCCGAAACACGGCTCCCGCTCGTACGCGCTGTTGCATGCGATGCTGGTCGGGCCCGGCACTTTCTACCAAATCTGCGAGCGCGCCGGCTTCGATATTGAAGAAGCGGGCATGGAACACCGCTTGCGCATGATTTTTTCGCGCTTCATCCAGGGCAACGTGCGCCTAGTGGGCATTCGCTACGTGCTGAAAGACGCCTCGCGCGCGGCGCTGCTGGGTGCTGAGACCGAGCAGCCCGGCCAGGTCGCCACGCCGCACTTTCGCGGCACGGTGGGCGCCATGCCTGTAGTGGTCGTTCGCCGGCCAGCTGCGGAGGTGTGCCCATGAAGCAACTATTCAGTATCGTTGCCGTAAAGCTCGTAACCCGTGGGGCTTGGCGCAACTTCATTGGCAGCCGCCTGACATTGCCTGAGAACTACCGTAATTCGATCGGCGGAAACTGCAATCAAAGCCTTCCATCTATCAGTCTGCGCCTGGGTGAGCTTCGTGGTGGCGTTGTCAGCGTACGCCAGATGATCGCCAATGAGTCGCTGGGCGAGCTCAAGCGCGGAAATTGCGTAGGCAAGTCTGGTCGCGCAGTTCCCGCCCAACAGGCTCAGCAAAGCCAACTCCTCAGTGGATATCGCAAATTTCTCGATGCGAAGCAGTTTCTCAGCCTGAGCGCTTGCTATCGGTTGATGGGCCGAGCTTGGCCCTGCAAAGGCCAGATGGGCGATACACATGTCGAGGCTTTGAGAGAGCGATTCAAGGCGTGGGGCAAGACTTGCTGCGACGATATTCGCCCGAAGCAAGTCAGCTTTCTTGCGAGTTCGTTTTTCTTGAGTGGACAGCCACAAGGCCGCGACAGTAGCGGCGACCGTAGCCAGCGCGGAAATTGCATCCCAATCAATGCTGTACGCCATATTCATTCCATCCGTTTTTTGCAAGGATACATCCGCATGTGCGGCAATTCGGTCTCCCCGCCCATGGCCAAGGCCTTGATCCTCGCAAGCTTCGTGCATGAGCGCGAGATTGCGAGGGTGGCGTGAAATCACATGCTTCTGAGTACGACTCTGCCTGTTTCCACCACTTCGACTACAACATGAAAAGCATCTTGCTCGATTTCCTTAAATTGAGTGACTTCAGCATGCATTTCGTAATAGTCCGAGTGCCTAAATCCTGGATCTGTTCTAGCTTTCTGTGTAATGAATCGAAGTACATGGATGCTTCTTTTCATGGCGAGTATCGCGCCGACCATCTCTGTAGATCTGAGATTGTGGAGGGGTATAGCCGCGAGAGCTGCTTCGGCGCCATCAAAATCAAGATGGTAAGAGCTTACCTCCAAATAGCCGAAGATGTTTCCTCGGTCCAGAAGGTTGTCAATGGCTTCAATTGCGATTTGATGAGCATAGGCCGCGATGGTAAAGGCGGAAGTGAGTCTTTCATCATCCGCTTCAGCTCGCTCACGTTTAGCGAGTTTTTCTGCATTGGCGCTTTGTACGCTCGCAATGACGAATCCTGCGCAGATTGCAACGAAAGATGCAATGGCCTGGACCCAACTCGCACTATCACTTGTGCCGAGTCCACCACCAGGCTTGTCAATCGCTTTCGTCAAGCCGGCCATCATGAACACAAGAATAAAAATCGTTATTACGGTGACGACGCCGATAGCTATGTTTTTGCGAATCATTTCCAGTATGGCTTCTTAGGTGATGAAGGTTTGAAGCATAACCGAACTTTTCAAAATGCAATCAAAACGGAGTCGCCATGATCGCTAATCCCGCCCAAATCGCTCGCCACTACCTAGCGAACCAGGCCGCGCCAGCCTTCTCGCTGATCCGCAAGGCCTGCGCCTGCGGCAAGGCCAGCACCGCCAAGCAGCTGACCCAGCATGGCAAATGCGCCGCCTGCGCGCTGGCGGCCGTCCGCGACGCAATCATGCCAGGCGACTTCGCCAAGCTGCAGCACATGCTGGGCGCCGTCGAGCACGTCGCGAAGAAACGGTGGGGATGGCGCAATTACTTTGCCGCTGGCCGCGGCCAGCAGCACGAGGCGATGCAGCGCCTGGTGGCCGCTGGCCTGGCCACGGCCGGCCGCGCCGACGGCGACATGACCTACTTCTACGCCACACGCCTGGGTTGCAAGGCTGCTGGCCTCGACGCCGCTGGCATCAAGCGCGCGATGGAGGATGCATCGTGAGCCGTTGCTTAGGCCTCAATCATCGGTGTCGGGTGCGCGCTTGCAGCATGGGGTTGATGCCGACGACAGACATCGTCCGAACTTTGACTTGCAACCAACGAACCGACTCAAATTTAGCGTTGACTCGCGAACACTTCGAAATCGCTCAACATGCTACTGGCAGCCAAGATATGTTCATGACTTGGGCCACCTGGAGGCAGTACGTCCCAGCCGTTCACCTCGCTTCCAGTCGCTCCGTGTGGGCGTGTAACAAATTTCATGCCTGGCTTAAAAAACTTATAAGTGCTAAGCCGCCTGTTGAGTTCCAGCAAGTATTCATCTTCAGTGAGGCGCGGTCGGAACTGCGGATTCGAACTTGCTGCCTTCCCGCTCACTATCAGCATGGCTTTCTCCAAAGCATTTTGCACGGCTTCATCGGAAGATTTGAACGACAAAACGTCTTGCTCCTCAGATTGCCGCGACACGTCGTCGGAAATGAAAATGGTGGCGCTCCATTCTCCTTCTGGTTTTTCGCGAGCAATGGCTGTCAAGGTAAGTCCGCGGAACTTCATGGGATTTGTATGCCGCATGGTGGCCTCTATTGTCAAAAAAGGAATGTTAGCATGAATCAACTCGACATTTTTTCAGCTGGCGTCCAGCGACTGCAAATGACCGAGTCCATCGATCTGACCCTCCAGTCGCTGTTGGCCTACGGCGCCACGCACGAGCACTGGGGCATCGCTTGGTCGGGCGGTAGGGATTTGAGCTACCGCGTGAAGTTCTCAGCTTGTGGATATCTCACGATGCATATCGAGAAAAATAGAGAGTTCTTGCGAAGCAGCATTCAATTTTTCGCTAGCAAATCTAAGTCGGTTCGCAATATTTTTTTCGACACCAGTTGTATGTGCAACTACGTCATGCGTTACTCTTTCTTCAATTCTTTTGATGAGCGGGATACTCCCGCGAATGTTGCTCGAAGCCGACATAAGATTCGTTGCGATATCTCGTCCCGCAACGATCAAAGGCGTAACGTCAGCACTACTCCACGTATCGATAGCGTCCAACGTTTTTATGCACGAAGCGTAGTCAGGGAGATCGAAATCACCCGACTCCACGTGAAGAGTCTTAATTGCGCTTGCTACACATGCCTGGATAAACATAAGTCGAAATATCCAATCGACAGCTACAACTATTGCCAGCGTTACCTTTTCTTCGTTGCGCCTCCTGCTTTCGGCAGTGGCAAGCCATATTGTGCCGGCAAGCGTGCCCACGGTGCCGATCGCTCCGATCCAGTAGGCCCATTCAGCGACGCCCATTTTGCACCATGGAACGCCGTTATAGCCTGCCAAGCCAATAGCGGCAGTGATAACCATGATTGCCCACTTATCGGACCAAGCCATTCTGCCTCCAATAGAAGTTGGCGGAATCGTAACACGGCGAGTATTGGCGGTGGGAAATGAAGCGTTCACCCATGAAGCCAGGGAAGGCACTGGCCCGTTCGCCATTCAAGCGCACCTCGCCCATGCCCAGTACCGGCATGCTCTCCGTGCAGTCGCACCAGCGCACTGCGCCGAAGCGCAAGGCAGGCTTGAAGACCAAAGGCACACGTTCGACGCCGATCCGGCGCGCCGCGCGCGGTCAGGACTGCACGCTGCGCCTGGCCGTTTGCAACTTCGACCCTGACACCACCGTGCTGTGCCATTCGAACTTTCTGGCGGACGGGAAGGGCATGGGCCTGAAGGCGCCAGACACGGCCGCCGCGTTCGGCTGCAGCGCCTGCCACGACGTGCTCGATGGTCGGCGCCTGCGCCCGGCTGATCTGTCGCTGGCCGGCCTGGAGGCTGCCTTTCGCGTGGCGGTCGGCCGCACACACGAAATCTTACGGTCGGCGGGCCTGCTCGATGCAGCGCCTGTCGCCAATCAACCTATATTGGAACACCCATGAGCGCTTTTAGCCAGCAAGAGCAAAAACACCTGAAAGAAGCCGCGTACGGCGAATTCCTGCGCGCCAAGATCAAGCTGGCCCAGCGCAAGGGCTTCGACGTGCCGCTGGCCGACATCCATCCAGGCCTCAAGCCGCACACCCGCGACATCGTGCGCTGGGCCTTGGCCGGCGGCCAGCGCGCCATCTTTGCCTCGTTCGGCCTGCACAAGACCAGCACCAACCTGGAAGTGATGCGCCAGATCGGCATCAACCGGCCGGGTGGCATTCGCGGCATCGTCGCGCCGCTGGGCGTGCGCCAAGAATTCGCGCGCGAGGTTGCGAAGCGCTTCACCGGCGATCAGGCCGTCGACCTGCGCTTCATCCGGTCCGACGCGGAGATCGATGACCCGGCCACGATTTACATGACGAACTACGAATCGGTACGCGAGGCGAAGGTCGACGTGACCAAGTGGCAGGCATCCGGGCTGGACGAGGCCAGCGTACTGCGCAGCTACGGCAGCAAGACATATCAGGAGTTCTTGCCGATGTTCGACGGCGTCGAGTTCAAGTTCGTCTACACGGCCACGCCGAGCCCTAACCGCTTCAAGGAGTTGATCCACTACGCGGGCTACCTGGGCGTGATGGACACCGGCCAGGCCCTGACGCGCTTCTTTCAGCGCGACAGCGAGAAGGCTGGCAACCTGACGCTGTACCCGCACAAGGAACAGGAATTCTGGCTTTGGGTGGCCAGCTGGGCCGTGTTCATCCAGCGCCCGAGCGACCTGGGCCATTCGGACGAAGGCTACGACCTGCCGGCGCTGGACGTACGATTTCACGAGGTGCCAAGTAACTACAGCACGGCCGGCGCCGAAAAGAACGGCCAGGGCCTGTTGATCCCGAACGTGGCCATGGGCCTGTCGGCCGCTGCCGGCGAGAAGCGCGACAGCATGGCCGCGCGCGTCGCCAAAGTAGCCGAGATCATGGCCGAGGATCCTGATGATCACTTCCTGATCTGGCACGACCTGGAGGACGAGCGCCATGCGATCCAGGCGGCCGTGCCGGGCGTTGTCAGCGTGTGGGGCACGCAGGACCTGGACCAGCGCGAGCAGCGCATCGCCGATTTTAGCGACGGCAAGATCAAGGACTTGTCGACCAAGCCGATCATCGCTGGCAGCGGCTGCAACTTCCAGGTGCACTGCCACCGTGAGATTTTCGCGGGCATCGGGTTCAAGTTCAACGATTTCATCCAGGCAGTCCACCGCGTCCAGCGCTTCCAGCAGCAGCACGCGGTGCGCATCGACATCATCCATACGGAAGTTGAGCGCAAGGTGCTGGCCGACCTGATGGAAAAATGGCGCCGCCACGACGAAATGCAGGCCAAGATGGGGCAGATCATCCGCGCCTATGGCCTGGACCAGTTGTCCATGCAGGACTCGCTGGCGCGCACCATTGGCGTCGAGCGCGCCGTGGTGGCCGGCGAGCGCTTCTCGGTGGCCAATAACGACTGCGTGCTCGAAGCCATGCAGCAGCCGGACAACTCGGTGGGCATGATCATCACCAGCGTCCCGTTCGCCAACCATTACGAATACACGCCGAGCTATAACGACTTCGGCCACACCCAGGACAACGATCACTTCTGGGAGCAGATGGATTTCCTGACGCCCGAGCTGCTGCGCATCCTGCAACCGGGCCGCATCTACGCTTGCCACGTCAAGGACCGCATCAATTTTGGCAACGTCACCGGCGCCGGCGTGCCCACCGTCAGCCCGTTTCATGCCGAGGCGCTGTTCCACGGCATCAAGCACGGTTTCGACTACATGGGCATGATCACCGTCGTGACCGATGTGGTGCGCGAAAATAACCAGACCTACCGCCTGGGCTATTCCGAAGTGTGCAAGGACGGCACGAAGATGGGCGTTGGCTCGCCGGAATACATCTTGCTGTTCCACAAGCCGCAGACGGACCGCAGCCGCGGCTATGCCGACACGCCAGTCACCAAGGCCAAGCCGATGTGTCTGGACGATGCTGGCGACCGGATCCCGTTTGACCGCAAGGCCGCGCCGATTCCCGGTACCGGCTACAGCGTGGCGCGCTGGCAGGTCGACGCGCATGCGTTCTGGCGCTCGAGCGGCGACCGCCTGCTGGGCGCGGCCGAGCTGGCCAGCTTCGGCCCTGGCAAGTTGGCGAAGCTGTTCACCAGCATGTCGCTGGAGAACGTCTATAACTACGAATACCACGTCGAGGTGGGCGAGGCGCTGCTGGCCGGCAAGGCGCTGCCTGCGGATTACCTCAGCCTGGCGCCCGGCAGCGCCGATCCGGCCGTGTGGCACGACATCGTGCGCATGCGCACGCTGAACGGCGAGCAGTCGGCGCGCGCGGTTGAAAAGCACGTTTGCCCGTTCCAGATCGACATCGTTGACCGCCTGATTGGCCGCTACAGCAGCCCGGGCGATGTGATCTACGACCCTTTCTGTGGCCTGGGCACCGTGCCGGTGCGCGCGATGAAGCTGGGCCGCCAAGGTCGAGGGAGCGAGCTGAACCCGGCCTATTTCACCGACCAGGTGCACTACTGCCAAGCGATGGAGCGCGAAATCAGCATGCCCACGCTGTTCGATATGGAACTGATGGACGAGGAGAATGCAAAGTGACGCGCGCAATTTTCAGTGAATTCGTGCTTGGCGCAATGCCCGGTACCAAGGCCGAGATCGTCATCAAGTCGGGCGTCAGCCAGGCGGCCGTGCTGCGTTGGGTTCGCCTGCTGCATGCAGGCCGCAAGATTTACGTCGCCAGCTGGAAGCCGCACCCGCGGGCCGGCGCCCCGATGGCCGTGTATGCCATCGGCGAGCTGCCAGACGCACCGTGCACGCTGCTGCACCTGAGCAAGCGCCAGATTCGTTTGCGCTTCCAGGCCAAGGCCAAGAAGGATGGCCGCTATGACTCAATGAAGGCGCGCTGGCGCAGCAAGTACTGGATCCGCAAGGCGGGCGCCGTGGGCGATCCGCTGGTGGCTGCGCTGTTCGGAGCGGCGCGCGCGCAGGAGGCTCGCTGATGGGGCGCATTCGCACTGTAAAGCCGGAGCTCTTCAAGCACGAAGACCTTTTCGACTTAGAAAAAGAAACTGGCCTGCCGATCCGCACAGCCTTTATGGGTCTGTTTACCTGCTGCGATAAGGAAGGCCGGTTCAAGTGGCGCCCGCGCGCGCTTAAGCTCGACATCCTGCCATACGACGAGCTTGATTTTTCACGCGTCCTTGACGCGTTGATGACGCGTGGATTTGTAGTGAAATATGAGGTCGACGGAGAGTTTTTCGGCATTATTCCGACATTTTCCAAGCACCAAGTCATAAATAATCGTGAATCTGACTCTGAATTGCCAGCGCCGGATGAATCTCTATATATATCAATGACATCCACGCGTGCGGCACGCGTGGATGACGCGACAGTCACGCCCCTTAAGCATGCTCAAGGGGAAGGGAAGGGAAAGGAAGGGAAAGGAAGGGAAGGGGAACAGGAAGGGAAGGAGACTCTTGTCGAGCAAACCCAGCTCGACCCCGTGAAGACGATCTTCGCGTTCTGGCAAAAAGTCATGGACTCGCCCAAGTCGGTTCTGGACGACAAGCGCAAGCGGTTGATCGCCAAGGCGCTCAAGGGCTACTCGCCGGCCGACATCTGCAAGGCCATCCGTGGCTGCTCGAAGACGCCGCACAACATGGGGCAGAACGACGCCCAAACGAAGTACAACGGTCTGGGCCTGATCCTGCGCGATGCCGACCACATCGACCGGTTCATCCGCAACGATGCTGGCCAGGCTCGCGCCAGCGCCGGCAACGAGTCGATCGAGCAGACGAATGAGCGGGTCATGCGGGAGTTGATGGGTGCTTCCGCGCCATCCGGCGACATCATCGACATGGTGCCCGCATGAACGCCGCCGATACGCCACGCTTCATGCAGCTGCTGGCCGAGACGCTGGCCGCCTACGGCAAGCCGCTCCCGGAGCCTGCCATGTCCCGCGCCTGGCTTGCCAACCTTGAACCCTATCCGCTGCGCACGGTGGCGGCTGCCATGCAGGCCTACCGTGACGAGAATGGCGAATTTGCGCCGGTACCGGCTGGCATCGCCAAGCGTTGCAAGCTCATGGACGGCCGCCCGGGCTCCGAGGAAGCATGGGCAATCGCGCTGATCAGCCAGGACGAAATGGCCAGCGTGGTCTGGACGACCGAGATTGCCGAGGCCTTCCGCATCTGCCGGCCAGTACTCGACTCCAGCGGTGCCATCAGCGCGCGCAAGCCGTTCCTGGAGGCGTACGAGCGCATCGTTGCCGCTGCGCGCGCGGCGCGGCGCCCGGCCGAGTGGGTGGCATCGGTGGGCTGGGACAAGACGCGCCACATCGAGGTGCTGGGCAATGCGGTGAGGGCAGGGCTGCTGCCGGCGCCGGCCGTGGCAGGCCTGCTGCAGGGCAAGCAGGACCAGACGCCGGACGATGCCGCGCGCGCTCAACTTGCCGCCATCAAAAAAATGATTTCCGACGGCGCTGCCGCGAAGGAAGCGGCGCGCCTGGAGCGTGTCGAGCAGCAGCGCCTGGCGGACGAAGAATTCAAACGGTCGACCGCTGAGCGCGTGCAACTTTACCTGGCTGACGGCAGAAATGCACCAGGCCCGGCAAGTGCGAATGCCGTTCAGGATTTGCCAGAGGCACCGCCGCACTGCGCAAGGGCCATGGCCGTTACGAAGTGACGTACCCATTAGAAAAAACGGCTTAAAAGGCTTTAAATGAAAAATCAAGAAAACAAAATCGCAGCAAACAAACGCCTGGCCGAGCTGCTGGGCTGGTCCAACATTGTCGAGGTGGGCGGCGCTCTGGTCGGCACGCCGCCGGCGGGCGCCGCCGCAAGTCGCGGTCTGGTGCTGGTACCGGACTGGCTGGGCGACTGGGCGGCGGCCGGGCCGTTGCTCGCGCGGTTCGAAATTAACCCGATGTTCATGTCGACCTATGTCGGTGCAGGCGGCACTGCCGAGCTTTATTCGGTGCACGGCGGCGACCGTGACGCGGCTGCGCGGTGTGCCATCGTTAAGGCGGCAATGCATCGCCTGGAGAAATCGCGATGATGGCCCGTGGCTTACAGGCCTTGGGCCGCCTGAAGGTCGGCGCCATGAACCAGACCGAGGAGGCCTACGCCAGGACGCTGGAGCTGCGTAAGGCTGCCGGCGAGGTGGCCTGGTACAAGTTCGAAGGCCTGAAATTTCGCCTGGCCGATAGCACTTTTTACACGCCGGATTTTGCCGTGCAGCTGGCCGACGGCGCGCTGGAGGCGCACGAAGTGAAGGGGTACTGGCAGGACGACGCGCGCGCGAAGATCAAGATCGCGGCCGACATGTACCCGCTGCGCTTCGTCGCCGTCCAGGCGCTGCCGAAGAAGGCAGGCGGCGGTTGGAAAATGGAGGAATTATAAGAGGCCACTTTCTCAAATTAAATTGAAATGCATTGCTGAGACTAAAAGTGATAATTTTTGATTGATAAAACTCTAATTTGAAAGGGGGTAGATTATAGAGCGTTGCCTAATAAAAACTCCTCCTTTTGATGGTCTAAATGCCGCCTTCGTTGCATAGGGCACGCCTTCTTTGTCGGTATAAAGTAAAACTAGGAATGACTTCTTTTCCTTTGAGAATAGAGTTTCAATTTTTTCTTTATCTATGCCGTAAAATCCGGCATAGGTTTCGATGAGTGCTTCTTTGTCTTTGTATCTTTCATTTAATGATATTATCATCGTTGCTTCATTATCTGCTTTTAGCATCCCTCTGCCGCCAGCTTTTGTTACGAGAAGAATATTTTTTTCGTGTGAATAATAAAATGCCTTAATGTCACGTGCAAGATTGCTAGTTGCATTAATGATTGATATGTTTAGTTCATTTTCCTCATTAGGTTTGCTGAGCTTTCGCGCGTATAGGATCGGCTTTATTGATTCAATATAGCTTTTTTCTGCTAATTTGAATTGTTTTTCAATTATGTTTCTTGATATGTATGTTTCACGCAAATAGAGAAACGTAATAATTGCAAGGATGAGGCTTATGATTATTGGAATGAGTGTAGAGGGATTGCATAATTCGTTCATTTGTTACTCCTGTGGATTTATTGCGTTATTGGAAATTTATTTTCCATATTCTATTTCTTTTAAATTGTCTATCAGAGCTTGATTTTTTTTCTTTCCATTCATTCCGTGATGGATCTCTTTATGGCATGAGGGGCAAATCGCTCCCACGTGGGATGGGTGGTCCGGTCCGCCATCTGAAACTCTTGTGGTGTGATGCGGCTCAAGGTAAGGCGTGCCATCTTTCTTGAAAAATGGTGCTGGTGTATTGCACGACTCACAAATGCCTCCTGCGCGCAAAAGTACGTAGTCTTTCACTGCTTTGCTTCGTAAGTAAAGAATGCGAACACCAGATTTTCCAGCAGGATTAGATGTTGTTGTTGATGCCGCATAAGCAGCAGCTCTGGCTTCTTCTAACGAAACGTTTGATGAATTTATCTGATTAACGTCCTGCGGCTCTTCTGATTCAAAGCGTTCTGCATCTGCAACGTTTATTAGGCGAAAAACAATAATTTCCCGTTCTGCTAAGGTCTTGTCCCTACCACGCCTGGTTTCGTGATTAGCATAGATAAATTCGCCGAGATATCTTACTCCTTTTCTTTTTCCTAATATTTCAAATAAGTGGAGTGCTCGTCCAAGTTTGCTATGCTCTGAAATTGCAAGGTTTCCACGGGTAAGTGTCATATTACCGACTTGACCTTCGCCGGTGTACATGAAAACCTGAACGCCACTTTCGTCAAGGACGAACTCGTCCTTGTAGCCATATTGGCCACCGCTATCGCCCGTAAAAAGGAAAATGGCGTCTGATACGCTCGATGCGGAAATTCCGCTTTGCCAGCTTCCTCCGTATGGGAGATGAATATCTTCTCGCCTTTGGTAGACCTTTCCGAGTTCGAACACGGGGATCGGCTTCGTAACGCTACCGGCGATTGGAACTATTTTGAAACCTCTTTTCTTCAAGTAATTGTTCGCCTCAGGGCCGCCGCTCAACGCTGAAACTGGCATACCGGTAGCCATAGAGATAATTTTCTTTGGAGGATATTTTTTTCCGTTTAACTCGATTGCGTGGCGTTGAGCCTTGCTACTCTCCCAATCGAGGAATTCGTCTGAAGTGCGTACATGTTCGTCAAATGCTGCGAATGCTTCTTCGATTTTTTCTTTGCCTACTGGAATGATTGCCATCTTGTCCTCTAAAGATTGCCATATCGCGCTATTTGCGTGTGGTCCTCATTATCTTGTGTATCAGCTAGATAAATCAACAATTATTGTTGTTTGGAAATATTCTAACCCTGCCTACTTGATCAATGTCATAGATGCACTATCGCTTCCCAGGCTACACAGGGTTCTATCAAGATTCAGCGCCGCGTTGCGGTCGAAGCGATTTTGCTGTGTTAACATTTCAGATAGAGATAGAGATAGGGAGGCATAAAATGGGCTTTACAGACCGCTACATCGCAGCAATCGGATCGAACAATCTGATGGACGACGCACAGCACCACCAGACGGACCCGCTGGCCGCCGCGGCGCTTGCTGGTGATATTGGTGCGCTGCTGTGCCGCGTGAAGTACGCCGACGGCACGCTAAACCGCATGTTCGAAGGCAATCAGCAGAACCTGGCACAGCTGTTGCGCATCTGGACTGTCGAGGTGATTAAGCGCGGCCGGGCACGCCGTTGGCTGCCGGAAAACACGGCCTGGGATGCCCAGTCGGCGCAGGCGCTGTACCGCCGAGTAGCCGAGAAGTCGCTGGCGCACTGGCTCGATAGCAAGTGCAAAGGCTGCAGCGGGACCGGCGTCAAGGTGTTGCTGGGGAGCGGGCAGTGCACGTCGTGCAAAGGAACCGGTGTGGCGCCCGTATATGGCGTGGCGGGCTTGGAGTTGGAGCGGGTCAAGGACATGGTGAGCGACCTGAGCGCGATTTACGACAGCCATTCTGGCCGGGCGGGCGGATTGTTGCGCGGCGGCGACCAGTAGTGCGGTAGTTTTTAAAGCCTGTGTTTACAAACAGTATTTCGGCTGTATAATGCAGGCTCTAGTTCAAGAAAATTCTTCCGGAAATCGTAATGTGCGCACCGCGCCACCGATAGCTGGAACTCGCGACAGTACCCGGACCCAGCGCTGTACCTGCACGCCTTGAATTTGCCTCTCACCACGCACTGAAGTCGTGAAAGTAATACCGAACCCGTATATGCGGGCTTTTTCTATGGGGCAAGTTAGGTCGATAGCGACTGCGCCAAGCCGATCCTTTTTTGCCAAGGCTGATCACCGCATTTGCGTGCAATGACAGGGCACTGGCCGCGGCGAAAGCTGCTGCGGGTTTGAGCCTGAGCCTGAGCCTGAGGTTGAGCCTGGGATGGTGCTGGATATATGTAGCTTGATGAAAGAGCTGCTTTCATCCGACGATCCGCCCACTACCCACCCATAGTGTGTCCAAAACTATTCATTAGGCTAAACTTCGTTTCTTCTTGTTAAGGAGTTGAGATGGATATTTTGGGTTTTGTTTCCGGCGCGATTTCTAGCGCTTTCCTTTTGTCGATCGCTGCGCTTTTGTCCAAAACCTGGATTGAAAAGCGAATAGAATTTTCCATCGCACATGAATACGAGAAAAAGATTCAGGCTGCTGAGCACGAACACGAACTCCGCATGAAGGCGGCTTTGGTTGCTGAGCTTTTAGCGGTCTGGGCGTCGAGCATAAATGTGAATCCCGACCTGGCCACGCGTTTGAACCAGTTGAGTTTTGAGGCATTTCTTTGGTTGCCAGAATCCATAGCGAAAGAACTCTCTAACACTTTGGCGCACGCCCCCGGGGCTGATAGCGTTAAGACTATTTTGATAAAAGTCAGGAAGCATCTGCTGGGCGACGAAGATCATCTAACCGCTCATGATGTCATTTCTTTCCGCAATAATGTTCCATGAAGTTTTTATGGTAGCAAAAACCTAAGCCACCCTTGAGGTGGCTTTTTATATTTCAGCGCGTGAGCAGCCAGTGGAAGAGGTCACCCTCCGGCCGCCCGATTCGTGCAGTATGACGCTTGCCACCTGCACCGTGTGACGGTTATGCCGCTACAACCTCAAGCTCTCGACCAAGTGCATGCATCGCGTCTTCGATAGCGTCGATCTTGGTTGTATGCGCCAAGTCAAGCAGCCGCGTTACTTCCTGGGGCTTCACGCCCAGGCGTCGGGCCAGCTCGGCCGGGCGCATATCCTGTGCGGCCATTTCATTAAGTAGTAACACCTTGGCGCTGACACTGGCCGGAAGGCTGATAAGGCGCTCGCCAGGCAGCGCGGCTGATGGCGTAGGGGCGGCACGGCGGTCTTCAAAATAGAAATCCATCGCGGTGGCAAGGGCAGAGCGGGCTTCGGCCAGTGCTTCGGCTTCGTCATCGCCTTGGGCGATCGCTTCGGGGATGTCGCGGAACGTGACGACATAGCCGCCATCCGGATCTGGTGTAAAAGTTGCTGGATATTTCATTTTCGTCCTCGTCTAGGTACGGTTGCTGCGGTGCTGTGAATCGTGTCGCAAACCCCTTTCGGGGCTTGCTTCACTTTAGATTTAGCTGTTTCTTAACTCCTTCGACAAGGCCTGTTTTCAGTTCCTTGCTTGGGTGCCTCGGGAGGATGGTCTGTTTGCCGTTCAGATAAACCTTCAAGTGGTTCGTGCCATCCTTGAAAGTCGCTCCGTTCTGCTTGAGCCACCGTACAAACTCACTCTGTTTCACTGCACCCCTTTGTTGTTTCGATGGAATGAGTATAAGCAAAATTGTTTATGTTTGCAAGCAATATCAACAAAAATGCTTATATTTTTTTGGGTGGCCGGATGCGCGCGCGAGCATGCCGCCGCAGGCCTGAAAAGGAGGTGCACCATGAAGTAGCGAAGAATTCATCTCCAGCGCCATGTGGCGCAAATGTGAAGGCGACTTACCGTGCATTTAGCCATCGGCGCAGCGGGTAGTTTGGCACTGGCGAGGCCTTAGCGCATCAATCAGCCAAAAACCACGAGCAGGATATGCATCACCCAGCCGACGCGCGTTGTACCCGCGGCTATTCGGCGCCGGACGCTGTAACCGGAAACCAGATTTCGCGGGCTTAGCTCAATGGCAGAGCGGAAGCCTTCCAAGCTTTCCACGCGGGTTCGATTCCCGTTGCCCGCTTTAGGTTCATCGCACGTTTAGCCGAGCGCTCCAAAGCACTGGGCCGCAACCCTGGACAACCGTAACTCGAAAGGTATGTCATGCAAAACGCTGTTGGAAATGAGGGGGCTGTAACTGCCGAGCGCGCCGGCAAGGTTGGCCGCTTGGATGCTCCGCCCGGCGCGCGTGATAGACCCGGCGTCATTGGCGGCGCTGCGCCAGGCCCTGCCGACCAGCCAATTACCAGCCAGCCAGGATGACAAACTGCGCGCGCTGGTAGAGTTATGGCGAACAAGTGTACGCGCACGTTACCAGTGCGCAGATCGGACGGACTACCCCGAAGGGAAGCGCGCCATGAATAGCGCGGCGATGATTTATTTCAACCGCTCAGAGGAACTTACGAAAGCCCTAAACGCGACTTCGCCTCCGTTACCGCCCACTCTTTGAGGACGCCAAAGGCGACGCCGCCGAACGGCGCGATCACATTCTTCTTCGCCTTTTCCCATAAAGTTGGGTCCTTGATGGAGTCAATAAAATCATGACCCTCCCAGGTCAGGCCGATCGGGAATGCGTACTTCGGACCGCTCATCCGATCCTGCACAGTGCCCTCCAGTAGTCCCGCCTCAATAAGGAGGGTCATGTGAGCGTTAATGATTTCTGGATCGTAGTCGGCGTGCGTGAATTTCAATGGGATGTTGCTGGGCGGTCGCGCCTCAAACTCCAGCAGAATTATTCGGATAAGGTCGAAGTCTCGTTTCATTTTCTCTTCCGTAGTTGATGAGTGCGTCCACCGCCGGCAAGCAGTGGGGCGCGCCTAATTGTAGTGCAGTTGATAATTTTAAATATCACAAATGGTTACGCGGCTGGTGAGTACCCGCCCGCTCTAGCTTCTCCTTGCCCGCCACGCCGGGTTTCGTCGCCGGCCGCATAACTGCGCTGGCGGCTTTTCTATTTGAATATCGAGGACACTGATACCGTGTTCCGAAACTGCGAAGCCCCGACAGAATTGAAGCTGGCCGGGGCTTCTTTCATTTCCATGCGCAGATAGGTTTGCAAGCCGAAAGCAGCTCGTCCCTGCTTCTGCGCACCCATTTCAACGACGACCATTGACGAGGGAAATCATGCACGAGATCATCATTTCGGAGTTCGGCGGTAGCGTGTTTCAGTTCGATCAGCGCGGCTGGTTCAACGCGACAGGAGCGGCGGTATCGTATGGCAAGCAGGCGCACGAATGGTTGCGACTGCCAGCCACCGCTGACTATCTGGCTGCAATGTCGCGTAGATACGGGGAAATCCCGTATGTAGAAACGAGCCGCGCCCGGGTCGATCGCGGCGGCGGTACATGGCTGCACCCAAAGTTGGCAGTGGTGTTTGCGCGCTGGCTAAATATTGATTTCGCGCTCTGGTGCGATGAACAAATCGACAACATCATGCGCGGACAGGTAACGCAGCAGTTCGCCATTTGGCGTGAGCTGCAGGCGGCCATCGCAAAGGATGACGGTTCGAAGATCCGCGCTTCGTTCGGTTCGCACTTGATGCTGAAGCGCAAGCGCGAAAAGCCGAGCCTCACGGGTGAGATCGACCGCTTGGCACTGCAAATTCAGCCTTCCTTGCTTGAGAGTTCCTAGCTCGATCTGTCAGCGTGCTCCAATAGAAGGGCCTGAAATACGGTACTTTTATAACGCCATAAAGCGTATCCGCGGAGCCTCGTTGCCCTGCGTAGTTCGACCGGTACTCGGGTCGGCTATACTGAATTTTCACCAAAGCGAGGGAGTTCAATATGGGCGAATTCAAAAAGGGCGAGACAGTTGAGCTGAAAAGCGGGGGGCCAGTAATGGCGATTGCAGGAGTTGGGAACTATGTTGAGACTGGGGGGCCAGAGGATGGGGCAGCTTGCACTTGGATTGACTCGGCAAATGAAGTGCATTCACATGTTTTTGATGTGGAATTACTTAAGCGAACCTCACAAAATGACCGTAGAAAATAACGACAGTTGAATCTAACCGCCTATTGGCGGTTTTTTTATGCGATGAGCTTATGGGGAAGGGAATGCTGACACGAAAGTCCGCCGCATTGACATCTCAGCGCCCGATGCCGCCACCCGAATTCGCCGACCCGCTTAACAACCGCTACCTGCCTGCGCCCGAAGTACTCAAATGTGTGCGCGCAACCATCCTCACCGAAGGCGGCGCGCTATACAACGAAGACCATGCCCACCTGGAATATGCCGACGTGCAGTTCCTGTGGGCGCCGCACGGTTTCAATAAGGCCGGCCGCACCGTGCTGGGCCAGTGCGAGGAAGTCACTTTCCGCTGTGGAGCGTGGCAGAAAGGCCGCCAGAAACAGCAGATGGCCGACTGGTTCGGCGCCGTGCCGGACTTCCTCATTACCTTGGACGCATCGTATTGCTTGACCTGCAGTGACGCCGAATTCTGCGCGCTGCTCGAGCATGAGCTTTATCACATCGCCCAGGAGCAGGATGAATTCGGCTCGCCAGCATTCAACAAGTACGGGCTGCCGAAGCTGTACATGCGCGCACATGACGTCGAGGAGTTTGTCTGCGTTGTCCGGCGCTACGGAGCAAGCGAGGACGTGCAACGCATGATTGACGCAGCAAAGACCGCGCCAGAAGTGGCGAAAATCAACATAGCGAGGGCGTGCGGAACGTGTCTGCTGAAGGCCGCGTAGGCTTTACGTTGCTTTACAGGAAACTAAAACATGGCCGCACTCAAGGACGAGGTGAAGCTGTACATCGTCAACGCGCTGGCCTGTTTCGACTCGCCGACGCAGGTTTCGATAGCGGTAAAAGAGGAATTCGGGCTTGATGTGAGTCGCCAGCAGGTGTCCTGCTACGACCCGAACACGTACGTCGGCCGTAACCTGAGCCAAAAATGGCGGACGATCTTCGAAGAGACCCGGACCAAGTTCCGCGCCACTGCCGAGGAAATCCCGATCGCCAGCAAGGCATTTCGTCTACGTGGACTGGGTCGCCTAGCGCAGAAGGCCGAGAACATGCGCAACTTGCCGCTGGTAGCCAGCCTTTATGAGCAGGCCGCCAAGGAAGTGGGCGATATCTACGTGAACAAGGGCAAGGCCGAGCAGGCCGACCAGGTGCCCACACCAGTCGCCATCACCTTCGGCGTGAAAGACGCCAAGCGCCATGACGACAATCCAGTTTGACCTGAACGTCCCGCAATCCGACTTCCTGCAGCTGCCGCACAAGTTCAAGGCCTACGTGGCCGGGTTCGGCTCTGGCAAGACGTTCGTCGGCTGCGCCGGCATATGCGGACACTTCTGGCAGTGGCCAGGCATCAACCAGGGCTACTTCGCACCGACCTATCCGCAGATTCGCGACATCTTTTATCCCACGATGGAGGAGGTGGCCTTTGCGATGGGCCTGCGCATCAAGGTGAAGCAGGGAGACCACGAGGTCGAGGTGTACGAGGGCCGGCGCTATCGCGGCACGGTCATCTGCCGCTCGATGGAGAAGCCTGAAACCATCGTCGGCTTTAAGATTGGCCACGCGCTGATCGATGAACTGGACGTGATGCCGCTGAAGAAGGCGCAGATGGCCTGGCGCAAGATCATCGCCCGAATGCGCTACAAGGTGCCGGGGCTGATGAACGGAATTGACGTGACGACGACGCCCGAGGGCTTCAAGTTCGTCTATCAACAATTCGTGAAGGCCATCCGGGACAAGCCAGAGCTGGCCAGCCTGTACGGCTTGATCCAGGCGAGCACCTTCGACAATGAGCTGAACTTGCCGGACGACTACATCCCGTCGCTGATGGCCAGCTACCCGCCGGCGCTGATCGATGCGTACTTGCGCGGCAAGTTCACCAATCTGACCAGCGGCAGCGTGTATGCCGATTTCGACCGCGCGCTGAACCACACGAACGAGATCATTCTGCCCGGCGAGCCGCTGATGGTGGGCCTCGACTTCAACGTGCAGAACATGACTGCCTGCATCAACGTGGTCCGGGAGGGGCTGCCGCGCACGCTATCCGAGCGCGTGCAGGTGCGTGATACACCGGCAATGGCCAAGATCCTGAAAGAAGACTTCAAGGACAAAGGCCACCAGGTGAAGATTTTCCCGGATGCCTCCGGGCAGAACACCAGCAGCAAGAACGCCAGCGAGTCCGATCTGTCCATTTTGCGCCAGGCGGGCTTCCTGCTTGAAGTGAACCACTCAAACCCAGCGGTCAAGGACCGGGTCAACGCCTACAACGGGATGATCCTGAACGCCCAGGGCGAGCGCCGCTGGAAGATCAACACCGATCAGTGCCCGACCACCACCGAGGCGCTGGAGCAGCAAGTGTGGGGCGCCGACGGCCAGCCGGACAAGAAATCTGGCCATGACCACCCGAATGACGCGAACGGCTACTTCCTCGTGAAGCGCTACCCGATCGTGAAGAGCACGACGACTACGGCGCCGCTGCGCATGTAACAACAAGGATTTCCATGACCGATGTACGCACACAATCAGCCGAAGCGGCCAAGCTGAACGAAGATTGCGCACTGATTGGCGCGCTGCTGGGCGGCACGAAGACCATGCGGGCCGCCGGAAAAAAAAAATATTTGCCGCAATGGCCAGGCGAGGACGACGAGAGCTACGAGCTGCGCCTGGCCGTGGCCACGCTGTTCCCGGCCTACGCACGTACCATCGATGTGCTGTCGGCCAAGCCATTCAGCAAACCGGTGACGCTGGGCGAGGACGTGCCGGAACGGCTCAAGCCTTGGCTGCAAAACGTCGATCTGTCGGGCCGCGACTTGCATAGCTTCCTGTCGGAGATCACACAGGAGGCCATGGGCTACGGCTTCGCTGGCATCCTGGTCGACTTCCCCAAGGCTGGCAACCTGGTTACGAAGGCCGACGAGCAGGCCGCTGGCGTGCGCCCGTACTTCGTCCAGGTGCATGTGCAGAACGTCCTGGGCTGGCTGCCGAAGAATGCGACCAGCCTGAACGGATTGACCCAGCTGCGGCTGCTGGAGAGCGTGTCCGAGCCGAATGGCGACTTCGACACCAAGGAAATCGAGCAGGTGCGCGTCCTGGGGCGCGGCACTTGGCAGACTTGGCGCCAGCGCGAGACCGGCAGCAAGAAGGAATGGGCATTGTACGAGGAGGGAGTCACCACGCTGGAGACAATTCCTTTCGTGCCCGTCTACGGCAAGCGCCTGGGCTACATGCAGGCCACGCCGCCGCTGCTCGAGCTAGCGCACAGCAACATCGAGCACTGGCAGAGCAAGAGCGACCAGCAGAACATCCTGCACATCGCGCGCGTGCCAATCCTGTTCGCCAAGATGCTGGGCGAGGGCGGCATCACCGTCGGCGCCGGCAGTGCAGTTAAGTCGGAAGCGCCAGAGGGCGACCTGAAATTCGTGGAGCACGGCGGCAAGGCCATCGAGGCCGGCCGCCTGTCCATTCTTGACCTGGAAGACCGCATGCGCCAGGCTGGCGCTGAACTGCTGGTGATCAAGCCGGGAAACATTACCGAATCACAGACGCAGGCCGACAACGAGCAGGGCTCCTGCGCGCTGCAGAAAATCGCGGGCAACGTCGAGGATGCCGGCGACCAGGCGCTGCAGTTCATGGCTGAATGGGTGGGCGAGGCCGAAGGCGGCCATATCACCATTTTCAAGGATTTCGGCGCCGCGTCGATGGCCTCGGCCAGTGCCGAACTGCTGTTCAAGAGCGCCGCCGGCGGCAAAATCTCTGGCGAAACCTTCTTCAACGAGCTGCAGCGCCGTGGCATCTTGTCGCCGGATCTGGACTGGGAGACGGAGCAACAACGCATCCGGTCGACTCCGCCTAACATGATTGGGACATAAATGGGCGCGTACATCGACCTTTGCAGCTGGACGAACCGGGCGACGGCACGCGCCTGGGACGGCCGTTCGCTCAATGGCAAGACATACACCGAGGGGGGCAAGGATAGGGCCTGGTGTGCCGAGTACCTGGGCCCGGGCCGCGCCGAGATGTATGAGGCGGGCAAGATCACGCTGAATGACCTGATGAACCTCAAGGGGCGAAGATTGACGCTGGGGCAGCTGAGAGACAAGAATTTTCCATGAGGTATCTTTGGAATACAACGCAGAAGTAATTCCATTTTTACAATCCGCTAGTCTTAGCGTTCGAATTTCCGATCCTGGTGATCTTCGCACCATGGCTGCGTTTATTTGATTGTAAGCGTTCAGTTGGGCTTCTAGGTCGCCTGTTGCGGCATTGATTTGCACCCAACGGATGTCGCCGATGTAGGTCAAGACTATATGAGATCGGATTGCTATATTGGTTGTAAATAGATTACTATGGTGAAAGTCTCTATTTTTATAGGGAATTGCTCTGGTAGTTCTATATCTGAGGATGTATGGCGACGCGAAAAAAAAGAGTTAGAAAGCATGTAATAGCAGACTTAAGCGTGAATCACGTTGACTTTCATCTGCTAAATGCAGGGCACACAATGACCGTTGTTCCGAAGGACTATGGGTATGATGGAGTTGCATTCACTTATTCACCAACAGGTGAAGTGGAGAATGGTCTTGTTTATATACAGTTAAAAGCAACTGACTATATGCGTTTGAAAGTTAGTGGGAGTGATTTTACATTTTCGCTTAGCGCAAAAGATATAAATTTTTGGCATGGTGAGCCTTTTCCAGTATATTTGGTGCTCTACGATGCGATTAATCTAAAAGCATATTGGTTGTATTTGCAGCAATATTTTGAATTGAATAAAATAGATCCTGCTTCTATGAAAAAAAAGTCAATGACTGTCCGTATTGCTTCAGCTAATCTATTCGATGCGAGTACGCCCATGATTTGGCGAACTCATAAGAATAATATTCTTTCTTTGCTTAAGGCGAATGTTGGAGTAACACATGTATAGGCCGGTACTTACGAGAAATTTTATTCGTGCGCTAGAGAAGCTTGGTTTCTCTTCTGAAAGAAACTCCGGATCCCATGCGATATTTAAGCATGAAAATAATGAATTGATAATATCTATTCCAACCGGAGAAAAGGAATTGCGCTCTGTATATATTAAGGCAATTTCAAAGCAAATTATTGAATCAGGGTTGACCACAGAATCTGAATTAGAGAAATTAATAAATTAATATTTTTTATTGTTGATTGAAGCCGCCCGGACAACCAGGCGGCTTTTTTTTTGCCGCAAGCGGACGCGACGCGGCGCACCGGCCGGAAGGTCACCAATGGGGCGGATGCCCAGAAAGCCACCACATGAAACTTAAACTCGATGCAAATGGCAATGTCGTTGTCCAGGATGGCAAGCCAGTCTACGTACATGAAGACGGGAAGGAAGTCCCGTTCGATGCGGCGGCCGCCGTGCAGAAGATCCAGGGCCTGAACGGTGAGGCAAAGTCTCACCGCGAAGCAAAGGAAGCCGCCGAGGCAAAGCTGCAAGCGTTCGCTGGCATTGACGACCCTGCCGTTGCAGCGAAGGCGATCGAACTGATGAAGAACGTCGACGAGGGCAAGTTGGTCGCAGCCGGCAAGGTTGAAGAAATCAAGCTGGCCGCGAAAAAGGCAGCAGAAGAGCAGGTTGCTGCAGCCAACAAGGCCCATGCCGACGAGCTGGCCCGGACCAAGGCTGAGCTGGACGCCATTACCGGCAACCTGTATTCGGAAATGATCGGCGGCAGCTTCAATCGTTCGAAGCTCATCACCGACAAGTTTGCCATCCCGGTCGACCTGGTTCAGGCGCGCTTTGGCCAGGCCTTCAAGGTCGAGGCCGGCAAGATCGTGGCCTACGACGGCGCGGGCAACAAGATTTTCTCGCGCACTCGCCCGGGCGATCTGGCCGACTTCGATGAAGCGCTCGAAACGCTGGTGGACCAGTATCCCTACAAGGATCAGATCCTCAAGGGTTCGGGCGCATCCGGCGGCGGTGCGCAGCAGGGCGGTGGTGGCGGACAAAAACAAACCGGCAATCTCGGCGGGACGCGTGAAGAACGTGCCGCCGCTTTTGCTGCTCAATATCCCGAATTAGCGAAAGGCTAAAAAATGTCTCTCTCCCAAATGCAAGTCTTCAACAAGTACATCATGCCGGCGACCATCGAAACGCTGGCGCAGATGGTGGACAAGTTCAACGCGGCCAGCAACGGCGCCATTCGCCTCACTACCGAAGGTTTCGAAGGCGACTTCCTGCAAGAGTCGTTCTTCGCTGCCATCCATTCGGCCCAGCGCCGTGTAAATCGCTACGGCGCCAATGGCGTGGCGGCGTCGACCGACCTGACCCAGTTGAAGCACAACTCGGTGAAGATCGCCGGCGGCTTCGGTCCGATTCGCTTTGAACCATCGCAGATGACCTGGCTGCACAAGCCGACGGCAGAAGGCATTGAAGTTGCCTCGCGCAATTTCGCTGAAGCGATGCTGGCGGATCAATTGAACACCGCCATCCTTGCGCTGGTGGCGGCCATCAGCAACAACGCCAACACGGTCAACGATGTGAGCGCGACGCGTGGTGTGGACTACATCGCCATGAATGAAGCCCACGGCAAGTTCGGCGACCACAGCGGCAATTTGGTGGCGCAGATCATGAACGGCACGACCTTCCACAAGCTGATTGGCGCCAACCTGGCCAATGCAACTCAGCTGTTCCAGGCCCAAAACGTGCGCGTGGTGGATGTGCTGGGCAAGCCGGTGGTCGTTACCGACGCGCCGGCGCTGTATTCGGCTGCCGTCGGGCCAGCACCTGGCCCTGCCGCACCCGCGAAGTTGCGCGTGCTGTCCTTGGCCGAAGGTGCGGCAACCGTTACCGACGGCTCCGACATCATCAGCAACATTGAAACGACCAACGGTAATCAGCGCATTGAAACCACGATGCAGGTTGACTACACCTTCGGCCTGGGCTTGAAGGGCTACACCTGGGATGAAGCCTCGGGCGGCAAGTCGCCATCCGATGCCGCGCTGGGCACCGGCTCCAACTGGGACAAGGTGGCCACCAGCGACAAGCATACGGCTGGCGTGATCACCATCGGTGACGCGACCAAGTAAGTAGCGACCGCGCCATTAAACAGGGCGCGGTTTAATCCAACATGCAGAAGAAACGGGGTTCCAAATGGAAAAAGTGCCGGAAAACATCTGGTATCTGGCAGGGCCGATGTTCCAATACAACGAGGACGTCAAGGCGCTCGCGCGCCAGGCTGGCCTCAAGATTATCGATGCAAACGTGGCGGTCGACCGCGCCAATGCCGCTGTAGACGTGCCGGAAGTCACGATCAAGGCCGAATACATTGATCAAAGCGCGGGCGAGCGCTTGCCGACCGCGGGCGAGTTGATGGCTGCTCGCGCTGAACTGCTGGCTGCGCACGATGATTTGCAGCAACGCGAACGCGAGCTGGCGGCCGAGAAAGAGCGCGTTGCCAAGCAGGCGCACCAAAATGAGCTCGCTGCCGCCCGCAACGCGGAGCAGGCCGCCGCGAACGAAGCCGAGGCCCAACGCCTGCGTGACGAAGCGGCCAAGCAGGCCATAGTCACTCAGGCGGCAGCCGCTGAATCAAAGCCTGCCAAGGCCAAGACCACTTAAGCGCTACCCACCGCCCTAAGTTGGGGCATTCATTGATCCAGCATCCTAAAGCCGTTATGCCCATCATCATCGAATCCGGCGAAGGCCTGGCCGACGCCGAATCCTACGCCAGCACTGTAGCGGTGGACGCGCACGGTGCCAGCAATTACAGCGCCGTATTTTCACTGGAGATTAAATGCTGACATCAGCGCAAATGACGGACGCCCGGCGTTGGATGGGTTACCAGGTGGTCGGCACAGCCATGCCAATGGACGGCAATCATGACGTGGTGCATGGCCGCTTCGGCATGCGCACGATGTCGCTTTACGCGCGGCTGACCACGCTCACGGCTGAGGAAGAGGTGGTGCTCGTGACGATCTACCTGACGAACTTAGCTACACTTGAAACGGCAATATTTGGCGCCGGGGATAATCTGGATACCGACGTTGCCGCTATCTGGTCGCATAACAAGAACGAAGTCAGTGACCGGGTTGGGCTCTTTAATCGTGTTCGACGCCAAATGTGTGCTTTCATAGGATTCGCACCTGGTCCTGGACTGGACGATGGCGGCGGCAATTCGATCAAGTTGGTACGGGGATGATGGATGCCGACGATACCAACGACCTGATCAATCTGATCTGTGGTCGGAAACTGGGTGTGGGTACCTACCGCACCGTTTTTGAATGTGCGATCGACAAGACTCGTGTCGTAAAGCATGATAGCGGATGCAATTTCAGCAATATCAATGAATGGCAGCTGTCGAGTGAACTGGCGGCCACGTCACTGGCGAAGTGGATTGCTCCGGTCTACTGGCTCAGTCCGCGAGGGCTTTGGCTGATCCAGGCCAGGACGACGCCTATCACGCTTGAGCAGTTGCCGGAGAAAATCCCTGCCATCTTCGCTGATACCAAAGTCGAGAACTGGGGTCTGTTCGAAGGGCGCCCGGTTTGCCACGACTACGGCAATCACCGTGCCTTCCTCCTTGCAGGCAAATCTGGCATGCGGATGAGGAATGCGCACTGGATTGGGACGACATGAGCGTTCGCGCAAGGCTGATGCCTTATTGACACTGGAGTACTTATGGACGGCGCTAAAATTCAGGACCGCGTGTACCGTGGCTATGCCAAGGCCGCCGACAAAATTGGCCTAGCTCATGCGCTGTATCGGCCCTCCGGCGCAGCCGTGCCACTGGCAGCCGGCAATCTAATCGCGTCGCTCCGGGCCAGTTTCAATGCCGAGGATATGAAATACGGCAGGCCGAACAAATACGGCAAGCCAACCTGGTACGCCATCGTTGACGGCGCGCAGACGCGGGTGGGCGACTACTTGGTGGGACCGAGCGGCACTTTCTTCATCGCCGCCCAACAGGCGCTGTTGCCGATCCTGGCGGTCGAGTGCAACAGAACGATCAATATCCTGCGCCCGCAGCAGCAAACGGGCGTAGGTGCGGTCGGCTACGGCGGCGACACAGACGACAACGAGACGCTGCTGATGCAAGCGTGGCCAGCCTCGGTGCTGCAGGGCGCCAAGGGCGAGAAGAATGAAACGAATCTGCCGGGCGACGTTCGCTCGCCTTGGTGGGCCGTGCTGTTGCCTGCGCTCCCAGGTTTGCTGTTGCGCACGGCGGACATCATCACCGACGATCTAGGTCGCCGGCTGCTGGTCAGCTCGGCTGAGCTGACCGACATGGGCTGGCGCATCACCGCAATGCAGGCACTGACATGAGCGATATTGGCGACGTACAAAACAGCCTCGTGGCCATGGTTGCAGCTGCGGTCTACCCGGGCGGTACCGGCGCCGCCTCTGTCTCCGGCAAGGATATCGTTGTCTACGCCGGCTGGCCGACCAGCTCGCGCCTCGACGCAGATCTACTGGTGGAAAAGGCGCACGTCACTGTTTTTCAGACCCAAACTGAGGCGAACAAGACCCGTTACCCCAAGGACTGGACGGAGGCGAGCATCAACACTGCAGGCCTGGCCATCGCGGTGACCGGCCAACAGATCACGATCAGCGGCGCACCGCTTGAGTCATTCCAGCCTGAGAACGTATCGGTCCGGATCGGCCGGAAGTGCTACGTGGTGGCCGCGAGACCGGAAGACACGCCGGGGACACTGGCTGCCGGTCTGGCGGGGCAGATTGCCGCCGATTGGCCGGCTGCGGTGGCCGCCGGAGGCGTCATCACGCTGCCAGCTGCCGCGAACATCACTGCGGCGCTGATCGGCGTGGCCGGCACCGTAGTGCGGGCGCTTCGCACCTTAGAACGGGTGTTTCAGATTACGGTCTGGTCGGCGACGCCGGCACAGCGCGACGTCATCGGCAGGGCACTCGATACCGCGCTGGCGGGGATTGAACGCTTCACGCTGGCCGATGGGTACGGCGCGCGGCTCATATATCGAAGCAGCCACATCACTGACCACCAGCAGAAGGCGAAGCTGTATCGGCGCGACTTTCAGTACAGCGTCGAATATTCGACAACGCAGTCAATGACTGCAACCCAAATCACGCAAACCGCACTCAACAGTACGGGAAGCGCCACTTAGGAACGCCATGAATTTCAATTTAACTGTTGTCGAAGCTTTCCTTTCCCACGGTAAAGGTGACGTGATCAGTGACGCCGCGGAGGTCGCGAAGTATGTCGATTCTGAATGGCAAGGGCATTTCGTGAAGAGCGCGGCACCTGCGGCGTCTGCTACTAAACCGGCGACAAAGGGCGACGCTGCCGGGAAGTAATCCAACATCAAGCCATTTTGGCCGCCGTCGGGCGGCTTTTTCATTTCTAGGAGCCGTTCATGACTGTAGTTCAACAGGGCAGCATCAATACCACGGCACTTATCGTGCCCGATCTGTACGTCCAGATTGTTCCACCGAGCGTTGCGCTGCTCAACGGATTGCCGACCAATATCCTCGGCATTGTCGGCACGGCGACCTGGGGGCCGGTCAATGCGCCGGCGGTTATCGGCAGCATGGCCGACTATTCGCGCCAATTCGGTGCAATCATGCCGCGCAAGTACGATATGGGCACGGCCGCGGCCGCTGCAGTGCTGCAGGGGGCCAATAACTTCCGCTGTGTGCGCGTCACCGACGGCACCGATACTGCCGCCAGCGGCACGCTCACAGCCTCTTCAGCCGCCGATGCTACGGCTATTGCTGCCGCGATCAATGCCGGCCAGTCCGGCTTGCGCGGGCCGTCCCAGCTCGCGGTGGCCACCGCCGCCTTGGCAGTTGTCACCGTCACGTCCAAATATACTGGCACCCTCGGCAATTCCATGGTGGTGTCAATCGGCGCCGGCAGCAAAGCGACTACCAGTCGCGTCACGATCGCTCTGCCTGGCCAAGTCCCGGAAGTGTTTGACAACCTGGGCGTTGCCAGCGCGGCCGCCGCCACCGCTGCAGTTGCCGGCGGCACGGACGGCGCTACGACGATTACGGGGGGCGTGCTGGTGGGCGTAGACACCGTGCCCCGCAAAGGCATGTACGCGCTCCGCAACACGGGTGTGTCCGTCGCGATGCTGAGCGACGTCGATGATTCGACCCAGTGGTCTACCCAAGTGGCGTTCGGCTTGTCGGAAGGCACGTATATGGTTTTGACAGGCCCGGCCGGCGATACCATCACCAATGCCGTGACGGCAAAGGCTTCGGCAGGCATCGACTCGTACGCGGCAAAACTGCTCTTCGGCGACTGGATTTACTTTAACGACACCGTCAACAGCCAGGTGCGTTTGATTTCGCCGCAGGCATTCAGCGCTGGCCGGCTGGCCAACTTGTCGCCCGAGCAGTCCAGTTTGAACAAGCCGATGTATGGCATCGTCGGCACGCAGAAATCGCAGCAAAACCTGGTGTATTCGAATGCTGAGCTGCAGCTGCTGGGGCAGGCAGGCATCGACGTCATCACGAATCCGATTCCTGCCGGAAACAGTTTCGGCGCGCGCTTCGGCCACAACACATCGAGTAATGCGGTCACCAACGGCGACAACTATACCCGCCTGACTAATTACATTGCGTACAGCCTTGATGCGGGCATGGGCCAATACATTGGCAAGCTGCAGTCGCCGAGCGTACGCCGCTCTGCATCCGCATCGATTTCTTCCTTGCTGGAAGGTATGAGCGGCCAGGGCATGATCGGCAGCGCAGACGGTAGCCAGCCCTACAGCGTGCAGATCAATGATGCCAACAACCCTCAAGCGCGCGTCGCCTTGGGCTACATGCAAGCTGACGTCAAGGTGCGCTACTTGTCGGTGATCGAGAAATTCATCATCAATCTGGAAGGCGGCCAGTCGGTCAATATCAGCCGACAATCCGTCAATTTAGCCTAAGCCGTTCATCCCACCGAGGCCCGCGCTGCCGGGCCGCACTTTTTCTAGGAGCATCAGATGCCGCTTAATGGCTACTCAGTCGGGCGCGACTTGTCGCTCGATATTATCGGCCCCAATGGCCCGATCAATCTTAACCAGATCGTCGGCTTCACAGCTAAACCCGACGTTACTGACAAGAAAATCAAGGGTCTCGATGGCATTACCCGTCATCTGCGCTTTCCTGACGGCTGGTCGGGCTCGTTCGACCTGGAGCGCCAGAATAACGTCGTTGACGACTATTTCTCGACGCTGGAAGCAAACTACTACGCAGGCCTGAACGAAAGCCCGGCCACGATCACGGAGACTATCCAGGAAGTGGATGGCTCGGTTTCGCAGTATCGATTCCTGCAAGTACTGCTGACGCTGGAAGACGCCGGTAGCTTCAAGGGCGACGATACCGTGCATCAGAAAGTGCGTTTCGTCGCAGCCCGCCGCGTAAAAGTCTCGTAATTCAACCGCTGCCGGGGAGCTCCGGCGGGAAAAAAGGAATGCCATGAATACCGAACAAGTAAAAGTGACCTTGCGCGAAGCGCCCGCAGCGCAGGTACTCGCCAAGGCCAATGAGGAAACAGTTACCACCGACGCGCGCGGCCGAGTTATCAAACTGAAGAAGCCAGGCGTGCTCGCGCAATATCGCCTGATCGAGGCCTTGGGTGACTCGGCTGCCAACCAAACCTATATGGGCATGGTCTTGCCGCTGATCTACGTCACCGCGATCGACGATCTGGCAGTGAACCCTCCTAAGCTGAAAATGCACGTCGAGGCGCTTATTCAGCAGCTGGACGAGGATGGCATCGAGGCAGTCATGAAGCACGTCCAAGAAACCTACGGCAAGACGGATCCAGACGCCGACAAGGCGGAATTAAAAAAGTAGTCCGGGCCGGCCCGATTCGCGAATGCCTGTTTCTGGTAAAGAACCATGTGCCATTTGATATTGCGTTCGGGCTGGATGACATTACGCGAACGGGCTGGTGCATCATTTTTTCTGAAATGGACGGCGCGAAATTCAATTTTCACACCATGGCCTATGAGGAGCAGAAATGAAGCATTTTTCGGATATTGGCGAGATGATCAAGCATCTGACCCTCATAGCTGCCGCACAGACGCTGGCAGACCATCGTGCGTTGAAGAAGTGCGCCGTAGCGATAGAAAACACGGCCAAAGAAGAGTTCGGACATTACCAAGGCGAGGTAACGCCGTTTGCTGGCTGGACAGAATTAGCCGAAAGCACTAAAGAAGATCGACTGGCGAAGGGCTTTACTGAAAATGACCCACTCCTGCGCACCGGCAAGCTCCGTAAATCGGTCAGCCATTTGATCAGCGGCGCTGACGCCGTGATCGGTTCCGAAAGCGAAGTGATGGTGCACCAGGAGCTGGGCACTGACAGAATTCCACCGCGGGCGGTGCTTGGGCCAGCTGCTATCCGCAATAAACAGCTGATTATCGACACGATTGGTCATTCGGCAGCGGAGGGCCTGCTTTACGGCTCCGGCCTTACATTGGCCAAATTAACGTAAATGCAAAGTAGAAAATAGCTGCTGCAAATGCAAAGCCAGCCAGGCCAAGCACAAGCAGCGCTCCCGACAAAACGAGCACGTCAAAGCGTTGGCCCATCGTTAAATGGCGCTTTGCCACCGGACTAGATCGTGATGCAACGCGAGTAAAAGCATCAGTGGGCCTGATATTAGGGTACTGAACCCATGACACCCGGTCGGCCGCCCATTCCTGAATTCTGTGCGACAGCTTCATATTTTCCCAAGGTTTCTCAATGTTTGATGCGTACAAAATCGGCGTAACGCTTTCCCTGACAAATCATGTCAGCAAGGGTCTATTGCTTATGGCCGGGGATTTCGCCAAGACGGAAGCTCAGGCCACGTTGCTCCAGCGGCGCATGAATAGTATCAAAAATGATGCCCTTAAAGGTGGTTTGATGCTCGGCGCCGGCGCGGGCATGCTGATGCTGCTCAAGGGGCCATATGAAGAAGCCAAGAAGCTCGCCCAGGCACAGGCGAATTTTCAAACGCTGAACTTGTCAGCAGGTGAGAACGCGGAGGTGTTCGGGAAGGCGGCAGCCATGTCGCATAAGCTGCTTGGCACCACGATTACCGAAAACGTGAAGCTGATTCATGACCTGCACACTGCGTTCGGCGATCTGCATCATGCGGTCGACACGGCGGATATGTTCGCCAAAATGTCAATTGTGGGAAAGGTGGCGAACGGCGGCAAGGACATGGACGGCATGATCAATGCGGCTGCTAAGGCCCTTGAGCACCGCGGCGGCAAGGTGATCAATAACCCAGCGGAGTTCAATGCTGAAGCGAGCCTGATGACAAAAGTGATGCTTGCCACCAAGATGCGCGTCAGCCCCAGGGACTACCTGACTGCATCAGGTACCGGCAAGATGGCTTACCAGCTATATGACAAGGAATATTTGTACGGAAACTTTGCCGGGCAGATGGCGATCAATGGCGGCGCACGCACTGGGAATGAGGCAATGACCGCATTCAGTTCGTTGATCAGCGGGCGCATGGATTCCAAAGGCAAGGGTTTTCTAGCGGATTTGGGGCTTTGGCAGGAGGGATTTAGTAAGAAGCGTCTCGCCCTCCTGAATGCCTCAATGAAAAATATGACGCCAGAAGAAAAGAAGTTGGCGATCGCTAGCATGGGCGGCCAAAGCATTGTATCGGGTGGATTGAACGATGCTGACTCGGAATTATTCGCTCGTCGTCCTGATCTTTTCATTCAGAAGATTTTGCCCTTAATTCGTTCGCGTTTCGGCATGGATTTGACCGATGACCAGATCGCATTGATGGTAGCCAAGAAATTTAATCGCAGTACTGGTATTTTCCTTGGCACTCAGATCACCATGGCATCGAAATTATCCAAAGACACGGCCATTATTAATAAATCGATGGGAGTCGGAGAGGCCTACCAGCACTACTTGAAGTCGCCCGAGGGCGCAGAGGAGGCCGCTGGTGCCGCATGGAAGAATTTTCTTGCTGTATTCGGATCGGTATATCTTCCTGCCATCACCAAGGGCCTGCTGAAGCTGGCCGCCGGGCTGGATTCGATGTCTAAATGGGTCAAGGAGAATGAAGGGCTGGTTCGTGGCTTGGTTGTAGCATTCTCGGTATTAGCCGGTAGTATGGCGATTCGCGGGTCAATCCTTCTGCTTGGAGCTGCATTTAATTCTCTCGGCTTGTTATTGACTATGGGAACCGGCCTGACTATACCTGCCAGTTTGACGGCCCTGGGAGTCGCGGCGGCAGGTTTGGCTGCCCCTGTCGCGATTGCAGTTCTTGCCATCACGACTATCGCCGGGGCGCTGTATGCATTTCGGCCTATTACAAAGGCCGAAATCGAGGCCGCGAAATTCGAAGGCGGCGCAAAGTTGAGCCCTTCCGCTGCAGCGCGCATCGCCAACGGGGAACTTGCAGTGCCGTCTCTTCCCGTGGCTCCTCGCATTCCCACTGTGCGATATGGCGCGCCTATGGTTGCCATATCGCAAGGCCCTACGGTTACTTCCCCCCTTGTTGAAAACGCAATTGCAAGCACGACTCAGCGTACCGGCATGGTCGAAACGAATATTCATATTGATGGCGTGAGAATCGGCAAAGCGGTGACCGCCTACCAGACCAAGGTTTCGGCAGGACCGCAGTCCGGAATTGGTCGCTTTGATTCCTCCATGGCAGCACCACAACCAGGGATATTACGATGAAGCCTGACACTTATATGCAGCTCGGCGACATGCAGTTGTCGCGCTACGAGGTGCCGGAATCGATCGGCTTTGGTGGCGAACAGGCACTTGCCGTGCATGAACTGACCGGTGGCAGGCGTGTTGTTGACGCGATGGGGCGCCAGGACCGCCCCTTGGAGTGGTCGGGCTTGTTCATCGGCGAGAACGCCAGCGAGCGCGCTCGCTACCTGAACGCGCTGCGGATCGCTGGCAAGCAGGTCAACGTATCTTGGGCCGAGTTCGCTTACAAGGTGGTCATTCGCTCTGCGCTGCTGGACTACCGGCGCGCCTACGAGATTCCGTACACGATTTCGTGCACGGTCATAGAGGATTTAACGATCCCTGTGTTCGAGCTGACGGCGTCGTCCATCGATTCCGCTATCAGCGACGACATGGATGCAGCGAATGCGTTGGGCGACCAGATCGGCGATGGCACGTTGTCGACGATGCTGGGCACGCTCAATTCCGCCATCAAATCCGTGTCGTCCTTTGCCGGTGCGGCGCAGAGCACGATCACCAGCGTGCTGGGACCTGTGCTGGCCGTCCAGTCGCGCGTCTCGGCGCTGATCGCCGCGACGGGCAACACGATCTCGAATATCTCGACGGTCGGCGGCGTGCTGCCGAATAACCCAATCGCGACGCAGGCCGCCAAGCTGACCCGCCAAGTGGCGGGCTTTACGCAACTGCCGCTGCTGCTCAACCTGCAGTCGACGGTGGGGCGCATGGGCGCGAACTTGGGCGCGGTGTCCGGCGCCGGGACTAGCATCACTACCGCCGGCGGCAACCTGTTCGCCATGGCATCCAAGGCCTACGGCGATGTCTCAAAATGGGTAGGCATCGCCCGGGCCAATAAAATCAGCGACCCGGCGCTGACCGGCGTGCAAACAATCATCGTCCCGCGCGTGGCGGGAGATACGGGGGGCATCAATGCCGGTTAATCCAGATACGGTATCCGCTGCGCGCCAGCCGCGCGGTATTGTCAATGTGGGCGGCGTACGCGTTGACGGCTGGGTGCGGTTCGAGGCCGACAACAACACCTTCAGCGAGGCCGACACGTTCCGCGTGGTGTTCGCGCTGTCGGCGCTGCCGACCGCCTACGGCGATTCATTTTGGGCATCGCAGTCCGAAGTGTTTGTCGAGGTGTTCGCCGGCTTCCCGGCCGACGCCGAGCACTATAGTGCCGAGGAGTTGCGGAGTTGGGTCTACGGGCGCGTCGATGACGTCGAGTTCGACCCCGTGGCGCGCACTGTGGTTGTCTCAGGGCGCGACCTGACGGCCATCCTGATCGACGCGCGGACCATGGAGTCGTTCCAGAACCTGACCGCGTCCCAGGTGGCGACAAAGCTGGCCCTGCGCCATGGCTTTACGCCAGTGGTCACGGCGACAAGGGACATGGTCGGCAGCTACTACGAGACGGACACGATCAAGGTCAACACGCAGCGCAGCGAGTGGGATATTTTGACGACGCTGGCGGCGGCCGAGGGCTTTACCTGCTTTGTGCGCGGCAAGGAACTTCACTTCGAGCCGATCGCGCCAGCGCCGGTCGATAGCTACGCGCTGAAATGGGAGGCGCCGAACGACCAAACGGGCGCCTACAGCTTCAACGGCAAGGCCATCAGCTTTCGCCGCGCGCTGAGCATCGCCCGCGGCGTGGTAGTAGAGGTGACCTACACCGTGCCGAACAAAAAAGGCACGTTTCGTGTGCGCTATCCGAGCAAGGCCGCCGATATCAAAGTGGGGCAGAGCGCCGCTTCGGCGCAACTCTACCGCATCACCATGCTCGGCACCAGCCCACAGGGCGCGCTGAATCGGGCGCAGCGGGAGCACGCCGCAATCACGAAGCACGAGGTCAAGATGGTGGCAAGCCTGCCGGCCGACGACATCCTAACGACGACGAACATCATCACAGTGACCGGCACCGGCACTGCGTTTGATCAAACCTATTATCCGGAGAGCATCATGCGCGAAATGGATGTCAGCACCGGCTATTCGATGACTGTGCACGCGAAAAACCATTCGCCGGAAACGGTCGTGGCGATATGAGGGGCATGCTCAACGCGATGCGCCAGCAGGCACAGGCTGCTATCGGCGACGTTGCGCTGCCGAGTACTGGCATCGTGCGCAGCTACGACCCGACGAAATACGCAGTGCGCCTGGAGTTGCAGCCGCAGGGCAACATGACTGGCTGGATCCCGCTCTTGACGCCCTGGGTGGGCAACGGCTGGGGCATGTTCTGCCCGCCGACCATCGGCGACCTGGTCGAGGTCACGTTTTTGAATGGCGACATCAATTCCGGCGTGGCCGGCCTGCGCGCCTTCAACGACCAGGACTTGCCGCTTCCGGTGGTGTCCGGCGAGTTCTGGCTGGTGCACAAAGCAGGGCAGGTTCTGAAATTCCATAACAACGGAACTATCGAGATCAGTGCGTCAGGCCGAATTAGCTATACGGCAGCCGGCCACGATTTCCACGGGCCAGTGACCATGGATGACACGCTAGACGCGCAGGGAACGATCACGGCTCCGATTGTCGACGGCACTTTAAATGTGACCTTCGGCGGCAAATCCGGTATTGACCATAAGCACGGCGGTATTCGCCGTGGCAGCGAAATGAGCGACCCACCCACATGAGCGACCTGAACCACTATTTCGGCGGAGACCTTACGCAGTCGTCCACGGGCGATCTACTCAAGGTCGACGGTATAGAGGAGGGGCAGCAGAGGGTGCTGCGCCGGCTACTCACAAACCCGGCCCTGATCGATGCCGACGGCAACACGCTGATCCCGGGCGACTATATCTTTCATCCCGACTACGGCGCCGGCCTGCCGCGCATGATCGGCGACACAGTCGACATCCCAAAAATCAAGGGGCGCATCCAGGGGCAGATGTTTCTCGAGGCGTGCGTCGCGCGCAGCCCGGCGCCGATCATCATGGTGACCGAGATCCTGGGCGGCGTGTCGGTCGATATCCGCTACAACGATGCGCAGACCGGGACGCCGGCGGCGCTCGCGTTCGATGTAACCAAATAAGGCGACCATGAGTATTTCAACAAAAGATTTTGTAACGCTGGTTCGCGACGCTGTCACGGCGATCCAGGGCTCCGCGAGCGGCCTGGTCAACCTGACCGTCGGCTCGATCCTGCGCGCCGTAGTCGAAGCCAACGCCACAGTCATTCTGTGGCTTCAGGGTCTGATCTTGCAGTTACTTGCCGCCACGCGGGCGGCGACGTCCAACGATGCCGATCTGGATAGCTGGATGGCCGACTTTGGCGTGGTGCGCCTGGGTGCCGTTCCGGCCTCGGGCCTGGTCTCGTTCTCGCGCTTCACTCCGACCGCGCAGGCTGTCGTCCCGGTCGGTGCCACCGTTTTGACGCTCGACGGCGCTCAGGCGTATGTTGTGCTGCCCGACGCGACGAACGCCGCGTACAGCGCACTGCTGGGCGGCTACGTGCTTGCGCCGGGCGTGGCGAAAATCAATATCACCGTGACCGCATCGACGCCTGGCGCGGCAGGGAACGCAGTGGCCGGGCAGATTGCGTTGATCAATCAGCCGATCCCCGGCGTCGATGCCGTCACGAACGCGTCCGGCTTCGCAAATGGCGTCGACGCAGAGAAAAACGCTGCCCTGCGAGCCCGTTTCATCACCTACATCGCGTCGCTGTCGAAGGCGACCAAGCTGGCGATTGGGAACGCCATTACGTCGCTGGCGCAGGGCGTGACGTTCTCGCTGACCGAGAATTTCACCTACGGCGGCGTGGCCCAGAACGGCTATTTTTTCGCTGTGGTCGATGATGGCACGGGCTATCCGCCATCGCAACTTCTGCTGTCGGCGGCGAATGCGATCGACGCCGTGCGGCCGTTCACGTCGACGTTTGGCGTGTTCGCCCCGGTTGTCGTCACGGCGAACATCTCAATGACGATCACCACGGCCTCCGGCTATGACCACGCGGCGACTGCTGCTCTCGTGGCGAAGGCGATCAATTCCTACGTCAATACCCTGATGTTGGGGAATGCCCTGACTTTCTCCCGCCTAACACAGATCGCATACGATGCCTCGCCCGGCGTCACAAACGTGACCGCCGTCAAGCTCAATGGCAGCACGGCCGACCTGGCCGCCACCGCGCTGCAGGTCATCAAGACCGGTACGATCGCGGTGGCGTGATGACGGGCGACCAATCTGATATTGCCGCGCGCATCAAAAGCGTGCTGCCGCCCTGGTTCGGCCCGGTGCGCGACCTGGTCGACGCGCTGATCCAAGGCCTCGCCAATGCATCCGCCTTCGCATATGCGCTCTACCAATACGCGGTGCTGCAAACCCGTATCAAGACGGCGACCGAGGGCTGGCTCGACATGATCGCTGCAGACTTTTTTGGTACCGCGCTGATGCGCTCGGCGAACCAGTCCGACGCTAGTTTCCGCGCGCGGATCATCATCAACCTGTTCCGTGAGCGCGCCACGCGCAATGCGATCACTCGCGTACTGACCGACCTGACCGGGCGCGCGCCGATCATCATCGAGCCGCAGCGGCCGGCGGATACTGGCGCTTACGGGGCACCAAACAGCGGCTACGGCGCGGCTGGCGCCTACGGGTCGATGCTGCTGCCGTTCCAGGCGTTTGTGCAAGCTTACCGCCCAGCCTCGTCAGGCATCCCGTACATCGCCGGTTACAGCTCACCGCCAGGTGGTTACAGCGCGCCGTCTCGCGCGGCCTACGCAACGCTGTCGCAAAGCACGGGCGCAGTAACGGACGCCGACCTATACGCGGCTGTGGATAGCGTAAAGCCGGTCGGAACCATCGTCTGGATGAGCATCCGCTCCTGATAAATCCGCAATTCACCCACAAGGGCCGCTCACGCGGCTCTTTTTTTTGGAGTAAATTTTGAAACGACAAATTATTTATCCAGGCCAGATTCCTTTGGAGACGGACCTGCTCGGCACCAATAAAAATATGATGATTGCCCTAGCAAAGCTGACGGCGACAATCATCGGCACCGCGACCATGGCCAGCGGTTTGGCCTGCGCGCCGAACTCGCCAGCAGCGCTGAACGTCGTGATCGCTCCGGGCGAGATCTACAGCCTGCAAAACATCGATGGCACGGCCTACAGCTCAATCGCCGCCGACACCGCGCACTCGATCATGAAACAGGGCATCCTGCTCGATTCCGTGACACTGGCGTGCGCGGCGCCAGGCACTGCTGGCCAGAGCATCAATTACCTGATCCAGGCAGCATTTTCAGAGGTGGATAGCGGGGCGGTGGTGCTGCCGTATTACAACGCCAGTAATCCCTCGACCGCATACAGCGGCCCAGGCGGCGCTGGCACAACGAACAACACTGTACGCGACGGGACGGTAGCGCTATCGGCGAAGGCCGGCATCGCGGCTGCGACCGGATCGCAAGTAACGCCTGCGGCAGATGCCGGCTATGTCGGCTTGTGGGTCGTCACAGTAGCAAATGGTCAGACGACAATTACGGCTGGGAATATCGCGCAGGCTGCAGGTGCGCCATTCTCTGGCACTGCAGCGATGCTGAATGTGATGAATGCGTTCACAGTCTCCCCAACGGTGCCAACGCCGCCTGCAGCCGATAACAGCGCGAAGGTAGCGACCACTGGTTGGCTTTATAACGCCATAGCAACTGTCGCTTCCGCAATGGGCTTCTCAGCAAGTCTTACTGGACACGGATATATAAAACTCCCATCCTGGCTCGGCAGTTTCATCATGCAATGGGGGTACGGGTCAACATCCGACAGCTCTGGATTATCAACCGTAGCATTCACCATCGCTTTCCCTGCCTCGGTTTTACACGTATTCCCTTTCTACGAAGCCAGTGGAGGCTCCCCTTCACCCAATCCGTCGGTTGTAAATGCTGGGCTGACGACCTTAGTGGGAGCCAAACTTTTTACTTGGAGCGGCACAACCATCTCCGGTGGCATCACCCCCTCATACATTGCCATCGGCAAATAAAGGAATCTAAATGAATAAATTTTTCTCAGTTGCAACTGGTGGATTTTATGGGGCTGCGTTGCGTGGAGACTATGACGGTGCAGGTACCTGGCCGGCTGATGCAGTTGAGGTTGCCGCTACAACAGAAGGGGAGTTGAGGGCGGCAATTTGCCGCGGCGACACGATCAAACTCTCTGGCGCGAAATTCATTTTTACCCCGGCGCCTGCGGCTCCGTTCGCCCCAGTCTCTGCCGCGTACCTGGACACCGTGCGCGTCATACGTGAACAGGTTCTCAATCGCCTGGCCGGGATCGGTATGGCGGCACTACTTGCAGCCGATACCAAGACGGCCAATGCGGCTGCGGCCGCCCGGCAGGAGCTGCTCGATATCACCATCGCGCCGGCTGTGCTGGCCGCTACTGATCTCGATGGAATGGTCACTGCAATGAGAGGCGCCTACGCGGCGATCATTACAGCGGCGCCGCCGGCTATTCGCGAGGCCTTTGATCCTGACGCGATCTGAGAGCACGCCCAGTCCATTACAAACCCGCTTCGGCGGGTTTTTTCATTTCCACCACCTGAAAGGCATCCATGGCCATCGAAACAACCGCCGCCGGCGGCGCACTGATTAAAATTTTTGGCATCCCGGTCCTGGCCGGCGCGGCCGCAACCTCACTGGGATTCATGTTCATGTGGCCAAAAACCGCCAAGGAAGCGGGCGTGCGCTTCTTCGTCACCATTCTCTTTTCCGCCCTGATGGGCCCGGCTTTGGTCGTGGTCGTGCGCAACTGGATGCCGGGCCTGTTCGACAGCGCGCGCGCCGTGGCCGTGCTATACGGCAGCGACCCGGCGCTGGGCTTCCTGTTCATCGCTGCGCCGCTGATGGTGGCCGCCGGCTTGCCCGCCTGGTGGGTGCTAGGCGCCACGGTACGTTGGCTCGATAAACGCAAGGACAAGGACATCGGCGAGCTGGCGCGCGACGCGGCCGCCATTGTCAAGGACGTACGGGGTGGGCTGTGAGCGCCGTGACGCTGGCCCAGCTGGTGGCGATCATGCCGCTGGCGCGCTCTCGTGCGGCCACCTTCCTAGCGCCGTTGAACGCGGCCATGCTGGAATTCGGCATCACGACGCCGGCGCGCCAGGCGTCGTTTCTGTCCCAGGTCGGGCACGAGTCTGGCCAGCTGCGCTATGTGCGCGAGCTGGCCAGTGGCCAGGCTTACGAGGGGCGCGCCGACCTGGGCAACACGCAGCGCGGTGACGGCATGCGCTTCCGTGGGCGCGGTCTGCTCCAAGTGACCGGCCGCGCGAACTACGCCGCCTGCGGCAAGGCGCTGGGCCTGGATCTGCTGGCTCAGCCCGAGCTGCTCGAGCAGACAGTCAACGCTTGCCGCTCGGCTGGCTGGTTCTGGCAGACGCGCGGCTTGAACGCGTTGGCCGATACAGGAGACCAGGAACGGGTGACGCGCCGAATCAACGGTGGCGTGAACGGCCTGGCTGAGCGTCTGGCCTTGTTCCAGGAAGCGCGTAAGGTGCTGGTGTGAGCGCCTTGGGCGCGCTGGTGGGCGTCGCCGTTAGCGGCATCTGGAAGGCGGCCGCCGTCATCCTGGCCGTCGCGCTGCTGCTGGTGGCCAGCTCAACCTGCACCGGCTGGTGGCTGGCCGCCGACGACAGGGATGCAGCACGCACGGCGCTGGTGCAAGAGCAGGGCGTCAGCGCGCAACTGCGCGCATCGATCACCGAGCAAAACCGCGCCATCGATGGGATGGCCGCCGCCACGCTGGCGGCGCAGGAGCGCGGCGCTGCGGCGCGGGCGGCAGCCGTTGCCACGGGCCGGAAGTACGACGCGGCCCTGGCACGGATCACTGGCGCGCGTGCCACGACTTGCGACGAGGCCATGCCGGCCGTGAGGCTGCTGCTGGAGGGCGTGCGATGAAAATCGGTAACTTGACCAAATTGGCAGGTTTGGCTGTCGTGGTGTTGTCGGTTGGCTGCGCCAGCGCGCCGACAACACCCGTGCGCGTCGAGATTCCAGTATTTACACCATGTGTAAAGGTGGCGCCGCAGCGCCCAGCCTACGAATTCGACGGGCTGACGTCGGTGGCAACAGACGGTGAAATGGTCTTGGCGCTGGCACGGGACTGGTCGCGCGGCCGGAAGTATGAGGCAGACTTGGAAGCTGTGTTGGCTGGCTGTCTTTAGAAAGACTGATAAGTTGGGGGTAACAGTCTTAATGTCGGGCTAGCAGCGCCGCCCAAGAAGCAGGGGGAGCGCGACGTGGTGGTGGGGGCGCTGCAGCGGCCGCTGCAGCCGCTGCTGCCGTAGCAGTAGCTGCCGCTGCCGCTGCGGCAGCCTGTTGGACAATTAAATTTGCATTGCAATTTGCAATTCTGGTTTGCAAAAAATTTATGGCATTTTGATGACCGGCATCCCTTGGGATGCCGAGTCTTGTCACGAGGGCTGTCGACGCCGCCCGGCCATTAATTGCTAATTGATAAGAATTCTTCGCTTGTTGATAACGCGCCGCGCCGAAATGTACATTCCCTGCGGCTTCATCAGCGTGATAACGCTGAACGAGCGCTGCATTCCTATCCAAATCGGCTTGGTCTTCTGGGCGTGGCATAACGTTGTCCTTTGGTGGCTTTTTTTATCATGAGTTGTTATACGTCAGTAATCGAAGTTCGCATCCAACTTGAATGGAATTGCCTCCTCTGGCCTAAGTGAATAGTAGGTGAGATTTTTCAAGTAACACAAGTAACAATTGCAGGTGCAGAAGCGCAATTGCCCCTCGCTTTTATAGAGTGCAAGGGCAGTAGGCGCATGCCGGGTACTTTATTTTTATTGGGATAAGCACAGCGGTGGTTGTAGGAATATATCGGTTGTCGCTGCGTCAACAGCGACAACCGAGATCGGCGCGGGCCAAGCCAGTGACCCAAGTAGGCTCGTGTTACCTCGGGGAGGTAATTCGACTCTAACATTAGGAGGTTCACATTTTGGCATTTCCCATCATCCCCTGGATTGGCGGTAAACGACGCCTGGCCGACCGCATCATTCCGCAATTTCCACCCCATACTTGTTACGTCGAGGTCTTCGCCGGCGGCGCCGCGCTGTATTTCATGCGGCCGCCGGCGGAAGTCGAGGTGCTGAACGACGTCAATGGTGAACTGATCAACTTGTACCGCGTCGTCAAGAATCACCTGGAGGAATTCGTACGCCAGTTTAAATGGGCGCTGTCGAGCCGCGAGGTGTTCAAGTGGCTGCAGGATACGCCGCCGCATACCCTGACGGACCTGCAGCGCGCGGCCCGTTTCTTCTACCTGCAGCAGCATGCCTTCGGCGGCAAGGTCGACGGGCAGAGCTGGGGCACGGCCACCACCGCACCGCCGATCAACCTATTGCGCATTGAGGAGAACTTGTCGGCCGCACACTTGCGCCTGTCTGGCGCCTATATCGAGAACCTGGACTGGTATAAATGTATGGAGCGCTACGACCGGCCGCATACGCTGTTCTACCTCGACCCTCCGTATTGGGAGACGGCCGGGTATGGTGTGGAATTTGAGTTCGAGCAGTACGAGAAGATGGCTGAGTTGATGGCCAGACTGAAGGGCAAGGCTATCCTGAGCCTTAACGACCACCCGGATATTCGACGGGTGTTTGCGCGCTTTCAGATGGATACGACCGGTATCCATTACAACGTCGGCGGCGGCGGAAAGGCGGTGGAGCGCAAGGAATTGATTATTTACAGTTGGGACAAGGCGACCGAGCCTGCCGGGCTATTCTAAGGAGTTCGGCAGGCGGGTGCCAGCGGCCATGGACGGCGAGATCGTCCTGGCGCTGGTGCGAGACTGACCGCGCGGACGAAAATACGAGGCGCAGATGGAGGTAGTTATTGCAGGGTTTTGGTAATAGTGATCACTTTGTTTTATATAGGGTGCTCACGCATGTGCCACATACTTCGCGCCCGATCTTAGCGCACTTTTCTCGAGCTACTTGTTCCGTTTCACAACTGAACTTGTTGGTGCTACTGTCTTTTTTATCCATCTCCTTGCATTGCGACTTCTGTGCGATATTGTCGCATGTGAATTTTGGGTCAGCAGCAGGCATGCGCCCTTTGAATAAATGCAATTCCCCAGTTGTATCATGTTGCTTTAGTGAATATGAATCCATAAATAATTCCTATAGAGAAATATTCATTGTACGAAAATAACGTCACGAGCAATCTATCCAATTGTTGCATTAATTGACTCATTCGCAAAAAGAGGAGAAAGCCTTCGAAACCGACTCTCCGAGGGCAATGCCAGCAACCGGTTGCACCAAATTGCGCCTCCGATCTTCGCTCGAGTTGAGGGCGCGTGCCCGCCTGAATTTTCAAACCAGTATTGTCGACAGTCATTCACGCACCGGCGTCCGCTTCTCGTTTGCATAGTCGTGCAGCATGGGCTACGCTGCCGCACTGTGTATTGGCGTCACTTTTGCCGCCGCTGGCACCGTGGCGCAAAGGTCCATCCACATGTTCATCAACAGCATCCGCTTCTCCAGCAGGTCGCCACGTGTTAAAGAGATAACGGCAGCACCCACAAAAGTTAAGGGAAGTAGGCGTTGACGGTGAGTAGCTATAGCGGTGTTCACTAAGCGATTATTGAATATTGTTGTTGATTTTAAATTAATTTCAAAGAAATTTAACGATGTATTTTGATAGTACACCTATCGCTAATGATAATAAGCTTGATGAAATTAAATTTCTAATAACTAGCGATTTTCTTGTTTTAAATTCTTCAACCAAATTATCGTCACCTCTGTTTAATTTTAAATAAGAAAGAATAGGATAGCTATCCACGGCATGTTCCAATATTTTCCCTGCCATCTCCGAAAAATGAGAGAGTATATACCCAATGCCTATATACGCGATTATAATTGTGGCTAATCTTGAATTTGATGAATCTAAGAGTAATATTTTTTGAGCTTCCATCGCGGAGAAATACGTAAAGATTCCCACTGTAAAAACCTGAATAAGAGTAGGGAAACTATGGGATCTTATTTGAAAAAATTCAAGTCCAAGTGGTTTTGCTGTTTTTTTACAGCCCTTAATCCACTCATCAAATGCCTCGAAGAAGCCGCGGGCAACTACATAATCAGAGTAATCAATGGTTATTTCGGCCGTATTCGCATTAATGTAATTCCACAGCCGTCCTCTCATGACTGCTGGGGCTTCGGTTTCTAATTGTTTTATAACTGCTAGTTTGGATGCTAAACGAACGGTTACTACATACTCTTGCGGACATCGAGTCTCAGGGGAGAATATTGAGAAATTATACTTTAATAAAAGTGTAACTGTTGGGCTGATAGCGCTGGAATTATAGGTTTTAAATTTTTCAAATGAAGGGAATTGTTGTTTTTTGTCTTTGGCATGAAAAATTGTAATTACTTCACTTTTTGCTACTATTGTATGTATGCCACATAGCTGCATAATTTTAATATGCAACTGGTTTATATCATCAAATTCGAGCAGCAGATTTTCTGAGAAGCTAGCCTTACTTTGCTCGCTTCTTCCCGTAATTTGTTTATATGCCTCTCTATATATGTCTAAAAATATATTTTCTTGTTTTTTCTCTGGTGCAACTATCTCTACTTGATTGTTTTGGTCGTCAGACCCTACCAACTCACTCATAAGCCCTCCCTAATTTTGATTGGTGGAATGGTAATTATTTAAAAATAAATTGTCAACAAGTAATTTAAGTTGCTTTTCATTTTTTGTGGTAAAGAAGTGACAATAATTATATGGTTTAGATGTGAATGGATTTTTCAGGGTTCTGTGAAGCCTTTAAGCCTATTATTTACTGCAAACGTCTTTCGTTATCAAGGGAGTGCAAGATTGTCCTGCGACTAATTTGGCGCTATGGTGCGGGAATGTCCCAACTACACCACCGGCGCTAATGCGCTGGTCGAGAATCGATTCGGCATCCGCTCACGTTAGCTCGATCTTCCGCCGAAGGTCTGCCTAGGCTACATGGCGCCTTCCTGTGTGGTTCACACGAAGCGCCCGGCGAGCTAGAAATCGCTCCAGCCATGTTCGGCATGGTTCGCCACTGGGCAGACCCCAAACTGGCTCGCCAGACCTACAACGCGCGCACCGAGACGGTGGACACCAAGCCGCCCTTCCGCAACGCCTGGAAGCGCAAGCAGTTCTGCATCATCCCGGCCGCCAACTTCTTCGAGCCCAATTACGAAACCGGCAAGCCTGTGCGTTGGCGCATCGAGCGCGCCGACGGTGCCCCGGTGGCCATCGCGGGCATCTGGGAATATCGGCCGGCGGATCAGCTGCTCTCGTTCTCTATGTTGACGATCAACGCCGATGAGCACCCGCTGATGCAGCGCTTTCACAAGCCTGATGATGAAAAGCGCATGGTGATGATCCTGGACCCGGACCAGTACCCAGGCTGGCTGGATGGCTCGCTGGTGTCGGAAGAGGACGTTTATCGGCAGTATCCAGCGGAGTTGCTTGTCGCGCAGCCCGACCCTATGCAGACGCGATCCCGTTCGAAAGCGCCTGCGCCGGCCGCGCCAGCGGAGCAGGGCGGACTCTTCTAGTTACAAATTTCGCCTTCTGGTTTCCTAAGCTTGGCAATATACTGTGTTTTTGTACAGTGGATTTGGGGTGAATGATGAAGGTTTGGGCATCAAGGCGTCGAGAGGAAGGGGCAGTGCTGGCAGCCCCTGCACCGGTAGTAGAGGGTGCCATACTGCTCGAACTGTTGGTGGTCGACGTAACGCTGGAGGGGAATCGACGCCCTTCAAAAGTGGCACGCCTGCAAACCATAGGCGCGCCGCGTATTCTGGCGCAGCTGGCCAAGCCCAAACTGGTGCGGGTTCAAGGATGGAATATGGTGTTGAGTGGCATTGAGGCAACGAAGGATGAGTCCGGCCACACCCGCGAGGTCGCCCAGACCTGGGTATGCAAACTTTTCGTACCGGAAAACGCTATCGGATTCCGCGCCAGGGAGTTGTATCGATCCGGAGTGGCGCTACCGAAAAAACTTGCACGTGAGAGCGGTGGCTCGCGCGGGTTGCTGGCGGTGGCTGATGATTATTCAAATGTGCTTCAGCGCCACGCCACGTGCGCTGAGTTGCGCCGCCATCAGATTTCCACATTTCCGGAGGGCCGACTGATCGATTGTTATATCGAGTGGATGTCGGAAGAGTCGTTCGAAATGGGCGGCTTGCAGTTGCGCTCGAGTTGCGAGAGCCATCCGGAACAACTGGAGCGCGGCGGGTGGCTGGTCAGCATCGACATGAAAGAACGCGAGCTGACGAAGAGCGAGGCGCGCATGGTTCGATAGAATGCCGACCGAGTTTAACGCGCGACGACGAACTGGCATTGGGCAAATGAAAAGTTATGAGCAAGATTCGAAAGCCGCTCAGCATCGAGCAGCTGAAAGAAATCCAAGGTCGCAATGACTCGGCCGATGTGCGTGCGCTTTTGTGGGAGGTTCGGCGCCTGCGCGAGATCGCCGCAGCGGCCGATGAATTGGAGCGCGGCTTGGGGCCTCGCATCGGCATGTCCGGGCTGATCCGTGCCTCGCTTCGGGTGCAATTGGACGGCGAGCCTTGCTTTGCCATAATGCAACCGCCTGAATGAGCCGACGGCCGATCAGCGTGCCGGGCAAGATCGTCCGGCGGATGCCCAACCCGCCACGCGCTGTTGCTGGTCGAGCAGCACGATGACTTGGCAGTCGGCTGCCACGCTGCCATAGTTCAGTTGCAGGTAGTCGCCCTGGTGCTGGTAGCTGGCGGGCGTGCCGTAGCGGGCGGCGAGGGCGAAGCTGTCGATGCCAACAATATCCGAAAAGGCGTGGCGAGCTTGTGGTTTACTGCTGCACCCAGCCAAGAACATCAGCACTATCGACATTGTCTTCATGTATATACATCCACTCAGTATTTACATGAGTATGATCGCCGCATGACGTTATGATTTATGAAATGTCATCAAATGATCTTACGTGCATGTTCGAGGCTGGGCCTGTGTAAATTCCTGTGTAATTTGGTGCAATTTCGTGATGGTTTGTGATGGCCAAGAAGAGATATCCCCTATGAGAACACTGCGCAGCCGTGCCTTCAATGGCATTCACACTGCAGGGGTCGCAAGTTCGAAACTTGCACTTCCCACCAAATTTTTCGTTTGTATTCAATGACTTAGGATTTTGAATCTGGTCGAAATACGAACTTGGGGCAAACTTGCGGCAATGAGATTTTTCTTCCACCGCCTAGCCTCAACGATACGGCCGCTTCCTGCGGCCGTTTTCATGTCAAGCTGCCTTAGAACGCCTGACATTCCTCTTACTAGCTTTCTCAACAACGGCCTCGTACACTGCGCTATTCTGATTGCCCTCTATCGGCCTATTGTGTTGAAAAACTCTTGGTCAAGACTTGTCACAATGCAATAAATGTACAGGAAAATTGTACGTAGTGAAGGATGCGTTTGAGGTGGGCAAATAGTATCTCGACCTTTTTCCGATCTTTAGAAGATGAAATCGGTACGGCTGAACGTGCCGTCGCGATGCTCGGAGTTATCCCATGCAAGGACTTGCAGGGCGATCTTCTTTTCATCGACCAGCCATCCCAGCATTGCAGCCACGCCGTAATTCGTATCGCCCACCAATTGCTGCGGCTTGATAGCGAATTTTTCCTCAACCCGGTTGATCATCGTTTTGGTCACTTCGACCTCTGCGAGCTTGTTCACGGCTGGTGCCTCGACATCGACAATCATTCCCGCTTTCAAATCGATCAGGTAATTTGTTGAGTAAGCAAAAATAGCCGGCCCTGCAGCGGCAGTCCAGGTTGCAGACGGATCCGTCAGCGAGATTCTTTTGGGCAGCACTGGATTAGCTTGCTCCAGAGCTCCAGATATTCTCGCACCGGTCGACTTGCCTGCTCAGGGTCACCCCAATCGATAGCGGAATCGCCTGAACAGGAACGTCGCCGCTGGGCGTCAGCCTTGATCATGCTGGCGTCGCTTGCAAACCCTTCGCCCTGTACCAGGCCTGCTGCCATGCAACGTCGAAGAACCGCATCGAATAGATTACGAAATGCATCGTGATCGCGAAAGCGGCCGTGTCTATTTTGGGAAAAACTTGAGTCATCCGGCACCTTATCCTGCAGACCCAACCGGCGGAACCAACGGTAAGCCAGATTCATGCCGACTTCTTCGCACAGCCTCCGCTCAGAACGTATGCCATCGAGCGCGGAATCGTTTTGTATTGTCGCGCTTGCGGTAGCCTTGCTTATGCAACCGATGGAACGATCATCGCTGACGACTCATCTTCTAGCAAAGGTGTGCGGCCTGCTCCGTCTTCGCGGTGTCAAATGCGCTAACCCCTAGCTATACAACGTCCGCTTCGAGTGTGGCGCGGACACTACTATAGTTCCGCAATCGACAAGAAGCAGTCGTTGTTGTGTATCGCTGTCAGTCCTATTTATCGTGCATTAAGCAGTATCCATCACTCTTAAGTGTGCAGCGGACTCCTGGGTTAGATTGCAACAGCTCATATTCAGCGTAGGAACGTTGAAGCTGTCGCAAAACAGCAATCACCTGGGGATCAGTGCTTTTGGACAGGTCATCCAATTTTCCCCAAGCTACTAACTTAGGGGAAATACCAACAAAGACCATGGAAAATGGCGCCAATTTGTACTCAGGGAAATAACTGGTCACGCAACCAGTGCCGTTTTTCTCGCATTTGTAACTTGATGCCACCCGACCGGTTGGCTCGCTAATTTCGTAATGCCGCAACGTATAAGTCGCTCCCTCTACTTCAAATATTCTTGACGCAAGAACACTTGACCGACCCAACACCTTATCGACCTCAGAAATTGTGAGTCCTTTCCCTTTTTTTTCGAGCGTCGCAACGTCGCTCTCCCATACGGGAACAGAGACACATCCTGTAAGCATAACCAAAAGAGTGACAATAGTGAGTTTGGAAACAAGACGCATAGATTTTAGGGGAAATATTTTTAATGTAACCACTTTCCGAGACGATCATGGTTTTTTATCACGTTGGATATAAACAATGATAGCATTTCCCCTTCGCAAGTTTTCGATATCTGATGACTATAATGCGTTGCACCGATGACCTGGCACGCGAGCCATGCGCCGCAGACGGTACTCGCCTAATGGCCGTGGCGATATATTCTTCTGCTTTGGGGTGGAAGCTGTCGCACATGAACACCGGCAACCGGCCAGAAGCAGTCATTGGAGAGATAATGGATTGGGAACCGATTTCAGAGACAGAATGATGGGATAAGATCATCAGTGCGGAAGGCCGAATGGGTCCTCAGGTACTCCGCCTGTGGGAATCCATCAAAATTCCTCCTGAGAAGTGGGCCGAGAAAACCTATGGCACAGTTGGCGGCGGCTTTTGGGTTGTGGCGGTCATCGGCAGCAGGGTAATCTGGTTCCACGATATCGAAGATGGTTTTAACTGTTCTTCATATGTAGTCGCCGGTAAGCTTTCCGAGTATTTTTGCAACCAAGATGAACTTGAGATAGCCGTTCAAAATATGCTAGCGATCATCGAGACCGGCAGAGATTCAATCGCGCGACGCTCCGTCCCGATCCCAAGGGAATGGAAGTCTAGATAAGTCTAGTATCAAAGGTCCGGTCTGGAGCGGAACCTACCAACAGCGGCAATCGGCCAAGAGGAGCCACTACAATAGACTCGGGTCCAACCCTTCGGCGTACGTCGCTCATCATCGAGATAAACCGTCATTCCTTCGTTCCCTTAGATAATTTGATGAATATTTCTTCCCTTCCAATAATACCCTGCGCGAATGCTCCGAAGCTCGGACAACCTTTGGCTTGAGCGCGACAGGAGCCTCTGCAGGGCAGGGGGCTAGGCAGGTCATACCCGATTTCGTCGTTGCATCAGCTGACGCCGAGAAGGCACACCAGGTGCCAGGCAGGATACCCAGGCCCCTAACACGATCCATCGGTTTTTCATCTTTCAAAAACTATGGATCGGGCGAGTTTAAGCGACTGGTGGTGATTCAATGGAACGGTTCGCTTCCACCCCCTTGCGGACGCTTGGAAGTAGCGGCCTTAGGCAAAAAGATAGCTGGCTATCGCAGACCGCAACGGTCCGCTTTGATTTCCTGATCAAGCGCTTGCAGATCCCGGTCAAGCGGATCACATTGATCTCCTTCAGCCAAGGCAACCAGCTTAATTTTGATGACACGGTTCCAGCCCTTGCAACGGATGCAGCCAATATCTTGAACTTCAAATGCTCGAATCATTTGATAAATTTCCTTTCCGTCAGATGGCTGCTTACTTACATAACAATGACCAGCATTGGAATACGAGAAAAGGCCAGGTGCCACGGTAGACGGCATCCCACAGGAAGTGCAGCATCCATCTTCGACGTAGAAGGGGCCTGGCGAATTTTCAGGAAAAGGAATTTTTTTCTCATCATTTATGATGACCGCATAAAAGCGCCGATGTCGACCGGCAGCTTCTGGCCGGTTGTCGTAGTAGATAGAATGAGAAATATTTAATTCATATTTTTATGAAATATATTCATATGATGCTTGATATAAAACAGAAATTCACAAAAAACATGGAGTAATTGCATGGCAATATATATTGCTTTGGTGCCCAGATACCTATAATTGGCCGCTATGAACTACGACGACTTCCAACGACACATCGGCAAGGCGGGGCCGAAGCTCCACGAGTTTGCGACGCTCATGGACATGAGTCACTTATTCCCCCAGTTTCAGCGGATGCACTTGCCGCTACCCTTGAGTGTGCAGCGATATCGCTGGGTGAGAAGTATTCCCTTTCCCCATCGGGTCAGAAGTTTTCACCCGCAGAGCGCAGCTCCGGACAATGGCAATTGCTCTTTTCCTTGCTGTTCGTTTCGCTGGCAGTCGAGGACGATACGTTGATGCGCTTCCCTGTAAAAAATCGCCCAATTCGATAAGGAGTAAAAATGGCGAAGATACTCGATACACGCGGCCTCAAATGGCAATTCCAGAAAACGAACGGTATCGATACCATCGTTCTCGTCAATGACTCACCGCAAGACGTGGCCATCTCGGCGCTCTGGTTCGAGGCGAATATTTCCATCGGCGTCGGGCTCGGCCAGCAGCGCAATCTGACGGACGACGCGACTGCCGAAGTCAGGAAAGGGCAAACGCGCCAGGAAGACAGGGACAAGCCGATAGAGGAAAAGCGCCTCAGCGACATGAAGGTCCATCTTTTCCGGGAAAGGATGTGGGACCTTACCTACAAGAAAAAAATGGACGCTGGCATGGCCTTTTGGACAGTCGCCGATGTGTATCTGAATCCCTGGGGGACGCTGTGTGTGACGAGCCAGGACGATGGGGTGTTCAGCCGAACCTCCTTCTCCGCAAGCCCGGTCTACCTTTACCAGTTTGAGTACAAGAAACCAAGATCGATTGCCGCCAATCTGCAGAAGTCGCTCTCGTATGTCAGCAGTTTCGCGTGCCTGGAATATGGTTCCTACATCAAGAACCTGAGCACGCTACCCAAGGTCTGGGTCCGCTTCCCAGATCAGAGTGATCCTGTGCAAGTTCCCCTGGACCTGATCGACCTTCAGATGAGCGGCAAGCGGCGTCGCACGATAGACAGCTCCAGCCGGAACATCATCAAGTCCGCGGCTTTTTCGCGGCGGGCTCTGGGGTATTACGCAAATTACTTCGGCTACGGCCGCGATGTTTTCATCCGCGATCTGCCGTTCGAGCATATCAACGAAATTTCCTACGGCATGTTCAGCATGGACCTGAACGGGAACCCCGTCAGTTCCGATCCCTGGGGCGACGACTGGCAGCTCAGTTCCCTGCAATTCATGAAGCAGTTGAATCCCGAGCTGAAAGTCCATCTGATCGTCGGCGGGTGGCCGAAGGAATTGCCGTTCGAAGTCCTCACTGTGAACGACAGGGAAGAGGCGAAGCGTATCGGACGGCACAATCCGGCGGCGCAATTCACGATCTATCTGCCTCCCGCCGCCCCTACTGGCGCGCTGGCTCAGAATGAATTTTATGTGCGGCGCTGGGTTGACGCGCCCGATGGAAATGGCGGCATCATGCCGCCGGATAGCGAGCCGCAAGGCCATCCCGCAGGTGTCTACCCGGAACTTTATCAGCAACTGCTGCCGGGCTGGTACAAGGACATGGATCAGCACAGGCAGTTGTTCATACAGGACTGGTTGTCCACGCAGTTCAATATCAAGATCCTGCCTGCGGCCGATCTGTTTTCCTACATCGGCAAGACCCCGAAGGCGGTGCAGAATTTTGCCCGTTCCCTGGTGCGCGCCGTCATGGTGCTCGGCTTCGACGGCATCGAGCTGGACTGGGAATACCCGTCCGAAGCGGATGGTCCCGGCTTTGTCGCCATCCTGGAGGCATTGCGTCAGGCGGAAAAGGACCTGCAAGACCCGAGCCAGAAACAGTTTCTGCGTGATGCGTGGATCGAGGTTCCGGACGACAAAAAACTCCTGCTCTCCATTGCGGCCCCGGCCGACCCGAAAAAGATCAAGAGGCTGGACAAGTATTGGCTCAAGATCGGCAGCCTGGTCGATACCATCAATGTCATGACCTACGACTATGGCGGTACGTGGCTCCAGAATTCAGATTTCAACGCGCCCATGCGTCCGGTTTCCACGGCAACGCCGGCAAGCGGGTATGAAGCGCCGAGCGGCGTGCGAGAGACGATGACGGCAATGCTGGGGTACGCGGACAAGCTCTGCTTCACGCGGCGGCAGTTGTCGCTGGGGCTCGCCATCTATGGCCGGGGGCTGGAAGTCGACGGTGTCACGCGCCCGGCGACGGTTTCCGAGGCCGACTGGAACAGCGGCATCAACCGGCCGGTCCGGAAGGCTGCGGACGGGCAGTTCAACGACGGCACCGGCACCTATCTTTACAATTACATCGCGACCGAAGTCCGCAAGGGCAGCGCCTCCGACAAGCTCCCCGGCCTGGTCGCCTCGTCTTACCTGCACCCGGTGGCGCGCGCGCCTTACCTGTTCGTGAAGGGCGAAGGCGGACGTCAAGATACCCTGATCACCTACGACAACCCCAATTCCGTCCGCGAAAAAATCCGCTACGCCAAGCAGGAATGCCTGGGCGGCGTCATGGCCTGGGACCTGTCGGGCGATCTGCCGCCAGACGATCCGCAATCGATCCTGCGCGCCATCGGCGATGAAATGCGGCAGGAGCGCCCGGCCTCGCGCGCCGAGGTGCGGAAGCAGAAGGAAGCAACCCTGATGGCTGCGACAGCGCGCGACGGCGGTTCCTTGCCGAACCAGCGGCTGTGGGGTGTCGCGCGCGACTATGCGGGCACTTCCGTATTGCGCGAAATGCCGCAGGGCGACCGGCTGTGCGCCGTCGCCGCCTTGCCAGGCGGACGCATGGTCGTGGGCCGCGCCAGTGGCGTGATGCAGTTGCTGACGCCCGATTACAGCCAGACGCCGTGGCAGTGGCAAGTGACGGCGGCCTGGAAACATGCGAACAGGGCGATTTCCCTGCTCGACCTGCCGTCGGGACGCATTCTCGCTCTGCTTGCGGACGGTACGCTGCTCTGCCTGAGCGCCGATGTGGATGGGCAGCCGCGCGAGCATCTGGTCAAGAAACTTCCCGAGGCGCAGGACGCCCGGCTGATCCCGGCCAAGGGTGAACAGGCCTTCCTGGTGCAGAACAATTCTCTGCTGGTCGTCAACATGGGCGCAGACGACAATGCGCAGGATCGCGTGGGCGGTTACGGATTGACCGGACCGGATGGCGCGCGGGCAAATATAGCGTGCGCGCTTGCGCTGCCGGGCGGAATGATCCTCACGGGCGGCGCGCGGACCGATGGTATTCCGACCGTCGGCGTCTGGGCAATCGAGACGGGCACGCCGGTCTTCAAGGGCTCGCCGCCGCGCAGCCAGAACGAGGATTGGGGCGACATCGTTTTTCTGGCCAATCTGTCGGACGGCTCCGTCGCCGCCCTTACAGCCAATGGCAATTATCAGGTCTATGGACCGTCGGCCTTTACGCCCGGCCATCTGCAACCGGCCCAGTGGAGCGTCTTCGCGCCAGATCCGCTGGCCGGGCGTGCGCTGACGGCGCTGCCGCAAGGCGGCTTCCTCAGCATCACCGACGGCGTCTACATGTTGTGGAACAGCCTGCCGAGCGGCGGCTATATGCTGGCCCAGCGCTTGCCTGCCGAGGGCGTATTCCAGGGCGTGGCCGTGCTGGACGACGGTACGGTGATCATCGCGCGCGACGCGGAGAGCTTCCTGCATATCGAGGCGCGCGGCTGGCCGCGTCCGGAAGCCCTGCTGCGTTCAAGCTGGGACTGGCGCGAGCAGGAAAGCGGCTATTCGTGGCTCCACCATCTCGCCGCCAACGGCAACGCCGGCGCGCTGGCACAGGCCCTGGCGGCGGGCGCGCCGCCGGAACTGGCTGACGATACCGGCGCTCAGGCGATCAGCCTGATCCGCACGGCGCTGGAGAAAGACCAGTTGAAGAGCCTGCCGCCGCTGCTGGCGGCCGGCGCGCCGCTCTGGTCCGTGCCGGACATCGCCGACGGCAACTTCTTCAATGATGAAACCCTGGCCGGCTTGCTGCCGGCCTCGCTGCTCGCGGCCTATCCGCATTTCGTGCCCGAACTGCCGCCGGAAACGCCGGCAGTCATTCCGGCCGAGACAGCCGGCTTTCTTTCCGATAATCCACGGCTGGCCGCTACCATCGTCAGCACGCTCGTGCCTATCCTGCCGGCGATGGCGAAGGCGGTCCAGCGTGTGATCCAGGACTTCGCCGTCGATGACGAACTGCTCAAGACAGCGGCGGGCGGCGGCTCCGACCAATTGATGCATCTGATTGTGGACGAGTCGAAGAAATCCACCGAAGCGCAGGAAGCCGAGGGCGTCGGCGAGGATTTACGCCGCGTGCTGGACACACTCAAAGGCAAGCGTTTCGAGGACGGCGACGCGTTGCGCAAAGCCATCGACGACAACTGGAGCGCCGCCGACAAGACCCGGCCGTGGCGGGTGTCCGAGTGCGATCAGGTCATCAATGCCGCCGCGCGTCCCAAGCGTCCGGACCGTTACAAGATCGATGGCGATATCGCCCTGAACGAACAGGCCCTGGCGCATTTCGCCAAACTGGTGGAGGCCGGATGGCCGATCCAGCAGGATGGCAAGCCGGTTTCCCTGATGGCGCACGCGCCGGCGCATTACCGCATCGTGATGGAAGCGGGGCGCAGCGCGCTGACGCCGGATGGCTATGACGCTCCGCTCCTGCGCGCCGACAAGGAGACCTTCACGATGCCGCCGACCGCGGCCAGCCTGCTGCAAATGGCCCCCTTTATGGCCGACTCGCTCGCTGCTGTCGCCAATAGCCTGGTATCCGGCCTCGGTGCGCTGGTGCATGCCTATGTCGGGAACGAGCGAAGGGAAGGGCGTCTCGCCGTTGCCGATGTCGCCGCCGTTCAGGACCCCTATGCGGCCCTGGCCGACTTCGACGGCGGCTCCGCGCTGGCTGGAACGGCGATGCAGGAATTGATCATCGAGGGCACGGTGTCGCCGCGCGGCGGACGGCTGTCGGCAAAAGCGGCTGTGGCCTTCCTCGCCCGGCATGCGGCCGATCCCTGGATTCCCCAGGGCAGCTGCAACGCCTTCAGCCAGGCCTGGACTGCATGGTCGGCAGACTCGCTCTGGCTGCCGCTCGACCCCAGGGGCTTGCCGGAACAGACCGGCAACGGCGTCCTGCCCCCCGAGCGTGGTATCGCGCAGGCGAAGTCGGGCCGGAGCTTCGACGGCCCGCCTGATGCGCCCGATCTCGACGACAGCCGCAACCGCCAAAGCATGGCGCTGCTGCGTGCGACCCAGATGAAGCTGAAGTTCCAGGCGTGGCAGAACGGCATCCGCTTCGACAGTACGGTCGAGGATAGGGAAATCCAGCGCCGGAAAGACAGTCCTTTTGTGCAGAGGATGGACAATCTGGCCGAGGACATCGCCATGAAGGATATGGTCCTCAACCGGTCGCGTTCGCTGCGCAGCATCCTGGACGATCTGGGCCAGAAACCTCAGGACAACATGTCGATCAACGACCTGAAAAAGCTGGGCTTCTTCGGATTGAAGCCGCCGGAAGGTTTCGGCGAAACGGATGTGTTGCCGGCGGGTACATTCAAGGACGTGATCGATAGAGAGAACAAGCGGCTGCTCAAGCAGGAAGATGACACGGCAACCCAGCGGGCGGACTCCGCGAAGCAATTGCGCTCCCTCTACCGCAAGCAGGCCAGCGATCCCCTGCGCCAGAAGTCGCTGGTCGAAGCGCGTGCGCAAAAGGCCCAGATGAAGTCGGCCCAGCGCATGATGACCAAGATGCAGGACTATGCGATGGTGTCCGAGCAGATCCTGGTGTACGGCACCCAGGCCATCAACTTCCTGGAGGACAAGGGACTCAACAAGGCCGTCGCGTCGCTGCTGCGCAATGTACTCCATTACGCCAACATGGCCGTGCAGATCGGCACGGCGCTGGCCACTGTTGGCTATGCCTTCCAGCAGATGCGCGCCATGCAGGCCATCGGCTCGATAGGCAAGGGTGGCGGCGCGATGATGATGCTGTCCATCGGCTTCACCGCTTTTTCCCTGATCAAGACCGCCATTTTCGGGGCGGACCCCGATCCGCTGGAAGAAGTCTACAAGGCACTTTCCAAGCAGATCGAAGAGATGGCGAACACCATCCTGAAGAGCCTGGAAGCCATGTCCGAGCAGATGGACAGCATGGGTGCGGGCATCAACAAGCGCATCGACGGCCTGGAAGAAAAGATCGACGGGCTGGCGCGCGAACTGGGACAGCAGGTTGCCGACATGTCGAAGCTGATGGACGAAAACTTCGCCCTCGACCGCGCGGAAATTCGGCAATCGACCGCGCAGGTGCTGCTGGCCATGCAACGCGGCTTCGATACGATGAACCGCCGCTTCGACATGCTCGAAGACCGTCTGGAAAACGACATCCGCCACCTGGAAGAAGTGATGACGGTCAGCCTCATGAACGAGTACGAGGAAATCGATATCGCCATCGACAAGTCGGAACGCGACCAGGTCTGGGCTCCGGAGCCGGTCGCTGTTCTGGCCGATGATCCGAAGCGCCTGGTCGATTATCGCAATGCCCTGGTCAGCGGCGTGCGCAACAAGCTGCTTGGGCTGGCCCCGCAGCAACTGGAAAATGTGCTGGATTCCCGCTGGCTGCAGGACTGGCCGCTGGAGGTGGGGACGGCCTCGGCCTGGGCCGGCGCCGTCGCGATCAACCGTATCGGCGACTGCTACGACTTCTATGTCCGGCGCGGCACTGGCGCGGACGCCTCTCGCGGCCGCATCTACTTTTCTTCCGTCTATGGACACAAGCTGGCGGACCGGCTGCTTTGGGTGTTGCAAAAGATTTTGCGCTTCTCCGGTAACGTGGGGTCGATGATCGAAGACCTCGACGAACTGATCATTGAGCCGGCGGAACGCACGAAGGCTTTCCTGACCGGGCTGAAGACGGACAATGCTTTCTTCGGCGCGCTGTTCGACGACTACCGCGATACGCTCGATGACGTTGCCGGCCGTTGCGCCGACATCCTGCCGGGCGACCTGGTGCAAAACTGGCGTCTGCCGGCGCAACGCCTGGGCGATCACGCCTTCCTGCAAGGGCTGATGTTCGACCGCCTGCCGCTGCTGTCGCTGGCCGATCTGGCGGCGGAAACCGTATCGGCGACGACGCCGCTCAGGCGCGACCGGTACCTGTCTTCGTTCGACCTGTTCCTGAATGGCCCCGCCCTGGGGTGGCGCGCGCGGCGGGTGCTGCGGGTGCTGGCACTAGCCCATGTCTTCAAGGTGGCCGATCTGGAAATCACCGACGACAAGGAAACGATCACGCTGTGGGTCGGCTTCCGGGGCGTGCGCCAGCCGGTGGCGCAACTGTCGCTGGTGGCGGACCAGATCGTGGACAGCCGCTTCACGATGACGGGCAATAGCCTCGCGATACGCATCGCCCGGGCCTGCCGTCCGGAGCAGCAGCGGGCCGTAACCGCGTACAACGCACGCATCCGTGCCGAGGCGAAAGGGGAACTGGCGGCGCTGGACGACAGCGTGGCGCGGTTGATCCAGTTCATGACGCTGGCCGGCCTGTCGGAAGCCGGAATGGCCGAGGCGTTGAGCATGCTGTGGAGTTCCGGACGAATCGACTCCTACTTGTCGGAGCAGATCGCAGCGCCTGACGGCGGAGCGGCGGCAATCAGTCCGCCGGTTGCTGTCGTCCTGCGCAGCGGGCGCACGACTTCAGCCCGCTCAGAAACCGTGCTGCGCGAGGCGTTGGCAGCGCTGCCGTCCTGGCCGGCAGACGATGCCCGTCGCGATCCTCTGCCCGCTCACCTGATCGAGGAAACGGAAGATTTCCTCACGCGGGCAAATGCGTACAAGGACAGGTTGAACGACGCTTTCGTGCCGCTCCTGCCGTCGTTCGACACGCTTGCGCCGGTCGAGATTGTGAGGCTCGACGCCGCTGAAAGGACGGCCGCATGAGGGGAGGGCTTGCGGACAGCCTGGTTTTATAGGACCTTCGGTATTTTTCTTATTCCGGACTTTTTCCGGAATGGCGGCAACGGGTGGGAACGGATGGGGAGCGAGGCGCTGACGGCGCAGCGCTCCCTGTACGCCATGCCTTCGATACTTGCCGAATGGAAAATTAAGAATACTCATCCTGAACGATGACCCTCCGGTCATTTTCTAAAATGTAGCGTCGGGGGCATTTCTGGGACTTGATAATTCCTGAATTTTGCCAAATTTGCCAATGCCTTGAAAGTCGTGGAGCAAGCAATGCCCTATCTCGCCAGGAATGCGCACATCCTGGTTTTCCATTCCTTCAGACTGTTTATCGTCGCGATAGGTATCGTCGGCATCAAAAGCAGGACGGAAAGCTGCATCGCTTTCGCCGATTACGCATCCGCTACCAACTGCGGACTCAATCAAATGCATCGTTACAGAAAAGAAATGATGCGAAAGAGAACTCGAATCGATTGCTCCGCGCCCCGCGAAACCCGGGATTTACGTTGCAAGAGGCTTAGCCACGGAAGCGTGCATGGAGAAATTCACTGAAGGCCAAGCAGTTTTTGCTAGCGCGCGGTATCCGCACGGTGCAAGTGGTGGCCCGTTCTGCCGGAGACAACCGTTTTGATCCAGCCAAACTCATGGACTTTACGTTGACAGGGGCAAGCGGCCAACGCATCCCGCTGTCGCAGGTAGGCAAGGTCGACGTGCGCGCTGAAGAAGCGATCATCCGGCGTCGCGACCGGACGCCGACCATCACCGTGCGCGGCGACATCGCCGATGGCTTGCAGCCCCCGGACGTGTCCAGTGCTATTACAAAGCAGCTTCAGCCTATCATCGACAAGCTGCCGGCTGGCTACAGGATCGAGCAGGCCGGCTCCATCGAGGAATCGGGCAAGGCAACGACCGCCATGCTGCCGTTGTTCCCTATCATGCTGGCGGTCACGCTGCTGATCATCATTTTTCAGGTGCGCTCGATTTCGGCGATGGTCATGGTATTTCTGACCAGCCCGCTGGGGCTGATCGGAGTGGTACCGACACTCATCGTGTTCCAGCAGCCATTCGGTATCAATGCACTGGTCGGACTCATTGCCCTATCAGGCATCCTGATGCGCAACACGCTGATCCTGATCGGCCAGATCCAGCATAACAAGCAGGCTGGCTTGGATCCCTTCCGTGCGGTGGTCGAGGCAACCGTGCAGCGTTCCCGTCCCGTGATCCTGACTGCGCTGGCAGCCATCCTGGCCTTTATTCCGCTAACCCATTCCGTTTTCTGGGGGACGCTCGCTTACACGCTCATCGGCGGCACATTTGCGGGCACGGTACTCACACTGGTATTCCTGCCAGCCATGTATGCCATTTGGTTCAAGATTACGCCGACAAGCAATGTTGAATCGAACTGATCTGTCGTTTTGCACCATTGTATTGGAAGGATGTGCGATGTCGCAGTCTGCTGTCGTCGTTGTCACCGGGGTGTCGTCTGGAATCGGCGTGCCGGTGCGGAACATTTCGCCAGGCGCGGCCGCACGGTGTCTGGCACCGTGCGCAGCCTCATCGACGCAGCGCCCCTGACCTTGCAACGTTTCACGATGATCTCTTAAGCAACAGCCCGCGTAGTAGTAATTCCAAGGCCGCAACTCCCTCGATCAATCGCACCCTGCCTTCGTCACCGTCTGCGATCCAGAACGCCGCTTCTGCCAGACTGCCGTAAATCAGCGAAGCCAGTGCCCGTGGGCAAGCCTCGGCCACGATGCCTTGATGAATCAGTTCGTGGATAATCCCTTGCATCGACTCGACGCAATGGCGCTGCGAGTCCGGTGACGCACCACCCAGTACCGCCCTGGCATCGCGTAAAACGATGCGCTGAATTTCCGGCTCCAGGGCCATCTCCAGATAGGCACGACAGCGACTACGAAAACCTTCCCACGGATCGTCGGCCCGTTCGGAGATGGTTTGCAGGCGGTCATCCATTTCCGCGTCGATCTGTTCTACCACCGCGAGCAGCAAGCCCTTCTTGTCGCCAAAGTGGTGATACAGCGCACCACGCGTTAGCCCTGCCTGCGCAGTGAGGTCGTCCATTGACGTGTCGGCATAACCGCGCTCGCCGAACACTTTGCGGGCAGTGGCTAGCAACGATGCACGGGTTTCTTCCATTTCTGCACGGGTGCGGCGAACCATTGCTTCCTCCTTACATACGCTACGTATGATTGTTTACATTCAAGGCGTATGAATGTATGATTTATTCATACGCCATGTATGTATTATCACTGTAGCGTGTCTTCATTGCAAGTGCAGCATGAAGGGGATCGAGATCGATACGCCATGGCAGAAGATGCCTGCTGTGTCCGCACCACGGATTTTTCCTTCCATTTCATGGCAATTGAACAACACCTACCCGATACCGTCTTTACCGGCAAAAGCCGTCTATCTGATTCTCTAACGAAGGATATGAACCATGAGTACGTCTCCCTGCGCTGTAACAGAAACCTCTGTCCGTCACCCGTGGCTGGCGATCACCGCCATAGGTATGGCCACCTTCTCGGTAGTGACAACGGAAATGCTCCCGGTCGGCCTGTTGACGCCGATTGGTGACGCCCTGGACACCTCCACCGGAACCGCTGGCCTGATGATCTCGCTGCCAGCATTACTGGCGGCCTTGTTCGCTCCATTGCTGGTGATCGCATCGGGAAGCCTGGACAGGCGCAAAATTCTATGTGGTTTGCTCAGTCTATTAGTGATCGCGAACATTGCCTCGGCATTGGCACAAAACCTGGCGTGGATGCTGGCTGCGCGTGTTCTCGTCGGTTTTTGCATGGGCGGAATCTGGGCCATTGCCGGTGGCCTCGCTTCCCGTCTTGTTCCTGCTCCCTCAATCGGCCTGGCAACGTCGATTATCTTCGGCGGAGTAGCGATCGCTTCCGTCCTGGGCGTGCCGCTTGGCGCCCAAATCGGTGACTTTGCCGGATGGCGCTGGGCCTTTGGCGTCATGGCGCTGTTTAGCGGCCTGGTACTGGCGTTCCATCTGGCCGTCATTCCTGCGCTGCCTGCTGCCAGTTCGGCAACCTTGCGTCAATTCGGCAAACAGTTGTGCAACCGGAAAGTGCAAGCAGGGCTGCTTCTGACCCTGTTGCTGGTGACGAGCCATTTCGTGGTCTTCACCTTTGTGCGTCCGTTGTTGCTGTCAGTGTCGGGGTTTGATGTGCAATGGCTAGGAGCACTGCTGTTTTTCTATGGCTGCGCGGACATCATTGGAAACTTCCTGGCTGGTGTCGTTGCGGTGCGGCGCACGGCGCCAACCATCATCGCTATCGCGAGTGGCTTGCTGCTCACGCCGCTACTATTCTTGGCAGTCGGCGACTCCAGGATCGGCGCCGGCTTGGTGTTGCTAGCTTGGGGACTAGCCTACGGCGGTGTATCGGTCGGCCTGATGACATTGATGATGAAGGCGGCACCCCAGGCAGTGGAGATAGGCGCCGCGCTGTACGTGAGTGTATTTAATGTTGCCATTGCGCTCGGGGCATGGGCCGGTGGACAGGCAGTCGACAGGCTAGGCCTTTCCACCAACCTCTGGACCGCAGCAGGATTCTCTGCTGCTGCCTTGCTGCTGTCGTTTGGTATCAGCTTTGTTGAGCATCGAATGAAGACTGACGACAGGCAGCTTGGCTCTGCAATGCACTGACAATGCCAGTCTCGCCCAATAGTGAGGCGTCTCGCAGTCGGAGACGCCATGCGGTATCTATATTGGCACAGTCTTTCAGAGGCGGTACAGACTGCCGGAGCCAACGCTGTCCACCGGTGTGCCGTCCGTGCAGCCGGCCATCGGCAAACCCTGCGCCCATCCGGCTGCCAAGGCATGCACGTCACGCAAGGGATCGGACGCCTTGGCGCGCTCATTGCGAATGCGGCAGGTTTCAGGATCAGTGGCAAACAGGCCACGCGCGAAAACGCGACCCTGCTCGGCCAGCTTCGCGGTCTTCGGCCCGCGGATCTCCGCGAAGCGCAGCAAGGCTGCATCGAGGCGGCCGTCCGTCCCGGCCAGACACCGCGCCAGATGCCAGGCGTCTTCCAGCGCCTGACAGGCGCCCTGGCCAGATGTCGGCAACGGCGCGTGCGCCGCATCCCCCACGAGCAGCACATTGGCCCGGCTCCACGTGTGCAGTGGCTCCAAGTCGTGCACGGCAATCAGTCGGATGGCATGCACCGGTGTCGCCTGGATGATGCGGGTGACAGGTTCCGGCCATCCCGCGAACAGATCCTCAATTTCCTTACGCATATCCGCTGCGGGCGCTGCCCCCGGCAATGGCCGTGCCTGCGCCGCCGCCCAGTAGACCAAATCCGGCCGGACCGCCACGCAACCGAAGCGATCACCCGCACCCCAATAATCCTGAATCGCGATATCGTCCACCAGTGCACTCTCCGCCTGCGCCACACCCACCCAGTTCACGAAGCCCTGATAAACTGGCGTGTTGTCCCCCGCGACGAACCCCCGTGCCACCGAGTCCATGCGGCCATCGGCGCCGATCAGCAGATCCGGACGAATGCTTACCCCGTTTTCGAACCGCGCTACGGCTTTGCCACTAGCATCGAGGTCGATCGCCACCGCCCGATGCCCGAATTCTACCGGGATCCCGGCCTGTGCCGCATGATCCAGCAGTACCGCCTGCAAGTCCCGGCGCAAAATCGTATGGGTCGGATGTCCCATAATCTGGTCTAGCAGCGCAATATCGATGCCCCCCAAAGAATTGCCTGCGGCATCCTGACGGTGCATGGCCACTGGCCGGCCTCCCACTGCAGCGATGTCTTGCAGCAGCCCTAGTTCCTCTAGCACAAAGCCGGCGTTGGGCCAGAGCGTAACGCCAGCCCCCATCGTCGCTGGCCCCGCCCGGCGCTCATATACGCGGGGACTGTACCCCCGCTTGCTCAAGGCAAGCGCCACGCTCAACCCTGCAATGCCGCCGCCAAGTATTCCGATTTCCATGCTGAAGCTCTCCTATTCAATCTGTCCCGACGTGCCGCCGGCGGCGATCCATCGGACGAGACGGCATCTTAGATTCCGCCACTGTGGAACACTAGTATGTGAAAATGGATAGCTTTCATACCTTAATCGGGATAATAATGCGCAATGCCCTCGACCTGAATACCGTCCGTGTCTACGTGGCAGTCGTCGATGAACAAAGCTTTGCCGGCGCGGCACGCCTGCTGACCCTGCCATCTTCCAACGTCAGCCGCCACGTCGCCACGCTGGAACGCATGCTGGGCGTCCGCCTGCTGGAACGCAGCACCCGCCACCTGCGCATGACGGAAGCTGGCAGGCTACTCTACGAACGCGCCAAACCCTTGCTCGACGCCTTACTCTCCACCGAGGAAGAGCTTGGCGCAGTGCAGGGCGAACTGCGTGGTCCCCTAAGGATGTGCATGCCAGGCGAAGCGCCAAGGCTGCTAGCGCCTATCCTGGCCGAATTCTGTAGCCTCCATCCCGGCGTCGAACTGGAATGCGACACGCGCCTGACCGGTCTGGAAGCTCTCCGGGAAGACATGGACCTGTCCATCGTCTTCCATCGTGGGCGCCAGGACGACAGTACCTTCATCACCCGCGAACTCGCTACGCTGCCCAGCATCGTGGTCGCGGCGCCCGCCCTGCTAGCCAAAACTGGAATACCGCGCCAAGTACGCGAACTTAGGTCATTGCCTTGCATTACCACCTTGAGCGCGTTAAAGGGCCAGCCCTGGCAGTTTCTCGACGCCACAGGCGAAATCGTGAAGGTAGCTGTGCGTAGCCGCTATCGTGTTAACAGCGGAGAACTGGCATTGGCGGGCGCGCGGCAAGGCATCGGCTTTGCGATAGTGGCGGCCTATCCATGCCAGGAAGATCTTGCCGCGGGCCGATTGCAGGAAGTGCCGCTGGACCTGTGCCCTGCGCCGCTGCAATTGCTTGGCGCATACAGCCATCGGCATTCCGTGACTGCGCGGGTTCGGGCTTTACTGGAATTGATACAGGTGCGGTTGGAAGGAGTGGGGAGCGGCTCAAGATGAAAAGCGCATCGAGGAACGCGCCCGAATAGCCGAATGCCTGCTCGGCAACTGCGGATTCAATCTATCAACGCAGCACTTTAACTTAGACACATCGTTGCAGACTGGGAATGATGCGAAAAAGAACTGGAATGGATTGCTCCACGCCCCGCAAAGCCCGGGATTAACGTTGCAAGAGGTTTAGCCAAGGAAAGTTCATGGTGGCTTCCACCGAAGCTCAATCAACTATGGCTTCAGCGCGGCACGAGTCTCGGCAGGGCAGGGGAGATAGACAGGCCGGACCCGATCTGGCCGTTGGATCAGGCAGCCACGAGATCGCACACCTGGTACCTGCCAGGACATCCAGGCAAAACACGATCCATCGATTTTTCATCTTTCAAGAACCATGGATCAGGGGAGTCTAAGCTACTGATAGCAACTCATGGCGATTTAGTATTGATGTAACAACACCGTCACATTTGAATGCCACTATGCACCATTTCAGAATGGTGCAGCTACCTTGCCGACTCGATCCGTCATCCTGCCATGGCCCATGCAGCACCGCTGCTGGCTTGACGACGCTCGCGGCAATGCACGGTGGCGGATTCGACAGGGGTGCGTATGTACGTCGGCGGCTTGAGCTGCAACGGGCTGGCGCTCTTCTGGGTACTGAGTGGGCTTATCGGATTAACAGGGGACGCCCATGGCGCTCCTCCCGATTTTCCGCCTACCGGTGCTGCACGTGTCGATCCCGTTTCTGATGCGGCTATTTCTCTCCTTGCTTTCAGTATCCCGGCGCAGCCGCTCAATGCGGCGCTGAACCAATATGCGGACATCACCGGACAGCCTGCATTGTTTTCTAGTGATATCGCGCATGCCCGTACCTCCACGGCAGTATACGGCCATCATTCGGCCGAAGCGGCATTGCGCATCCTGCTCGAAGGTACCGGACTGGTTGCTGACAGGCGCAGTTCTGGCCTGGGCCAGACCTTCATTCTGAAAGAGGCCGCCGTGGCATCCGCAGCACCGGCATCCACCTTGCCGCGCAATGGCATGGCCGAGCTGTTCAGCGAGAATGGCTATGCCGGACTGGTTCAGATGCGTATCTGGCAGGCGCTGTGCTCGGATGCGCTTACCCGGCCGGGAAACTACACGTCCTTGCTGCGGTTTTACCTGGAAACGGATGGCCGCATCGGCGGCGCCCGCCTGCTCGGCAGCAGTGGCGATCCCCGCCGCGATGCCGCGTTGCTGCATACACTGCGCCGTGTGCACATCGGCAGCGTCCCGCCAACGGCGATCGCGCGCCAGCCTTTGACCATGTTGGTTGCACCTAATGCCCCGGATGCCGGGCCGCAGTGCGAGCGGCAGGGAGCGGGCTAGCCATGGCCGAAGGCACGCAGCTCGTTCTGCTGAACTACCTGGGCAAGCATTACGCTTCCATCAAGCAACGCCTGACGCGCAAGCTGGGCAATGCGGAAGATGCCGGCGATGCACTGCACGATACCTGGCTGCGCCTCAAGGGCGGCGAGGACCTTGGGCCCGTCCAGAATCCCGGTGCCTACCTGTCCCGGATGGCGGTCAACATTGCGGTGGACGTGCGGCGCCGGCACAGCCGCCTGCTGTCCGGCGATAATGTCGATGCATTGCTGGAGGAGCTGGTGGATCCGGCCCCCGGTCCGGCGCGGACGGCCGAGATACGCTCGGACCTGGATGCCCTGTTCCAGCTGCTCGACCGCATGCCCGAGCGCCGCCGTGCCGTCGCGCTGCTCGTGCATGCGGAAGGCGTGACGCAAAAAGAGGCGGCCCAGCGGCTGGGCGTGTCGTTGCGGACGGTCGAATACGAATTGAAGCGCGTCCATGAGCGCCTGGACGCTTATCTGGCGGCGGAGCATGAATAATGCGGGTTTTCCGGGGCGCCATTCGTCATCAAGTATGAGAGAGCAAAAAACATATGCACGCAGCACGCAGCAGCCCGCAGGTTTCCTGCCTCGCGGCCCGGCCTGGCCGCTGGACCTGACACGATGAAGACGCCGCCACCCAAGGACAGCCGCGCCGCTTCGTCCGCCGATCTGGACGCCCAGGCGTGGAACTGGTTGCGCCTGCTCACCTCGGGAGACGCGCGCGAAGTGGATGCGCAACGGTTCCGGCGCTGGGTCAAGTCCAGTCCCTTGCATCAGGCCGCGTACAACGACGTGAAGCGGCGCTGGGATGCGCTTGAGGCCCCGGCCCGCGAGTTGCTGCGCGCCAGACCGCAGGCCGTGCCGGCGCGTGCGCGACGTCCCCTGCTTGCGCCCGGTGGACGGCGGGCTTTTCTCGGCGCTGCCATCGGCGCGGCGGCCGTCGCCGGCGTGGCCGTGGTCCATCCGCCCCTGGGCTTGTGGCCGGGGCCGGACGAGTGGGCTGCAGACGAGCGCACCGCCCCTGGCGAACAGCGCACGCTGGCGCTGTCCCAGGGTGTCGACGTCATCCTCAATACGCGCACCAGCATACGCCGCCAGACCGATGGCGGCAGGCTGGTCGGCCTGGATCTGCTCACGGGCGAGGCGTCCATCGACCTGAGGGAGGCGGGGCCGGCCTTTGCCGTCGTGGCCGGCGTTGGCCGCAGCCTGCTCGAATCCGGACGGGCCGAAGTGCGCCACCTCGATGGCAAGGTCTGCGTCACCTGTATCGATGGCGCCGTCCGCGTGGAGCATCCGGCCGGCGCGCGTCAGCTGCATGCGCGCCAGCAAATGGTTTATGGCGCCAGTTCGCTGGGCGACATCACCGGCATCGATCCGAAAACGGTGTCGGCCTGGCGCCAGGGGATGCTGGTGTTTAACCAGGCCCCCCTGGCCGACGTGCTCGACGAAATCAATCGTTACCGCGCCGGCCGCGTGGTGCTGATGAACGATGCCGTGCGCAACAAGCCCGTCAGCGGGCGTTTCTTCACGGCCTCGCTGGACCTGGCGCTGTGGCAGTTGCAGGAGTCGTTTCAGCTGCAGGCACGGTCGCTGCCGGCGGGATTGCTGCTCTTGAGCTGAACGGCTCGCTCCATCGGGTTGCACCACAGGTCCCGGGGCATTGGCGCGCGTGTCACCCTGCGTTGTGCGCCGTATTTCGCGCTGTGCGCAGAGGTTACAAAAAAAAGTTTCAAAAAAGTTTGCGGTATTTGCGTGGTGCGGTTCGTCACCCTTGCATAGGGGCCCTTCCTGTCGCCGGCGCTACTCGGCTGCGATGGAGAAAGCCTTCATGAATGTGGCTGGCCGGTGCGAGACGGGCAGCCGGACGGCATCGACTCAATGACCAGGCGGAAACTTACATGAACACACGCGGGCGCAGTGGCAGGGAAAATCAAACGATACGCAAGCAGGATCGGGTATTCAGGCTGGCACCGCTGGCGCGGGCCATCGCGCTGGCGCTGGCCGCCGGCGCGGTGACGGTGCCGGCCCATGCGCAGCGCGCGTTCAGTCCGGCATGGTTTGCCGACAAGGGCGCGGTCCGGGACACGGCGTCGCAAACGGGCCGGCTGCCCAACGGCTTGCCCGCATCCAACCTGACGAGCCCGCTTGGACAGCAGCAGAAGGCCAACGAGCAACTGCAGCGCTCCATCAGCAACCTGAACCTGGCCGCGCGCGGCATCGCGGCGCAGCAGTCGGCCCAGGCTGCCGCCCGCCTGGCGGCAGCGAACGGAGCATCCGTTCCCGACGGCATGACCGTGGGTGGCTTGAAAATCGATACCGATTCGCTGAGCGCAGGCTGGCACAACGCCAATGCCCCGACGCTTTCCCAGGTCGACGGCCGCAGCAACGTCGCCATCGAACAGACGGCCGACAAGGCTATCCTGAACTGGGAGACGTTCAATGTCGGTCGCAATACGACGGTCGAATTCAGGCAGCAGAAGGAGTGGGCTGTTCTCAACCGCGTCAACGATCCGAATGCGCGCCCCTCGCAGATCCAGGGCCAGATCAAGGCCGATGGCACGGTGCTCATTGTCAACCGCAACGGCATCGTCTTCCATGGCAGCAGCCAGGTCAATACGCGCAACCTCGTCGCCGCCGCCGCCCAGATCGTTGACGGCCAGTTCAAGACCAGCGGCATCTACACGGCCAATGCCAGCCAGCCCAGCTTTACCAATGCCCAGGGCAAGGTAGAGATCCAGTCCGGCGCCCGGATCGCCACCCAGGCCCCGAAGACTTCCACCGAAGGGGGCGGCTACGTCCTGCTGCTCGGCAAGGAGGTGCACAACGGGGGGGACATCGCCACGCTGAAAGGCCAGACCACGCTTGCGGCCGGCAACAGTTTCGTCATCAAGAGGGGCGTGGGCACGGATGGCAACCAGGCGTCGACCACGCGCGGCAACGAAGTCACGCCGCAGTTCAGCGGCGACAAGCTGGCCGGCAAGGTCAGCAATACCGGTCTGATCCAGGCCCATGAGGGCGACGTGACCCTGGTGGGGCGTGACGTCCAGCAAAACGGCATCGTCCTTGCCACCACCAGCGTCACCGCGCGCGGCACCGTGCACCTGAACGCCTTCGGCGCGGACGGCAAGGTGGTTTTCGGACAGGGCGCCGCCACCGCCGTGCTGATCGAGGACGACGGCAAGACGGCCCTGGACAGCCAGCGCGCGGGCCTGCGCAGCCCCGTGCTGGCCAGCGCCGACAACATTGTGGCCCTGGCCGATCGCCGCGACCAGTCCCGCATCGAGATTGCCAGCGGCGGCACGGTCGACTTCCAGAGCGACTCGCTCACGCTCGCCACGGGCGGCCAGATCGTGGTCAACGCAGCGGGCCGCAGCCTGGTGCGCGAGCGTGCCATGCTCGATGTGTCCGGTGCCGTGGGCGTGAATGTGGCGATGGCGTCCAACAATGTCGAAGTCAACATCCAGGGCAACGAACAGCGCGATGCCCCGCTCAACCGGGACGGCAAAAGTCTCAGCAGCAACGACGCGTGGATCGACCGCCGCCGCCTCGTCTTCGTTCCCAAGGGCACGAACGGCTACGACAGCGACCGCTGGTACACGGCCGGCGGCCTGCTGGAGGTGGGCGGCTATCTTGGCACCGCGGGCCACACCGTGGGCGAATGGATGGCGCAGGGCGGCACGGTGAACTTCGGCGGCAACGAGGTGGTCACGCAGGCCGGATCGCACATCAACCTGTCCGGCGGCACGATCGATGTGCAGAACGGCTTCATCCGCCAGACCTGGCTGAAGGGGGCCGATGGGCGCTTGTACGAAGTCAGCCAGGCCCCGGGCGACCAGCGCTACACGGGCGTCTACAAGGGCTTCGAGGACAAGCACGAACGCTGGGGCGAGAAGGCGACCGGCTATTACTACAACCCGCTGATCGGCATGCAGAGCCGGCTGGAAAGCGGCTACACGGTGGGCCGCGATGCGGGCGTGCTGGTGGTCGGGACGAAGAACGCGGTGCTCGAGGGCGACATCGCGGGCAATACCTTCCAGGGAAGCCGCCAGACGCAGGCGGCGCAGGCCGGGCTCGACGGATACGACCAGTCGCAGCTGGCCGTGGCGCGCGGCGGGCAGCTGGCAGTCGGCAAATATCTGCCGTACTTCGTCAAGGACAGCGCCACCCTGCAGTACCAGCTGACGGCAGATGCGGGCACGCTGCAGGACGTCATCCTGCGCAAGGACGTCCGCAAAGTCGCCGCCGGCCTGGACATGGACACCGTGCTGCCGCAGGAGCGGCAAGGCACGCTGTTCCTCGACACCGAGCGCTGGAACGGCTTCGGACTGGGCGGGATCAAGATCGCGGCGCGCAACAGCATCACGGTCCAGGACGACCTGGCCGTGGGCCATGCGGGCGAAATCACGCTGTATGGGCCGAAGGTGGAGGTCAACGCCGACCTGACGAGCCATGGCGGCACGATCCGGCTGGGCAATGTACTGAACCAGATCGGCAACAATTTGCAGGTCCAGGATACGCTGCTTGCCGCGCCGGCGGAAACGGCGGCGGGCGTGACGGTGGCGCAAGGGGTGACGCTCGATGCCAGCGGGCTGTGGAGCAACCAGTTGCCCGATGCCGGTGATGGCAGCCGTTTGCCTTACCTCAACGGCGGTAGCGTGGCCTTGCGCAGCAGCGGCAACGTGATCCTGGCGGCCGGCAGCCGGGTGGATGTGTCCTCCGGTGCGGCACTCGATGCCGCAGGCCGGGCTTCCGCAGGCAAGGGCGGCAACCTGACGCTGGCCGCCAACGCCGGCACCCCCAGCAGCCTGGGCAATCTGGTATTGAACGGCGAGCTGCTCGGCTACGGCGTCAGTGGCGGCGGGCGCCTGAGCGTGCAGGCCGGCAAGGTGCTGATCAGCGATCAGGCCGTCGCGCCGCAGGCGGGGACCTTGCTGCTTGGCGGCGACTTCTTCAACAAGGGTTTTGGCGCGTATGACATCACCGGCAATACCGGCTTGCTGGTGGCCGATGGCACGCAGGTCGACGTGACAGCACCCGTGTACCGTTTCAATGCAAGCGCGCAGGAGGTGCCGGGCGGCGCCGGTCCGCGCAGTGCGCTGGACATCTGGATGCCGCCCCAGTACCAGGAAAACCCCGCCAAGGGCCAGTTGACCTCGCGCAAGGGGGCGAGCCTGAATCTGCAAGCGGGCACCTCGCTGTGGTCGACGGCCGCGCAGATGGCGACGGCGCAGGCGCGCATCGGCCAGGGTGCCCGGATCAGCGTCGACCCGGGCCAGTCCATCAGCGTGCGCAGCATAGGCCAGTTGAGCGTGGACGGCACCCTGAACGCCTGGGGCGGCAGCATCGCCCTGGGCGGCGTCAGCGTGCAGCCCACCGTGTCTGACAGCGTGGAAGCCCAGGGCCATGGCCGTTCGATCTGGGTCGGTGAGCAGGCGGTGCTCGATGTGGCTGCGCGTGCCGTCACCGCGGTGGACAGCCTGGGCCGGCACTACGGCACGGTGGGGCCGGGCGGCAATATAGCGATCGGCGGGGCGGTCGATGCCGCCACCGGGATCGCCGATGCGGCCAACCTGTTCGTGGTGGTGCGCGAAGGCGCGCGCCTTGACGCCTCGGGCAGTCATGCGGTGCTGGACCTGCCCGGCGCCGGCGGCCCGAGCGTGGTCGCCAGTCGTGGCGGCAGCATTTCCCTCGCGTCCAATAATGGCGTGTACCTGGACGGCACGCTCGTGGCCAACAGCGGCGGTGCGGGGGCGGCCGGCGGCAGCCTGAGCCTGGCCCTGGAAGCGCCGCTCTACATCGATGCGGCCACGGCCCGCGTGCGGCAAGCCCGTGAATGGATCGTCAGCGCAGCCGACCCCGCTTCGTCGTTGCCGAACGGTAGTACCCCCGAATCCGCCGCCGGCAGCCTGGCCTACGGCCATGGCCGGCTGGCGGCCAGCCAGGTCAAGGCGGGCGGCTTCGATAACCTTTCGCTGCTGAGCAATGGCCTGATCAGCTTTGACGGCGACGTGTCGCTGCGCCTGGGGCAGAGCCTGAGCCTGTACGCGGGAGCCATGGCCCTGGCCGATGGCGCGGCCCGGCAGTCCCAGGTGCGGCTGGCGGCGCCGCATGTGCGGCTGGCCGGCGTTGGCAACAATAGCCAGAACAGCGTCGACAGCGCCGTGCGCCCGACGGTCCAGGGCGGCGTTTCCACGCAGGACGCGGCCGGCGTATTGCGGGTGGAGGCGGCCAACGTGCTGGAGCTGCGTGACGGCGTCAGCGTCGGCGCCCATGCCGCGCGTTCCAAAGCCTTGGCCGATGGCATCGACCGCCGCGCCTTCGACCAGACTGAGCTGGTCAGCCAGGGCGACATGCGCTTCCTGGCGCGCAGCTCCAGCAAGACCCAGACCAGCCTGACCACCCAGGCCGACCTGAACCTGACGGCGGCGCAAATCTACCCCGCGACGGGGGCCATTGCCGAGGTCACGGCTGGCAACGTGGGCGCCAACAGCGACTTTGACCCGGCGCGTACCTTGCGCATCGGCAGGGTCGGCAGTACGGCCCCGGCGCAACCGTATTCCGTGTTCGGCAGCTTATTGCTGAGTGCCTCGACGATTGAACAAGGTGGGGTGCTGCGGGCCCCCATGGGCAAGCTCAGCCTGGGCGTCGGTGCGGACATCCGTCACGCCACCAATGTGATCAGCCTGTTGCCGGGCAGCCTGACCTCCGTCGGCGCCGGCGGGCTGGTGCTGCCGTATGGCGGCACGGTCGACGGCGTGACCTGGCGCTATGACGGCAAGCAGGTGGAGTTGCTGGGCGTCGGCGGCACTTACGGCACGGGCAGCCTGGCCGTGGGCGTGCAACTGACGGGACGCTCGCTCAATGTGCTGCCAGACGCGGTGCTGGACCTGTCCGGTGGCGGCGAATTGCTCGGCGCGGCGTTTGTTTCCGGACGGGGCGGTTCCACCGATGCGCGCTACCACCCGCTGGTACAAGTGGGCAAGGATGGGCGCCTGGTCTTGCCGGCGCTGGCCACCAACCCCGTCTACGCCATTGTCCCCGGCGCCCAGGCAGGCGTAGCGCCCAGCGGCGGCGAAGCGGGGGCGAGCCAGCCGTTGGCGGGGCAGCAGATCAGCATCGGCGCCGGGGTTCCCGGCCTGGCGGCAGGCACCTACACCTTGCTGCCGTCCACGTACGCCTTGCTGCCGGGTGCCTTCCGTGTCGAGATCAACGGCCTGGCGCCCGCCTTCGCCCCTGGCACCACGCCGCATGCGTCGGCCATGAACAACGGCTCCTGGTCAAGCGAAGGCGTGCTGTCCATTGCGCGTACGGGCATACGCGACAGCCTGGCCAGCCAGGTGATCATCACCCCCGCACAGGTATTGCGCAGCTATTCCCAGTACAACGAAACCCGCTATGCGGAGTTCGTGCGCGCCGATGCGCTTCGGCTGGGCGTGCCGCGGGCCGCACTCGAGGCAGACGCCAAAACGCTGAAGTTGCAGCTGCTTGACGGTCAACAAGGTCTGGGGCTTGCCTTTGGCGGGGAAGGGCGTTTCAAACCCGCCGAAAATGGGTTTGGCGCCACAGTGTCGCTGTTGTCCAGCGGCGATCTGGAAGTGATTGCCGACGGCGCCCGGGCCAGTACGGCGCCGTCGATGGTGTCCGTGCGCGCCAGCGACCTCAATGCCCTGGGTGCTGCCCGTCTGGTGGTGGGCGGCGAAATGACGGTGATGTATGGCCAGGGCGGCAATTTCGCGGAATTCGACAAGGGAGGCACGATCGCCAATTCCGTGTCCGTGCGCGAGGGCGCAACCCTGGCGGCGCCGGAAGTGTTCCTGGTGACGGGCAGGTCCGCGGGGGCCATAACAGTCGAGCAAGGCGCCTCGATCAATACTGTGGGCCGCGGCAAGGCCGCCTATGATACGGATGATGGTTTTATCTATCGGCCAGGCATCAGGAGTGTGCTGGCCGTCTCCAACGGGCGCTTGCAAATGCTGGCCCCCGTCAATGGCAATGGTTTTATCGGACCGGGCAGCATCCTGGTCGGCCAGTGCAATGCAGCTGCCTGCAGCGGCGAAACGTCGCTGTATTCGGACGGCTCGATTGCCTTTGCCACCAGCAACCGGTTTGCCTTGAACGACGGCGTGCGCTTCGGCACCCGCCACCTGGCGCTGGCGGTGGGCGGTATCAACGTCGGCGGCGCCGAGGCGCTGGCCGACGCTGCCGCGCGGGGCGTGCTGCCGTCGGGCCTGACCCTGAACCAGCAAGTGATGGACCGGCTGCTGCGCGGCGACACTTCCCGCGGCGCGCCGGCCCTGCAAAGCCTGGCGCTGACCGCCGGACAGTCCTTGAACTTTTATGGCAGCACGACCCTCAGCACGCTGGACGGTTCGGGCAAGTCGCTGCTCGACCAGCTGCTGTTGACCACCCCGGCGATCTACGGTGACGGCAACGCGGGCGATGTGGCGCTGATCCAGACCGGCACCCTCGTGTGGGGTGGCGACACCGGCGCGCCGCCGTCCGTGATCGGCAATGGCGCGGGCACGGGCAGCGGCACCCTGGAGCTGCAGGCCCGGCGCATCGAATTCGGCTATGGCCGCAACGCCCAGCCCGACAGTGTTGCCAGCAATGGCCGCATGACCCTGGGCTTTGCCAACGTCAGGCTCAACGCCAGCGAACGCATCACGGCCAACCATAAAGGCAGCCTGGCCGTGCATCAGTCCCAGGGCGCCTATGCAGCGGGCACGGGCTTTGCGTACAGCGGCGGCAACCTGGCCATCAGCACGCCTTTGCTCACGGGCGAAGCCGGTTCCGTCAACCGCATCACCGCCGGTGGCGCGGTGACCGTCGCGGCCCCGGCCGGCGGCACTGCGCCGGTCGATGCGGCGGCCATCGACGCGCTGGGCGCCGAGCTGCTGCTGTCCGGACGCAGCCTGGCCCTCGACACGGCGGTGGTGCTGCCGAGTGGAAAATTGACCCTGGGCGCCGATGAAGAATTGACCCTGGGCGCCGCTTCGCGCCTGGACCTCAGCGGCCGCAAGGTGCAGATCAACGACGTCAGCAAATACAGCTGGGGCGGCGACGTGATCCTGGAGAGCCGGCACGGCAACATCCGCCAGGCGGCCGGCGCGCTGATCGACCTGTCGGCCCAGTCCAACCAGGGCGGCTTGCTCAAGGCCGTGGCCGAGGACGCCAACGCGGGGCAGATCGACCTGCAAGGGCAAATCCGCGCCGCCGGCAGCGGTTATTCCGATGCGGGCGGCACCCTGGTGCCGTACAAGGCGGGCGGGGTGGACATCCGCGCGCAGCGGGTGGGGGATTTCGCCGCGCTGAACCAGCGCCTGAACCAGGGGCAGGTGTTTGGCGCGCGCAGCCTCCAGCTCAAGCAGGGCGACCTGCAGATCGGCAATGAACTCAAGGCCAGCCAGGTCAATGTGTCGCTGGATAACGGCAGCCTGACGGTGACGGGCACCATCGACGCCAGCGGCGAACGGGTCGGCAGCATACGCCTGGCCGGCAAGCAGGGCCTGACCCTCGCCGGCAGCGCCGTGCTCGATGCCCACGGCACGCTATTACGCGTCGACAGCTACGGCAAGATCATCGACGCACCCAACCGTGCGGTGGTCGAACTCAACAGTGGCGACGGCCAGCTGACCCTGGCCGACGGCGTGCGCATCGACTTGCGTCACGGCACGGCAGCCGCCCCGGGCAACCGGCCGGGGCAATACGACGGCCTGGCCCGCGGCACCCTGGAGCTGAACGCGCCACGGCTGCATGCCGATGACGTGGCCATCGATGCGGCCGGGCGTGTCACTATCCTGGGCGCCCGCTCCATCGCGCTCAATGCCGTGGCCCGTTACACCGACGCGCCCGCCGGCACCGCGCCGTCGGCCAGCGGCCGCCCGTATCAGCTCATCGACCAGCATTACCTCGATGAAAAACACGCGCTCGGCACTACCTTCATCAACAAGGCCCTGGGCAACGACGTGCTGATGAAAGGCAAGCTGGCTGGCTTGAACAACGGCAGTTACCGCGATGCCTTCCGCCTGCGCCCCGGCATTGAAATCGTCACGGAAGGCGATCTGGTTGTCAGTGGCGACCTGGACCTGTCGGGCATGCGCTATGCCAGCGTCAATCCCAACACGCCGAAGACCTCGGTTTACGGCTCGGGCGAGGTGGGCAGCCTGGTGGTGCGCGCCGGTGGCAACCTGGACATCTACGGCAGCATCAACGACGGTTTTGCCCCGCCGCCGGCCACTCCGGACGATAAGGGCTGGGTGCTGACACCCGGCCTGCAAGGGTTCGGCAGCGATGTGGTCGTGCCCGGGCCTGGCGTCGTGCTGGCTAATGGCAGTGCATTCCCCACTGGCAAGATCCTTAACTATCCGCTGCCTATCCAGGCCACCATGCTGGCCCAGGGCACGGTGCTGCCCGCCGCAGGCATCCTCGATGCCCCATGGAGCGTACCGGCCAACACCGTGTTGAGCGCGGCCGTGCACGACAGCACCGGCAAGCTGCTGTATGCCGCCGGCACCCTGTTGCAGCAAGCCGTCGTGCTGGCCGCCGGCACGCGGCTGGACGCGGGCACCTTGCTGGCGGGCGCCGCCTCGCTGCGCGCCATGACCTGGCCGGCGGGCGTGCCATTGCCCAGCCGTGGTTCCGTGACGGGCAGCGCGGCCGACGGCGTGCTGCTGGCCGGCAACCTGGCACTCCACGTGGGTGCGCTGATTCCTTTCGGCACGGACGTCAAGTTGCCCGATGGCGCACTGTCCGTGCCCTTGCGCACCGCGACGGGCGCCGTGGCGCGGCAGAACTGGGCCGTGGCGCCGATGCTGGCCGAAGGTTCGCAGTCGTGGTCGTTGCGCCTGGTGTCGGGCGCCGATACCCAGGCGGCCGACACCCGCTCGATCAAGCCGTCCTTTGCCGGCGACCTGACCCTGGCCGACACGCACTATGGCATCTACGAAACCCATGACAAGAAAATCATCCCGGGAAGACCCGCCCAGCCGGGCGGCGCCTGGTACTGGGACCAGCTTGGCGAAGAACTGTTCGGCGTCAAGCCGGGTACGCCGGTGGCGGACATCGACGCGGGTTCCTGCGAGGAGCCGGGCGTGTGCGTGCGCATCAAGTACGTGTGGGACGAGCTCGGTGAACTTTTCGACAAGGTGCCCGGCCAGCCGGTATTTCCCGACGATGAATCTTCATGCAGCGAGCCAGGTTTCTGCATTGCCCTGGGCGAACCTACGCCGGCTATACCGGAGCAGGTGATCGTCGGCGAGGTCAAACTGGTTTCGCCGGTGAGCCAGCATTTCAGCGTGCTGCGCACGGGCACCGGTGACCTGGACCTGATCGCCGCAGGCAAGGTGTCGATGCAATCGCCCTACGGCGTCTATACCGCAGGCGCCTCCAGCGCTGCGCGCGCCGGTACTGCCGCTGCCGACTTCAACCGGCCCCGCGCCACGGCGGCCGATGGCACGGTGCTGGGCAGCGCCGCCAAGGCGCATGAAGCCCTGGTCAATGAAGACGCCGCCAGCCCATATGCCGCCTGGTATCCCGACGGGGGCGGCAACCTGCTGTTGCGCACGGGCGCCAGCCTGACGGGCAACGTCTGGGCGCCACGCACAGGCCAGGCCATGGCCAATGACGGTCGCGCGCAGCTCGCCAGTGACAGGCTGGGGAACTGGCTGTGGCGTCAAGGCACGGGCAACACCGCCGGTGTTGCGCCCATACCCACCAGTTGGTGGATCAACTTTGGCACGTATGTGAAGGGAAGCGCCGGCGCCAACCTTCTGTTCGAGGACCGGGCACAGATAGAACTGCTGCCACGCCTGGTGGGTTTCACCGGTATCGGCACCCTGGGCGGCGGCAACCTCACCCTGGACCTGGGCAGCGATGGCGGCATGCTGGCGCGCCGCGGCACCCTGGCGAGAGCGCCGCGCAGCGAAGGCCTGGTGCTGGCGGTGGGCAGCACCGGGCGGGTAGTCGACGGCCAATTGCTGCTGACGGGAGGCGGCGACCTGGATGTGCGCATCGGCGGCGATTTGAATCCCGGACTGGACGCTCGCGCGAGTCGCGTCAGCAACACCAGCAGCATGCTGTCCGCCGACTACAAGGACCAGGAACTCAGCCTCAACGGCGTGCTGACCAACCTGCGCGGCGCCTTGAACCTGCAGGCAGGCAGCCTAGGCGGTATCGCCCTGAACTATGGCAGTTTGCGTGGAGAGCAGGATGCCAAGGAAAGCCGGGCTTACTCGCCCTATGCCGCAAGCGTGGGCACGGCCACCGGCGGGATCACCCTGATGCTGGGCGATGCCACGGCCAGCCTGTCGACGCGGGGCGACCTGGTGCTGGCGGGAGCGGGCGACCCGGGACGTATTTCTACCGAGAACACCCAGGCGTTCAATTACAACGGCAAGAACGACGGGACCGATGGGGTCACCTGGTTCTCGTTGTGGACGGGGCGCACCGCCATCGACCTGTTCTCCGCAGGCGGCAGCCTGACGCCCAGCGTGCAGACCGTGTCGCTAGGCGCGAGTGCCGGCAGCACTCCCACAGCAGGGTTGAACTACTCCCCGTCGGACGGGCGCTTCATTTTCCCGTCCAAGCTGGGCGCGGTGGCCGCCAACGGCAGTATCTATCTGGGCCCGTCCGCATTGGGCAGTGCCCCGCCACCGAACGCTCCGGCGTATTCGCTGCTGCTGGCGCCGTCGAGCCAGGAACGGCTGGCAATGCTGGCCGGGGACTCGATCTACGCCAGTGGCTATGCGCTCAACCAGTCGGGTGAAAGCCCGGGCTCCATGCCGACACCGTTCGCGCCGGCCTTTATTGGCAAGACCGGTGCTTCGGATGCCGATGTCAACAACCTCGGCAGCGACGCCACATCGTCTTCCATTAGTGCCGGATTCTCCTTGTTTGCCTTCCGCACGCCGGCCGATCCGGCACGTCCCGATGCCCAGGCAACGCCGGCCAGGTTTTACGCCTTGCATGGTGACATCGTTGGTTTGCGCAGCGGTGAAATCCTGACGCTCGGCGGTTCGCGGCTGGGGCAAGTCCGCCATGAGTCCGCAGGTCCCGTGTGGATGCGGGCGGGGCGGGACATCGTCAGTTCAGGCACCGCCCTGGGCTTGCCTACCATCTATCCGAGCGTCATCAGCTCCACCACGGAGGACAGCGTGGGTTCCATTGGGGAAAGCCGTGGCAATCTGTTCGTCCACAACGCCCCCAACGACGTGTCTGTCGTTTCCGCCGGACGCGACATTCTCTACAGCTCCTTCAACGTCGCCGGTCCCGGCACGCTGGAAATCTCTGCGGGGCGCAACCTCCTGATGGAAGACAAGGCCTCGGTCGTGAGCCTCGGTCCCGTCGCTGCAGGAGACCTGCGTCCGGGTGCCAGCATCGTCATGCAGGCGGGCGTGGGCCCCGCAGGACCGGACTACGCAGGCTTTGGCCGGCGCTACCTGAGCCCGGGCAATCTGGCGGACAGCGGCGCTGCGCTGGCCAGCCAGCCCGGCAAGGTGCCTTACCTCTACAACCGGGAACTGACCATGGCCGGATGGCTGCGCGAACAGCATGGCTACACGGGCGACGAGGCCGGCGCGGACGCCTTCCTGGCCGCGTTGCAGGCCAGGCGCGATGCCGCCGCCGACCAGCCCCGGCGCGACCTGCGCCAGGACTATGTCCAGACCGGCCAGCTGCACCTGGTGAACTGGCTGCGCGATCGCCACGCCTATGCGGGCGCGGCGGGCGACGCGCAGGCCTTCTATGACGCGCTGGCCCCCGAGCAGCAGCGCGTGTATGCGCGCAATGTGTACTTTGCCGAACTGAAGGCCGGCGGCCGCGAGTACAACGATGCCGGCAGTCCCCGCGCCGGCAGCTATCTGCGGGGCCGCAATGCCATCGCGGCGCTGTTCCCGGCGCAGGATGCGCAGGGCCGCAAGACCGTCTACCAGGGCGACATCACGATGTACGGCGCCGCTGGAGTCAACACCCTGTTCGGCGGCGACATCACCATGCTCACCCCGGGCGGCAAGCAGGTTTACGGAATCGAGGGGACGGCGCCCGTGGCCGTGGCGGGCGTCATTCCCGGCGTCATCACCCAGGGCCAGGGCGACATCGCGCTGTATGCGCTGGGCAGCATCCTGCTGGGCCAGAGCCGCATCATGACCACCTTCGGCGGCCACGTCATGGGCTGGTCGGCCGAAGGCGACATCAACGCGGGACGCGGTTCCAAGACCACCATCGTGTACACGCCGCCCAAGCGCGTGTATGACCAGTGGGGCAACGTCAGGCTGTCGTCGTCGGTGCCCAGCACGGGCGCGGGGATTGCGACGCTGGCGCCGATTCCGGAAGTGCCGGCCGGCGATATCGACCTGATCGCGCCCCTGGGCACCATCGACGCGGGCGAAGCGGGAATCCGGGTGTCGGGCAATGTGAACCTGGCGGCCCTGCAAGTGCTCAATGCGGCCAACATCGCCGTCAAGGGCGAGTCGACGGGCATGCCGGCCATTGCGGCGGTGAACGTCGGCGCATTGAGCAATGCAAGTGCGGCAGCGTCGCAAGCGACGGCCGCCGCGCAGGACGTACTGCAGCGCGAACGCGCGACGACGCGCCAAAACCTGCCGTCGATCTTCACGGTACGCCTGCTCGGCTTTGGCAACGAGCCCATGGAGGGAGAGGCGGAAGCACCGCCGCCACCGCGGGCCGGCTTGCAGTCCGCCCGCGGCGTTCCCTACGATCCTGCCAATCCGGTGCAGTTCCTTGGCGTGGGGCGGGATTTTGACGCCAAGCAGCTTGCGCGGCTGAGCCCGGAGCAACTGCACCAGTTGCAGCAGGAGCGCCAGTCCAGCGGCATGTAGCGCATGCCCGCCTGTTTCCTGCCCCGTGCAGGGGACAGGCCGGGGCGCTCCCCCCATTCTTGCAGCCGAACACCGAGGTAGACGTCATGAACCCGAGTACCCTGGATGGCCTGGAGGCCTCCAATACTGCCGATGCGCTCGCAGCAGCGTCGTTTGGCGAAAATGGCCCAGGCATCGTGCTGCGCGATTTCCTGGCGGCGAACTACGCCCGCCTGCACCGCCGATTGCTGCGCAATCTCGGTTGCGCGGACCTGGCCAGCGATTGCCTGCACGACGCCTGGCTGCGGCTGGCGGATGCCAGCACCCCGGTATACGTGCAAAACCCGAACGCCTATGTCTACCGGGTGGCGTGCAACGTGGCGATGGACCAGCTGCGCGGCAAGCGGTCGTCGCAGTACGACGACGAGGCGGCGGTCGAATACTTGACGGATCCGGCCCCCGGTCCGGACCTGATTGCGCTGGTCCGCTCGGACCTGGCCGCGGTCGAGCGCGCGATGCAGCGCATGCCGTACCGACACCGTTCCGTGCTGCTCGCCCTGAGAATAGAAGAAAAAACGCGCCAGGAGGTGGCAGACGAGTATCAGGTTTCCCTGACCAATGTCGATACGATGCTGCGCCAGGCCCTGGATCATTGCGCCCGTGAAACCGGACAGCCCGTGCTCGGGGGCATCAGCCAGCCCCGGCGGGGTTTCTCGCGCCACTGGCAGACCAAGGTGCTCGCCGCCGAGTCCACTGCGCTGGCGTGGCAACTCCCAGCTACCGACCTGTTCCGTTTTGTTCAACAAATCAAGCCCGTTGGCGAAATCCCTCGCATGACGCGGCTTGATCACCGCCAGAGGAGCAGCGGCAATAGCCAGTAACGCAGCGGCTTCAAAGGTGTTATCACAATGGTTCTGTCGCCTTGTTGATCGGTGGGTGAAATTTTCCCGGCATGGCACTTGAGCTCTCACACTGGACGGACCTGGCCTGCCAGCGCACAAAGTGGTCGGCGAACGACGTCATCACTGTGCGAACCATTGCGAACCGACCTTCGCCGATCATGTGCATGAGTTTCACGCAAGCAACTATGCGCTTCCAGCGTTAACAAGCAGGCGCTCTGCTGCTGCTTCGGTCAGCTATGCCATCCTTCGCCGGCAGCGATAGCCAGGGAAAGCCTGCTTTTGCTAGGTCGCGGCAGGAGTCTCTGCAGGGCAGGGGAGATAGACAGGCCAGGCCAGATCTCGTTGGTGGATCAGGCAGTTACGAGATCGCACGCCAAGCGCCTGGCAGCATACCCAGGCCGCAACACGATCCATCGGTTTTTCATCGTCCGAGAACCATGGATCAGAAGAGTCTAAGCTACGGGTGGCGATTCAACTGGGCGAATCTCAAACTGGCCCGCCAGACCTACAACGCGCGCCCCGGGACGGTATACAGCAAACCACCTCTTCGTGCAGGTGTCGATGGCTGGTACCGGTGGCGCCGAAGCAGGCGCTGCAGCCGATCCCGTCGGCGGCTTACTTCCTGGCGCGGTGGCGCGAGATATTCAAGACTTGATCCTGCCGAGGGGAGCGCTTGCTGCGACAGGGCGCGCATGCCAAGCGTTTGTGCGGCGTGAGCCGGTCTCAGGCTGTGTGTGGGAGGGAGGCAAGAATGGCTGCCGAACGATTGAACGATTGAACGATTGAACGGATAGAACGCAAAACGGCGGTACGCCATTGCAGGCATACCGCCGGCCTCATGCCAAACTGCCGCGATGGCGGTCAGGCATTGCGGCGCACAGCTAGTTTAAGGGATGATGGGCGCATTTTTCGGGTCCACGGCCAGCACGGTGGTGCCTGCCACGACGCCCTTGCTGTCCAGCCATTGCACCGCGCCCAGATAGCGTTTGCCGGCGTCGAGACCGGACCAGCTCAGGCCCACGGTCGCTTTGCCTGCGGGATAGACCTGGCCCGGAGCGCCCGCTTTCAGGTTGCCGCCGACGTCGCCGCGCTTGACGATGGCCTGGGACAGGGAAAGGTTCGTGGAGACGCCATTGGCAATTTTGTAGCCAACCAGGCAAACGTTGTAGCTGCCCGGCGCTGGATTGCTGATCGTCAGGCTTTCATTGCTGCTCGATCTACCGCTGTAACCTTGGCGTACGCCATTGCTGTCCAGAATGAGCATGTCGATGTCATCGCCTTTGCCGGTGCCAGTATCGCGGTCAAACGTTTCAAAGCGTACCGCGGCCGTGCCGGTGCTGACGACAAACGGCACCAGCAAGGTACCTGCGCTTTTGGCGACGCATGCCTCTACATTGCTGACTACGGTCGCCAAGTCGGCCTGAATTCCCTGGGTGAGCGTCAGCGGAATGCGTTTGACTTCGCTGAACCCGGCAATGGCTGCCGTCATGGGGCCGCTGATGGCGCTGGTCACGCCCAGCAGGCGCGTAGCCGCGGGTTTGTCCGAGCTGATCAAGGGCGGCACTTCCAGCAACTGTGAGCGTGCCACCAAGGGGCTGCGTACCTTGTGTTGGCCATCGCTCCATTCCAGTGCGCCGAATTGCCAGGTATTGGTTGGCGTGCTGGTACGCGTCAGGGTCACGTCGAAGGACTTGCTTTCGCCAGGCTGAAGGCTCAGGCTGGCCGGTACGATGAGCACATCGTAGCCGTTCAGCGACGCGCTGGCGACATACGTTGCCGCAGCGGTAGCCACATTGGTTACCGTGCGCTTGACGGTTTGCCGAATGTACACATTGCTCACGGAAATCGACGGCAGGTTCAGGTTCAGGCCTGCCTTGTCGACTGCTGTGCAACCCTTGCCGATACCCATTTCACAGACATATTTCTGGTAGTCGGCTGGCGTTATGTCGTATACCAGACCAGGATCGGACGCCAGGTTTGGAACGACGTGACCTGCGCCTTGGCCGAAAGGCAAGATGCCGCGCGCATCGCGCTCCTGGATATCGGCATGCGTGGCGCTGGCCGTGGTTATCAGCGCCGATTTGATGGCGGCAGGAGACCAGCTAGGGTATTGCTGGCGCAGCAGGGCGGCCAGACCGGCCACATGGGGACTGGACATGGAGGTGCCTTGCAAGAATTGCCAGCTGGCTGGCGGTACGATGGTGCCGGCAACGATGGACGCATGCTCGGCTTTCGTCATGCCTGGCGTGTAGCCCGCCAGTACATTGACGCCCGGAGCGGTGAGATCGGGTTTGAGCACATTACCGTCGTACCTGTTGGGTCCGCGCGAGGAAAAATCGGCGACGACGGGGGAGGCCGACGGGTTTTTGCCGAAGCTGGCCGCCGAGAGGGCGGCAGCCGCGTTGGCGGTGCCGGCATAAGTACGGATCAGTGCGCCGTCCGCAGCAGTCATGTGCACCGTAGGGACGGCGTGTATTTCCGCGACCAAGCCGGCACCATTGTCAACCATCACCATGCCCACGCCGCCGGCTTCCCGAACGGCATAACTCTTGTCCACGCGGGCATTCGCCCCGCGTGCGCATACGACAACCTTGCCTGCCGCCTTGGCCGGATCGAGCAGGGCTACCCCGGCATTTTCCGTGCTGCTGTAGCAACGCGCCAGCTTGACGGCGTCGGCACCGGCCAGGCCTGCATCTTCCGCGCGGATCAGCGTTTTCTGGGGCAGTGCGGCGACATTGCCTGAGGCACCCTGATATTGTTTGCCATCGGCCAATAGCACGCTGGCCGTGCCCTGACCCCGATCATGCGTCGATGCCGCCACCGTGATCAACCATGGGCTGACATGCGCGACTTCATTGGACGGCCCACTGTTGCCGCCCGAAGCGGCAACAAACACGCCTGCGCTGGCCGCACGCAAGAAGGCCAGCTCCACAACGTCATCGATTTTTTCGCCACCGCTGATCGAGAAGTTAAGTACATTCACGCCGTCGATGATGGCTTGCTCGACTGCAGCCACAGAGTCGGCTCCATAGCATGTATTTTTGCCTGCAACAGCTGCCGTTGGATACGTCCAGCATACCTTGTAGGTGGATATCCGCGCGCGCGGCGCCATGCCCGAGATATTGATAAGGCCGCTGCCCGCCAGGCTATTGCCAGCCGCAGTAGTGGCGGTATGAGTGCCGTGGCCCCCTTTGCCAACGGGGTCACCCAGCGAATCCCGGGGTGAGCGGAAGTCACTCCAGTGCATGACAGGGTAGTTCGCCCTGAAGGTACTGTCGAAATAGCGTGCACCTATCAGTTTATTATTGCAGTGGTCGGCTGTAAATCCGTCTCCCGTCTGGCATATGCCTTTCCAGCTGGCTGGCGGCGCGCCGTAGGCGAGCGTAGCGCCTGGGTCAAAGGTCGGTGCGCCACTGGCGTCGATGCGGTCGGCAAAGGCAGGATTTTCCGGCCAGACGCCGCTATCGATAATGCCAACCACGATGTCCTCGCCCGCGTGCGCGCGCCCGCCCAGCTTGCTCCATAAACCATCGGGTTGGTCCAGCCCCAGAAATGTGGGTGTGCTAACCGTTTGCGCCGCTTGTGCCACATCGGCCTTGATGCTGGCGACATCGTCGCTGGCTTTCAATTGCAGCACTTCGCTATCCGTCAGCATGGCGGCAAAGCCGTTCAGCACGGCCATGTATTGATGTTGGACAGGCGCGTCGGCCACGATGGCTAGAACGGCCTGGAGTTTTCCTTCCAAGTAACTGGCATATTGCTGGGCATTGCTGCTGTTGATATCCAGGCGCTCGCCGGGAGCTGGCTTGGTGGCGGGTAAGCCATCGATGCCACCGGTATAGGTGGCCAGTGGTTCCGCTTTCAATTGCACGATGTATGAGCGACGTACGTCATCTCCGTCAGAAGGGGCGGCGTTGACGCTGGATATGCTGCAAAGCAGCACGGCGATGGCAAGGCAGATAGGGCGTAATTGCATGGTTTATCCTCGGTGTATGGATTGAATCAGGCGCGGCGACGTGCGACGGCAGCGATGCCTGCCAGGCCCAGCAAGAGCATCGTGTAGGTCGATGCTTCCGGTACGGCGCTGATGCTGAAGTTAAGATTGTCGAGGGCAAACTGTCCCTGATTGTTGCCAAGGCCGTTGCACGCGCCGCTTGAATCGCAACTGAGGGTAAACATTTGCATGCCACTGAAGCTGAGTGCGCTCATGGCGCTATTGAAACTGTATTGCTTAAAAGATAGCCCATTCTTGCCGGGGCCGGCCAGGTCGAACGTTTGCGACAGAGACAGGCCATTGCCATAGAAACCCTGCACGACCAGGCGCCCGGCCAGCACAGGAAGACTGCCGCCGCTGCCAATAAAGCTGGCGTCGAAGTTCTGTACCTTGAATGTACTGCCGCCTTGTAAGCCATGAATACCGAGTATGCCGTCGTTCAAACTGCCATAGTAATTACCGGCGTTGCCCGCAGGGCAGCTGAGAGCGCTGCAAAACCCGCTGTCGCTGCCGTCGATGACGGCGCCTACCAGCGCTCCACTGGCGCCATTGAAGTCGGAACCGCTGAGCCGCAAGCCACGCTGTTCGATGCTGCTGCCGCTGAAAATCAGGTCATTGCCGAGTCCTTCGAAATCAATTACATCGGCGTGTACGACGGGAGCCAGGGTAGTAAGCGAGCAAAACACGGCGCCGGCCAGACTTTTGTAAAGTGGGGAGCCGGCATCGATGTCAGGCAAAGTAAATCGGTAGGCAGAGTGATTCATGTTCATCCCTATGGTGATAGTTTTTGATGGTTAGCGCGCGCCGGATGGGTGCGAATAACATGTCGTCCAGCAAATGTTGGACTTGGTAAACTATATCCATAATGATATTTAAGTGTGTTTTTTTTAATGGTTGGTGCGAAAAAGAAAACACGTCATTACTTGCATGTTAGCAATTATCATTCTTGCAGTAACCAATAGTAGATAAAAAATAAATGTAAGTTGTAGAAAAAAAACGACATTTTTTTTGCGTTCGGGTATTTCGTACAAGATGTGTGCGACAAGGCACGATAGATGGAGCGGGAGTCGTGGCGAAAACCAGCTATTTCGAGGAGTGGCGGGATTTTTTTGCATTTTGAAGCCATTTAATTACTAAAAAAGTCAAATTTATTTTTGAATAATTTTTCAACGCTAATTTGAAAATCATGGCACATGGGGAAATAAAATCTCAAATTCATCATCATATTTTGACTAATAGTTGTATTTCCATGTTTGAAAGAGTCCGCCGTGATATCCCCGGCAGGTTGTGGTCAAGCCCACCTGTTTGCGCTGGCAAAGGCCTGTGATCTGGTTTGATGTGTGCGGGGGAGGGGGCGCATCCCTGTCAGTGGGGGCCATGGCTGCGTTGGACACGCTGAATGGGCGCTTCGGACGCCGTGCCCCCGCGATATGCAGGCCAGGTCTGGTGTCGGGTAAGGTTGTCCGCGAACGCAGGCCACGGTATGGAGCGCAGCTTGGAGTCGCGCGTCGGTCTGCATGGATTGATCAGTGCCTGGCGAAGGGGGCAACTGGAGGGGCAGCCTTGCATGGTTGTAATGCCAGCAGCCAGGCAGGCAGAAGCTGCTCAGCGGACCGTACACGATTTCCCCGTCGATGCCCGGCTTGCCACGCGCTGCGACTCATCGATCCGCACGATGAGCGGCAGCCGGAGGCTGCGCTGCCATAGTTGAACTGTAGCGGGCCGCCCCGGTGCTGGCAATTGGCGGGCGTGCCGTAGCGGGCGGGGGGGGGGGAACTGGCGATGCCGGTCATATCGGCATGCTCGCGCGAGCGCGGCCCACTGCATGAGAACAAGGTCAAAAGTGCGAGAATTCTCTACGAAATCAAATGCTTAGATTAAAGCCGACACGTGAGGTGATCGGCTTTTTTGTGCCTGTGTAATTAGCCTGTGTAGTTTATTTTGGGCCTTGCACCAGCGCCGAGAGTTTACTCGAGCGCATGGAAAACATTCGGCAAGCTTAGCCGACGTCAAATCAGGTCGGCATACGCCCATTTCCTTCAAACGCTTGTGCCTTGACGCTTAGGGATCGCAAGGTCGGCGACGATCTGCCCCAAAGTCATGCCAATCCCTGTAGTCTTTTCCATGGGCGCAAGTTGCCTGGATCGCCTTTGGTGAAATCGTCTTGGTTCAGATCGAACGACCATGAGGCAGGATCGGCAGCGGTTGGCCGATGGCGATATTGTCACAGGTCCGACGTTGCGTTCCCATCGGGAATGACTAGTACAAAATCGTAGCCCTGAATCATGCCTTGGACACTGCTGTTTCCATTCGCCAGGGTGTTAGCCGAGCCTAACAAGGGGCGCACGTCGAACAATGACCATTCCTTATGCCCATTCGCCGCGGCAAAGAAGGGCATTACGCCAGCCATGGAGGACTTGGTATCGATTTTTTCGATTTCTGTTATGGCCGACGCGCGCCCAATGCCAGCAAATTGCGCCTGCTGGCCTTTGGATGCCAGCACCAACACATGCAGCGATTTTTGTCCGCGGCCTTCCGCATATTCAGCCAAATAATTGCCGATCTCCCGGCTACCCGCAGCAAGCGAGTTATAACCCCGGAATACATGAACTGCGCCGGCTTTCAGCAACATTCGCTGCGCAGGCGCAAGCGTCAAATGGCTGGCCACAAGCTGCTTCATTAGCCTGGCACGCTGTATATTGGACGAATACCCTTGTCCCGGAGTCATGTTTTTGAGATAAATGCTGCGGCTTTCAAGCAACGAATTTAACATCGTCAAGGCGGGCATTTCCGCAGGTGTCGTGAGCAGCTTCTGTAGCGCGACCAATTCTTCTTCCTTGATTTTCATCATGAAAAGCTCACGCGGGTCGCCGTTCTGCAACGCTCGGCTATAGTAGTCGCTTTCAAGCTTGCGGAAGGCCTCGATTTTTGATTTCGCCAAGGGACTGAGCGGTTGCCCAGCCATTTGGTCGAGCAAATATTTCGAAGCGCCCATGAGTTCCTGATCCATTCCTACTAATTGGAACGATGGCCCAGCAGCTTTAGCGATACGGGCCAAGAATTGCGCCTCAGCTTGCCATTTGTAAAAAGCAGTAGCGACCGGATATGCCGTATTAAATGCTGCTATGCCAGCAACGCCAGTATCGGACTTCAATGTCTTTGCCAAAGCATCAGCAACGGCCGGCCCATTTTCGATAATCAGCGTCGTAAATCCCCGACTTGCCAATGCTTCAAAATACGCCGCCGAAAAATGCGCAATTTCTGCGACGCCATGGTCCTCGCCGATGAGTACGAATTGGCTGTCCAGACCGGCGTCCATCAATGTTGCCGCGCCAGAACCCACCATCTTTCCATGATCGATTGCGATCGTCGTGCGAACGGCAGCCAAGCGCTCTGGCAAAGATAGTGGCTTATCCGCCGACAATACAGGCATGGCCAAGCTGGCCAACATGATAAACATAATCATGGAATGAGGTTTTCGCATTATTTTTCGCATAAATTGTGTTCTGGTCGGCGATTTCAGTCGCGGTGTATTTGGAAGCACGATGTAAAGCCGCCAGCGCAGGATGTCCTGTTTGTCTGGTAAGCAATCGCGATCGCGCTCAATCAGTATGCCATGTGAAATGAGGGTAGGCTGGCCTTGAAGGATGCTTCCTTTTATAAATTTTATGTATTGGCGGGAAGGAGAAATGCGGCAATCCTACGATAAATCATGTGACGCCACAACTATCCTGACACAGGAGGGTATTAATAATTTTATGTAAATGGTCATGCGCGGGACACGGCCGCGATCAAGGAGACACAATGGCCGGAACGGCGCTGCACGGCCTGTCCATCATTTTTCGCGCTGGGTTCAAGTACAGGAAGGCCGGAATCATGCTGATGGACCTGCAGCCGGAGACGCGGCGCCAAAGCGTCCTGTTTGATGCGGGCCCGATGGTGCACGGTCGGTACGCGCCATGGCCGCGAACGGTAGCAGTGTATCCATCCTGCCGTTGGGGCAAGTCGGGCGCTGCGCGAGGGTGTCAGACAGCCAGCGTGCTGGATCGAGTCCGTTGAGCTTGGCAATGGCAAACAGGCTCTGGATCGCGGCGCACGGCGGCCCGACCGCTCGGCGTCCACCACCAAGCAGTTTCTCTTGCCGATGGCGATGGGGCGTATCGCGCTCTCGACAGGGTTGTTGTCGATGGGCAGGCTGTCCGAACTGGCGTAGCGCTGCAGCGCCGGCCGATGCTCGAAGGCATGCTCGATAGCCTGGTCGTGCGGCTGCCGGCGGCGCCAGCCGTGGCGGTACCGTTCGCCAGCGTGCCGATTGCCGTTTTAGCCAGTATTTACTTGAACATACAGGCGCCTTGTTGCACAATCAGCCATTTTCCTGGTGAGAGATGCGCGATGAGTGACTTGAAAGCGGCCAGCGCCCTGACGATGGCAGGTGTGACGGCCAGCGAGATCGAGGGCGATAAAACGCCGCAGCGAGCCAGTGCCGCGCCCCTTGCGAACTGCGCCAACTGCCAGGCGCCGCTGGGCGGCGCGTTTTGCCAGGACTGCGGCCAGTCGGCCCACATCCACCATTCGCTGCTGCACCTGGCCGAAGAAGTCGTGCACGGCATCCTGCACTTCGACGCCAAGGCCTGGAAGACGCTCCCGCTGCTGGTGGCCTTTCCGGGCCGCCTGACGCGCCGCTACATCGACGGCCAGCGCAAGAACTATGTGTCGCCGCTAGCGCTGTTCCTGTTCATGGTCTTCCTGACCTTCTTCGTCACCTCGTTCGGCAACGGCCAGCTTCTCAGCCGCGACGCCAATATCGCCTCGCTGACCAACCACGCCGCGTCTGCCAAGCTCCGGGTCGAGCGCAATGAGCGGGCGCTGGATGAGGCCCGCAAGGCCAATACCGGGGTCGCTGGTGTTGAAAAAGCGCTGGCCGTTTCGCGCAAGCTGCAACACGAAGCCGAGCAACGCCTGTTGTACGTCGTATCGCCAGAAAAAGCGAACGGCGAGGAGGCGATTGCACTGAGAGAACCCGGCTGGTTCGACAAGACTGTCTCCAAGATCGCGTCCAGCCCGCCCAATCCCAACGCCAATTTTCCGGAGTTGGAAAAAACCTTTCGTCATGCCGCCGAAAATCCCGAGTTGGCGTTTTACAAGCTCAAAAACACGATCTACAAGTTCTCGTTCCTGCTGATCCCGATCTCGCTGCCCTTCATGTGGCTGATGTTTTTCTGGAGACGCGACGTAACCATGTACGAGCATGCGGTGTTCGTGCTGTACTCGCTGTGCTTCATGTCCCTGTTGTTTACCGTGTTGATACCGCTATCGATACTCAACCAGGGCTGGCTGATCGGATTGCTGGTGTGCCTGGCGCCGCCCCTGCACATGTTTCTGCAGCTACGCGGCACCTATAACCTGGGCAAATGGGGCGCGCTGTGGCGCACTTGCATGCTGCTGCTGGTAGCCAACATCGTGTTTTGCGTGTTCATCGTGCTGGTGTTGATGAAGAGCCTGCACTAGCGTCGCAAAGTGGGGCCATGAAGTGGTCGGGACCCATCTGTTTGGGTATCTGCCACTCAGCCGTGGCGGACGGGCACTCTAGAATTGATGAAGTTCTACATTTTGGCCACCGACCAATACTACGAAGCAGCTTGCGGGCCGTCGGAAGCATCGATTTTCTGGCGTGATGCGGACCTGCCTGCGCCGTGCAGGAAGGCGCGGTCTGCGAAGTCTGAAATAAGGGGGCGGCGGGGGGGGGGGGGGGGGGGGGGGGGGGGGGGGGCGGCGCGGTTGGCAATGCCAACCGCGCCGCCAGCTATTAATGCGACAACACCGAATCGCGCGATCTGTGTCCGAGGTAAGGCAGCAAGCTGATGAGGCCAAGCACGGCCAGTGCGACACCGACCCACAGTGGGGAGCGCAAGCCGTAGCCGGCGGCGATGCCGAGGCCGCCGAGCCACGAGCCGGCGCCCAGGCCGATGTTGATGACGGAGGTATGCACGGTGTTGACCAGCGGGCCTGGATGGACGGTTTTCATCACGCGGGCGATGATGGCGGGATTCATCGACATCCCGACCAGGCCTGTGACGACCAGCAAGGCGACGCTGATGGTCTTGTCGTGTGCAAAGACCGCGAATAGCGCCAGGCTGATGCTCAGGATGACCATGCCCCAGACCATGATGATGGTGGTATAGCGGTCCGCATAACGGCCGACTACGGCATTGCCCACCACGTTGGCGACGCCGTAGATGCCCAGCAGCCAGGGGATGGCGGACGCGGGAAAGCCGGTAATTTCCGTCAGGATGGTGGCGAAGTAGCTGAAGGCCGCGAAGATTGCGCCAATGATGAGGCCGCTGCTGGCATACGCTGCCCACAGGTGGCGGTTCCTGAATTCCCCCAGTTCATTGCCGAGGCTCACGACTTCAGATGGCTTGGTGCGCGGCACCAGCACGGTGATGAGCGCCAGGCACAATACCGCCAGCAGCACCACCAGCCAGAAGCTGGCGCGCCATCCCAGGTGCTGGTCGATGAGCGTGGCGACCGGCACCCCCAGCACGGACGCCAGCATGAGGCCGCCGATCACGACGGCGGCGGCGCGCCCGCGCGCGTTGGCGCTGACGATGTCGGCGCAGATCGCCAGCGACAGGCCAAAGCAGGTCGAGGCGGCTACGCCCGTGACCACCCGTGCGATGGCCAGGATGTCGTAGCTGGTGGCCGATGCGGCGACGGATTGGGCAAGGGCATAAAAACCCAGCAGCCACAGCAGCCCCTTTTTATTCGGCACGCGCAGCTTGAGCAGGGCAATGGTGCTCAGCGGCCCGCCGATGACCATGCCCATGGCGTAGAGCGAAATCAGATAGCCGATCCGTGTCACCGGTTCATCCATGGCCAGGGCCAGCGAGGGCATCATGCCCGCTACCATGAATTCGGATGTCGTCAACGAGAAGATCGTCAAGCCCAGAATGTATACAACCAACGGCATAGCAATATCCTTCGAGAGTAAAGACTAAAACACTTGCCAGGCGTGGCGCGCGCCCTGGCCGCATGCGACCGGGGCGAGCGCCACGTGCTGGTCAGGTGTCGCAAGACGTAAAAACGCTGTCCGGAATGTCGCCGACAAACAGGTTGGGAAAGTCGCGTACCGACAGGTGCTGCGGGTCGTTGCCGGTGACCATGCGCAGCAGGCGGTTGCCTCCGGCCTCCAGGTAGAAGACCGATGAGGCCTTGCCCGCCCGCTCGACTACCCAGGCGTCCGCCTCCTGGCCCAGCACGGTGTGGCGGCCATCGTGGCGCGCCGCGCCGTCAAGCAGGATCGCTTGCGGCAGGAACAGGCCATGGAACGGTGTCACCTCATCGGCCAGCGCCGTGCCGTGCAGCTGTTCGCCAGCGGCCTCGGCTTGCCTTGTGTATGCCACTTTCTGCTTGCGGCTTTTTTCACGCCTGGCGTCGCCGATTTCCGACATCCACAGCAGGTGTCCATGTTCCTTTTCCGACCAGGGGTTGAACAGGCCATCGATGCGGCAGATGTTGCGCGCATAGTCGAACCAGCAATAGCCGGACGTGATCTGGTCGTCTGCCTGCATCGGCGTCCAGTAGGATATATAAGCGCTACTCCATTGCATCGGCAGCAGCGGCGGGGCGAGGTGGGTTGGCATGGCGACTCCCTAGCGGCCCAGCGCGTAGCCGAGGCTGGCCATCAGCGCTTCTTGTAGCGACGGCAAGTCCTTGCGGCGGGCGTCGAAGCTGGCGGTCAGCTCTGCATTGCTCAGTCCGATACGCTGGCCCACGCTTTCAAACCACAGGCGGCTGCTGTTGGCGTGCTCCTTGAACAGTTGCACCAAGGGCACTGCACGGGCGTTGAAGCTGTCCAGGGCAGCCGCCGCGTCGGCTTCGGTATCGAGGGTTTTGACCAGCAGCAGTGCCGCCACCACCGCCATGGTGGTGCCATGGCCGATGGAAAAATGCCCCGATTGCAGCGCATCGCCGAGCAGGACGAACTTGCCGTCGCGGGCCCGGTCGTGGCTGAGGGTCATGAAGTTGCGCCAGCCCTGGCCCGGTTGGCTGAGCAGCCCGTGCTCACCCAGTTCGGCCTCGAAGGTTTTGGCGATATACGCGGCGGCGTCGCGCTCGGAAAGCGCCTCCAGCTGCGCCCTGGCGTACGTTTCTTCACTGCATTCGACGATAAAGGTGCTCATCGTGTCCGAGTATTTATAGGCATGGCCGATGAAAATGCCTTGGTCATTGCTGCGGAACACCAGGTTCATCTGGTCGAACAGCTGGGTGGTGCCGTACCAGATGTATTTGTTGCGGCCGAAATCGATGTGCGGCGCCAGCGCTGGCGGCAAATCCAGCGATTTGTAATTGACGCCATTCGAGACCACCACCAGATCGTACTCGGCTTCCAGCTGCGCCTTGGCCGCCGGCGGCGTTTCATAGCGGATCGTGATGCCGGCTGCTACGCACTTGGCGCGCAGCGCCTGCACCAGGGCCTGCCGTCCGACGCCGCACAGGGTGACGCCGGTGCTCATCAGGTTGGGCTGGTCGTGATGCACGAGCTTGAATTCTTCGAGGAACTGCGGATTGAGCCGTTCCGGTTGCTCCAGGTAAGAGAGTGGATTGGCGGGATGGCGCGGCGGCCGTCCCGGTAGCACCACACCCCAGCCCAGCACTTCTTCCTGGGTGTTTTTTTCCGTAATGCGGATATTCCAGCCGGGCTGGGCCTGTTTCATCTGGCTGGCGAAGAGCAGTCCTGCGGGGCCGGCGCCGATAACGAGAATGTTCATTAGTTTACCCTCCCAAGTTTGTACCAAACGTTTTGCTTTTTCTGGATTTGCTGCAATTCATCGTAAGGTATCGATGTAAAGAACAATTTATCCGCCATGTCGGGTGGATAAATACGGGGGAATTTCTGGTGCATGTAGCGGTTGTAGCGCGTCTGCAGGAAGAAAATCAGGTTGGGGTTGCTCAGCGCTTCGTAGTTGGCGATCGCCATATCCTGCATGGCGTCCGCCTGTACCTTGCGCAGGTGCGTGAACTCGGACAGGGTGGGGGCCAGGGCATTGCCGTGCTTTTCCAGCAAGGTGGCGAAGATATGCGTGTCCTCCAGCGCCATGTTCATGCCCTGTCCGAGGAAGGGAGCGGTGGCGTGCGCCGCATCGCCGATCAGCAAGACATTGCCCTTGTAATGGAAGGTGCTCGAGCGGACATTGATGAGGTCGTTGCTGGGCAGGGCGATAAACTGGTCCACCATCTCTTGCCGGCTGGCCGCCGGCAGCTTGTCGTAATAGCGGTCGAAGAAGGCCGCCATGGTTTCCCGGTTCAGCGTGTTCAGGCTGGGCGTGCCGGAGTAGGGCAGGCAAATGACGAAGCTGACGCTGCCATCTGGGATGGTGGCCGCGCGGCCGGCAAACTGGCCCTTGGACGCCATGCCGAAGAAATACAGCAAATCTTTCCTGAAACCCAGGCCCTCCGCATTCGGCAACACGAGGGTCTTGTAGCCATGGCGGAAGAAGCTTTGCTTGAATTCAAAGCGCCGCATGCCGCTTTGCATGGCGCGACGCACGGCGGAATGGGCGCCGTCGGCACCGATGATCAGGTCGCCATGCAGGTGCTGCAGGGCGCCGTCCGGGCCCTGGACCAGCACGACTTTTCTTTCCAGGTCGACATCCAGGCATTTATGCTCGAAGTAGTATTTCACTTCGTGCCTGGCGGCGTAGGTGTTCAACAGGCGCTGAAATGCGGACCTGTCCAGCGACAGCGGAAACAAGCCTTCGCGCTGGGGCAGTTCGCGCACCTTGAATGTGCGGCCGACGGAAAACGCCATGCCCAGGATGCGTTCGCCGCACAGCTCGAGCTCCTGCCGGCTGATGCCGGCCGCCAGCACCGCCTTGACGCCGCGCACGGTCATGGTGACGCCGATGGCGCGCGAGTTGACCGGATCGGCGTTGGCGGACGCTTTCTGCAGCGGATCGCCGCGTTTTTCGACGACGTGGACATCGTGTCCCCGTTGCGCCAGATAAATGGCGCTGAGGCTACCTGCCAGGCCTCCGCCGACGATAATGATTTTATGCATTTCAGGCCTCTCTTGACATCTTTCCCCGAGATAAATCGGTAAGTTGCTGATTAAAAAACTCCAACATTTCTATCGGCGCCATGCCGATGACATCGCTTTCCAGGCTGCGGGCGTACTGCGCCAGCGCCAGGCACTTTTGCGCCAGCATGTCGCAGCCCAGGCTGTAGTCGCTGCTGACCCGGCTGCTGACGGGCTCGGGTACGGGCGGTCCTGCTTGGCGGCCGGGCACGCCGGACGGCATGTTCATCAGGGCCGCCGACAGCGGACGCAACAGGCCGGTCATGATGTCGATGGACGCATTCATCAGGCGCGAGCGGCGCAGGCTGCCCAGCGGCTGCTGCGCAAAATGGTGCGCCATCATCAGGAAGGTCAGTTCGTAGCAGCCTTGGTACAGCTGCATCAGCGCGCGCGCCTTTTGATCGGTCACCACGGTGCAGTCCGCGCGCGCTTCCAGCACGGGATTCTTCAGCGCCGGCAGCGCCGGTTCGAACGGCTTGTCGCGGGACGAAAACTTGCCGGCGATGGCGCGCAGCCGCTGGAAGTGCGAAGAGGCGAAATGCGGCGAATCGACGGCCACGCCTTCCCCCTGTTCGGTGACGAAGTCGATGGCGAACAGCGCGCTGTCGCGGTCCGATACTTCCAGCTGGTAGCCGGGATAGGCGCGGTTGGTCAGTTCTTTCAGGAACAGGTGGTGTTCGCCGCCGCGCTTGCCGCCGCCGCTCTCGAACAGTCCGGGCAGCTCGGCCACGGCCTGGCGGATCGCGATATAGAAGGTGGCAATCGATTTGCCCGGCGTGGGAATGTAGTCGGGCCATTCGAACCGCACGAAGCGGGCCAGCACGTGCTCGGAAAATGGCTCGAACGCAAATTCCGTGTCCAGGCCGAAACGCCGGCGCGCCTGCTGGCCCAGCACCGGGGTGCCGCTGTAGAACGGTTCGCCAAGCGCCATCAGCACATTGTTCACCAATAAGTAGTGAATCATTTCTTCATGGGCGATTTCCAGCAGCGCGCCGCGCGTACCGCTGTTGCGGCGCCGGTCTTCGGCGCCGCAAGCCAGCTCCAGCTCGGCCGGTTGCCAGCGACCGGACTGCACCAGCGCTTCCCCCTGCGCATAGTTGGGAATGGAATAGGCGGCATACAGGTACTGCAGCATGAGCGACAGCTCCAGGTCGATGGCTTTTTTCAGCTCTTCGATCAACTCGGCCTTGCAGCCGATGACGTGCGGCACCGCTGGCGCCGGCACCGCCGCCTTGGCCGCCGCCTCGACCTGCGTCAGGTATTTCAGGAACAGGCGCGACTTTGGCAGCGACAGTTCGCGGGTGCTGGGCATGTAATAGCTCTTGTCGCGGTTCTGCGGATCGCACATCTGCCACATCAGGCGCGAATACGTTTCGCACTTGCACTGGTCTGCCAGGCTGAAGACCTTGTCCGACATGAAGGGATACACGAGCTCGTAGTAGCTCATCACATGCCGGTAGAGGAAGGCATAGTCGACCTGTTCCGCCGGTACCTCATCGAGGTGCCAGTCGTCGGGCAGCACGCGCACGCCGAGGTACTGCGTGCCCTTGCCGGTCCCCAGCACGACGCGGGTCGCGCCAGGCCGGCGGCCCGTCAGGGTCAGCGTCGTGTAGCCAAGCCCGAGCGGCGACGGCTGCTGGCGCACGGCCAGCAGCGCGCCATCCTCGGGTTCCGCCGCCAGGGCCGCAGGCGCCGCCAGCTCGCCGCGGAAGCGGCTTTGCAGCATGATCGTCTGCGGAAATTCCTCGTGCTTTTTTCCGTTGGGCGCTTCCAGATACAGCTGGTTGCTGTCCGATTGCAGCACCCAGTCGGCCTCGTCCCACTGCGCCTGCGCGCTGCCCAGGCTGAGCGAACCCGGGGCGGTGCCAGCGTGCTGCAGCGGCACATCGAAGACGCCGTGATGGCGCCAGTGGTCGCGGTACAGCGGTTCGGGAATGCGGGCCAGCAAGGTGCCGGCGTCGTCATGCAGCAGCAGATCGCCGAGCCCCTGCTTGCCGCCCAGCGCATGCGTGGGATGCTGTTCCGAGACGGCGCCCGTGTCGCGCGTGGTGAAGGGAATGGCGGTCGGCATGTTGAACGAGACGCGGTCCGCATGCACCTTCACCAGCACCGGCCCCAGGCTGCCCTGGCGCGGCTGCAGCAGCCGGCCGGCCGGGTAGGTAGCCAGCTCGCCGCGCCGCCACAGGCCGATGCTGCCGGCCAGGTCGTAGAACACGGGCGAATCGGGTTTTTGCGGCGTCGACATATTGAAGAGGGCATACTGCACCGTCAGGCCCAGCACCTCGTCGTCGTCCAGGGCTTGCCGCAAGGCGAGCATGCTGGCCGGCAGCGGCAGGTCCGCATTGAACAGGAAATGCGGATCCTGCTTGGCCACGGAAAACTGGAACAGCCTGGAGCGGCCGATTTCCTCGTCGAGGAAATGCCCGCTGCGTTCCGTGATATGCCCGCTGCCGAGCCAGCGCACCGAGTGCGCCTGCGCGATGTCGGCGGTAAACAGCGTGGGCGTGTTGGGCGTGGCCAGCCTGTCGCTCAAGGTGAACTGGCCCGCGTAGATCAGCGTCGTGTCCGGCTGGGCGGGATTGTTGTCGATCCACCTGGCGCGGTTGAACGTCGTGCGCAGGTACTCATTGTAGTGTCCCCACAGGCCCAGCTTGGCGCCCACCAGTGCATCCTGCGTATCGACCTCGCCATCGCGCAACTGGACGCCCGTGATCCGCGCGTTTTCCCACGAGAAATGATTGTTGCCGCAGAAATTGTAGCCCGCCGCCAGGCTGAAGATGCCCTCCGGATCGGGCTTGCCCGCCGCATTGAAGCGGGGGGCAAGCTGTTTCAGGTGCGCATGGAATTCGGCTGGCGGCCGGCTCAGGTCGACCGCTTCGCCCGCCATCGATACCGCATTCGTGGCGATATCGATGTTGCCGTGCGTATTGCGATTCCCGGTCGGTACATTGGCGCGGGCAAAACCCCGAAAATGCAGGCGGGGGAAGTCAAGTAGGCTCATGCGCGCTCGGTCGAGGAAGTGATGAACGTATCGTTGGCGGCTTCTTCTGCCGTCCGCTGATCTAGCCGTTGCAGCAACAGGCCGCTCGCGTGCCGGGCGCTGATCAGGCTGCCTTCCATCCAGCCGCAATGCGCGGTGTAGGCATCCGAGCAGGAGATGATGCCGTCCTGGTGCAGCAGGATGGCCGGGTGCTCGGCCTCCGGCTCCACGCAAAACTCGACGCCATGCGGCCAGAACTTGTGGAAATGCGCCTTGATCTGCGGCAACGGCTGGCCATCGAGCGGCAGGACTTCTTCCAGGTGGCCGCGGACACGCTCCAGGTACACGTCCTCGCCCAGTTCCAGGCTGTCGCGCCAGTAGGTGGCGCTTTTGCTGTCGGTGTAGAACAGCACATACTTGTTGCTCTTGAAGTAGATCTTGCGCAAGGGATTTGCCGCCATCAGCACCTTGTCCGTCAGCCCCAGCGCGTCCCACCAGGCCGTGTCGAACGTGAGGAAGCCCTTGAACAGGGGCAGCGAGTCGTACTGGAACGGACTCCATGCGGTCGGGAAATCCAGGTTCAGGCGTGGCATGGCGGATGGCGGGATGGCCATCACCAGATGGCGTGTCCGGTGCATCTGCGTGTCGCCATTATGGCTGAAGGCGAGCACATGGTCGGCGCCGGATTTTTCAACGGACAGCAAGCGATGTTCGAGCTGGAATTCCACCCCGGCGGCCTGGGCTTGGTGTTGCAACTGGCACAGCAATTCGTGGTAGCCGTCGGTGGCATAGTGCCACTGGTTGGCGGCGTTCTCCGTAAAGTGCTGCGTTTCCGGGTGTTTCTTGATGATGTCGTAGGCCATGGCCGCCGACACCATCGGCAGCAGCAGGGCGTCATAGCCGGTCGCCTTGATGATGTGGTTGGCCTTGGCGGCGCCCAGGTAATGGCTGACGAAATCAAGGAAGGAGTCGTTCGGATGGTCTTTCAGCATCGGGCTCAGCTCATCCAGCGTTGCCTTCAGTTCTTCCAGCACGCTATCGTGGGAGATGACCTCGGTGAACGGGTAGACCGCATGCGGCAAGCCGCTGCCCTGCATGAGCTGCTGGAAGTGCGGATGCAGCTGCGGCGAGTAGCGGGCGGCGCCGAGTTCGGCGATTTCCTTGCCATCGATCTTACGCGACTGGATGCGGCCGCCGACCGTGGCATTCAGGTCGAATACCCGGATGCGCAGATTCCTGCTGGCGGCGGCGTCGATCAGGTGGTTGGCGCAAGTCAAGCCTCCGATACCGGCGCCAACGATGCAAATGTCAGAATAAGTGCTCATAAGAAATTCCTTTCTACGTTCATTAATCAAAAGCCGCAAAATTGCTGGCAAAAGTTTTCCCAGCGCGTGTAGGCAAGGAAGGGGGAACGCTGCGTGTCACCGCACTGGGCGGGTGTTATCGGCTGGGGAATGAAGCGCCTGGCGAGAACTGGCGTTGTTTCTGAAATGGTCGTTTCTTGGCAGCAGAGTTTCTGTTTCAAATCAAAGATGGCACCGACAGTAGCCCAGGCATCGGGCAGTCAATTTGATAAATATCAATGTAGTTGTCGTTTGGCCTGCGCCGCTTCCTGGCGCGTCGATGCATGCGGGCCGGCGGCGGCGCCCATGTGCCGAATCGATACGGCTGCCGGTGGCGCCAGCGTCACGGCGCGCCGGGCGAGGAGGGGAAGCGGATTTGCAGCGGCAGTGCGCCGGGCAGTGCAGGAGTGCTGGGAAGGGGGAATGGGTGCGGGATCTCCAGCCGCTGCCATGCCGTGAGTTCCGCCGTGTGCCGATGGAGACAGGGCCGGCAGCGGGGCGTGTCGCCATCGGCGGTGGCTTGATCTACATCTTGCTTTTTACATTGCTGCTGGCGCGCGGTGCATGCCGGCAGTCGACGGCGCTCGCTTCTTCAGCCATCTTCCGGCCGGGCGATGCCGGTGCCCGTCAAAAAAACCGATGCATGAGAGTCGCACGGTGCGGTGCGCCGATTGCAGGAGCGTTCCATGCGCCGCCGCGCCCGCCCGGCAATGGCGTTCAAGTGCGTTGATCGGCCCGTCGCGCGAGGTGCCTGCCTTGCTGAAGGAGGGCGACAAATTGCCAGCTTTTTGTCATGCCGTCGAAAAGCGCCCGTGCCCGCCCTGAAATCGGCAGGCCGGCACGGTAGTCGTCCTGGGTGTCCTGTTTTTAGCGTGCGATCCAGACTCCGCGGATTTCTTGCAGGGCGTTGCAATCGGCATTGTCCTGCGTATAGCGAACCACCACATCCTTTTGTGTGCTGATAGCCGTCAAAAAGAGAGCGTAAATGGGTTTGAAGTCCGGGCTTGTTTGCGCAATTTTTCCCTGGCCACCTCCTTGAAATACCACCCATAACAGGCCGTCGCCCACATACATGTTTCTCGGTGATAGATTGCACTCGGTCACGGCAGCTGCCGGCAAGGGGGCGAGGGTCAATGCCATGCCGGCGGCAAGGACATAAGCCAGCTTGGCGAGAATGTTCTTTGTGCTTTTTTTGTTTGTTGTGAGCTTTTGAATGTTCATCAATGATTTTTGATTGTGTATTGGAGTGGAGCGATTATCGTCGCCAGCTGTGAACCGATTTGTTTTATTTGCGATTTTATCATGCTTATGATGCAAGTATTCTTGGCATGTCCGAACCGGTATTCCTTGTCGTTGCTGTATGAACGGTGCGACATGGCGAGCATGTCTGCAGGGTATGACGGTGCAAACAGACTGCTTTGGGCGGGCGTGCAGGAATCTTATCGGCTTGCATGGTGGTCGGGAAATGGCAATCGTGTCTCTGTCCGTGTATTTCAGAAGGCCGTCGCGTCGGCGCGGCGGTTACCGCAAGCCCGGCATGCGGGGGACCTGAAATTTGCATGCCCGTTTCCCTCCTTTTGGCAATTCGCCTGGAATTGTCGCAAGCACTTAATATCAGCAGATATAGAATCAATAATTTTGTTTTTTTGAAAAAGTCAATTACAAAAATCAGAAAATATCGGCAGGCGATAGTTTTTTATGCTGCAATGACTGACGCTGCCAGATGCCATGCCGGCTGTCGTTATTTGGGTTGTGAAATGTTAATTTTTCCTGCATACTTTCAATGTGGTGGGAAAAAGACATCACTCTCTTTGCTGGGGCACCTGTCGATATCGTTATGCGAGTCTTTGCACATATCTGATGCGGTAGTGCGCCATATTTTCTCAAGATTGTCTGATTTGCGGGCTTGCATGTGGCTGCTGTTTCTGTTTGCCTGATTTGGCAGGCTATTGATATGCGCTGTCATGTAGGGGGTGGAAACCGGATTCTAAATATAATTAATGCAGTTCGAACTCAAAACTTTCCGCCAGGGCCAAGGTGTCTCTTCTTTAGTCTTGCGTGCGAGTAGTTTTTCGGACGCACGTCAGCAGGCTGAGGTTCTTGGCCATCAGGTCATTTCCGTGCGCCGGCAGATACGCTGGAATTTTTCGCGCCGGACGGCCCAATCCTTTTCAGTGCCATTATTTAGCCAGGAGCTGCTTTCCTTGCTGGAGGCAGGCCTTAGTTTGATCGAGATTATCGATCTTCTCGAACGCAAGTCTCGCCACGAAGCATCCAAAAAAGTTCTTCGCACGCTATTCTCCGCACTGCATCAGGGCTATTCTTTTTCACGCGCCCTGGAAGAGTTGCCTGAGGTTTTTTCTCCCCTCTATATCGCGACGATTCGCACTTCGGAACAGACGGGTGATTTGATTGAGTCCCTGCGCCGATACCTGACCTACAACCAACAGCTTAATATTGTGCGCGATAAGATCGTCGCCGCCTCTGTATACCCCGCATTGCTGATTAGCGTAGGCGCCTTGGTCGTCTTGTTTTTGCTCGGTTATGTCGTTCCGCGGTTTAGCCGTGTGTATGAAGACCTGGGACGCGACTTGCCATGGATGTCCCAGTTGCTAATGCATTGGGGAAAATTTGTTGGCGACTATGGTTGGTGGCTGGCCGCCGGAGTATTGGCGACATTTGTAGCTCTCGTGGCGGCTTTCATGCGGCCTGGCACGCGTGCGGGCATTGAGCGTCGCTTGTGGAACATTCCGGCCGTCGGTGAAAAGATGCGTTTATATCAGCTGGCGCGGTTTACCCGTACCTTGGCGATGCTGGTGAATGGCGGGATTCCCTTCGTCACGGCCCTGGAAATGGTCAGCGGCCTATTGCACCAGCCCGGCCTTCGGCATGGCTTGGTGCAGGCGGCTCAGTTGATACGCGAGGGACGTTCGGTTTCCGATGCATTCTCCGTGCATGGCCTGGCCAGCGAGGTTGGCGTCCGCCTGCTGGCGGTCGGCGAGCGATCGGGCAACCTGGGACGCGCGATGGAGCGCGTGTCAGGCCTTTATGAAGATGAATTGGCACGCTGGATAGATTGGTTTGGCCGTTTATTTGAACCCTTATTGATGATAGGTATCGGCCTGATTATTGGCCTGATTGTGATTTTGATGTATATGCCAATTTTTGAACTTGCGAGCAGTATTCAATGACGTCTTCCGCCCATGCTGCTTCCCCGCCCGTGATTCCAACTGCCATGCTTGCCGAGTGCCGCGATATTTCGGCCAATGGCGGTGGCACGCTGCTCGATTTGCTGGAGGAACGGTTGCAATTGCCGTCAGAGCAATTCATGCAGTGTTTGCAGAATACATTGCATTATCCCGTCCTGGTATCGGAGGACTTCCATCGCCTTAGCCCCGAGTTTGACGTGCTGCCGTTTACGGAGGCACTGCAGCAAGCCTGTTTTTTAGCCCGCGATGGGGCTGTACTGGTTTGCGTGCTTGCCGATCCATTCAATTTGTCGCTACAGACATCGATCGAAGCCCGCTGCAGGGAACCGATTTCGTGGTATCTCGCGCACCGGGCCGATCTCAAGGCATTCTTTGCCTTTCATGAAAATACGCTGCGGGCCATAGACGATACCCTGCATACGGCTTCCGATGAAACCTCGGTACCGATCATGCTGGAGGATCTGTCGCTGAGTTCTATTGCCGGCGATACCAATCCTGTCATTAAATTGGTTAATTCGACCATTTATGACGCGCTGAAAACGGGAGCCAGCGACATCCATCTCGAAATTACCCGCGCAGGTCTGCATGTCAAGTATCGCATCGATGGCGTGCTGGCCAGCATCGCCAATTTCCAGGGACTGGAAATGGCCGAACAGGTGGTGTCGAGAATCAAGGTGATGGCGGAGCTGGATATTGCCGAACGGCGCATTCCGCAAGATGGCCGATTCAAGCTGTCTGTGCGAGGGCACGAAATTGATTATCGTGTTTCCATCATGCCCAGCCTGATCAGCGAAGATGTGGTCATCCGTATCCTGGACAAGCGCAATCTGACGGATCAGATCCAGGGGCTGCGTCTGGATTTGCTGGGGTTTAATCCGGCCACGCTTTTGCAAATACGCCGTCTTGCGCGCGAACCGTACGGCATGCTGCTGGTGACGGGCCCTACCGGCAGTGGCAAGACCACCACCATGTATGCGGCCTTGTCTGAAATTAATAATGGCCAGGACAAGATCATCACCATCGAGGATCCTGTCGAATATCAGTTGCCCGGCGTCTTGCAGATTCCGGTGAATGAAAAAAAAGGCTTGGGATTCGCCCGCGGCCTGCGTTCCATTTTGCGCCATGACCCCGACAAGATATTGGTCGGCGAGATACGCGACCCCGAAACCGCACAAATCGCCATTCAGTCGGCCCTCACCGGGCATTTGGTTTTTACCAGCGTCCACGCGAATAACGTGTTCGATGTATTGGGCCGTTTCCTCCACATGGGGGTCGATACCTACAGTTTTGTTTCTGCTTTGAATGGCATCCTGGCGCAGCGCCTGGTGCGTTTGATATGCCCCAAATGTACCGTGCCCTATCAGCCCTCCCTGGAAGAACTGGAACTGTCGGGCATTGATGGCGCTGACGCCTCTGCCATGCATTTCTGCAAAGGGCAGGGTTGCGGTCACTGCCGCGGCACCGGTTATCAGGGGCGGCACGCCATAGGCGAGGTATTGATGCTGAATGACGAATTACGCGAATTGATCATATCCCGCGCTCCTATCCGCACGATCAAGGAAGTCGCGCGCGCAAAAGGCACGCGTTTCCTGCGCGATTCGGCGATCGAGTTATTGGCACAAGGCAGGACTACGCTGGAGGAGATCAACCGTGTCACTTTTGTTGCGTAATAAATTGCGCGTTGTCCTCTGTCGCGATCAATTATCGTTGACCGTCACGGCCCGCGGCTGGCGCCAGCCAGCGGCCGACCCCATCGTCTTAAGCTGCAAGGCGGCCGATGGTGCTGCGGAATGGGCGCCGGCGCTGGCGGCGCTGGACAGCTGGCTGGCTGGGAACAAGATGGCTGCGACAGTGGAGTTTATCTTGTCGGACAGGCTGGTGCGCTACGCCCTGATGCCGTGGTCCGCAGAGATAACGAGTGAGGCGGAGCGTCGTGCCATGGCGCAGATTCATTTTCAATCGCTGTATGGCGCAACAGCGGGAGCATGGGAAATTCAGATGTCACAGGCTGGCTATGAGCAGGCACGCCTTGCGTGTGCCATCGACCCGCAGTTATTGCATGCACTGCGCGCCCTTGTTTCCACGCACAAGTTGCGCCTGGCGTCGTTGCGCCCCTATTTGATGAATGTTGTTAAGCAATGGCGCAAGCAAATGGCAGGCGATGCCTTGCTCGCTGTGATGGAATCGGATCAATGCACGATGGCAGGTTTTAAGAATGGCGGCTGGTGCAGCGTCCGTGGTGTCCGCCTGCAAACGCACGCCGCTACAGATATGGGCTTGCTCATCGAGCGTGAGCTCGTGTTGCAGGGCCTCGAGGGCGCAACAGTCTATTTGCATGCGCCAGGTCTCGCGCCAGCCGTTCAATTGCGCGGCGGCGGCGCCGTCGTGGTGCTGGCGAATGTGGCCGGCGGCGTAGCGCAGGCTCCTTCCATGGTGATGTCGACATGCGCAATGTGATGATGCGGAAGCTGGACCTGGATTTTGTACGCCAGACGCGTCCATTGAAAACACTGGGCGTGGTGCTGTTCTTGTTTGCCGTGTCAGGCATGGCGCTGGTGACGCACGCATATCTTCAGCGTAAAGGCGAGTTGGATACCTTGCAGCTGCAAATGCAAAAGCTGACCCAGTTGACGCGGAAAGTGAGTGAAACAGGCCTTACTGAAAAAAAAGCGACAAAGCAGGTTCAGCTTGAACTGACGCTTGCCCAGCGCGTCATAGGCCATCTGGCAATGCCATGGGAGCCATTGTTCCAAACATTGGAATCGACCTTGGGCGAGGACGTGAGTTTGCTGAGCGTAATTCCAGATACGGAAAAAATGACCTTGAGCGTAACGGCGGAAGCCAAGAACCTGGCCGCCATGATCAGTTATCAGCAGCGCTTGGCTGGTGATCCGCTATTCCAGGATGTTTATATCGCCAGCCATCAAACGCAGCAGCAGGACTTGCAGAAGCCCGTGCGCTTCATGGTCAATGCCCGCTGGGTCGATCCCGCTCTGCATGACGCGGCACAGGCCGTGCAGGTGGTCCCATGACGGCAAAGACCCATTTCCAGCGCTATGTCTGGTGCATCAAGGAATATGCGGCGGCCCTGGCCTGGCCGGGCATGTTGGCCATCGCTATTGCTTTGACAGCGGTGCTTGTGGCAGGCGTGTTATTGCGGCCCCTATCCGGGCAGATGAGTGGCTTGCAGCAGCGTGTTGCGCAGGCCAAGGCCGCCCATGGCGGAAGATTGACGCAATTGCCTGCTGCCGACGGGGCAATTGAGCAGTTGCGACAGTATTACCAGTTCTTTCCTGCCAAGGAGACCTTGGGCGTCTGGATGGGACGCTTATATGAAACTGCCGCCGAGAATGGTATTGCCCTGGATCAAGGGCAATACCAGTTGTCTCACGATGGCAAGGGCAAACTTTGGCGTTACGAAATTGTGTTGCCTGTGCACGGCAGTTATCCGCAGGTACGGGCCTTCCTCGCGCAGGTGCTCGCCAAAATCCCTCACCTTGCGCTGCAGAGTGTTTCCTTCGAGCGCCAGAAGGTTGGCGATGCCATGGTCGAGGCGAACATCAGATTGACGCTATATCTCAGTGAAAATAATGCTTAAGAGAAAGCCTATTTTATACGCGCTGCTGGCGGCGACCATTGTTGCCGCTGTCTGGCCGGGCGCGGACGATGCTTCGGCAGTGGTGGAGCCCAGTGTGGCAGTGCGGCCCGTGAAGGTCGCCGTGGCTGCCCCGGGGGCCAGCGAGCCCAAGCCTGCGGATTTGGCTTTGTATAAGCTCGAGCGCGCATCGATGGTGGTGACCACGCAGAATCCGTTTGCGACGACTTCCTGGTTCGTGGCGCCGCCGCCACCGCCGCCACCAGCGGCCGCCGCGCCGCCACCGCCACCAACGGCGCCCGCGATGCCGTTTGTGTATGCCGGCAGATTGCAAGGGACGGGCGGACGCTGGACATACTATCTGACGCGCGGAGACCAATCGTTCGCCGTCAGCCGCGGCGAAACATTCGATACCTCGTATCGCCTGGACAGTGTCGATGACAGCAAGATGGTCATCGAATACCTGCCCTTATCCGTCAAGCAGACGCTTTCCCTGATGGGGGAGTCGTGAGGCAGGTGCAGCGCGGATTCACCATCGTGGAAATGCTGGTCACGGTGGTACTGGTATCCATTTTGGCCAGCGCGGCATTTCCCATGGCTGAACTGGCTTTCCAGCGCGACAAGGAGCAGCAGTTGCGGCGCAATCTGAGGGAGATACGCGAAGCCCTGGATGCATATAAGCAGGCAAGCGATGACGGGCGGGTGATGCGAAAGGCTGACCAGTCAGGATATCCGCCGAATTTGCAGGTCTTGCAGGATGGCGTGCCGAATGCGAAGGATCCGGATGGCGCGCCGATCTATTTCTTGCGGCGTATTCCACGCGATCCATTCTTTGAGAAAGAGGATATGCGACCGGCTGCGGCAACCTGGGGAACGCGCAGTTATGCCTCCAGCGCGGCCGAGCCGAAAGAGGGGGCGGATGTGTTTGACGTCTATTCGACGATGGAGGGCGCTGGCATCAACGGCATCGCTTATCGGGAATGGTAGGGATAATGAGAAAAGATCAGCGCCGCCATGGCGGCTTCACCTTGATCGAATTGCTGGTCGTAATGACGATAATCGCCACCTTATTAACGCTGGCTGCGCCGCGTTATATGGGGAACGTAGACAAGGCAAAGGAGTCCGTATTATCGGAAAACCTGGCGACATTACGGGATGTGATTGACAAGCACTATGCGGACACGGGATCTTACCCGATGGTGCTGCAGGACCTGGTGACGCTCAGGTATATGCGCAAAATACCGCTTGATCCGATGACCGATAGTAACCTGACCTGGGTGATCGTGGCGCCGCCGGATACCCAAAAAGGCGCGGTATTTGATGTGCATAGCGGCGCCAAGACCCGGGCGCGTAACGGCAGTTATTACCGTGATTGGTAATACGTTACGGCAGCCGCCTTTGCCAAATTGTGCGGGATTTACTTATTTGGCACTGCTGTTTGCCGTCAGCATTGCCGGTTTGGTGCTTGCTGGCGGCGGCGTCCTGTGGTCGCATGCGCAGCAGCGCGAAAAAGAAGGCGAGCTACTTTTTGTCGGCAATGAATTTCGCCGGGCAATTGGCGCCTATTATGAAAATACGCCAGGCACGCTAAAACGCTACCCAGCCACTTTTGACGATCTCATGGAAGATCGCCGCTTTGCCGCGACCACCCGCCATTTGCGCCGGATATATGCGGACCCGATGACTTCACGTTCCGAATGGGGCATCGTTACTGGTCCGGATGGCGGAATTATGGGCGTCTACAGCATGAGCGCGGGCACGACCATCAAGCGCTCCGGTTTTCGCCAGCGCGATGCCGGGTTTGAGATGGCCGAGCACTATGGCGAATGGCGGTTTGTTTATGAGTCACCCGCAGTAATCGTGGATAAAACGGATGTGATGAAAAAATGAAAATATTTTTAATTGTTAAAAAAATAGTTTCCCTGTAGAGTCACGGTCTTATTTTATTTTGGCTTTTCTTGGTTGAGAAAAATCGCCGGGCGGTGGTCTGGCATGTACTTCGTATAAGAATGAAAGAAAAATACATGATATTTAAATGGCGGACAACGCTTGGGGCAATTTTTGCCTCTCTTTCCCTGGCAGGTTTTGCGCATGCAGCCATGCACACGCCTGGGAAATTTGATGTTAGCGAACTTGGTGCAGCAACTTATTCTATTCCGATTCTGGTGCCTCCACCGACAGCAGGTATGGGACCAAAACTGGCATTTAGTTTTAATAGTCAAAGTGTTTCAGGAAATAGTCAAAGTCTTTCCGGTACGCTTGGCAAAGGCTGGTCTATAGCCGGTATGTCAAATATTACTCGTTGTGGCCAGACCATTGCACAGGATGGTGGCCTGCGCAGTGGGGTCAACTTTGATGGTAATGATCGTTTTTGCCTTGATGGTCAGCGTCTTGTTGTGAGCAATGGCGGTATGTATGGCGCAAATGGCACGGAATACCGTACGGAACGCGACAATTTTTCCAGAATTATTTCTTATGGCATCGCTGGTACTGGACCTGCTTGGTTCAAGGTATGGAGTAAATCCGGAGAAATTATGGAATATGGTAATACTACTGATTCCAGAATCGAGGCACAGGGAAAACTGACGGTCAGAATATGGGCGCTTAATAGAGTGCAAGATTCTGTAAGTAACTATATGACAGTAAATTACATTAAGGAGACTGAAAGCGGAGATTTCTATCCAAGCATTCTCAACTATACCGGAAATAGCAATGTTGGAATGATGCCAAATAATTCAGTACGTTTTAAGTACGAAAAGAGGCCAGATATCGCCACCATGTATCAGGCCGGCTCTTCGATAACAACTTCGATGCGTTTAACGAATGTTGAAACATATACTGGTGCAGTTAAGGTAATGGATTTTCGTCTCGCATACATGGGAAGTAGCGATCCTTTCCGTTCGCGGTTGAGTAGTATTACTCAATGCGATGGAGCCGGTGCAATATGCCTGCCAGCAACCAAATTTGACTGGGAGTCCAGCGCCAATGAACTTCTTTCAGTAGGAGCATGGTTGAAAACAGGTGCCGTGTTGGATACTGGAGCTCCTATACTGCACTCGGGAAATTCATTTCTGGTCGGGGACGTAAATGGTGATGGGAAAACAGATCTGCTTAGATTGATGCAAAGAGATTCGACTTTACGGATATTACCTCTTATATCGAGTGGCAATGAATTCGTCACTGGAACATGGCAGGATACAGGGGTATATGGTAACGCTACAGTTGCAGGCGATTTTAATGGCGATGGTAAGATTGATGTTGCTATTATAGGAGATGGTTATATTCTTCCAATGTACTCCAATGGAACTGGTTTTGATAAAGGGGTGCCATATCAAAATTCAGTATTGAATGGATATAATTCATGGGTCGCCATGGATATTAATGGCGACGGTAAGGCAGACTTGGTACAGTATAAAACATCCGGTAACGAGCTTTGGTTATTGCCTGTAATATCTACCGGAAACTCTTTTAATCCAGGGGTTTTTTCCTTGGCTAGTTCTCGTCAATCTGCTGGATGGGCGCATGACGCTGCAATTAGTATTTTTCCGATTGAATTGAATGGCGATGGAAAAATGGATTTCATCGAGATGTGGCGAAATAATCTAACGGGTAATATATGGTTGCTTCCACTATTCTCGAATGGTTCGGGGTTCTCCGCCGGAAGTTGGTTTGATACAGGATTGCCAGGTTATGACACAGTCGATCCAGGAAAAACATTGCTGAATCAATATATCGCAACTGATTTAAACGGCGATGGGATTGGCGATTTTGTTATCGTGAATAAGCCATATACAAAAGCAAGTCCGATGCGGAGGAGCGTGTATTACAGCCCATTTTATTTTAATGGCGTTTCATTTGTTGCCGGTGAGGGGCGATCAGCTAATGCAGCATGGAATTACCCATCGTCATTGTATGCGGAAAGTACCATCGCAACGGATCTGAATGGCGATGGAAGGATGGATTTGATTCAGGTATGGCTTTCGAATAATACCGGTGGTGGAGTGCAAGGAGAAATGTGGCTGCAACCGATAGTTTCATCGGAAGGGAAGGGACTTATTTCCATGGCTCCTTATAATACCCATTTGAAGGGAGATACGGTAGGTGCTCCTTATGCAGAGAGTGAAAGTGGATATTCATTCGAGGGTAAAGGACCAGGATTAATGGCATTGGACATTAATGGCGACGGTAAATTAGATCTGGTGCAGCAAAATTATAAAAATTATGACGTTCCGATCACAATACAAGCACATATGATTGATGGCGGCATTGGTGATTTGATGACTTCGATCACTGGGGGAACTGGGGCAAAAATTGATGTGGTTTATAAAGCACTCGCTGATAACGATGTGTACACTCCCGACATGCAATCGTTGTATCCAGTGGCGGATGTGACAATGCCTTTATATGTGGTCTCAACCGTGAACCGTTCGAATGGGAAAAGGGGAGTTAATTCTTCAAGTTACACCTATGGAGGTTTGAAGCTGGACTGGAGTCGGGGAGGAATTATAGGGTTTCGTTGGCGACAAGAGAAGCAGATAGAATCTGGATTGACCAAACGTAGTGAGTATCGCCAGGATTGGCCTTATATTGGTATGATCGCAAATTCAAAAACAATGCTGGCCGGGCATGGTAATGGTGATCGTTTAAATGATGTATCGAGCAGCTATGCTTGTATCGATCCAATTTATGGAGGCGCATGTACGATAGCCCCCGGACGAGTCTATTTTCCTTATGCTGCACAATCGGTTGATTTTTCTTGGGATTTGAATGGTGCAATTTTTCCTGCAAACACAACGACTACCAATTATGATTCGTGGGGAAATGCAAAAAAAGTGGTGAAAACAAGCATTGATGGGGTTAATGCTTTTAGTAATATCACGGAGAATATTTTTAATTCTGCCGATCTGATTAACTGGCATTTAGCCCAATTGCAACGCTCTACAACTACTAACACTCGGCATGCTGCATCTACGCCACCATTCCCTTTAGGGCCAATTGGTGCCTGGCCAGGCGGAGAAGGTTCGGTAGGCCCGGGAATCAACAATCCGGGAAATGCTGGCATTACTACCAGTACGACGTTTTTGGCTGCTGGTTATCCTTCGCCAGAAATCGCAGTTCCGGGACAGGTTGTGGAATTGAAGGTTTATGTTAAAGGGGCAGTTGTTCGTACTGGATATGTCACTTTCAGCGATGGAAATGAAATATTGGCAATGGTCGGGCTGGACGCAAGTGGTTCCGCGTCATTTTCTGCATCATTGAATAGGCTGGGAGAGCATACAATAACAGCTACGTATTCGGGAGATGCAAGAAATTCATCAAGTTCAATTAAGACCGTTATTAGAGTAAGGAAATTGGACCTATCGCCAATTATAATGTTATTAATGGATTGATGTTTTTTAATATCGGTGAAAGTGAATTTTGCAAGTTGAGAAAGTAAAGATAATGGAGAGATTTATGAGTTACTTTCTTAATTGTATATTTGAATATTATTTTTTTCAAAAGAAAAGATTAAAAAATGAAAAAATATTTTATATTATTTTTATTTTTATCGGGAGATGTTATTCCGGTTATGGCTGCTACGGTTGTGGCTCCACCATTCAGTGCCAGTCGTACTATTGCATATAATTATCAAGTTGGAAATGGTCTTCTGAGTGCAGTGACAATAGAGCCAGATCGTGCACAGTTACGTTTAGACGCTAGTTTTAAATATGATGCTTGGGGCAACGGTGTTGTGACAACCGTATCATCACCGGCAATCGGGAATGCAGCTATAACAGCTCGTGAAAGCCATTCTTTATTTGATTCACGTGGGCAATTTTCGACTGGAACGGTTAATCCTTTATCGCAATCTGAAAATTTTACATTTGATTCTTCATTCGGTGTCGTACGTAAAATTATAGATGTAAACGGAATTGCGACGGAGTTTAAATATGATAGCTTTGGTCGAAAGATTATGGTTGTTGGTGCTGATGGAAACCGAAAGAAGCTAGATTATAAGTTTTGTAGTGGTGTGAATGATGGAGCAGAAATTTGTCCCATGTATGCGAAATATATGCTTCAAGAAACCGCATTGGCGAGTGACGGCCTAACAGTGAACGGTGGTTGGAGTAAATATTATTATGATGAACTTGACCGTGAAGTTGCTCTGGAGAGGTCTGGATTCGATGGTACTTCTGTCATTGTTATTAGTACAGAGTATGATGAACGTGGACGCATATCGAGAATTAGTCGCCCATATTATAAGGGTGCGCAAGTATATTGGAATGTCATTAGTTACGATGATGTTAATCGTGTCAGCATGATTGTTAATGCAGATGGCTCTAAAAATACTTACTCATATAATGGCTTAAGTAGCTCGTCTAGAAATGCAGCTGACCAGGTTAGGATACACATAAAAAATTTGCAAGGAAAATTGTCAAAACTGATTGATGATGAGGGAAATGAATTTAATTATCAGTATAGTGTTTTTGGAGATTTGTGGAAGACAGTAGATTCAAAATCTAATGTAATTTCAATCGCTTACGATGATCTTGGAAGAAAAATTCAAATTGACGATCCTGATATGGGGGTGAGAACATTTGTTAATGATGCATTGGGACAATTGGTTCTCCAGGTGGATGCTAAAGGGCAGTCATCTAGTTTTTCCTATGATAAATTAGGGCGATTATTATCTCGTCGCGAAGTTGATCTGGTTTCCTCTTGGAGCTATGATAGTTGTGTGAAGGGTGTTGGGAAACTTTGCAAGATCACGGCTGATAATGGATATGCTGAAACATTAAGTTATGATCAATATGGTCGAAAAAATGTAAGCAATAAATATATTGATGCGGCCTATGTTGAAACAAATAGTTTCGATATGAATGGGAGGATGAATAAAAGAACTTTTCCCGGTGGATTGACTTTGCGCTATGACTATACTCAAAATGGTTATTTGAAAGAAATTCGAGATAATGACACTAATGTTTTATATTGGCAGGCGCAAAATTTAGATGCTGAAGGGAATTTCCTGAAGCAAATTTATGGAAATAACATTGTTACAACGAGGGAGTATAATAGTGGGAATGGTCGTGTTAAAAATATTTACGGTGGTACGGGAAATGGAGTGCAAAATCTTGCATATGATTTTGATGTAATTGGGAATATTGTTTCCCGAACGGATAAAGCACAAGGGTTGACTGAATCTTTTTTGTATGATGGATTGAATCGTCTTCGAACATCAACTGTCAACTCTTCCGGAGCTGGATTGCTGACGCAGAGTTATGAGTACGATAGTATAGGTAATATATATTCACGTTCAGGAGTAGGTAAATATATTTATGATGCGGCGCCGCGAATACTTCCTCATGCTGTTGGAACAATTGAATTAAGTTCTGGTGGTAGTCGTCGTTTTGAATATGATATGAATGGGAATCTAATTAAAGATTTCAAAATGGATGCATCAGGAAAAAATATACCTGCCGCGGAACGTACAATTTTTTATAGCAGTTTCGATATGCCTGCGAGGATTGTTTCAGCGGGCGGTGCAGTCGATTTTCTATATGATGCTAATCATATGCGAATTAAAGAAACATCATCTTCCGCGACTAATATTTATGTTCATCCTGGAAATGGTGGGGATCTATATTATGAGAAGGAAATAAAAAAAGATGGAAGTGTTGAACATCGACAGTTTATTTCTGTGGCTGGGGTTGTTATTGCCGTTGTTAAGAAAAATTCTGGAATTCAGTCTATTAATTATTTTCACCGAGATTATCTTGGTTCAGTTGTTGCCATAAGCGATGAGGCGGGTACTGTTATTGAGCGACTTGCTTACGAGCCATTTGGTAAGCGTCGCTATGTTTCTGGTCTTCAAGATGCTAATAGACAGATTCGTGGTGTGAATTCGGTGAGAGGATTCACTAATCATCAGCATTTGGATGATCTTGAATTGATACATATGAATGGTCGAGTGTATGATCCAATAATTGCACGTTTTATTAGTGCGGATCCAACAATTACGAATCCAACCGATTTGCAATCATTTAATAGGTATTCTTATGCAATTGGGAATCCACTGGCATTTGTAGATCCAAGTGGATTTACTGAAATAAATATGCTCGATCAAGTAGTTAATATTGAGGGAACAAAACTCAGTATGAATTTTACTGCTCCTGTAAATTCTTTATATATAATGAGTTTGGATGGGTTTAGTTGGACTGTGGCTGGTTGGGACACTATTGATCCTGAAGGTATGCCAATAGTTGGTATTCATGCACGTAAGGATAGAACCAGTACGAGTGTTGCGCAAACTGCTATTAATGGGACCAGGGATTTTATGGATGGTGGGTATGGAGCCATGTCCCAACAGGCATTTAGCAGTGGTCGCTACGGATTAGGCAGTGCTTACATATTAGCTGGTGCCGCATTTGGTACACTCAATGTACTATCTTTTGGTGAGGCGGGGGCACTTGTTAGTGCATCGCGTGCAATTGGAGCAAAAGCTGGTAGCCGTTATGTCGCAGGAAGCCCAGTAAGAGTTACTGAAAAGGGGCTGGCATTAGTTGAGAAAAACTTGGCCAGATTTGAACCATATGGCCCTAATGAAGCGATGGTAAGTGCTCTTCGCGAGTCTTTGAAGGCTGGTGAGAAAGCCAGTGGTGCATACGCGGATTTCTATTTGCATGAAATTGCAGAAAATACTTTTAGAATAGGGAAAATTGTTGATCCAGGGTATGATGCTGCGCATAAGGCAGCGTTGTTAAAATATGGAGCGTCTGAATTTAGTATATATAGTGAAAAAGTTATTCGCTCCATGCCGGGTGAATTTAATCAGAATTTTAGAAATTTTTGGGGTATTAAATGAATGTAATTATGTTATCAAAAGAGCGCAGGGCGCGAGTGTGGATTGATAATATTCCATCAAGTTTTTTCTATCCATTTGGTGAGATAAGTTTTCTAAATGATGTGAAAAATAAGAATTTAATTTTTCAAAATAAAATGGTAGCTATTGAATTGTTTATCCCTGTTGGTGGGAGATTTTTATATGGAATGTTAGGTTGTGAGGCAGTAAAGCTAAAAACACAAGAATTGGATTTGGTTGTTGAGTCTTCTTCCAATATTGGGCCGAATTTTAAAGATGCTTTGTCTAGTGAACTTGAATCTGTTTGGCTTGGAATTTCTCCTGAGTATGTTGATGCAATTAAAAAAGGAGCAAAATCCGGAATTGAAAAATATGGAGTTATCGAGAATTTTGGTATTAAATTTTCATGTGGTGCTCACGGAGAAATTGGCTCAAGTGAGAAGATATTCGAAAGATTGGCAGAATTGTGTGTTGTTTTTTTAAATTCTAGTGGGAGTGATGAGGAGTATATTAAAGATAAACTTGAGATTGCATTGGGATAATTTAATGTTTTATCTTTATTTAAAATAATCTGTATTTCATGAAAAATTGTGAAAGAGCTATATGGGATTGCGGGGCTGTATTTCAACTGTTGTCACAGCACTTCTGCTGTCAGCCTGCGCCGGCGAACGCGAACACCGTTCGGGCCTGAATTTGCTTGCCGAGGGCAAGACGGAGGATGGGCTGAGCAATCTGGAAAGCGCCGTGGCGCAGGCGCCTGATAATTCGCAGTATCGGCTGGACCTGCTGAGCCGCAGGGCGGAGCAGGTTGGGCGCTTGCTGGCCTCTGCCGAGGCCGAGCGCGGTGCCGGGCGCTTCGATGAGGCGCAGGCGCTGTATGAACGCGTGCTGAAGATCGAAAAGGCCAATAGCCGGGCGTCGCATGGCATCGAGTTGCTGGCGCGCGAGCGTTTGCATGGACCGCTGATCGCGGAGGCGCGCGAGTCGTTCAAGCGGGGCGACCTGGATCGTGCGTTGGGGCTGTTGCGCCCAGTCTTGTCCGAGAGTCCTTCGGATGTCGAGGCGCAGGCGCTGAAACGCCAGATCGAGAGCAAGCAGACGCAGGATAGGACGGTCGAGCCGCTCTTGCAGATGGGGCAGCGCAAGCCGATCAACCTGGAGTTCCGCGATGCCAGCGTGCGCATGGTGTTTGAAGCGCTGGCGCGTACCAGCGGCGTCAATTTTATTCTGGACAAGGATGTCCGTCCCGATTTGCGCACCACCGTATTCTTGCGGCAGGCAACATTGGAAGACGCGATCGAGTTCATTCTGCAGACGAGCCGCCTGGAAAAGAAGGTCTTGAACAGCAGCACGATTTTGATTTATCCGAATACCACGGAGAAATTGAAGGATTACCAGGAATTGGTGGTCAAAGGCTTTTACCTGGCCAATGCCGATGCCAAGCAGACCCAGGCGATGCTGAAGGCTTTGCTGAAATCGAAGGATACGTTTATCGATGAAAAGCTCAACTTGCTGGTCATGCGCGATACCCCGGATGCGGTGCGCCTGGCGGAAAAGCTGATCGCCATGCATGACCTGTACGAGCCGGAAGTGATGCTGGAAGTCGAAGTGCTGGAAATCAAGCGTTCGCGCTTGCTGGAAATGGGGATCCAATGGCCGAGCCAGCTGGTGCTGGCGCCGATCGGCAGCATCGGCGGCACCACGCTGAGCGACTTGAAGGGGCTGAACGCTGACCGCATCACGGCCAGCATCGGCCCCACCACGGTGAATCTGCGCCGCGCCGTCGGCGACGCGAATATCCTCGCCAATCCCCGCATCCGCGCGCGCAACCGGGAAAAAGCCAAGATCATGATCGGCGACAAGGTCCCTGTGTCGACCTCGACGACGACGGCAACGGGCGTCATTTCCGAGAGCGTGCAGTATCTCGACGTCGGTATCAAGCTCGATGTGGAACCGACGATTTACCTGGGCGATGAAGTCGCCATCAAGATCGGCCTGGAAGTGAGCTCCATCAGCAACGAGGTGCGCACGCCCGGCGGTTCGCTGGCTTACCAGATCGGTTCGCGTTCGGCGTCGACCGTCCTGCGCCTGAAGGATGGCGAGACGCAGGTGCTTGCCGGCCTGATCAATGACGAAGACCGCATGGCCGCCAACCGCGTACCGGGCGTCGGCGATATTCCTGTGCTGGGCCGCTTGTTTTCCAGCCAGAAGGATGACCGCAACAAGACGGAAATCGTGCTGTCCATCACGCCACGCCTGGTGCGCAACATCAACCGTCCTGACGCCGCCGCCAGCGAATTCTGGTCCGGCACCGAGTCGGCCTTGCGCACGCGTCCATTGACGATGCAGGTCGCCAATGAAAAGCAGGGCCTGGACCCCGCTGCGCCTGGTGCGGGACAAGGCGTCATGGCGCGCGGCGCGTCTCCGATGGCTGGCCAGGAAGAGGGGCCAGGAGCGCCACGCAAGGATATCGAGCCGGTGGCGGTCAGTTTGCAGTTGCAGGCGCCCGAGCAGGTGAAGGCGGGGCAGCAATTCAAGCTTGCCGTGCGCATCAAAAGCGATGGCGACTTGCGCAACCTGCCGCTGCAGATCGCCTATGACACGACGGCCTTCCAGGTAATGGGCGTGGAAGAGGGCGGCTTCTTCAAGCAAAATGGCGGACAAAGCACGCTGTCGAGCAATGTGGATGCGACGACGGGCCGCATCTTCGCTAGTGTGCTGCGTTCAGGTACGGCGGGCGCGCGCGGCGAGGATGTGGCGGCCGTCATTACCTTGAAGGCCTTGAAGGCCAATCCGAAGGCGGAAATCAGAATCCTGTCGTCGACACCGATTACCGTCAATAACAGGACGATTGAGCCCGTGATGCCGGCGCCGCTGGCGATCAAAGTTGTCGACGGCAAGTAGTTCGACTGCAGGGTTGTGGGTAGCCGATGGTGCTTGAGCGGGACCTGCGCGGGAAGAGGCATGCTGCGCAGGGGCCGCGTATCGCCGGGTAATCACGGCGATTTGCGGCAGGTTCTTCCCGCGTTCTTTTGATGCGATGAGTGTAAATCATTGCTGAGGGATGTGATACGGCGTTGTATATGATGAATGACTTACCAGGAATTGGATGCTGATGAAATATCGTTCGAAAATAGCCAAATTGGCCGTGTGTCTTTTTTTATCGGCATTGAGCGGCAGTGCTGCAGCCGGCTGGACGGTTGCCAAGATATCCTCGATTGTCGTCTATGAGGATGGCGATGTCGTCTATGTGTTTCCAGAGGGTGGAGTCAAGGACGCACCTGCGTGTCATGGTAGCAATGGCGATTATTTATCGTTTTCCTTGAAGCGTCGGTATGCCAGGGAATATTATGCTGGCATGCTTGCCGCATATACCGCTGGGAAAACTGTCAGGTTTCGCGGGCTTGACGCGTGCAAGGATCAATCGATGTCAGAGACACTGATGTACTTCGAGCTGATGTAAGTTTTGATGGGCATGCCTATGTAGATGCCATCATTGATATGCGAGGGTGACCAGTATCTCATCAAATGCCTACTCCGAGGAGTAGGCATTTTTCATTAGAGGTGGCCGGTATCACAGCGCCTGGCCCTGCGTCGGGGCGTCAAGGCATGCCCGTGGCCCCACCGCAATCGCTTGCCGCCGACGCACACACTTCCCAGCCGCCGCCCAGTGCCTTGTAGATGCCGACGATGGCCAGCCGCTGCCCGGTGCGGGCGGCGGCCAGTGCGCGCCGGCTAGCGAAGTCGGCGCGCTCGGCGTCGAGCACATCCAGGTAAACGCCTGCGCCTTGCGCGAAGCGCAAGCGGGCAAGGCGGGCCGCTTCGCGCTGTGCCGCCGACTCTTGCAGGCGCAAGCCCAGCGTGTCGCCTGCGGCGGCATAGGCCAGGAAGGCGTCGTCCGTTTCCTGCAGCGCGCGCAGGATGGCCTGGTCGTAGACGAGCAGGGCTTCCCTGACGCGGGCCTCGCTGGCGGCGATGCGGGCGCGCACGCGGCCTGTATCGAGAAAGGACCAGCGCAGCACGGGGCCGAGGAAGCCGGACAGGGCGCCCGCGTCGCCCATCGCGTCGAGACTGCCCGCCACGAAGCCGATCGAGCCTTGCACCTGCATTTCCGGGTAGAGTCCGGCCGTTTCCACGCCGATGCGCGCCGTCGCCGCGGCGAGACCGCGTTCGGCCGCCGCGATGTCGCTGCGCCGCGCCAGCAGGGCGGCGGGATCGCCCACGGCGAGCGGGCGCACCGCCAGCGTCGCAGCGGCGGGCGCGGCGGCCGGCAAGCTGAACAGTTGTGGTGTTTCGCCCACGAGGATGGCCAGCGCGTTGATGGCGGCCGCGCGGCGCCGCTCCAGTGCGGGCGCTTCCACCTCGACCTGGCGCAGCAGGGCCACGGCGCGCAGCCGGTCGACTTCGTTGGCGGAACCGGCGCCGACCTGTCGCTCGACCAGCGCCAGGCTGTCGCGCTGGCTGAGTCGCAGGTCGGCGACGACAGCCAGTTCGGCCTCGATGCCACGCAGCTCGAACCAGGTGGCGGCCACCGCGGCAGCCACGCTGGCCTGCACGCCGCGCAGCAGCGCTTCGCGCGAACCGGCTTGCGCCTCGGCCGCTTCCACGGAGCGCCGCACGCGGCCAAACAGGTCGATTTCCCAGCTCGCATCGACGGCGCCGCGATAGCTGTCCGTGCGGCGCGCCTGGCCGGACGGCATTTCGGCGTCGCTGCGCCGGCGCTGCTCGACGCCGAGCGCGGCGCCGCCGCGCGGCAGGAAGCCCTGGCCGCTTTCGCGCAGCATGGCACGGGATTCGTCGAGCCGCGCGGCGGCGATGCCGATGTCGTGGTTGGCCGTCAGCGCGCGCCCGACCAGCGTGCTCAGCGCCGCATCGTCGAAGGCGCGCCACCACTCGGCCTCGACGGTTCCGACGCCGAGGCCGGCAACCGGCTGGCCGAAGCTGGCGGGCAGCCGCGACGCGGGCAGGGGTGGCGCGGCATAGTCGGGCCCGGCCGCGCATCCGGCCAGTAGCGCGAGGGCGCCCAGTGGCAATACAACTGTTTGATAGAGATTTTTCATGACGTGCTTTCCTCCAGGTGCGGTTGGGGGGCGGGCTGGTGCCGCTTGAAACGGGCCGCCAGGCCGCGCATCGCCACATAAAACACCGGCGTCAGGAACAAGCCGAACAGGGTCACGCCGAGCATGCCCGCGAACACCGCGATGCCCATGGCCTGGCGCATCTCGGCGCCGGCGCCGCTGGCCAGCACCAGCGGCACGACGCCGGCGATGAAGGCGAGCGAAGTCATGACGATGGGCCGCAGGCGCAGCCGGCACGCCTCGATGACGGCTTCCAGCGCGCTGGCGCCCTGCGTTTCCAGGCTGCGCGCGAATTCGACGATCAGGATCGCGTTCTTCGCGGCCAGGCCGACCAGCACGATGAGGCCGATCTGTACGAAGACGTTGTTGTCGCCACCCGTCAGCCAGACGCCGGCGATGGCGCTCAGCAAACACATCGGCACGATCAGCAGCACGGCCAGCGGCAGCAGCCAGCTGTTGTATTGCGCCGCGAGGATGAGATAGGCGAGCAGCACGCACAGCGGGAAGATGAACAGCGCCGCATCGCCGGCCAGTTTTTGCTGGTAGGTGAGGTCCGTCCACTCGAAACTCATGCCTTCAGGTAAGACCTCCTTTGCCAGCCGTTCCATCACGGCCACGGCCTGTCCCGAGCTGACGCCCGGCATCGCGCCGCCCGACAGGTCGGCCGACGGATAGCCGTTGTAGTGCATCACGCGGTCCGGGCCAGCAGCGGGCGTGACGGTGACGAACGAGGACAGGGGCAGCATGGCGCCGGCCGCGTTGCGCACCTGCAGGCGTCCGATGGCGTCGGCCTGCATGCGGTGCTGCGCGTCGGCCTGGGCCGTCACCTTGTAGGTGCGGCCGAAGCGGTTGAAGTCGTTGACGTACAGCGAGCCGAGATACACTTGCAGCGACTCGAACACGTCGGCCAGGTGCACGCCCTGGCTCTTGGCCTGGGTGCGGTCGATGGCGACGTCGAGCTGCGGGGCATTGATGTCCAGGCTCGTGAGCAGGCCCGCCACCTGACCCGATTCGCCCGCTTTCGTCATCAGGACCCGGGTGTGCCGCGCCAGGGCGTCGAGCCCGGCGCCGCCGCGGTCCTCGACCTGCATCTTGAAGCCGCCCGTGGCGCCCAGCCCGGGCACCGGTGGCGGCGGGAATACGCCCAGGTAGCCGTCGGGAATGCTGGCAAACTTCGCCTGCAGCCGGGCGGCGATGGCCGTCGCGCCAAGCTCCTGCGTGGTGCGGTCCTTGAACGGGTCGAGCATGACGAACATGACGGCCGCGTTCGGCACATTGACGAAGCCGTTGATGGACAGGCCGGGGAAGGCGACGACGCTTTCCACGCCGGGCTCGGCCAGCGCGATCTTCGACATTTGCCTGACGACGGCGTCGGTGCGGTCCAGCGATGCCGAGTTCGGCAACTGGGCGATGCCGACCAGATAGTATTTATCCTGCATGGGCACGAAGCCGGGCGGCACGGCCTTGAAACCGAAGAAGGTCAGCGCGAGCAAGCCGCCGTACACGAGCAGCGCCACGCCGCTTACGCCCACGACCTTGCGCACCGTGTTGCCATATGCGCCAGGCGCGCGCTGGAACGGCTTGCCCAGCACGTGCAGCAGACGGTCGGCGCGTCCGCGCAGGCTGCGTGGATCGCGTGGAGGGCGGGCGCGGCCTACCTTGCGCGGGCGCAACAGCAGGCCGGCCAGCGCCGGGCTGAGCGTGAGCGAATTGACGGCCGAGAGGATGGTCGAGATGGCGATGGTCAGCGCGAACTGGCGGTAGAACTCGCCTTGCAGGCCGCTGAGGAAGGCGGTCGGGATGAAGACGGCGGCCAGCACCGAGGTGATCGCGATGATGGGGCCCGTGACCTCGTCCATGGCGCGCCTGGCCGCCTGCGCGGGTTCCTCGCCGTTTTCGATGTGGCGTTCGACATTCTCGACGACGACGATGGCGTCGTCGACGACGATGCCGATCGATAGCACCAGGCCGAACAGGGACAGGGTGTTGAGCGAAAAGCCCATCAGGTGCATGACGGCGAAGGTGCCGACCAGCGATACGGGCACGGCCATGAGGGGGATCAGCGAGGCGCGCCAGTTGCGCAGGAACAGCACCACCACGAGGACGACGAGCAGGGTGGCCTCGAGCAGGGTGGTGGCCACCGATTCGAGCGAGGCGCGCACAAACACGGTCGGGTCATAGGCGATGCGCGAGCTGAGGCCGGCCGGGAAGTGCGCTTCCAGGCGCTGCATGGTGGCGCGCACGGCTTGCGCCACGTCAAGCGCATTGGCCCCCGGACTCTGTATGATTTGCAGGGCGACGGCCGGTTCGCCGTCAAGCAGGCTGCGCAGTGCATAGGCGTCCGCCCCCATCTCGATGCGGGCCACGTCGCGCAGGCGCGTCACCTGGCCATCGCTACCCGTGCGGATGATGATGTCGCCGAACTGTTCCTCGTCCGTCAATCGCCCCAGCGTATTGACCGTCACCTGGAAGGCGGCCGTCGAATCGGGCGCCTGGCCGACGGAACCGGCCGCCACCTGCACGTTCTGCTCGCGCACGGCGGCAATCACGTCGCCTGCCGTCAGGCCGCGCGCGGCGACCAGGTCCGGGTCCAGCCACAGCCGCATGCTGTATTCGCCGGCGCCCCACACGAGCACGTCGCTGATGCCGGGGATGCGCGACAGCTCGTCGCGCACCTGCAGGTAGGCGTAATTCGAGATGTACAGCGGGTCATAGCGCTTGTCCGGCGACAGCAGGTGCACCACCATCAGGATGTCCGGCGAGGTCTTTTGTGTGACGACGCCCTGGCGCTGCACTTCTTCAGGCAGGCGCGGCAGGGCGCGCGCCACCCGGTTCTGCACCTGGACTTGCGCCATGTCGGCGTTCGTTCCCTGCGCGAAAGTGACGCTGAGTATCATCCTGCCATCGGTCGCCGATTGCGACGACATATACAGCATGCCTTCGACGCCGGTGATCGCCTGTTCGAGCGGCGCGGCCACTGTTTCGGCGATAACCTTGGGATTGGCGCCCGGATAGGACGCCGTCACCTGCACGGTGGGCGGCGTGACGGCCGGATATTCGCTGAGTGGCATCTGGAAGAAGGCGACGATGCCGGCCAGTACCATCAGCACCGACAGGACGATGGCAAAGATGGGGCGGTCGATGAAGAAACGCGGGAAGGACATCATGCACCTCCCGAGGCGTGCGGCGCCGCGATGGGCGTGCCGTCGATGGCGGCCGGCTGCGGCGTCACCTGCATGCCCGGGCGCACGAGGCCCTTGACGACGATGCGCTCGCCCGCCTGCAAGCCTTGCTCGATCACGCGCAAGCCGTCGACCACGGGGCCCAGCTCGACCGGCCGGAATTCCGTCCTGTCGTCCTTGCCGACGACGAGCACGTAGCGGCGCCCCTGGTCCGTGCCGATCGACAGCTCGGAAATGAGCACCCGCGCTTGCGGCGCGCCCGTCTCCAGCTTGACCCTGGCAAACAGGCCGGGCGTCAATTTCCCATCGGCATTGTCGACGACGGCGCGGATGCGCACCGTGCCCGTGCCGCGCTCGGCGCTGTTGGCGAGGAAATCGACGCGGCCCGAGCGCGCATACGTCTTGTCGGTGGCGAGGGCCAGCCGCACCGTGGCCGCTTGCCTGCCTTGCAAGCTGGGCTTGTCGCGCTCCGCCGCGAGAGAGCGCAGGTAGGTGCGCTCGTCGACGTCGAAATACACGTGCAGGGGATGGGTCGAGACGATCGTCGTCAGCGGCGTCACGCCGCTGGCCACGTAATTGCCTTCGGTGACGAGGGTTTGGCCGACCCTGCCGCTGATGGGCGCCGTCACGCGGGTAAAACCCAGCTCCAGCCGCGCGGCATCGAGCGCCGCCTGCGCGGCATCGACCTGGGCCTTGCCTGCCTGCAGCGCGGCCGTTGCGGTATCGAGGCGGTCGCGCGCGACGATCTTTTGCGCGAACAGCTGTTCGGCGCGCGCATGTTCGGCCTGGGCCAGCAGCGACGCCGCTTGCGCCGCGCGCAGGCGCGCCGTGGCCGCATCGAGCGCGGCCTGGAAGACGCGCGGGTCGATACGGAAGAGTTCGCTTCCTTTCTCGACGTAGCGTCCTTCGGGCACGCTCACCTGCTGGATATAGCCGGCCACCTGCGGGCGCAGCTCCACGCGTTTGACGGCCGTCAGTGCGCCGGTGAATTCGGCAAACGGCGTCACGGGACGCACGATGACCTCGGCCACGGGAACGCCGGGCGGTGTTGCTGCGGCCGGCGGGGGCGCCGCCTGCCGGCAGGCGGAGAGGGTGAGGGCGGCGCCGAGCGCCGCCGTAATCAAGCTGATGCGTTTGACTGTCATTTTCTGCCTTTCGCGACGGTTGTCGACCTGGTTTTGTCGAGCTAAAAACAGCTCCCATGGCCTTTATCCGACTTGCCACGCCGGGAAAGTCAAGTCTTATTGCCCGTGCCCGCGATTTTTCCGGGCGCTGCCGGCCGAGGCGAGACCGTTATGCCGATGCCGGGCGAGGCGGTACAGTGGAGGGACGGGGGATGGGCGGCAGGCACTGGTGAAAAACAATGCCTTTTTGATATAATTCTGTCTCGTCATCCGGTGCTCCGTTTTGCGATGCAAAACCAAACGGCGCCGGAGTTTACACAAATAGCGGCAGGACAGTCTAAAATAGATGGTTAGGCTAAGGCAGGCCCCAGGGCCGATACACGAGCCGTCCAGGGCAGGGTCAACCACCATGTGTTTGGAACGAAGTAAGTTAACCACCTGAACCACAGGCATCACCGCATACAAGGGAATGAACATGGCAACACAAAAATCCAAAATCATCTACACGCTGACTGACGAGGCGCCGCTGCTGGCGACGTATTCCCTGCTGCCAATCATCAAAAAATTCACCGCGCCGGCCGGCGTCGACGTGGTTTCCAGCGATATCTCGGTGGCGGCACGTGTCTTGGCAGAATTTCCCGAATTCCTGACGGACGAGCAAAAAGTCCCGAACACCCTGGCTGAACTGGGCAAGCTGACCCAGAATCCGGACACCAACATCATCAAATTGCCGAACATCAGCGCCTCGCAAGGCCAGCTGATCACGTGCGTGCGCGAACTGCAAGCCCGTGGCTACAAGCTGCCGGACTACCCGGAAGAGGCGAAGACGGACGAAGACAAGGCCCTGAAGGCACGCTACGGCAAGTGCATCGGCAGCTCCGTCAACCCGGTCCTGCGTGAAGGCAATTCCGACCGCCGCGCGCCGAAGGCCGTCAAAGAGTACGCACGCAAGCACCCGCATTCGATGGGCGAGTGGAGCCAGGCTTCGCAAACCCACGTCTCGCACATGCACCACGGCGACTTCTACCATGGCGAAAAATCGCTGACCCTGACCCAGGCGCGCGACGTCAAGATGGAACTGGTCACCGCCTCGGGCAAGACTATCGTGCTGAAACCGAAGGTATCGCTGCAAGCGGGCGAAATCATCGACAGCATGTTCATGAGCAAGAAAGCGCTGCTGGAGTTCTACGAGAAGGAAATCGACGACGCCTTCAAGACGGGCGTGATGTTCTCGCTGCACGTCAAGGCCACCATGATGAAGGTGTCGCACCCGATCGTCTTCGGCCACTGCGTGCGCATTTTCTACAAGGACGCGTTCGCCAAGCACGCCGAGCTGTTCGACAAGCTGGGCGTGAATGTCAACAATGGCATGAGCAACCTGTACGACAAGATCGAAACCCTGCCAGCGTCGCAAAAAGATGAAATCCTGAAAGATTTGCACGCTTGCCACGCCAACCGTCCGGAACTGGCCATGGTCGATTCGGCCAAGGGCATCACCAACTTCCATTCGCCGAACGACATCATCGTCGACGCGTCGATGCCAGCCATGATCCGTATCGGCGGCAAGATGTGGGGCGCCGACGGCCGTCCGAAGGATGTCAAGGCAGTCATGCCGGAATCGACCTTTGCGCGCATCTACCAGGAAATGATCGGCTTCTGCAAATGGCATGGCAACTTCGATCCGAAGACCATGGGCACCGTGCCGAACGTGGGCCTGATGGCGCAGCAGGCGGAAGAATACGGTTCGCACGACAAGACCTTCGAAGTGCCGGAAGGCGGCATCGCCAACATCACCGACCTGGCAACGGGCGAAGTGCTGCTGACGCAAACGGTGGAAGAGGGCGATATCTGGCGCATGTGCCAGGTCAAGGACGCGCCGATCCGCGACTGGGTCAAGCTGGCCGTCACGCGCGCGCGCAACTCGGACATGCCTGCCGTGTTCTGGCTCGATACCTACCGTCCGCACGAGAACGAAGTCATCAAGAAGGTGCAAACCTACCTGAAAGACCACGACACCAAGGGCCTGGACATCCAGATCATGTCGCAGACGCGCGCCATGCGCTACACGCTGGAACGCGCGTTCCGCGGCCTGGACACCATTTCCGTGACCGGCAACATCCTGCGCGACTACCTGACCGACCTGTTCCCGATCCTGGAACTGGGCACCAGCGCCAAGATGCTGTCGATCGTGCCGCTGATGGCCGGTGGCGGCATGTACGAGACGGGCGCCGGCGGTTCGGCTCCGAAACACGTCAAGCAGCTGGTGGAAGAAAACCACCTGCGCTGGGATTCCCTGGGCGAGTTCCTGGCCCTGGCCGTGTCGCTGGAAGACATGGGCATCAAGACGGGCAATGCGAAGGCGAAGATCCTCGCCAAGACCCTGGACGAAGCCACCGGCAAGCTGCTGGACAACAACAAGTCGCCATCGCCACGCACTGGCGAGCTGGACAACCGCGGCAGCCACTTCTATCTGGCCCTGTACTGGGCGCAGGCGTTGGCAGCGCAGGCGGAAGATGCGGAACTGGCGACGCACTTCGCGCCACTGGCAAAAGCCCTGGCGGAAAACGAAGCGAAGATCGTCGACGAGCTGAAGGAAGTGCAAGGCAAGCCGATGGATATCGGCGGTTACTACTTGCTGGATCCGGCGAAAGCGGACGCCGTCATGCGTCCGAGCGCCAGCCTGAATGCGGCCTTGGCCAGCATCTGATGCAGTCTTGATGTAGAGCAAAGCCAGCTTGCGCTGGCTTGCTTGCGGTAAATCAGTTTACTGCAGAAAAAACGCCGCCGGGAGCGATCCCGGCGGCGTTTTTTATGGCTTCACAGCTTTATTGATAGTGCTTGTAGACGCTGGTGCTGCCATTGTTTTTCACCAGCAAGACGTCGTACGGGTCCTTGCGCGGTCCTTCCATGCCAGGTGAACCCATCGGCATGGCGGGCACGGCCAGGCCTTTCGCCTTCGGTTTTTCGCGCAGCAGCTGCTTGATTTCGCTGGCCGGCACGTGGCCCTCGATGGCGTAGCCGTTGACGAGGCCCGTGTGGCAGGAGCCCAGCTGCTCAGGAATGCCGGCGAGCTTGCGGTACTGCGCCGGCATTTCCACGTTTTTCGCGCGCACGCTAAAACCGTTCGCTTCCAGGTGCTTGATCCATTCGGAACAGCAGCCGCACGCGGCGCTTTTATACACTTCGATGACGGGCGCGGCCGCCATGGCGAACAGGGGCAGGCCCAGCATGCCGGCGCAGGCGCCGCGCAATAACAGATTCTTGATCATGGATAGGTCTTTCAAATAAGGAATGCAGATGGTGTAGCCGCCAGCATGGCTCCACGGTGACGGTGGCAATGCTGGTGGTTGAATGGAGTGCAGCCGCTTCGAGACGGCTTGAGCTTATGCGGCGCGCGTTTGCCGGGGTGGGCGGCGCGGGCCGTCGGGAATGTATCCCGCAGCCAGCGTGGCGGCGGCAATGCTGACGCTTTCCGAGGTCGCGCCATCTGGAACGGCGAGGCGGGCAGGCGGCGCCATGAGCGCACCCATGCAAAAGGCGGAGCAGGCATCGCAGGCGGAATGGCGGGCGGTGGCGTCGTCGCCGGCTGGCGCGTCATCGGCCGTCAAGGGGGCGGCACGCTGGTGGCAAGGATGGGCAGCTACTTCACTGGACGTGACTGGCGGCGCGTGTTGCTGGGCTGGCGCGCATGCCATGCCGATGCTGGCGGCCGCCGCGTGCAGCGGCAGCGCCGTGACCAGTATCAGCATCAGCCATGTTGTGAAGAGTCGTATCATGCCCACAAAGTATAACATGCGGGGCAGGGGCGCCTGTCGCGATGGCAAAATGAAAAACTTTCATGCTTCGCAATGCTCATGATTTGACTATACATGCCGTTATAGATGTGTCCGCTTCAGGTGTGCACCATCTCAGGTGGATCAAAAGTGCTCTTCAACTTAGTTTTCGTTTAGCAAGGCATAGCGACCATGACTTCTGTATCTTCCCTTTCCCCGGCGGCGGGCTGGACTCCGTCCGCGACCCGTGCAGCGGACAGCGCGTCCTACAAAACGCCAGCCGCCTCCGCCCCGGCAAGTACGCCATCGACCATCGTCGCCCTGAGCGGACAGGACGCCGCCGTCGATCCCGCCCGCTCCACCATGAAGGGTTCGCCCATCGTGTGGGAAAGCGGCGCGCGCGACGGCGTCAGCGACCAGATCGCAACAAATTTCTCGGCGCGTTCGTTCGGCGGACGTTTCAGCGGCCTGGGCGCGGCCCTGCTCGACCAGCTCAAGGATGGCGTGCGCAACGTGTCGCAAGCCGTGCAGCAGCCGTCGCTGCGCGTGCAGCGCGATACCTACGCCGAACTGGCCGGCGTCGCGCCGGCCGGCCTGCATGGCAATGGCGAAGACCAGGTGACCCTCAGCGTGACCACCAAGAGCGGGGTCGAGGTCAAGCTGTCGCTCGACAGCCAGGGCGATGGCCTGGCCGTGCGCATGACGACCAGCGGCGAACTCAGCGATGCTGAAGCGAGCGCGCTGGGCGACCTGTCGGAAGCGTTCCAGGACGCCATCGACGGCATGGCGCAACAGCCGCCGAAGGCCAGGCTGGTCGGCTTGATGCAGTTCGACCAGGAGGTGCTGGCATCGGTGAACCTGCATGCGGAAGTGCGCGTGCGCGGGGAGCAGGAAAGCTCGGAAACCCTCGACTTCCAGGCCGACGGCGCGCAGCGCAAGGTCAGCTTCAGCGGCGTGTCGGGCAGCCTCGACGTGAAGGTCGATACGAGCCAGCTGAGCGCCCTGGGCAGCCCGGAACGGCAGGCCAAGGCGCTGGGCAGCTACATGAAGCAGTTCGACCAGGCCGCCTCCCGCGGCCATGGCGATGCCGCGCTGATGGGCATGTTCAAGGAGGCGTTCACGGCCATGAGCAGCAATGCGGCGGCGCCCCCGGCCCCTGGCGCGCCGCCGGCGGACAAGTGGCGGCTGGCGGCCGAGGACCGCGCCATGCTGACGGGCCTGCCAGACTTCAGCGCATCCATCTCGCAAACGGCGAAATTCAGCAATCCCATGCGCTCGTCGGAACGCGATGGCTTCCAGTACGAAGTGTCGCAGAGCACGACCCAGACCGGCGCCAGCCAGGACGACCGCTCGGTGCGGCAGAAACAGCAGTCCAGGCTCAGCGCCAGTTTCCACGAGACGCTGGTGCCGGGCGTGCCCCTGCGCCTGACGGAAAAGGTGGAGTCGCAAAACTACACGTATCACCAGATCGAGGATACGGCCAGCAGCGATGCGCAAATGGCGTACAGGGAAGGCAAGCTGGTGAAGGCCAGCCTGCAGCAGGCGGCCAGCCAGTCCACACACATCACGAAATTCATGATGGGCAAGGTCGAATCGGACGTCACGACGCCGACCAACCGCTCGCTGATGCGCGATCTGCTGTCGGTGCTGGGACCGTACAAGACGGGCGAACTGGGCATGACGCCGGAGAAAAAGGCGGAGCAGCGCCAACAGTTGCTGCTGGGACTGAGCGACGACGTGCTGCTGCAATCGTATCCGGGCCAGATGATCAGCCTGTGGCAGGCCGACGTGCAGCCGAAAGTAGCGGACGCGGTCGCCGCCGGCTAGTTGTCCGCGCGGCGCCAGCTGTAAAAAAAAGCCCGTCTTCCTGCGAAGACGGGCTTTTTGTTGGTGCTTGATGCGGCGCAGGGCGCGATCAGGCCCTGGCCTTGTTTTGCTTGATCCAGTAGCCGACGCCCAGCGCGGCCAGCCACACGGGTATCAGGTAGACGGAGATGCGCAGGCCCGGCGTCAGGTACATGATCACCAGGATGCCGGCCAGGAAGACCAGGCACAGGTAGTTGGTGAACGGGTAGCCCAGGCTCTGGAACAAGGTCGTCTTGCCTTCGATTTTCTTTTGCGCGCGGAAGCGCAGGTGGATCCAGCTGATCATGGCCCAGTTGATGATCAGCGCCGACACCACGAGGCCCATCAGCACTTCGAACGCTTCGCCCGGCATGAAGTAATTGACCACCACGCAGGCGCCTGTCGCCAGCGCCGACACGCCCAGGGCGACGAGCGGTACGCCGCGGCGGTTCAGGTGCAGCAGCGCGCGCGGCGCATTGCCCTGCTTGGCCAGGCCGAACAGCATGCGCGTGTTGCAGTACACGCCGCTGTTGTAGACGGAGAGGGCGGCCGTCAGCACCACCACGTTCAGGGCCGTGGCCACCAGGTTGCTGTCGAGCGCATGGAAGATCAGCACGAAGGGGCTGCCGCCGGTGACGACGTTTTGCCACGGGTACAGCGACAGCAAAATGCCCAGCGCGCCGATGTAGAAGATCAGGATGCGGTAGATGGCCTGGTTGGTGGCGCGCGGGATCGTCGTGCTCGGGTCATCCGCCTCGGCCGCCGTGATGCCCACCAGTTCCAGGCCGCCGAACGAGAACATGATGACGGCCATGGCCATCACCAGCCCTTGCCAGCCATTCGGGAAGAAGCCGCCGTGCTGCCACAGGTTGGCGACGGACGCCTGCGGGCCCGCGTCGCCGGAAGCGAGCAGCCAGGCGCCGAAGACGATCATGCCGATGATGGCGACCACCTTGATGATGGCGAACCAGAATTCCATTTCGCCGAAGGCTTTGACATTCAACAAACTGATGGCGTTAATCACGCAAAAGAAGATCAGTGCCGACACCCAGGTGGGCACACCGGGCCACCAGTACTGCACGTAGATGCCGACGGCCGTCAGTTCGGCCATGCTGACCAGGACATACAGCACCCAGTAGTTCCAGCCCGACAGGAAGCCGGGCAGGTGGCCGCAGTATTTGTCGGCGAAATAGCTGAAGGAACCGGCCACCGGTTCGTCGACCACCATCTCGCCCAGCTGGCGCATGATCAGGAAGGCGATCACGCCGGCGATGCCATAGCCCAGCAGCACCGAGGGGCCAGCCATCTTGATGGTTTGCGCGATGCCCAGAAACAGGCCGGTGCCAATGGCGCCGCCCAGGGCGATGAGCTGGATGTGGCGGCTTTTCAGTCCGCGCTTGAGCTCTTGTGGTTCGGTAGTCCCGACTGCCGTCATAGTGTTTTATCCTGTTTTTACGGGCTGAGGTCGCTGATTCTAAAGCATGCACGCGCAAATCAGGAGCGAAATGCATGTTGCACTGCGGAGGCGCAAGAAAAGCCATGCATCTTCGCCGAACGGCGCGCAAAACCACTGCCGCCGGCGACGGCGGCGCGGTATCATGATGGCAAATTTTTGAGGAGCGTGTATGAATCTGGCGCAGCGCAGCCGCATGCAAGGCATCAGCCTGGGTTTTTTGGCCGGCTATGTTGACACCCTGGGCTTTGTCGCCCTGTTTGGACTCTTTACCGCCCACGTGACGGGCAACTTCGTGCTGATCGGCGCCGCGCTGGCGAATGCCACGCATGCGTCGATCGCCCTCAAGCTGCTGGCGTTTCCCGCCTTTATCCTGGGCGTGGCGGCGGCGCGCCTGTTGAGCGTGGCGGCGGAACGCCGTGGCGGCCCGGCGCTGCGCCTGGCATTGGTGCTGGAACTGGCGCTGCTGCTCGGCTTCATGGTGTGCGGCATGCTGGCCGAGCCGCTGACGGCCGAACCGGGCGCGCTGGCCATGGCGGCGGGCCTGTTCGGCGCGGCCGGCATGGGCGCGCACAGCGCCATCAGCCGGTTGCTGCTGGCGCACCTGGCGCCCACGTCGATGATGACGGGGAATGTCACGCAAGTGGTGATCGACACGGTCGACGTGCTGCGCGGCGCGGCAGACGGTGCCACGCGCGAGCGCTGCGTCAAGTTCTTCTGGCCGCTGCTGGGCTTTGCCGTGGGCGCCATCCTGGCCGCCTTCGCCTACCTGGCCGTGGGCTTTGCCGCGCTAGCCGTGCCGCTGGCAATCCTGCTGGTGCTGATCGCGCTGGAACCGGCGCGGCTGCCGGCCTAGTCCCGCACTTGCCGCCCTAGTCCTGCGCTGGCCGGCGCGCCGCGACGATGGCCGGTTCGTACACGGCCAGGAATGCGGGCGGCAGGCGGCGCGCGCGGCCGCTGCTCAATTCGATGCAGATCAATTCCCAGCGTCCGCGCACGACGGTGGCGCCGTCGCTGTCGCGCACCAGCTGGAAGCGCCGCTCCATGCTGGAACGGCCGTCGCTGGCGCACAGCCAGGTGGCCAGGGTCAGCGCCTCGCCGGCCCGCGTCGGCAACAGGTAATCGTATTCGCCGCGGCGTATCGCCATGGCCCGGTCCAGGCGCCGGTAATCGTCGAGGTCCAGTCCCAGCGCGGCCGAGTGGTGCCAGGCGATATGCTCGCACCAGCGCACATACACGGCGTTGTTCGTGTGCTGCAAGCCGTCGATGTCGGCCGCTTCGGGCGCGACGGGCAGGGTATGGGCGTGCGGATAATCCCAGTTCAAGTGACTTCCTTTCAAGGCAATGGCGGCGATTGTACTTTCCCGCCGCATTTCGTGCTGGCGCCGCACACGCCATAAAACAGCGTTTTTTCTATTGATGTATGATGCATCATAATTTTTGAAGATACTCAAACGCGCATGAATCACCAATTCGACCACCTGGCGCACGTCAACCTGGGCAAGTCCGTGTATGCGATGCTGCGCGAGGCACTGGCGGCTGGCCGCTTCCAGCCGAACGACCGCCTGCGCATCCGCGACCTGGCGCTGCAGCTGGGCACCAGCGTCACGCCCGTGCGCGACGCCATGCTGCAACTGGTGCAGGAAGAAGCGCTGGTGCTGCGTTCGCCGCGCGACTTCCGCGTGCCCGTGCTGAGCGTGGCGCGCTACCTGGAAATCCGTGCGCTGCGGCTGGAACTGGAAGGGCTGGGCGCGTTTGAAGCGGCGCAGCGCATCGATGCGGCCACCCTGGCCGACCTGGAACGGCTGCTGCAGGCAAACGAAGACGCCATCGCGCGGCATGACCTGGCGGCGGCACTGCAATGCAACCAGGCGTTTCACCTGGGACTGGCGCAGGCGGCCGGTATGCCGACCCTGAAGCGCTTCGTCGATCACCTGTGGATGCAGACGGCGCCATTGATCGCCGCCGGCTATGCCGCATTTACGCCCGACATGCGGGTCGGTCACCACCGCGCCGTCATCGGCGCGCTGCGCCAGCGCGACGGCGCGGCGGCGCGGCGCGCCATCGAACAGGACATCCTCGACGGCGGCGCGCAGATGCTGGCGTACGTGATGCGCATGGAGCGCAGCCACGCCGTCCTAACGCAAGCAGACAAGGAAGAGCATGCACAAGACTGAACATCCAATCGAACAGAAAACCGAACAGAAAACCGCCATCGTCACGGGCGCCAGCCGCGGCATCGGCCACGCCGTGGCCGAACGCTTCCGCAGCCTGGGCTGGCGCGTCATCACCGTCTCGCGCAGCCCGATTCCCGGCGGCTGCCCGCGCAGCCAGGAACACAACACGCATGTCTGCATGGATCTGTCTGACCTGAGCCAGATCGGCCAGATGGTCGAGACGCTGCGTCCCATGCTGGGCGACTCGAAACTGCACGCGCTGGTCAACAATGCGGGCGTGTCGCCGAAGGGGCCGGGCGGCTCGCGCGTCAATTCGCTGACGACGGACATGCAGACGTGGCAAGCCATGTACAACACGAATTTCTTTGCGCCGCTGGCGCTGACGCGCGGCTTTGCGCAGGAATTGTCGAACGCGCGCGGCGCCGTCGTGAACCTGTGCTCGATCGCCGGCTACCGCGTGCATCCGTTTGCCGGCTCCGCCTACGCCAGTTCGAAGGCGGCGCTGGCGTCGCTGACGCGCGAGATGGCCAACGACATGGCGCCGCTGAACGTGCGCGTCAACGCCATCGCGCCCGGCGAGATCGACACGGCCATCCTGTCGCCCGGCACCTCGCACATCGTCGACACGCAGATTCCCTTGCGCCGCCTGGGCACGACGGCCGAAGTGGCCGACCTGGTGGAGTTTTTATGCAGCGAGCGCGCCTCGTACATCACGGGCGCCGAAATCCCCATCGACGGCGGCCAGCGCATCTGATACAGATCAATACACCACTTGTGGAGACATCGCCATGACCCTGCATATCGGCATCGTCGGCTGTTCCGCCGAAGGTGCGGCCCTGTGCTACCGCACCATCTGCGAGGAGGGCGCGCACGCGCTGGGGCCGTATGCGCACCCGGAGGTATCGCTGCATACGCCGTCGCTGGCGCGCTACGTCGCCTGCCTGAACGCGGGCGACCTGGCCGGCGTGGCCGAGCTGATGCTGGCCTCGGCGCACAGGCTGGCGGCCGCCGGCGCCGATTTCCTGATCTGCCCCGACAACACCATCCACCAGGCGTTTTCCCTGGTGGCGCCCCGTTCGCCGCTGCCCTGGCTGCACATCGCCGAGGTGGTGGCCGGCGAAGCGGCCGCGCGCGGTTTTCGCCGCGTCGGCCTGACGGGCACGCGCTGGCTGGTCGACAGCGCCGTGTATCCGGACATGCTGGCCGCGCGCGGCATCGATTGCGTGCGGCCCGGCGAGGACGAGCGCGCCGACATCAACCGCATCATCATGGAAGAACTGGTGCCGGGCGCGGTCAAGCGGGAAAGCGTGGCCCGCTTCCAGGCCATCATCGGCCGCTTGCGGGAACAGGGCTGCGACGCCGTCATCCTCGGCTGCACGGAAATCCCGCTGATCATCGGCGACGCCAACTCGCCGTTGCCGACGCTCGATTCCACGCGCCTGCTGGCGCGCGCCGCCTTGCGCAAGGCGCTGGCCGGCTGACCGCCCCGGTTATCTGGCCAGCTGTGCCTGCAGGGCGGCCACCACCAGCGCATGGTCGTCGGCCTGTGCCAGGCCCGACACGGTCACGGTGCCGACCGGTCCCACGCCGCGGATGATCAGGGGGAAGGCGCCGCCATGGCCCGCATATTCGACGTCGTCGAGGTAGGCCACGTCTTCGAAGGTGCTGCCGCGGCTTTTATACGAGATGCCCATGTAGTACGAGCTGCGGCCGAAACGCTGCACGGTGTTGTTCTTGCGGCGTATCCAGTCGGCCTGGTCCGGGGTGGCGCCCGCCATGGCGTGATGGAACAGGACCTGGCCGTTGCGCGTGATATTCACGGTGACGGCCTTGCCCCGCTTGCGCACTTCCTCGACGAGCCACAGGCCGACGGCCAGCGCGGCATCGTTGTCGAAACATTCGAATTGCAGGGACTCTTCCTGTTGCGCCAGGGTTTGCAGCAAATCCGCGTAGTGATCCATCGTCGGTGAGTGTCGTAGTGGCAGGAAACGCTACTGTAGCGCACCGCGGCCGCGCCGCGCGCATTTTTTGCGCATCGCGCCGGCCCGATCAAGGCCGTTTACAATAGGCGGCATGAATCTGTCCCTGTTCGCCGACGAAGACCTGGTGCCGTCCGGCCCCGTGCCGCTGGTGCCCGGCACGCTCGCCTCCATGCTCTTGCGCGGCTTCGTGCTGCCCCATGTCGCGCAGCTGCTGCCGGCGCTCGACGCCGTCGTGCGGGCCGCGCCGCCGCGCCACATGGCCACGCCGGGCGGCTTGCGCATGTCGGTTGCGATGAGCAATTGCGGGCAGCTGGGCTGGGTCACGGACGGGCGCGGCTACCGCTACGCGCGCCTGGACCCGGCCAGCGGCCAGCCGTGGCCGCCGATGCCGCCCGTGTTCTTGCGCCTGGCGCAGGAGGCGGCGCTGGCGGCCGGCTATGCGGATTTCGTGCCCGACGCCTGCCTGGTCAACCACTATGCGCCCGGCGCGCGCATGGCGCTGCACCAGGACCGCGACGAGTGCGACTTCACGGCGCCCATCGTCTCCGTGTCGCTCGGCTTGCCCGCCGTGTTCCTGTTCGGCGGCGCCGCGCGGGCCGACAAGGCGGCCCGGATTCCTCTCCTGCATGGCGACGTGGTGGTATGGGGCGGCGCCGACCGCCTGCGCTTCCACGGCGTGGCCGCCCTGAAAGAGGGCGAGCATGCGCAGCTGGGCGCGCAGCGCATCAACCTGACCTTCCGCAAGGTCGGCTAGCTGGCGGGCGGCGGCACGGCATGGTCCGTGGCGCTGGCCTCGGGGTGGGGCGCGTGGCGGCGTCCCCGGCGGGAGCGCGGCGTGCCTCAATACGCAATTGACTTGCAAATGCGATGAAAACTCTTCATGATATGCAATTGACTTGCATATTAAGGATGCCGTTCCATGAAGCGCGATCACCATCATTCTCCCTTGCCCGACGTGGCCCTGGGCGGCAACGCCGGCAGCCAGCTGCCGCTGGACTGGGTCGGCATGCAGGGCATCGCCTTGCCCTTGTGGTTGGAAGAGGGCGGGCAGGCGCAGCAAGTCCATGCCTGGGCCGACGTGCACGTGGATCTGCCCGATGCGCGCGTCAAGGGCATCCACATGTCGCGCCTGTACCTGCTGCTCGATGCATTTGCCGCCGCGCAGCCGCTGGAGGCCACGGCGCTGGCGGCCCTGCTGCGGAATATGGTTGCCAGCCACGCCGACTGCGCCAGCACCAAAGCGCGCGTGGCGCTGGCCTTTCCCGTGCTGCGGCGCCAGGCGGCGCTGCTGACGGCGGGACTGTCGGGCTGGCGGTCGTACCCTGTGCGGTTGCAGGCGACATCCTCATCGCAAGGTTTTGCGCTGGCCCTGACGGTGGACGTCGCCTATTCGTCGACCTGTCCGTGTTCGGCGGCACTGGCGCGGCAATTGATCGCCGACGGTTTTGCGGCGCGCTTCGGGGAGGGGCCGATCGACGGCGCGGCCGCCCGCGCCTGGCTGCAGGAACACGCGAGCCTGGCCACGCCGCACAGCCAGCGCAGCATCGCGACGGTGACGGTGCAGCTGGCGCCAGACGCGGAGCTGGAACTGTTCCCCCTGATCGACCTGGTGGAGGGCGCGCTGGCGACGCCGCTGCAGACGGCCGTCAAGCGGGCCGACGAACAGGCGTTCGCGCGCTTGAATGGTGCTAATCTGATGTACGTGGAAGACGCGGCCCGCCGCGTGCAGGCCGCGCTGGCGCTGCGTTACGCGCAGGCGAATGTGACTGTACGGCATGTGGAAAGCCTGCATCCGCACGACGCCGTGGCGCAGGCCGGCAACGCCGCCTGAGGCGGCGCGCTGGCGTGCGGCGGCATTCGCCCGAAGCGCCTACACTTTTCAGTCACCCACCGCGAAGGAGCGCAGCATGCCGGAGAAAACCGTACGGGACGCCATTGATGACGACGTGGAAGAGGAATTGCAGCGCGAACGGCGCGAGCATGCGCTGATCGACGAGGAAAAACTGGGGATGGATGAGCTGGAGGAGGAACGGCTGAGGCGCGAGCGGGAGCCACAGCCTTTAAGTAAGCTCCAGGGGTAGTCAGGCTGGCCTGCGCAACTGGTGGCTAGGATTGCTTTTCTGAAGTAGATGGCATATTAATTGTTTCCCATGAAACTTAAAAAAATGATATCGTTACAGATAGGGGCGATATGCAATTATTTAAATGATCTTCAATATGGGAGAGTGTATGTCAGGAATTTTCAGCGGTATGCAGGATAGGGCTAAGCTGCATACCAAAAAAAATAATGCAAGCGGGAAATTATTATTGCTTTCTTCTTTATGCCTGGCCAGTTTGAATGTCGGCGCAACGCCATTTTCAATTTCTCCGCAACACCCGCGCATATTAACAACGCAGCTGGCAATAGATAATTTGAAGTGGCGATTGCCTTTGGGGCCAGCGGTTTTTCCTGGCGCGGCCGGCACCATCGCATTTGATTTTACCGCATCGAAAAGAAATCCGGCGGATGCGGTCGAGCAGTTCATTTTTGGCGAAATGAACGTCAATAATGGTAAGAGTGGCATATTCATACGGCATATTGATGGCGATACGCCGGGAATTTCCAGAATTCAACTTGGCATGCTGCAAAAAGCAATCGGAGCCAAGCCTGCGCGTTACATTGCTTATAAGACGATCGAGATGCCTATCGGCGTGGCGACGCGGATTGAGTTCAGCTGGAATAGCAGTATGAAAACCACCAGCCTGAAAATCGGTGGCGCCAGTGTAGCGATGGGATTGGAATGGCTGAGTGAGGGTTCCGCCGGCAAGGTCGATTTTTCACCAGACCAGACCGCTTTTCAATTCCCTGGCAGGGTAAATGAACCTATCAGTAATTTCGTGTTGAAGGATGGTCAGGGAAATATCCTCGTCAACTATCCGGGTAGCCTCGATATGGCACTGGCCACCGCCTGGTTTGATTTTACACGGCTGGTCAAATCGGACGTGGTATCGTTGAATATGTGCCCAACCGCTGCCTCGCCCTGGACGCAGCCGAAAGTGTGCAATACCGCCAGCGGACATCGCAATGGCATTGTCGAGTCGGCACAGCAACTGGCACTGGCCTATAAGATCACGCAAGATCCCGCCTATTATTCGGCAATATTAAGTTATATCGACAAGTTGCGCATCGTTCCCTTGAATGCGGGCGGTGACATGTCCATGGGCGGACGCGTGATTGCGCTGGGCATCCTGTATGACTGGCTATATGCGGAACTGGGTGCCAGCGCGGTGCCGAATGATAATACACAGGCCAGCTATCGGACGGCCATGGCTGCCACCATCCGCAATACCATTGCGGCGCAGGCGGCACCGGGCGGCACCAACCTGTTAAGTGAAATTTGTGGCCCGCAAGGCATGGCACCCTCCTCGTTCGACTGCGCTGCCAAGCCCATTTTCGGTAACTGGAATCGCTATGCTTCGCCGCCCCAGCCATCCATCGCTACCGCTTATATGGCTGGCATGAATTTCAGCAGCGTATATGGTGCTGCGGTCGGCCTGCTGGCCATCGCCGGACCGCAAAATGACGACGTATTGCCGATGATAGAAACGGCGTATAGCCATTTTAACGAGGGGTTTCTGGCGGTGCGGCGTGATATCTCCATCGATGGCGGATACCATTCCGGATTTTCCTATAGCCTGACAGACTTGCCGTCCCGCCTACTGCTATGGAATACCGCTGTGCAAAATGCAGGCGACATGGGGCAAGCCTCGCAGTGGATGCCAAAAACCATCTACCCCTATATATATGGCCAGCGTGACGATAAAAGTTATCCAGCCAGTGGCGACAACTTCGTGACATTGTCAAATTTCCCGCTGGTGGGCAGCATTGCGCTATGGGCCGCCGCCCATGCAGGCGATGGCAATGCCTGGGATTATTACCAGAAACAGGTGCATGGCCAGCGCTATGCGCCGAATCGCTACCCGTACATCCTGGAACAATTGTTTTGGCCCGTCGATCAGGCAAGCTTGAATCAGCCTGTCGATCTGGATTTGTCGCGCCACTTCCGCCGTTCGGGCCAGGTGCTGATGCGCGACCGTTGGAATTACGCGGACGCGACCTTGCTGGAGTTCAAGTCCACGTCATTCATCACGGATAACCACCATCATCTGGATCAGAACAGCATTTCGCTCAATTACAAGGGACCGTTGCTGGTCGACTCCGGCAGGTATGACAGCTATGGCAGCGCCCATTGGGCCAATTACTACACGCGCAGCATTGCCCACAATACGGTGGTTGCGTTTGATGCCAATGAGCGTTTCCAGCGGGCTGGCAGCGGGACGAGCAAGCTGGAGTTCAGCAATGACGGCGGACAATGGGTGGGCGGTACGCGTGCGGCGTACCCAACCCTGGAAGAAATCCAGCCCGGCGCGATGAACGCCCTGGGGGGTATCGTCAATTATGAATATGCGCCTGGCTATACGTATGTTCGCGGCAATGCGAGCAAGGCCTATGCCGCATCCAAACTGGATCAGGCGAATGGTTTCTTGCGCAGTGTCGTCTACCTGCCGGCGCCAGCGACGGGTTCCCTGCCCATCGTCCTGACGTTTGACAGTGTGCGTACAAATGCCGCGCCTGCTACATTCTTGCTGCATACGGTCAACGAACCCGCCGCCGCAGTGTCGGCCACCGCACTTGGTAATGGGCAATACCGATTTACCCATGCGGCCACCGATGCGCGTAGCATTACCATTCGCAATGGCGGCGGTATGCTGATCGCTCAAACCTTGCTGCCCGAGAAAGCCGTAATTACCAAGGTCGGAGGCTTGAACGCGGGCGGGCTATGCGACCAGGTCAGCGCCGATTCCGCCTTCGGTCCTGGCACCTTGCTGCCTGGCGGGCCTACCGGCGATTGCCGCTACACGGTCCGGGTTTTGCAGGCGGATAATAGCTATAAATGGCGCAATTATCCACCCAGGGCCGTGGCCGATGCCACTGATACCAGCGTCACGGGCGATATCGGTGCATGGCGCCTGGAGGTGCAGGCCGAGGTGGCCGCTCCTGTCGGTACCCCCCAGTATTTCCTCCATGTCTTGCATGTGGCGGACAATGACTATGGCAGCGGCAGCGCTGGCAGCGGTAACGCGCGTCGCCTGGTGGCCGACAGCCATACGGAGGCTGTGCTGATCGGTACCCAGACGATGGTGGTTTTTAACCGCGACACGGCGCCATCGACGCGCATGAGCTGGAATGCGCCCGCATCGGCGACGAATGTGCTGGCTACAGGCTTGTTGCCGGATACAGACTTCCTGCTGAACCGGGTGGCGACGCCCGATGGCGATCAACTGGTACTGGCGCAGGCGGCAGCCAGTAGTGCAACTTATCGCAGCTCGGCTGAGGGTGTGGTCAATATCGGCATGTAGAATGGCGGTAGGCGATCTGTATCGCCTACCGGCTCCCGGCGGGTTTTGACTGGGCAACTGTCGACTACCTTTTATTAAAACGCATGAATCTATATTTGCATGGCGCGTTGTTGGCCGCATTGTCGGCCTTATCCATTACCACGGCCCAGGCCGCCACTATCTGCACCGCCATGGCCGACGCCAAAGCGGGCACCGTTTTGTTGCAAGAAGGCAATTGTTTTGACCGGGTCACGCCCGCGTCCACGTTCAAGATCGCCCTCAGCCTGATGGGCTATGACGCCGGCTTCCTCAAGGACGAGCACAAGCCCAGCCTGCCGTACCGCCAGGGCTATGTGGACTGGGGCGGCGACGCCTGGCGCCAGGAGACGGACCCGTCGCGCTGGATGCAGTACTCGGTGGTCTGGTATTCGCAGCAGATCACGCAGGCGCTGGGCGCCGAACGCTTCCAGAAGTATGCGAAGGCATTGCGCTATGGCAATGCGGATGTCTCTGGCGATCCAGGCAAGGAAAACAGCCTCGAGCGTTCGTGGATCAGTTCCTCGCTGAAGATTTCGCCGCTGGAACAACTGGGCTTCCTGCGCAAGCTGGTCAACGATCAATTGCCCGTCAGCAAGCAGGCGATGGAGCAGACGCGGCGCTTGACGCGCCTGGCGGACGTGGGCGGCTGGCAAGTGCATGGCAAGACGGGCGCGGCCTATCCGCGCAAGGCTGACGGCAGCTTCGACGAAGAGCACGGTTATGGCTGGTTCGTGGGCTGGGCCAGCAAGGGCGAGCGCACGATCGTCTTCGCGCGCCTCGTGCAGGATGAACGCAAGGGCCAGCAGTCGGCGGGCCTGCGCACGCGCGAGGCCATGCTGAAGGAATTGCCGGCCCTGCTGGAGCAGGCGCAGAAGTGACGCCGTCTGTCGTCACGGCCACCTTTCTCTGCACCGAAGGCGACTACCTGGAAGCCATCATCGAGGCCGATGGCCAGCGCCTGCATGTGATGGACGAGTTTGGCGGGGCGCAACTGGCCGCCGGCACGCAAATCCGGCTCGAGCTGTGGCCGCAGGCGAGCGAGGGCGGCGACTGGGACGCGATGTTCACGGCCAACCCCGGCCGGGAAAAGGGCCTGCGCCGGCTCGATGGCTGGCGCTACCTGGCGCTGGGCGTCGTGACCCAGGTCGATCCCGTCATCTGCGACTGCGGCTTGCTGCAGGTGGAGGACGCGTTTCACACGCGCGACGTGCGCTGCGTGGGCGCCTATGTCGGCGTCACCGTGTCCCGCCTCGATGCTTGCCTGCCGTAAATTCCAGCCCGCTTTGTTGCCCGCCCTATATACTTGCTGAAACGGATCATCCGGCATCAGACAAGGTACAGGCATGGCATCAGGCATGGAGCAGTTTCAGGAAAAAGCACGGCAGGCATGGACATGGGCGCGCGCGCAGGCCTTGCGCGTGGCGGGCATGGCGTGGGTGAGGGCAGTGGCGCTGTACCGGCGCGGCCACGCGCACTTGATGACCTTGCCGCCCGTGCGGCGCGCGCTGGTGCTGGGCCTGTGGTCGTTTCTGGCCCTGCTGGCGCTGCTGGTCCTGTACATGCTGCTGCTGATTCCCCTGACGCCCAGCATCCACGACTTGCGCCAGGCGCGCGCGGCCGCGCCGAGCACCATGGTCAGCGCGGACGGCAAGGAGCTGGCCCGTTTCGACCAGGGCTTGCAGGAACGCGTGACGCTGCAGCAGATTTCGCCGAACGTGATCAGCGCCTTGATCTCGACGGAAGACCACCGTTTCTACGAACATCACGGCGTCGATTTCACGCGCACGGCCGGCGCCATCGTGCATACGGCGGGAGGCAACCCCCAGGGCGGCTCCACCATCACGCAGCAGCTGGCGCGCAATATGTTCCCCGAAGAAATTGGCCGTTCGCGCAGCCTGAACCGCAAGCTGAAGGAACTGATCACGGCCCTGAAGATCGAGGCCACCTACAGCAAGACGGAAATCCTCGAAGCCTACCTGAACACGGTGCCTTTCCTCTACAACACCTATGGCATCGAGATGGCGGCCCGCACGTATTTCGACAAGTCCGCCGCGCGCCTCGATATCCTGGAAAGCGCCACCCTGGTCGGCATGCTCAAGGGCACGAATTACTACAATCCGGTCGGCAATCCCGAACGTTCCTTGCAGCGGCGCAATGTGGTGCTGGGCCAGATGCGCAAGCATGAGGTCATCGACGAGGCGCGCTACCGGCAGCTGGTGAAGCGTCCGCTGCGCCTGCATTTCGAGCGCCAGAGCGAACGGGCGCAGTCGGACAGCCACTTCACGGCCTATGTGCGCAAATGGCTGATCGACTGGGCCGATGAAAACGACTACAACCTGGAGCTCGATGGCCTGGTGGTGCACACGACGCTCGATTACGACTTGCAGCAGGCGGCCGAGCGGGCCGTCGAGCGCCAGGCGAATGCCTTGCAGGCGATTGCCGACGTGGAATGGAGCCGCGCCGGCGTGCCGTCGTCCACTTCGACGGGCATGTATGCGGGCATGCAGGCCGGCAGCGTGCCGTTCGACTATTTCTGGAAATCGCATCCGGGCTTGCTGGACGCCTTCGTGCGCGAGTCCGGCGACTACCGCAAGCTGACGGCGGCCGGCAGCGCGCCCGACGAGGCGCTGGAGAAATTGAAGGGCGACCGCGCCTTCATGGCGGCCCTGCGCAAGTCGAAGACGCGCCTGGAGGCGGGCTTTACGGCCATGGACCCGGCCACGGGCGCCGTGCGGGCCTGGGTGGGCAGCCGCGACTTTGCGCGCGAACAATTCGATCACGTGTCGCAGGCGGCGCGCCAGCCCGGCTCCACCTTCAAGCCCATCGTGTATGGCGCGGCGCTGGAAAAAGGCCTGAGTCCCGACCACGTCTACCGCGACGCCGTGATGGATATCAAGGCGGCCGACGGCACGAAATGGCGGCCGACCGACATGAGCGGCAGCACGGGGCGCGACATGACCATGCGCGACGGCCTCGTGTATTCAAAGAACACCATCACGGCGCAGGTGATGCAGGACGTGGGCTTGTCGCCGATTATCAAGCTGGCGCGCGCGCTCGGCATCCGCGACAGCAAGCTGGAAAAAGTGCCATCCCTGGCGCTGGGCACCAGTCCCGTCACCTTGCTGGAAATGGTCAACGCCTACGCCAGCATCGCGGCGCAGGGCGAGGCCCGTTTGCCGTTCGTCGTCACGCACATCACCGACCGCGACGGCAAGACCATCGCCCGCTTCGGCGAAGACAAGCCCAAGCGCGCCATGAAGGAAGAATCGGCGGCCACCCTGACGGACATGATGCGCGGCGTCATCGACCGCGGCACGGGCACGGCCATCCGCAGCCGCTTCGGCATCCGTTCCGACGTGGCCGGCAAGAGCGGCACCACGCAAAACAATGCGGACGGCTGGTTTATCCTGATGCACCCGGAACTGGTGGGCGGCGCCTGGGTGGGCTTCAACGACGCCCGGGTCACCATGCGCAGCAATTACTGGGGCCAGGGCGGCCACAACGCCGTGCTGGTGGTGGGCGACTTCTTCAAGACGGCGCTCGACACGGGAAAACTGTCGCGCGACGCCATCTTCCCCGGCGGCAAGCCACCACCGCCGCTGCGCCATGTGGAGCCGGTCGAGGAACCGCAGGATGAGCCGGTGGAAGAGCCGGGCGACCTGGTGCCGGAAGGCGCGCCAGCCGCGCCGCTGGCCATGCCGGCCGAAGGCGACGGCGGGCAGGAAGCGCATGGCAAGGCGGTGCCGGAGGCAGCACCTGAGCCGCAGACTGCGCCAGTGCCTGTACCGCAAGGCTGAATGGCCGGTCCGGCGCGGTCTTCTGATCGGCTGCATGATTGACGTTAGTCCCCCAATGGGACTAACGTCAATCATGCGCGTTCCGGCCAAGCCGACCTTGATGGCCTTCCATGGACAGGCCATCCATGCAGATTCGACGGCACCGTTGTTGCCGCGTTCTGGCCATGTGCTCAGGGCGTCATGGCCCGATCCGGCGGCGTGAAATCGGACTTTGCCACGGCGAGCATCCTGAGAGAGGGACGGGGTGCCCAATATCGGCGGGGGCAACAAGTCTGGGCTTGTCGCATCGATCAGTTATGCGTATGGCATTTTGCAGATCCAATTTATCGGAACGCAGCGGCAATATGACGCGATAGATGCACGGACAATCCAGGACAATAAAATGCGCATCAAACCTCCCCAGGCTGACGACGGCTACGGCGCCGCATTGCGGGAGCCTAGTCCTTGATGTGCGCCGAATTCGGCACGCCTGCAGGCGACCACCTGGACGGACTGGCCAGCTCGTCGATGCCTATGAACGCGGTACTGCATGAGGCGCCGGAGATTCCGGCGGAAGTGCTGATACGGCAGGCGGTGGCTCAGGCATAGCTGCTCGGCCTGACGTTTTACACCGTATTGCGCATCAACCCCGCCTGCCGCACGAACACTTGCAGCGCCGCCTGCGTCTGCTGGTGCAGCGTCTTCAATTCCTCTCTCAGCGTGGGCGTGATGGCCAGGCTGCCGTCCGCCTGGTGATGCAGGGGCAGACCCAGCGCTTGCGCCATTTCTACTGGGTAATTCGTAAAGTTGCCATACGGTCGCTTGCCGTCCACGGCTGGCGTGGGCCAATAGCCTTCGGCCAGGTAGTCCTCGGCCGCGCCCATGCCCAGCATTTCCAGCGGCAGCCACGATTGCTGGCGCAGCAATTGCAGATGCCGGGTGGTAAACGTGAACGGCGTCTTGCCGTTCGCATAGCTGCCCGGCTTCAGGTTGGCCATTTGCACGAAGTGGGGCAGCAGTTGCGCCGCCTCCATCAGGCGCTGGGCGGCCAGGGCGGCATCCTTGCCGCCGATCGCCTGCATGGCCAGGGCCAGGGTATCGCCATCGCCGAGCGGGTGCGCGGGATTGAGCATGGGCGCGCCGCTTTCCACGGGCGACCAGCCGATGTTGAAACGCTGTATCAGCGCCAGGTGGTGCACGTTCAAGACGGTGGGCAGCGGCGCGTCGAGCGCGGCCAGGACGCGCCGGCGCACGGCGCCGGGCAGGCTGCGTTCGGCCGCGCGCGCCAGCATGGGCGAGCACAGCAGGGTGCCGGCCAGGCGCAGCAGCTGGCGCCGCATGGGCTGGATCAGCCGCTGCATCATGGCGTCGTCAGGGATTGACGCTGGAATTCGATGCGGTTTTCCTGGTAGTCCCATTTGGTGTAGGGCCCGAACACGCGCCGGTTTTCCTTGCTGTCGGCATTCGACAGTTCGCGCTTCATGCGTCGTACCAGGGCGGGATCAACGAGCGGCGCGCTCGTCGCGGCGAAGACGTCGTGGCGCACGCTGGCCTTGGCGTCGGCGCCGCGCGAGATGATGGTGAGCTTGCGCGACGCCGGATCGAAATACAGGCGCATGGCGAAGGTATTCATGTCCTGCAGGTACAGGCCGTCATCGCGCTGCTGGGCATAGAAGTAATCGCCGCAGACGGCCTTCGGTTCGCGTTTCCATTCGCACGACAGGACGATCAGCAGGTGCTGGTCGTCGAGCTGCTTGACCGAAATGCGTCCCTTGGAATAGCCCCAGCTGCTGGCCGGCACGGTTGCCGACGAGGCGAGATTGTAGTCGCCCACCAGCGTGGACATGGGCGCTTGCGCCGAGGCGCCGGTGCAGAGCGTAAAGGCGGCTGCCGCTGCGGCGCCGAGTCTCTTGGAAAATGGTGTCATGATGGCCATCAAAAAAAAGTTGCCATATTATAAGTGGCAACTTTCTTTGAGGAACGCGCGATTGAACGCGCCCGTGGCCGTTACTTCAGCTTGCTCAATTCCGCCACGTCGATCTTGACGACCTTGCCGTCGGTGGCGGCCACCAGGGCATGGAAGTGGGGCGTCGCGTAGTGGGCCGTCAGGTGGGCCTTGTCGCTCCATTCTTCCAGCATGATGAAGCGCGTGGGAATGCTGTTGTCGAGGTGTAATTCATAGCGCAGGCAGCCGCTTTCAGCGCGGCTGGGCGGCACGACGGTTTCCAGCGCGGCGCGCACGGCGTCGATATGTTGCGGTTGGGCATCGATGGTGGCGACGACGATCAGTGTCATGGTAATCCTTGTGTATGGGGTGGAGCGCTATGCGTTGGGCGCATGCAGCTTAGCGTATCTTGCCCTTTCTTGCCCACCAGTACACTCTGGCTGCGCCGAAACAGTTTCCGCCGCAGCCAGAAAATCCGCCGTGATTACGCCGCCTGCAGCATTCCGATCTGTTCGAACGCGGCGTCCAAGGCTTGCGCCCTGGCTTCGTCGCTGACCTTGACGCCTTCGGCGCGCACGATTTCGGGCTCGGTGATGCCGAGGAAGCCGAGGAAGCTGCGCAGATGGCTTTCCTGGTGTTCCAGGCTGGCCATCGGCGTGTCGGCGCCGTAGTAGCCGCCGCGCGACGAGGCGATGATTACGCGCTTGGCGCCCAGCAAGCCATCCGGGCCGTTGGCGCCGTACTGGAATGTCTTGCCCGGTACGGCCAGCGCGTCCAGCCACGATTTAAGCTGGCTGGGGATGGCGAAGTTGTACATGGGGGCGCCGATGACGATGACGTCGGCGGCCAGCACTTGTTCGAGCGCAGCGGCAAGGACGACGCCATCGGCGTCGCTGGGGGCGGCCGTGAACTGCGGCAGCGGCTGCGCGGCCAGGTCGTGGTAATGGACGGCGGCGCCCGGCGCGGCCGCCTGCAGGCGGGCCACGATGGCGGCGGACAACTGGCGGCTGACGGAATAGTCGCCGAGGACGCTCGAATCGATATGCAGGATGTTCATGTGAGCCTTCTTGGGTGGTATGATCGGGTGGTATGGATTTGTTACCGAGGCTAATATAGTGACTATAAAATGAACGCACAAGAAGGCACTTTTTCCACACTGGGGCACACGGATGTGACTATTGGAGACGCGGCCGCGCAAAGGGCCGAGCTGGAGCGGCGCATGCGCGACGAGGGCGGCCATGCTGGCGTGGCGGATTCGTGCCGCCCCATCACGGATATCCTCACGCGCGTGGGCGACAAATGGAGCGTGATGGTGGTGATGTTGCTCGGTAATGGCACCAAGCGCTTCAACGAGATGCGCCGCGTGATCGGCGGCATTTCGCAGCGCATGCTGACCTTGACCCTGCGCGGGCTCGAGCGCGACGGCCTGGTGACGCGCACCGTGTTTGCCACCGTGCCGCCGCGCGTCGATTACGCGCTGACGGACCTCGGGCGCTCGCTCCTGATCCCCATCAGCGCGCTGGGCGCCTGGGCCTACGGCCACCGCGACGCCATCGATGCGGCGCGGCTGGCGTTTGATGCCCGGAACGCAGGCGAGCCGCCGCCAGGCAACTAGACAACTGGAATAGCTTTCCTGTTTCCCGGCATTGCCGCCGTCGATGCTGTCTCTTTTAACTGCTTTGCACGTCGTTGCGGTAGCGCGCGGGCGGCAGCTCGAACTGCGTCTTGAAAAAGCGCGTGAACGCGCTTTGCGAGGAAAAGCCCAGGCGGTCGCCGATTTCCGCCACGCTCATGCTCGTTTCGCGCAGCAGCCGGCGCGATTCGCGGCTCTTGGCGCGCAATTCCAGCGCGCGGAACGATGTTTGCTCCTGCTGCAGCTGGCGCTGCAAGGTCCAGCGGTTCATCGCCAGGCCGTCGCACAGGGCCGGCAGCAGCGAGGCGCCGTCGGCGTCGCCCGCACCTTGCCGACCCAGTAAATCGATGATGGCTTGCTCCACGCGCGCCGAAAACAGCTGCGCGCCGTGCAGCTTCTGCAGCTGCGCCTGGGCGTGGCGCAGCGCGTGCGGCGCCAGCATGGCGTTGAACTGGGCGAACGGCAGGTCCAGGCCAGGTGCCTCAAAGGTCAATGTATTGCGCCCCTGGCCATAGGTGGCCGCGGCGCCGAAGCATTCGGAGACGGCCGGCGCGAACCACGGCGCCTTGCCCTGGAAGCTCGCATGGAAGGCTGTCGGCGCGCCCGTGTCGTAGGCGCGCGTGACCAGCGACAGCATGCGGAAATTGGCCAGCGCCTGCATGGCGCCGCCGACCGGGCAAAACTCGGACAGGTATTCGATCTCGATGCGCGTGCCGCTTTCGCTCATCAGCATGAAATCGAATTCGCCGATCAGGCCCCGCAAATGCAGCATCTCGTGCAGGGCGCTGCGCAGGGTGGGGCGATTGAAGCAGACGTGGGCGACGCCGGAAAAATGCGCGAACCAGTGCGTGACGTCGAGATCGAGGATGCCGCGGTGCGCCGGCAACTGCTGGGCGTAGGCCGTCATGCGCCGGTGCCGGTCGGCGTTGATGCGGCCGCCAGGCTCGCTCAGCTGCGCCGGCGTGATGCCCGTCTGGCGGAAAAAATCGGCGGGATCGTGGCCATCGGCCTGCATGGCCCGCGCGTATTGCTGCGCAATGCGGTTCGAGACCGTGCGCGTATCGGCTTTGTGCAAGGGTGTCTCCTGCTTGTTGTAGTAATTTTTCACAAATATTAGCACTTTGTAGGAAATTGTTGGTTGTCGCGCCGTCTAACCAAAAATTGTTTTCGCCGGTATAAAACGCGTGCTGCGCGGTCAAGAAACTCACGGATTCTCACGCTATATTGGATCCGGGCTGCCCTGAAGCGGCCCGGATACCTACAAAAACAGTCTTGGAGATAATGATGAATTGCACATTGAAACCGATGGCCCGCGTGGTCGCCGGCTGCATCGCCACGCTTGCCCTGGCCGCCTGCGGCAACGACACCGTCAGCGAGGAATACACGCAGCCCGTGTTCGGCGCCACCACCTTCAATCTGGTCAAGGTTGACGGCTATACCTTCAAGGACATGAACCGCAGCGGCAAGATCGAGCCGTACGAGGACTGGCGCCTGTCGGCCGAGGCGCGCGCCGACGACCTGCTGTCGCGCATGACGCTCGATGAAAAGGCGGGCCTGATGATGCATGGCACGGCGCCCACGGCGTCCGATCCGTCCGGCATCGGCCTTGGTGGCGCGTATGACCTGGCGGCCTTACAAGACCTGATCGTCAAGCAGTACGTCAACACGTTTATTACGCGCATGGCGGGCGATTCTGCCAACATGGCGGCGCAATACAACAAGCTGCAAGCCCTGAGCGAAACGTCGCGCCTGGGTATTCCCGTCTCCATCAGCACCGACCCGCGTCACCATTTCCAGTACACGGTGGGCGCCAGCGCCGGCACCAAGGGTTTTTCACAGTGGCCGGAAACCCTGGGCCTGGCGGCCATCGGCGACGATGCGCTGGTGCGCCGCTTCGGCGACATCGCGCGCCAGGAATACCTGGCCGTCGGCATCACGCAGGCGCTGTCGCCGCAGGCCGATCTGGCCACCGAGCCGCGCTGGTCGCGCATCAACGGCACCTTCGGCGAGGATGCCGACCTGGCCAAGCGCATGGTGCAGCACTATATCGAGGGCTTCCAGGATGGCAACACGGGCTTGCATGACGGCAGCGTGGTAGCCGTCGTCAAGCACTGGGTCGGCTATGGCGCGACGAAAGAGGGCTTCGACGGCCACAATTACTATGGCCGCTACATGACCTATCCAGGCAATAATTTTGCGTATCACGTGAAGCCGTTCGAAGGGGCGTTCACGGCCAAGGCGGCATCCGTCATGCCCACGTATGCGCTGCCGGACGGCAATATCACGATCGACGGCATCACGCTGGAACAGGTGGCGGCCGGTTTCAGCAAGACCATGCTGACGGACTTGCTGCGCGGAAAATATGGCTTCGAGGGCGTGATCCTGTCCGACTGGGGCATCACTTCCGACTGCGACGCCAACTGCCGCAACGGCACGGCGCCGGGCGTGGCGCCGTCGTTCATCGGCTTCGGCACGCCATGGGGCATGGAAGACGCCACCAAGGCCGAACGCTACGTGAAGGCCGTGACGGCCGGAATGGACCAGTTTGGGGGCGTGACGGAAGCGCCGTACCTGACGCAGGCCGTGCAGCGCGGCCAATTGACGGAAGCGCGCATCAACGCCTCGGCGCGCCGCATCCTGGTGCAGAAATTCAAGCAGGGCCTGTTCGAGCATCCGTTCGTCGATGCGGCCAAGGCGGCGGCCACCGTGGGCAAGGCGGACTTCGTCGAGGCGGGCGTTGACGCCCAGCGCCGTTCGCTGGTCTTGCTGGAAAACAAGGACAAGGTCTTGCCGCTGGCCGCCACCGTCAAGAAGGTGTATTTATATGGCATCGACGCGGCCGTGGCGCAAACGTACGGCTACACGGTGGTCGCTACGCCGCAGGAAGCGGACGTGGCCCTGCTGCGCGTGGCCGCGCCATATGAAATCCTGCACCCGAACTACATCTTCGGCAGCATGCAGCACGAAGGGCGCCTGAACTATGTCGATGGCGATGCCGACTACGAGGCGATCAAGAATGCGGCGAAATTCGCGCCGAAGACGGTGGTCACCGTCTACCTGGATCGCCCGGCCATCCTCGGCAACGTGCAGGACAAGGCCAGCGCCATCGTCGCCAACTTCGGCGTCAGCGACGGCGCGCTGTTCGATGTCCTGACGGGCAAGGCCAAGCCGCAAGGCAAGCTGCCGTTCGAGCTGCCGTCGTCGATGGCCGAAGTGCAGGTGCAGAAGTCGGACGTGCCGTATGACACGGCCCATCCGCTGTACAAGTTCGGCTACGGCCTGGCGTACTGACAACGCTCCTGCTGTCAGCGCACGGTAATCCAGCTGCGCTCCTGCACGGAGCGCAGCGCCCCCTCGATCACCCGGTCCACCTCGTAGCCATCGCGGAAGGTGGGCCAGACCGCTTTGCCGCCGGCAATCGCCTGCAAAAAATCGCGCGCCTCGATGACGATCTGCTCGTTGTAGCCGGTGCCGTGCCCCGCGCCCTGGGAAAATGCCAGGTAGTCGGGATGGGCGGGGCCCATCAGCAGGCGCTGGAAGCCCTGGCGCTGCGCCGGGCGGCTGGCGTCGTACAGCCACAGTGCATTCTGGTCTTCCTGGTCGAAGGCAATCGCGCCTTTCGTCCCCGTGATGCGGTAGGTGTAGCCCATCTTGCGTCCGGCCGCCACGCGGCTGAAGGTCAGCGCGCCGAGGGCGCCGCTGGCAAAGCGCAGCATCAGGTTCCCCTGGTCGTCGTTTTCCACCGCTTCCATGCCCTGCGGGCCCTGGCGCTGCGCGTGCACGGTATTCATGTCCGCCACCAGCGCGTCGACGGGACCGCCCAGGCGCAGGGCCAGGTTGATCAGGTGCGAGCCGACGTCGGCCAGCGCGCCGGCCCGCGTCGCCGTCGCCGCACGCGTGCGCCATGAGGCGGGCGCGCGCGGGTCGTGCAGATAGTCTTCCACGTGTTCCGCGGCGATGTGGATGATCTCGCCGATTTCTCCCGACTCGATGATCTGCCGCGCCAGCTGGCTGGCCGGCGTGCGGATGTAGTTATAGCCGACCATGTTGGCCACGCCCGCCTGTTCGGCCGCCTGCGCCAGCTGCAGGGACTCGGCGGCGGAAAAGCCCAGCGGCTTTTCGCAGAACACGGGTTTGCCCAGGGCCAGCGCGGCCAGCACGATGTCCTTGTGCGTGGCCGGCGGCGTGGCGACGACGATGGCGTCGATGGCGGGATCGTTGACGAGTGCGCGCCAGTCGCCCGTGGCGCGGTTCCAGCCCAGTTCCCGCGCGCTGCGGGCCGCGCTTTCTTCGCTGCTGGTGGCGATGCATTCGCACACGGGATGGCGTGCCGTGGGGAAGATGCTGCGCACGGCCTTGTAGGCGATGGTGTGGGCCTTGCCCATGTAGCCGGCGCCGATGAGGCCGATGTTGATGTTGTGCATGCGGTGAGTCTCCAGTGTGATGGCAGTGTCGGATTCAGGCTTGCTGGCGCCAGGCGTGGCTGTCCAGCGCATCGCGGAAGCGCGCCGGCGGCCAGTCCTGCGCCAGCGCCTCGTGCATGAGCTGCTGCTGCGTGGGCGGCGCCATGCCGCCGATCGGCTGGTCGCGATCGAGGTTGCTGGGAAAGGCGTAGCCTTCGGCGCAGGCGGCAATCGCGTGGGCGATGCCATCGGCGGACAGGCCGCCCTGCGCGCGCAGCGCCTGCAGGGCCGGATACAGGGTGGCGCTCATGGCCTTGCGGTCCAGCGCTTCCATCGCGCGGCCGAATGGCGACGACACTTGCAGCAGGTTGGCCATGCGCCGGATGTCGGGCGAGCAGTTATGCCCGGCCGCATGGAACAGGGCGGGGTTGAAGAACACGGCGTCGCCTTTGGACAGCGGCAGCTGCACGCAATGCTGCGCGAAATAATCGCGGAAAGCGCTTTGCTGCCAGGCGAGAAAGCCTTCCCGATAACGCTGCGAGTACGGCAGGTACAGCGTCGGTCCCGATGCCAGCGGCATGTCGCCATGGGCGACGGCGCCCTGCAGGGTCAGGAGGGCGGACATCTGGTGCACGGGCGCGGGATACGCGGCGCAGGCGGCGGCGCTCTGGAAGCCCAGGTGGTAGTCGCGGTGCGGCGCCTGGGCGGCCCCGCCAGGGTTGACGACGTTCACCTGCGCCGTCATCTGGTAGGCCGGCCCCAGCCAGGCCTGCGATATCCAGGCAAAGACGGGATTGGCGTAATAGCGGGCGAAGGCGTCGGGCGCCCGCAAGCACAGCTTTTGCTGGGCGTTCCAGATGCGGTCGTTCGCGCCTGGCCTGGCGAAATGGTCACCCGCCGCCTGGCCGCTGGCCTGCTGTTCGGCGATCAGGTCGCGAAACACACCGCTCACCTGGTCCAGCGTACCGAGATCGTCGACGGCGCCTTGCAGCACCACCACGCCCGGCCCCTCCATCAGGGCCCGGCTCCATTCCGCCTGCAGCGCGCGCAGCGCGGAGGAACCGGCGGCCAGCGCGCGCACGGCATCGCAGTCGTAGACGAGGATATTCGCTTCCACCGCGGCGGCGTGCGGATAGTCGGCCAGCGCCGTGCGCCGTTCGACGGCGCGGATGAAATCCTCCAGCCGGCAGTCTTGCGGCGACAGCCAGCAGGGGGAGGGCGCGGAAGGCGACTCCGTGCCGGCGTCGGTAGTGTGCATGTTTTGTCTCCATTGTTTAAGTTGTAGAATCAGTATAGGGATGAAAAGCCGCATTTTTCATCAAGAAATCCATCAAAAAACCATCAATTCGAATTGGACATCGCATGACCCATCCTTTCCCCGTCAAGGTCGTGGCGCTGCAGGCCGGCGTCAGCGTGGCCACCGTCGACCGCGTGCTCAAACAGCGCGGCGGCGTGCACGCGACCACCGTGCGCCGCGTGATGCAGGCGCTCGACGAACTGGCGCGGCAAAGCACGCAGGTGGGGCTGGCGGGGAAAAAATTCATGCTCGACGTGGTGATGGTGGCGCCGCAGCGCTTTACCGATGCCGTGCGCGCGGCGCTGGAAGCCGAACTGCCGTCGCTGCACCCGGCCGTGCTGCGTTCGCGTTTTCACCTGCATGAAACGCTGGAAGTGGAAAAAATTGTCGCGCTGCTCGAACGCATCCGCAAAAATGGCAGCCACGGCGTGCTGCTCAAGGCGCCGGACTTGCCGTCGGTGGCCGAAGCCGTGAACCGGCTGGCGGCGGCCGGCATCCCCGTGGTGACCCTGGTGACGGACGTGCCGGGCTCCGCGCGTCGCGGCTACGTGGGCATGGACAACCGCGCGGCAGGGGAGACGGCCGCCTACCTGATCGGCCAGTGGTTGGGGGAGGAGAAAAAGCGCCAGAAGCAGCAGGTGCTGGTGACTCTCAGCAGCAACCGCTTTCACGGCGAGGAAGAGCGCGAGATCGGCTTTCGCCGCGCGCTGCGCGAACGGCACCGCCACCTGAGCATCGTCGAAGTGAGCGAGGGCCACGGCATCGACGGCGCCACTGGCGCGCTGGTGCGCCAGGCCCTGGCCGAGCATACAGGCATCGTCGCCGTGTATTCGATCGGCGGCGGCAATGCCGCCATCGTGCAGGCGTTCGCGCAGGCGGGCCGGCCATGCCGAGTCTTCATCGGCCACGACCTCGATGCCGACAATGTGGCGCTGCTGCGCTCGGGCGCGATCCAGGCCGTGCTGCACCACGACTTGGGCCAGGACATGCGCCGCGCCTGCCAGGAAATCCTGCGCGCGCAGGGCGCGCTGCCGGCCCTGGCGCGGCCGCAGCCGCTATCCGCCATCCAGGTGGTCACGCCGTGGAACCTGCCGGCCCTGGGCGCGGTGAATTGACAGTCGTCCGGGTCTGGCCGATACTCGCCGCTTCGCTCATCGCTCACCCCTGGAAGGAATCTCCGATGTCCGTCATTCCGACTTTGCATCAGACCGTGCTTGCTGCGGCACTCTCCATCGCGTTCGCCATGCCCGCGCTGGCCGCCGCTCCCGCAGTGGCCAGCGCGTCGTCGGCCTGGGTCGATGCCAGCAACCGCAACGCCGCCATCGTGCTGGCGGCGCAGGCGCAGTTTTCGCCCGAAGACGCTTCCGACACGGGCCTGGCGCAATACGACGGCCTGGCGGCCGACCTGGGGCCGAACATCACGGAGCGCCATGTGGCGGCCATGCAGAAGGCGCGCGCGCAGCTGCAGCAAAAGCTGGAACTGGAGCGCGACGAACGCATTCGCCAGGATCTGGAAATTTTGATCGGCGCCGTCGACCAGGAAATCGCCGGCGTCCAGCTCGACGCCCAACACAGCTTGCCGTGGGTCGACGTGCCGCAAATGGTCTTTGGCAGCATGCAAAGCCTGCTGCAGGAGCAGCGTCCGGCAGCGCGCCGCGCCAAGGCGCTCGAACGCCTGCAGCGCTACGTGGGCCAGTATCCGGGCAGCACGCCGATCACGGCGCAGGCGAAAGCGCGCTTCACGGAAAAGATCGGCCAGACGGGACTGGCAGGCCCAGTGCGCCGGCAGGTGGAGCAGTCGCTCGAGAACGTGCCGACGTATATCGCCGGCATCCGTAAGCTGTTCGCCGACATGCAGATTGGCGGCACGGAGGGCGCGCTGGCGGCCATGGAACAGCAACTGAACGAGTATGCGGCATGGGAAAGGCAAGTGGTGCTGCCGCTGGCGCGCACGGATTTCCGCATGGCGCCCGAGCTGTACGCGTTCCGCCTGAAGCAGGTGGGCATCGACATCGAACCGCGCGCGCTGGTCGAGCGGGCGGAAGTGGCCTACCTGGAAACGCGCGCGGCCATGCAGGCGCTGGCGCCCGTGGTGGCGGCCAGGCTGGCCTTGAAGGGCGTCGACGGCGCGGATTACCGCCAGGTGCTGCGCGCGCTGAAAAGCGATTCCATTCCCAACGAGCGGCTCGAAGCGCACTACAAGGGCGTCAATACGCAGCTCGAGGAGCGCATCCGCGCCCAGCGCGTGGTCGACCTGCCGCAGCGCGCCATGACCATGCGCCTGGCGTCGGCGGCGGAATCGGCGGCCCAGCCGGCGCCGCACATGCGTCCGCCTCCGCTGATCGGCAATACGGGGGAGCACGGCCAGTTCGTCCTGCCCGTCAGCAATCCGGCCGCCAGCGGCAAGGGCGAGGCCTATGACGATTTCAATTTCGCCGGCGCCGCCTGGACCCTGAGCGCGCACGAAGGCCGCCCCGGCCACGAGCTGCAGTTCAGCGCCATGGTGGAGCGCGGCGTGTCGCAGGCGCGCAGCCTGTACGCGTTCAATAGCGTCAACGTGGAGGGCTGGGCCCTGTACGCGGAAGCGGAAATGATCCCGTACGAGCCGGCCGAGGGCCAGTTCATCGCGCTGCAGTTCCGCATGCTGCGCGCGGCGCGCGCCATGCTCGACCCGATGCTGAACCTGGGGCAGGTGACGCGCGAAGAGGCGGGCCGCATCCTGACGCAGGAAGTGATGCTGTCGGCGCCGATGGCGCGCCAGGAACTCGACCGCTACACCTTCAATGCGCCGGGCCAGGCGGGCAGCTATTTCTATGGCTATACGCGCATCCTGCAGCTGCGCGCGGAAACGGAGCTGGCGCTGGGCGCGCAATTCGACCGCCTGGCCTTCAACAACTTCCTGCTGGGCCAGGGCTTGCTGCCGCCGGACCTGCTGGCCAAGGCCGTGCGCGAGCACTTCATCCCCGCGCAGCGCAAGGCCAAGGGCTGACGGCAGCCTGCGCCGCATGCCATACTGGCGTCCTTGAAATGATGACGTGAGTGGCGGGCATGTGGCGTGGGATCGTATTTGGTTTGCTGGCGGGCGCCTTCTGGGGCGCCGTTTTCATCGTGCCGGCCCTGCTGCCCGATTTTTCGCCGTTCGAGCTGATGGTCGGCCGCTACGTCTGCTATGGCGCGCTGGCGGCCGGCCTGATGCTGCCGCGCCTGTTGCCGCTGCTGCGGCGCTTGCGGCGCGGCGACTGGCTGGCCATGCTGCGCCAGGCCCTGGCCGGCAACGTCGTGTACTACCTGCTGCTGGCGTATGGCGTCAAGCTGGCCGGCGTGGCGGCCACCTCGCTGATCATCGGCCTGCTGCCCTTGAGCGTCACCATCCTGGGCCGCAACGACCACGGCGCGCTGCCGCTGCGCCGCCTGGCCTGGCCGCTGCTGGTGGTGGCCCTGGGGATCGCCTGCATCAATCTCGATGTCTTCAGCCATGACGTGGGCGTGGCGGTGGGCGGCGCCAGCCTGGCGCACAAGCTGCTCGGCGTGCTGTGCGCCGCCTGCGCGCTTGCCTGCTGGACCTGGTATGCGCTCGACAATGCCCGTTTTCTCAAGCGCCACGCGCATTTCAGTTCCATGGAATGGTCGATGCTGTATGGCCTGGCCAGCGGCGTCATCGCCCTGGTCGCCGGCGCCGTGGCGTTGGCCCTGCACCATGCGGGCGAGGCGGGCGGCCAGGCGGTCCCCGGCCGCGACTGGCCCGTCTTCTGGCTCGTGTGCCTGCTGCTGGCGCTGGGCGCTTCCGTGATCGGCAACTACCTGTGGAACATGGCCTCGCGCCTGGTGCCGGTGACGCTGTCGGGCCAGCTGATCCTGTCCGAAACCCTGTTCGCGCTGCTGTATGGCTTCGTCTACGCGCAGCGCATGCCACGTCCGCTGGAATGGGCGGCGATGCTCTTGCTGACGGCGGGCGTGCTGTGGTCCGTGCAGCGGCATGCGCAGCAGGAGCCGGAGCGCGGGGAAGGGCGGACGTAGCGAAAAATACATGGTTGCCAGCCTGCCGTTTGCACTGGCCGGGCCGTATAATTACGACAATGATGCTTGCCTTCCATGGGAGTTCCGCTTGCAATTACCGATCCGTTATCCGAACATGCCGCAACTGCTGCTGAAGGCGCGCGACAGCCTGCTGCAGCACTTCCGTCCCATCCTCAATCACTTCGGCGTGACGGAGCAGCAGTGGCGCATCATGCGCGCGCTGAATGAAAGCCCGACCCTGGAGCCGCGCGAGCTGTGCGACATCTGCCAGATTTCCAGCCCCAGCATGAGCGGCATCCTGGCCCGCATGGAAGAAATCGGCTTGATCGGACGCAGCAAGTTCGAAGGCGACCAGCGCCGCCGCAAGGTGCACCTGTCGGAAGCGGGCGCCAGCCTGCTGCTGCAGATGGGCAAGCTGATCGACTTGCAATACGAAAACCTCGAAGCGGCCTACGGCAAGCAGGTGTTCGAGGACATGCGCCGCACCCTGGAAGCCTTCATTGCGCTGGAAACCCTGCCGGTGGCGCCCGCCATCCTGCGCTGAACGGCCGCACCCGCTACCTCCCTCCTTCCTCCTGAAGCACCGACCGGCGCATGTTTTCTGCATGCGCCGCCGCTGCTTTGTCCACGCCTGTCGTCATCATTTTCGGCATATGCCGGGCTTGCGGCCCCGTTTTTGTCTGTTTTGCTATAAGACACAAGAAAGTTTTGCTATAAGACTATGCCTTATAGTCAATCACTTACATGTGAGTAAATAAGCGTATAATTTGCCTCACTTGATCCAAATCAAGAAGAACAGCGGACGCCCCGGTCAGCGGATCGGGCGACAACGCGGCGTCGAGGCCGGTACTGCGCCATCGCGGCGGCACTACTTGCCAGGCGTACAATAAATCAGGAAAGTCAGGAAAAATAATGAAGAATACTTGCATGCGCGCTACGGCGCTGGCCGCCTTTTCACTGCTTTGCGCAAACGTTTGCGCCCAAAGCAACGTCAGCATCTATGGCGTTGTCGACGCGGCCACCGCATACGCGAGCAACCAGGGCGGCAATTCGAACACGTATATGCGCAGCGGCAGTTTGTCTGCCAGCAAGATCGGTTTCCAGGGCGTGGAAGACCTGGGCGGCGACCTGAAGGCGCTGTTCCTGCTGGAAAACGGCTTTGAAAGCGATACGGGCGCGCAAAGTTCGGCCGACTCCCTGTTCAACCGCCAGGCCTACGTGGGCCTGCAATCGACGGCCTACGGCACCCTGACGGCCGGCCGCCAGTACACGCCGTACTACCTGCTGGTGGGATCTTTGGCATCGAGCAATGTCCTGACGGGTGCCACCGGTGCCCACCCTGGCGACATCGATGGGCTCGATACGACCGTGCGCATCAGCAATTCCCTGAGCTACAGCATGCCGGCGTGGCGCGGCCTGCAGGCCAGCGCGCAATACGGCTTTGGCGAAGCGGCCGACGGCAATGCCGTGGGCAGCAGCTTCAGCGCCGCCGTCAAGTACAGCACGTCGCCGGCCGAATTCGCGCTCGGCTATTTGAAACTGAAAAATGGCCGGAACGCGGCCAGCAGCATGGCCATGAGCGGCCAGGCCGGCTGGAACAGCAACGCCTCCGGCAGCTTCGGCGTGTCGGCCCTCAACCAGGGCTATGTTTCGGCCGACAGCATCGAGTTCATCGCCGCCAGCGCGCGCTACACGATGGGCAAGTGGATGGTGGGTGCGAATGCCAGCAACGTGCAGTACCAGGCGGGCAGCCATTCCACCTTCCGCGACACGGCCATCTTCAACACGGCCGGCCTGATCTCGAGCTACCAGCTGACGCCGCGGTGGTTCCTGGCGGCCGGCTACAGCGATACCTTCGCCAGCCACGCCAACGGCATCGCCGACCGCGCGCGCTACCGCCAGCTGTCGTTCGAACAGACGTATGCGCTGTCGAAGCGCACCGCGATCTACCTGATCGAAGCGCGCCAGCTGGCGCGCGGCCAGACCCTGGGCCAGAACGGCGATATCGTCAACGCCGTCGCCTCGGTCGGCGATTCGCAGAACGGCACGCCGTCGTCGAACGGCGGCCAGACGGTGGTCATGGTCGGTCTCAAGCATTCTTTCTGAACGGTTGCTGAACTCACGGGAGCTTCAATTGGACGCTACACACAATAAGGAGGGCCGCGGCCCTCTCAATCCCGGCCGCCGCATGGTGCTGGCCGGCTTGCTGTCGGTTTCGGCCGCGGCGCTGATACCCTGGGCGCTGGCCGAGCCGGTCGCCGACGCGGAGCAGGGCGCCTTCTTGGGCGTGTCGGCCATGCTGGTGGGGCGTCCGGTGCTCGATCCCGTGCTGGCCAGGCGCCTGTATGACGCGCTGGTGGCGCAGGACGCCGCCTTCCCCGCGAATGTGCGCGCATTGCTGGCCCTGATCAATGCGCAGGGCTTGCAGGCAGCCGGCCTGCAGGAAGCGCTCGATGCGCTCGATCCGGCGCAGTCGCCGCTGGCGGCCTTGCCGCGCCAGATCGCCAGCGCCTGGTACCTGGGCATCGTCGGCACGGGCGAGGCGGCCGTCTGCGTCGCCTACGAGCAGGCGCTGAACGCGGCCGTCGTGGCTGACGTCCTGAAGCCTCCCACGTATTCCTACGGCGCCTACGGCAGCTGGGCCAGAAAACCAATTTAAGGAGCCATCATGGCTGAACAACTGACCGCCGATTACCTCGTGATCGGCTCCGGCATCATCGGCTCGCTGGCCGCGCGCAAGCTGGCGCTGGCCGGCGCCTCGGTGCTGATCCTGGAAGCGGGGCCGCGCGTGTCGCGCGGCGAAATCGTCGCGCGCTTCCGCAACACGACGCGCCGCAGCGACTGGATATCGCCGTATCCATCGGTAGCCACGGCGCCGCACCCGATCTACCAGCCGAAGGATAACGGCTACCTGGTGCAGGCCGGTCCGTATCCGTACCCGGCCGAATACATCCGCCAGTTCGGCGGCACCTCGTGGCACTGGGCCGCGCAGGCCTGGCGCAACGTGCCGAACGATTTCCGCATCCACACCCTGTATGGCGTCGGCGTCGACTGGCCGATCAGCTATGCAGACCTGGAGCCGTTTTACCAGGAAGCGGAAGAGATCATGGGCGTCTCGGGCGCCGACAATACCGGCTCGCCGCGCAAGCAGGCCTTCCCGATGGACCCCGTGACGGAGCCGTACGCGATGCGCCGCATCCGCGAGCGCCTCGACCCCTCGTTCAAGGTGGTCGGCAACACGGTGGCGCGCAACAGCGTCGGCTACGATGGCCGCCCGGCCTGCTGCGGCAACAACAGCTGCCAGCCGATTTGCCCCATCGACGCGCAATACCACGGCGGCATCGCCGCGCAGCAGGCGGAAGACGCGGGCGTGAAGATCGTCTGCAATGCCAACGTCTACAAGCTGGAACACGACGCGCAGGGCCGCATCACGGCCGCGCTGTACTACGACGTCGACAGAAAGAGCCACCGCGTCACGGCCAAGACTTTCATTTTGGCCGCCAACGGCATCGAAAGCCCCCGCTTGCTGCTCGTTTCCGCCTCGGACAAATACCCGAACGGCCTGGCCAACAGCAGCGACATGGTGGGCCGCAACCTGATGGACCATCCGAGCACCTCGATCACTTTCGACGCCGATGAAGACCTGTGGCTGGGCCGGGGCCCGCAAAGCCCCAATTCCATCAACACCATGCGCGACGGCGACTTCCGCAGCCAGCATTCGCCATACCGCCTGGACTTCACGAACATCTCGCGCGTCGATGGCGCCTCGAAGGAACTGATCGGCAAGGGCGTGTTTGGCGCGGAATTCGAACAGCAGCTGCGTTTCCGCTCGGCGCGCGAAATGAGCCTGAAAAACGTGCTGGAAGTGCTGCCGAACCCGGAAAACCGCATCGCCCTGAGCAGCGAAAAGGATGCCATGGGCATTCCCAAGCCGCAGGCGCACTATGCGATCGACGACTATACGAAGCGCGGCCATGAACGCTCGAAGCAGGATTTCGAGCAGATCGCGAAACTGATGGGCGGCACCAATCTGCGCCACAGCAAGGAAGGCGTGTTCGCCAACAACCAGCACATCTGCGGCACCCTGTCGATGGGTTCCGACCCCGCCAAGGCCGTGTGCGACCAGTGGGGCCGCACCTTCGACCACGCCAACCTGTTCCTGTGCAGTACCGGCGTGCTGCCGACGTCCGGCACCTGCAATTCGACGGAAAACGGCCTGGCCGTGGCCTTGCGCACCGTCAAGCACATCCTCGATGAACAACTGGGAGGAACGGCATGATGGCGGCCTTCAGACTGGCGGCGGGCGCCGCCTTGCTGTCCCTGGCCTTGCCCGTGCTGGCTGCCGGCGCATCCAGTCCGGATGCGGCGGCGATCGAGCGTGGCCGCTACCTGGCCACGGCCGGCGACTGCATCGCCTGCCATAGCGTGCCCGGCGGCAAGCCGATGGCGGGCGGCCTGGCCCTGGCCACGCCGCTGGGCGCCGTCTATGCCACCAACATCACGCCGTCCAAAACGCACGGCATCGGCAACTACACGCTCAAGCAGTTTTCCGACGCCGTGCGCCATGGCGTGCGGGCCGACGGCGCCAACCTTTATCCGGCGATGCCCTACACGGCCTACGCCAGGGTGACGGACGAGGACACGGCGGCCCTGTACGATTACTTCATGCATGGCGTGGCGGCCGTGGACGCGGCGCCGGCGCAAACGACGGATCTGCCATTCCCGTTCAACATCCGCCTGTCGATGGCGGGCTGGAATTGGCTGTTCCTCGACAAGAAACCGTTCGTGGCCGATACGGCCAAGAGCATGGAGTGGAACCGCGGCGCCTACCTGGCGCAGGGCCTGGCGCACTGCACCACCTGCCATACGCCGCGCAATGCGCTGATGGCCGAGCAGCTGTCGAAAGAGCTGGGCGGCGCCGACCTGGGCACCTGGCATGCGCCGAATATCACCTCGGACGTCAACAGCGGCGTCGGCAGCTGGAGCCAGCAAGACCTGGTCGACTACCTGCGCACGGGTCGCGCGGCCAACAAGGCGCAGGCGGCCGGACCAATGGCCGAAGCCATCGACCATAGCCTGAAGCACCTGAGCGATGCGGACTTGAACGCCATCGCGCACTACGTCAAGAGCGTGCCCGCCATCCGCGACAAGGCCGACACGCAAGCGGTGACGCAATGGGGGCAGGCGGGCGATGCGCTCAATGCGATCCGGGGCGTGCCGCTGCCGCAGGACTTGAACAAGATGTCGGGTGCGCAGCTGTACGATGCGCAGTGCGCCAGCTGTCACCAGGCCAGGGGCGAGGGCAGCTTCGATGGCGGCCTGCCGCCGCTGTTCCACAACTCGGTGACGGGCCGCAGCAACAGCAACAACCTGGTGATGGCGATCCTCGATGGCGTGGAGCGCCAGGGCGGCAAGGGCAGCCATGCCTCAGGCCACCTGATGCCCGCCTTCCGCCAGACCCTGTCGGACGAGCAGATCGTCACCCTCGGCAATTACGTGCAGCAGATGTACGGCAATCCCGCCGTCAAGGTGACGGCGGAACAGGTGACGACCCTGCGCAATGGCGGCGCGCCGTCCAACCTGATCGGCCTGGCCCGCGCCGGCATCATCGTCGGCGTGCTGGTGCTGCTGGCGCTGCTGCTGCTGTGGTGGCGCGGACGCCGGCGCAAGCAAGCGTAAGCTGGGGCCAGGCTGGAAAGCCTGGCCCTTTTTTTATGCGGCAAAACCGCCGTCGATCTTCAGCCCTGCGCCCGTGACGAATGCCGCTTCCTCGCTGGCCAGGTAAGCCACCATGCCGGCGATTTCATCGGCGCTGCCGTGGCGCGGCAGGGCCATCAGGCCGTGCATCAGGTCGGCGAAGTCGCCCGTCGGCGGATTCATGTCGGTGGCGACGGGGCCCGGTTCCACGTTGTTGATGGTGATGCCGCGCGGGCCCAGGTCGCGCGACAGGCCTTGCGTCAGGCCGCTCAGCGCCGATTTGCTCATGGCGTAGGCGGCCGCGCCGCCGAACGGCATGCGGTGCGCATTCGTGCTGCCGATGTTGATGATGCGTCCGCCCGTCTGCATGTGCGCCACGGCCGCCTTGATGGCGACGAAGACGGCGCGCACGTTGACGGCCACGGTCTTGTCGAAGTCCGCCAGCGAAAAATCGTCGATGGCGCCGGGCAGGAAGACGCCGGCGTTGTTGACGAGGATATCGACGCGGCCGAACTGCGCCGCCACCTGGTCGATGGCCGCCGTCAGGGCCGCCGCATCGGCCGCATCGGCCTGCACGGCCAGCGCCTTGCCGCCGGCCGCTTCCACCTTGCCTGCCAGCGCCTGCGCTTCGGCCGCGGAACTCTGGTAAGTGAAGACCACCGTGGCGCCCTGCAGGGCCAGGCGGCGCACGATGGCGGCGCCGATGCCGCGCGAGCCGCCCGTGACGAAGGCGATCTTGTTCAGCAGTGATGGGGAACTGGTGTTGGCTTGGGTGTGCATGATGTAACTTTCTGTGTGGGGAGTCGAGGAGTTCAGTATCTGCCTTTCATTCCTGCCGCGCTAGCCATGAATCGCTACAATCACTTTCAACCATTGCTATCAAATGAGCGGGTAGAATAGGCGCATGGACGCCCTCAATCATTTGCAATCATTCGTGCTGTCGGCCGAGGCGGGCAGCTTTTCCGCGGCCGCGCGCCGCCTGGGGCTGACGCCGGCTGCCGTCAGCAAGAACGTGGCGCGCCTGGAAGCGAGCCTCGGGCTGCGCCTGTTCCAGCGCAGCACGCGGCGCCTGACCCTGACGGAAGGGGGCGAACGCTTCCTGCAGCAGATCGGCGGCGCCCTGGCCACCCTGCGCGAAGCCATCGCCGACGTGGCCGAGGAGGGCGGCCAGCCGGCCGGCGTGCTGAAGATCAGCATGGCGCCGTCGTTCGGGCGCAGCTACGTGGTGCCGCTGCTCGGTGAATTCATCGCGCGCTACCCGGGCGTGATCCCCGACTGCCATTTCGACAACCGCCAGGTGGACCTCGTGGGCGAAGGCTTCGATGTCGCCATCGGCGGCGGCATCGAACTGACGCCGGGCGTGGTGGCGCGCGAACTGGGGCATGCGCACATCGTGGCCACGGCGTCGCCCGCCTTCATGCAGGGTAAAACCATGCCCGTGCATCCGTCGGACCTGGCGCCATTCGACGGCGTGGCGCGCCGCTCGGCCGGCAGCGGGCGCCTGCGCAGCTGGATACTGCGCGATGGCCGGGGCGGCGAGGGCGTGGCCGAATGCCGGCCGCGCGCCATCTTCGACGATCCGGAAGCGATGGCGCAGGCGGCCATCATGGGCGTCGGGGTGGCGCTGCTGCCCATGCCGCATGCGCTGCCCCATTTGCGCAGCGGCGCCCTGCTGCGGCTGCTGCCCGGCTGGCATGCCGATTCCGGGCCCCTGTCGATATACTATCCGAGCAAGAAGCTGCTGCCGGCGAAGACGCGCGTGTTCGTCGATTTCTTGCTGGAGCAGTTCCGCCAGCGCGATTTCGCCGCCCAGATGCGGCCCGACTAACGAAGAGAAAGCACGCATGCCTGCTAATTACAGCCTGTTTTACACCTTTGACGGCGATCAGCCGGCCCGCTTCCGCGAGGTGCGTGTGTTCGGCACGACGGTCTGGACGGCCGGCGGCGCCGCCATGACCTGGGGCGAGGAAACGCGCAGCGACTATGCCAGCGCGGCGCAGGCGCGTGCCGTGTACGCCGCCCATTGCCAGGCGGCGCTGGCCGATGGCCATGCGCTGGCGCGTGAAAGCTTGATCGACCCCGCCGCATTCGATGTCGCGCTGCTGAAAAGCCTGGTGGCGGACGCCGCGCGCCTGGCCTTCGATGCCGTGCGCGCCGCCCATCCCGGACAGCACATCAACGCGTTCGCGCTGGTCAGCGACGACAGTGCCATGACCATCGGCCCCATGGCGAATAGCCGCGAAGCGCTGGCGGCCTCGGAGTATGGCGACGAGATGCTGTGGAATCCGGCCGAATGGGCGTTTGACGATGGCGGCGCGTATTTCGACAGCGCCTACCGCCTGCTGTTGCAGGCCCACCGCGACTTGCCGTTCGACGTGGATTTCGCGACCTTCCGCACGGGCGTGTTCGAGGCCTGTATCGCGGCGCTGGCGCAGCTCGATGCCGAAGGCGCGTTCGGCGCCGGCGCGCAGCGCGACGATAGCGTGCTGCTGTTCGAGGTCAGCGACAGCGAAGCGGTGGAGGGCGCCATGGCGCGATTGAATCCGCCGGCGGTGCTGGCGCGTTTCGAGGCGTGGATGGCCAGCTGGGCCGATTAGGCTTTACGCCGCCAGCAGTCTCAGTCTCGTAATCTCGGCCGGCGCGCCGATGCGCTTGGGCGGGCCCCAGTAGCCGGTGCCGCGGCTGACGTAAATCCACAGGCGGCCGCGCCGGTGCAGGCCGGCCACATACGGCTGCTGCAGCGGCACGAACAGATTCCACGGCCAGAACTGTCCGCCGTGCGTGTGGCCCGACAATTGCAGGTCGTAGCCGGCCAGCTCCGCTTCCGGCGCGCTGCGCGGCTGGTGCGCCAGCAGGATGCGCGGGATGGCGGCCGGCGCGCCGGCGATGGCGGCCCGCGGGTCGCTCTTCTGGGCTGGATCGAAACCGGCCGCATTGAAGTCGGTCACGCCGGCCAGCGCCAGGCGCGCGCCGTCGTGTTCGAGGATCGCGTGCTCGTTCATCAGCACGCGCAAGCCCAGGCGGCGAAATTCCGCGACCCACGGGCCGGCGCCCGAATAGTATTCGTGGTTGCCCGTCACCAGAAACACGCCATGGCGCGCGCGCAGCTCGCCCAGCGGCGCCGTGTGCGCCCCCAGCTGCGCCACCGTGCCGTCGACGACGTCGCCCGTGATGGCGATGGCATCCGCCTGCAGGCCGTTGGCGCGCGCCACGATGGCCTCGACGTAGGCGCGCTTGATGGTGGCGCCGACGTGGATGTCGCTCAGCTGCACGATGGTGAAGTTGTGCAGCGCCGGCGGCAGGCCGGCAATCGGCACGTCGACGTCGCGCACCCTGGCCACCCGGCGCGCGTTGACGAAGCCGACGATGGTGGCCAGCAGCGCCAGGAGCAGGACGGCGATGGCGGACGCCTGCGCATGCGGGCGCGCGGCGGGAATGAACATCAGCAGTGCGCGCAGCAGCGTGAGCACGAACAGCGAGGAAAAAAAGCCCATGCACAGAGAGCCAGCCCAGCTGAGGCGGTCGGCCAGGCGCGCATCGCCGGTGACGGCGCGGGCGAAGATCGTCATCGGCATCAGCATGGTCGAGGCCAGCAAGACGGCGCCGCCCAGCAGCCAGCCGGCCAGGCCGATGGGCAGCGCTGGCAGCAGCAGCCAGCCCAGCAGGGCGTGCAGGGCGCCCAGTATCATGGTGATGCGCAGCAGCGGCGTGCGGGTTTTCATGTCATGGTTCCAGAAATGGGGGCCGGGATAGGCGCGGGCGGTGCGCACGGGCTGCCGTCCGGGCGGCGGCGCGCATCGCTGGCCGCCGCCGCTTCGCGGCAAGGCCGAGACCGTCGCGTTTCGCACGCGCCGATTATAGCCGAAGCGTTATGCGGGCGCGCCGCCGCGCCCGGGGCGGGGCGGCGGCGCTCACTGGCCGATATGCAGTCCCAGCGTGGCCAGCTTGCCGAAATCGACAGGCTTGGCAAAATGTTCGTTGAAGCCGGCCTGCATGGCGGCTTGCCTGTCGTGTTCCTGGCCGTAGCCGGTCAGCGCCACCAGCAGGAATTGCTGCGGGATCGGCAGCTTGCGCAGGGCGACGGCGACCTCATAGCCGTTCATGTCGGGCAGGCCGATGTCGAGGAAGACGATGTCGGGCCTGAATTCCAGCGTGCGCTCGGTGGCCTGGGCACCCGTGTAGGCCGTGCGCACCGTGTGGCCGTACATTTCCAGCAATTCGGCCAAGGTGTCGGCCGCATCGCAATTGTCGTCGACGACGAGGATGCGCTGGCTGCCGCCAGCATCGGCTGGCGCCGCGGGTGGCGCCGGCAGCGGCACGTTGGCGTCGAGCGGCAGATGGACTTCAAAGGTGCTGCCCAGGCCCACGCCCGGACTGTGCACGCTGACCTGGCCGCCGTGCAGCTCGACCAGGTTGCGCACCAGCGACAGGCCGATGCCCAGGCCGTCCTGCACGCGGTCGGGCGAATGGCCGCTCTGGGCGAACAGGCCGAAGATGCTGTCGATGCTGGCGGCGGCGATGCCGATGCCGTTGTCGCTGAGGCGGATGGCCACGTTGTCGCCTTCGCGCGCGGCGCAAATGGCGATGCGCCCGCCCGGCGCCGTGAACTTGGCCGCGTTGAGCAGCAGGTTGGCGACGATCTGCGACAGCCGCACGGCGTCGCCGCAGACCCACAGCTCTTCCGAGGGCAGCTTGACGTCCAGCGCGTGGCCGCGCGCCTCGATGCTGTGCGAACTGGTCTCCAGCGCGCTGCGGATCACGCTGGCCAGGCTGACGCTTTCCCACTGCAGCGAGATCTTGCCCTGCGAAATGCGCGACACGTCGAGCAGGTCGTCCACCAGGCGCACCAGGTGGTCCGTATGGCGGGCGATGGTGCGGCGCGCATTGTCCTGCATGGCCGGCACGACGGGATCGAGCTTGCACAGCAGGGCCAGCGCCGTGCGGATCGGTCCCAGCGGATTGCGCAGTTCATGCGCGAGGGTGGCCAGGAATTCATCCTTGCGGCGGTCGACGTCGCGCAGTTCGCGCTCGACCTGGCCCAGGCGCAGCAGCGCCCGGACGTTGGCGATCAGTTCATCGGCTTCGATCGGTTCGACCAGGTAGTTGTCGGCGCCGCCGTCGAGGGCGCGGATCTTGTCGGCCGTGCCGATGCACGAGGCGGACGTCTGCAGCACCAGGATGGTGTTGGTGTCGGCGCCGCCTTTCAGCTGGCGGCACACTTCCAGGCCGTTGATGTCGGGCAGCTTGACGTCGAGCAGGATCAGGTTGGGGCGGTCCTGGCGCGCGCGCAGCAGCGCGTCGCCACCGTTCGACGCTTCGATCACCTTGAAGCCGGCGCGGGTGAGGATGCGCGATTTGGCGTAGCGTGCGCCGTCGCTGTCATCCACGTTCAGGATCAGTGCATCGCTGTTTTTATCCGGTAGCATGCGCATTGTTCCAGGTGGTTGTGCCTTGCGGCGGGGCCGGTTCTTGCCGGTGGTGTGGATTGCCGATCAGGGCGCGCAGGGTGGACAGCAGCTGCTGGCGCAGCAGGGGCTTGACGTAATAGGCGTCGGAACCCAGCGCCAGGCCCTTGCGCTGGTCCTCGATTTCGGTGGCGACGATGATCGGCACCTGGCGCCGCAGCGGATCGTTTTTCAGTTCCGCCAGCCAGTGCCAGGCGCTTTCGCCATGCAGCAGGATGTCGAGGATGACGGCGGCGGGCCGCTGCTGTTCCCAGCGTTCCTCCGCTTCGCGCACGCTGCGCGCGGCCACCACGCGAAATTCGCTGCCGGCCAAAAATTTTTCATACAGCAGGCGGATGGGGGGATTGTCTTCCACCACCAGCACGGCGATGCGCTGGTCGTTGCCGTTGTCGTTGGCCGGCGCGCAGGGCGGCAGGCTGCCTTCGGGCGCGTCGTAGCGCACGGGCAGGACGACGGAAAACAGCGAGCCCTGGCCCGGCGTGCTTTCCACGGCCACCGTGCCATTGAGCAGGGTGGCCAGGTTGCGGCACAGGGGCAGGCCGAGGCCCGTGCCCTTGACCTTGCGCTGCATGTGGTTTTCCACCTGGCTGAATTCCTCGAAGATCATCTGCACGTCCTCGGCGCCGATGCCCAGGCCCGTGTCGGAGACGGAAAAGCGGATCGCGTCCTGTTCCGGCAGTGGCGTGGCGCTGACGACGATGGCGCCGGCCTCGGTGAACTTGAGGGCGTTGGAGATGAAGTTGCGCAGGATTTGCGACAGCTTGCCTTCGTCCGTATGGATCTGCAGGCCCGCATCGGGATCGAGGAAGGTGAGCGTGAGCGACTCGGACACCAGCAGCGGACGCAGCATGCCGCGCAGGGCGCTGAACAGGTCGGCCACCTGGAAGCTGTTGGCGTGCACGTCGACCTTGCCCGCCTCGATCTTGGCCAGGTCCAGCAAGTCGTTGACCAGGTCGCTCAGGCTGACGGCGCCCTGCAGGATGAACAGCACCTGTTTTTCCTGTTCCGCCGACAGCTCGCCATCGACCCTGTCGAGCAGCAGCTTGGCCAGCGCGCGGATGGAGCTGAGCGGCGTGCGGAATTCATGGCTCATGTTCGACAGGAAGCGCGATTTCATCTGGTCGGCGCGGCGCAGGTGGTCGGCCTTTTCATCGAGTTCGGCGTACAGCGCCACCACGCCGCGGTTGGTGTCTTCCAGTTCGCGCGTCAGCTGCAGCAAGTCTTCCTGGCGCGTCTTCAGCTCGGCCAGGGTGCCCAGCAGCTCGCGGTTCTGCTGCTGCACCTCGGCCACGGTGATGTCCGATGGCAGCGCCTGCAGGCTGCCGGAGAGGGTGCCGATTTTCTGCCCGTCGAGCAGGGGCGCATCGCGCGGGAACAGCTTTTGCAGCGTGATTTCCGTGCCCTGGCCCGGCACGCTGTGGATGTGGCAGCGGTCCATCAGGCGCTGCGCGCCCAGGATGCCCAGCCCCATGCCCGTCGGCGAATGGTAGGTGCCGGCCAAGATGCGCTCGAGCTGGGCGATGCCGGGGCCCTGGTCCTCGATGCGGATGGTAAACACCTGCGGCGCCGTCTGGCCATCGATGGCGAAATGGACTTTGCCGCTGCCCGCGTAGTTATATACATTGCGCGCCAGTTCCGACACGGCCGTGGCGATGCGCACCTGGTCCTGCACGCCAAAGCCGCACAGGGCGGCGATCTGCCGCGCGCGCTGGCGCGCCCCGACGACATCGAGCTCGCTGGCGATATTGGCGGTCAATATGCGTTGTGTCATGCTGTCCCTTCTTCTCCGGTTGCGGCCTGCTGCTCCTCATGTTCGCGCAGCACCACCACGGTGACATCGTCGCGCCCGCGCGCAAAGTCGCGGTATAGCGCGGCGGCGACCAGGCTCGGATGGCATTGCGCCAGGCCCGGATACTGTTCCAGGTCCCAGCGCGTGTGCAGGCCGTCCGAATGCATGATCAGCATGGTGCCGACCTGCCACGGATAGCGGAATTCCTGCAGCTTGCGCAGGTTGCTGCCGACGATGCCGTTGTGCGACAGCAGGTGACGGCGCTGTTGCGGCGCAAAGGCGCAGGCGGCGATATTGCCCACACCGGCGTAGCGCAATTCCTGGCGCGCGCTGTCGATATGCGCCACGGCCAGCGCCGCGCCGCGCGTGCCGCGCAGGGCGCCGTGGGCCAGTTCGATGAAAGGCGCGGGCAGGGGCGGCAGGCCGGGCGTGCTCTCTTCGAGCAGCGCGCTGGCCAGTTCCGAGGCGCGCGCCGCCAGCGGGCCATGGCCCAGGCCATCGGCCACCATCAGGCTCAGTTCATGGCCTTCGCACACCACGTTCCAGGCGTCGCCGCACACCTGCTCCGAGGCCAGCGGCAGGCAGACGGCGCCGACCTGCCAGTTCGGACTGGGGGGGATGGCGCTGCTGGCGTGCGGACCCCACACCACCATCATCAGCAAGGTGCCCTTGCCGGGCGCCGTGTACAGGTCGAATTCCTGGCTCAGGCGGCGGATCGCCCCCAGGCCCACGCCATACGTGCCCGTGGTGGAATGGCCATCCTGCATGTGCTGGCGCACGTTGGCCATGCCTGGCCCGCTGTCGATGGCCAGCACCTCGATGCCGCTGCAGCCGCCGCGCACCACCTTGCGCAGCAGGATCTCGCCGCGCCGCGCATGCTTGACGATGTTGGTGGCCGCCTCGCTGATGACGATGGCCAGCTGGCCCGCGCGCACGTCGTCGAAGCCGATGTGGCGCGCCAGTTCGTTGCCGGCGCGGCGGGCCGCGGCGATTTCGCTCGGTTCGCCGATGGGAAAACTTCTTTGCCTGAGGATGTCAGGGTACGGCTCTTGGTGGTTCAAAACAGCTTCCATTTCGCGATGGTGACGGTGGTGCCCGCGCCGGGCGCCGTGTCGATGTGAAATGCATCGGCCAGGCGCTTGGCGCCGCCCAGGCCCAGCCCCAGCCCGCCGCCGGTGGTGTAGCCATCGGTCAGCGCCTGGGGAATATCGTCGATGCCCGGTCCCGCATCGACAAAGCTCAGTTCCAGCCCGAGGCGCGCGCCATCGCGCACGCGCGCGATGCGCGCCTCGCCGCCGCCGCCGTAGCGCAGGGTGTTGCGCGCCAGTTCGCTGGCCGCCGTGATGATCTTGGTCTGTTCGATCAGGCCAAAGCCCATGGCGACCATGCTGTCGCGCACCTGCTTGCGCAGGCGCACCACGTCCTCATCGCTGCGCAGCGGCAGTACCTGCGCCGCTTCCTGCGCCGTTGCCGGCGCGGATGGCGCCCAGCTGGGCGATGCTGGCCAGGCCGGGCTTAGTCCCACAGGCTGCCCCGTTCCAGCAGCTTGATGCCCAGCTCCACGTTCAGCGCCGTGCTCACGCCTTCCAGCGCCAGTCCCAGCTCGACCAGCGTGATGGCGACGGCTGGCTGCATGCCCACCACCACCGTGCGCGCGTCGAGGATCTTCGCCATGGCCGCCGTGTTGCTGATCATGCGGCCGATGAAGGAATCGACGATGTCGAGCGCGGAAATGTCGATCAGCACGCCCGTGGCGCGTTCCTTGACGATGCGCGTGGTCAGGTCGTCCTGCAGGGTCATCGCCAGGCGGTCATGCATGTCCACCTGGATCGTCACCAGCAGCAGCCGGCCCATGCGTAAAATGGGGATTCTCTCCATGGACGCCTCAGTGTTGCTGCTGCTGGTAGGTGATGGTGGAGCCCGTACGCTTCAGGGCCACGACAAAGGCGTCGGCCAGGGTAGCCTTGGTGATCACGTCTTCCAGGTTCACGCCCAGGTGCACGATGGTTTGCGCGATCTGCGGACGGATGCCGCTGATGATGCAGTCGGCGCCCATCAGGCGCGCCGCGGCGATGGTTTTGAGCAAGTGCTGCGCCACCAGGGTGTCGACCGTGGGCACGCCCGTGATGTCGATGATGGCGATCAGGGCGCCCGTGTCGACGATCTTTTGCAGCAGGCTTTCCATCACCACCTGCGTGCGGGCGCTGTCCAGGGTGCCGATCAGGGGCAGGGCCAGCACGTTTTGCCACAGTTGCACTACCGGCGTCGACAGTTCCAGCAATTCCTGCTGCTGGCGCAAGATCACCTGTTCGCGCGCCTTTTGATAGGTGGCGATGGTCAGCAGGCCCAGTTCGTCAAACAGCTTGCTGGTGCCGATGATGGCGTCGCCCAGCGTCTGCGGCTGCTCGGCGAGCTCCTTGCGCAGGTAGGTAAATAGCGGTTCCTTGAGGGAAAACACGAAGCTGGCCGTGTCGATCGGCGAATAGCCCTGGCGCACGCGCGATTGCGACATTTCGCTGAGCAGCTGGCGCGTGTCGTCCCAGGCGCCGCCTTCGATATCGAAGGAATCGCTGCCTTCCAGCGCGCGCACCAGCAGCGGCAGGAATTGCGCCGCCTGCTGGCGCAGCTCGTTTTCCGCGATCTTGTCGCGCCGCACCAGGCGGGCGATCAGGTCGGCCATCCAGCCGTCCAGCAGTTCCGTGTGGTGTTCGCTGATGATGGCGGCCAGCTGCTGCGCCTGGCTCATGCCCGTCTTGTTTTTCATGCTCATCCTTGGCTGGAGTGGAGGGCGCCGGACTGCCTGCCATGTGCGCTGCGCGGCGGCGGCGAGATCCGGTTTGCCGATAGTAAATTATAGGCAGACATGGCCATATTGTTATGTTCTTTGGCGCACATAGTGGCGCATGTCAATCAATATTCTTGTCGGAAACTTTGGGCGTGAAGGGAGTTCCTTAAAGATGTATATGGTTTGCATGTTTATGGGAATTCCGCTACACTGGCCGCACTCAACCAGAGAAGAACGCCATGAATATCGACAAGTTCAAACAGCAGCACCTGGCCATCCTGGCCGCCATCGATGACTTGCGCCGGCTGGCGCGCGGCGGCGTCGCCGTGCAGGCCAAGGCGATCGCCGGCCAGATCGTCGCCATGAGCGGCTTGATCAAGCTGCACCTGGCCGTCGAGCAGCGCTACCTGTATCCGGCCGCGCAAGCGAGCGGCGTGGCCAAGGTGGCGCAGCTGGGACGCCGGTATGAAAGCGAGATGGATGGCATTGCCGGCGCCTACCTGGTGTTTGCCAGCCGCTGGAATACCCCCGTGCGCCTCGAAGCCGAGCCGGACGCTTTCCGCCGCGAAGCCAACACCGTGCTGCACGCGCTGTACCAGCGCATGCGCCGCGAAGACAGCGAGTTGTATCCCGCCGTCGAAGCGCTGGCCTAAGCGATTATTTTTTACCTCATACAGGAGTTTTACATGCTGACCCAAGAACAACGCGCCATCATCACCGCCACCGTCCCCATCCTCGAGCAGGGCGGCGAAACGCTGACCCGCCATTTTTACAAGAACCTGTTCCGTGACCATCCGGAAGTGCTGCCCTACTTTAACCAGGCGCACCAGCACAGCGGCGACCAGCAGCGCGCGCTGGCCAATGGCGTGCTGATGTATGCCAAACATATCGACCAGCTCGAGGCGCTGGGCGACCTCGTCTCGACCATCGTCAACAAGCACGTGGCGCTGCAAATCCGCGCCGAGCACTATCCGCTGGTGGGTGCCAGCCTGCTGCAAGCCATCCGCGAAGTGCTGGGCGCGGAAGTGGCCAGCGACGCCGTCATCGACGCCTGGGGCGCGGCCTACGGCCAGCTGGCCGACATCCTGGCCGGCGAGGAGGGCCGCATCTACAAGGCGCAGGCGGCCGCGCCCGGCGGCTGGCGCGGCGCGCGCGATTTTCTCGTGCAAGCCAAGGTCGTGGAAAGCGACGAGATCACCTCGTTCCTGCTGGCGCCCGCCGATGGCCAGCCCGTGCTCGACTTTGCGCCAGGCCAGTATATCGGCGTCGTGGCGACGGTCGACGGCGTGCCCATGCGCCGCCAGTATTCGCTGTCGGCCGCCAGCAATGGCCAGACTTACCGCATCAGCGTCAAGCGCGAGCAGGGCGGCAAGGTGTCGACTTACTTCCACGACCAGGTGCAGGCGGGCGGCATTGTGCAGCTGACGCCGCCATCGGGCGACTTCGTGCTGGCCGATGGCGACAAGCCGCTGGTCTTGATCAGCGGCGGCGTGGGCATCACGCCGACCCTGGCCATGCTGGCGTCGGCCCTGCGCGGCAAGCGTCCCGTGCATTTCATCCACGCGGCGCGCCACCATGGCGTGCACGCGTTCCGCGCGCAGGTCGACGCACTGGCCGCGCAGCATCCGCAGCTCAAGCGTTTCTATTGCTATGCGGAGCACGGCGGCGAGCAGGCGGCGCCGGACGCCATCGGCCTGCTCGATAAAGCCCAGCTGGAGCGCTGGCTGCCGGCATCGCGCGACGTCGACGCGTATTTCCTCGGTCCGCAGCCCTTCATGCGCGCCGTGAAAGGCTATCTGCGCGACCTGGGCGTGCCCGAAAAGCAGACGCATCATGAATTCTTCGGACCGGCGAGCGCGCTGAACTGAAGCAGCGTCGTGCAGGCGTCGTTGTGGCTGGACGAGAAATAGCCGCGCCGTAAGGGGCGGGTAAGCCTCGCCCTGTACTGTGAAAACAAGCTCGAAGAAAAGAGCATGCTTTTACATAACAGGAGGCAACACCATGCACGACGATCTGGTTCAGAAAATCAAGGGCGACCCCGCCTATCATCAACTGGTCAAGGTGCGTTCCCGCTTCGGCTGGACGCTGACGGCCCTGATGATGGTGGTGTACTACGGCTACATCCTGCTCATCGCGTTCGACAAGGAGTTTCTCGCCTCGAAGACGGGCGAAGGCGTGATGACGTGGGGCATGCCGATCGGCCTGTTCGTCATCGTGTTTACCGTGGTGATCACGGGCGTCTATGTGCGCCGCGCCAACAAGCAGTACGACGACCTGACCCAGGCCATCCAGGCGCGGGTGCAGGCATGAGCGGCGCGACCTTGACGCGGCGCACGCTCTCCTGGCTGGCGGCGCCAGCCCTGCTGGGTGCAAGCAATGCCGTGCTGGCGGCCGGCGCCGACCTGGGCCAGGCCCAGCAGCAACCCACCAACTGGACGGCCATCATCATGTTCGCCGTCTTCGTCGTCTTCACCCTGTTCGTCACCAAGTGGGCGGCGGCCAAGACCAAGTCGGCGTCCGATTTCTACACGGCAGGCGGCGGCATCACGGGCTTCCAGAATGGCCTGGCGATCGCCGGCGACTTCATGTCGGCCGCGTCCTTCCTCGGCATTTCCGCCGCCGTCTTCCTCAACGGCTACGATGGCCTGATCTACGCCATCGGCTTCCTCGTCGGCTGGCCCGTCATCACCTTCCTGATGGCCGAGCGCCTGCGCAACCTCGGCCGCTTCACCTTTGCCGACGTGGCAGCCTACCGCTTCAAGCAGGCGCCGATCCGCATCTTTTCCGCCTCCGGCACCCTGGTGGTCGTGGCCTTTTACCTGATCGCGCAGATGGTGGGCGCGGGCCAGCTGATCAAGCTGCTGTTCGGCCTCGAATACTGGATCGCCGTCGTGCTGGTCGGTACCCTGATGATGATCTATGTGCTGTTTGGCGGCATGACGGCCACCACCTGGGTGCAAATCATCAAGGCGGTGATGCTGCTGGGCGGCGCCAGCTTCATGGCCATCGCCGTGCTGGCGCAATTCAACTTCAGCCCGGAAGCGCTGTTCGCCAAGTCCGTGGAAGTGCACGCCACCAAGGAAGCCATCATGGGTCCAGGCAGTTTCATCAAGGACCCCATTTCGGCCATTTCGTTCGGCATGGCGCTGATGTTCGGCACGGCCGGCCTGCCGCATATCCTGATGCGTTTCTTCACGGTGCCGAACGCCAAGGAAGCGCGCAAGTCCGTGTTCTGGGCCACCACCTGGATCGCGTATTTCTACGTGCTGACCTTCATCATCGGCTTTGGCGCCATCGTGCTGGTGAGCACGAATCCCGAGTTCAAGGATGCTGCCGGTAAATTGTTGGGTGGCAATAACATGGCGGCCGTGCACCTGGCCAAGGCCGTCGGCGGCGACGTCTTCCTCGGCTTCATGTCGGCCGTTGCCTTCGCCACCATCCTGGCCGTCGTGGCGGGCCTGACCCTGTCGGGCGCCTCGGCCGTGTCGCACGACCTGTACGCCACCGTCTTCAAGAAGGGCAAGGCGACGGGGGCCAGCGAGCTGAAAGTGTCGCGCGTGACCACCATCGTGCTGGGCATCATTGCCGTGGTGCTTGGCATCGTCTTTGAAAAGCAGAACATCGCCTTCATGGTCTCGCTGGCCTTCGCCATCGCCGCCTCGGCCAACTTCCCCGTGCTGTTCATGTCGGTGCTGTGGAAGGATTGCACCACGCGCGGCGCCACCATCGGCGGTTTCATGGGCCTGATCACGGCCGTCGGCTTGACGGTGGTGTCGAAATCCGTGTGGGTCGACGTGCTCGGCCATGGCGAAGCGCTGTTCCCGTACGCCTCGCCCGCCATCTTTTCGATGACGGCCGGCTTTGTCGGCATCTGGCTGTTCTCCGTGCTCGACAAGAGCCCGCGCGCGCGCATCGACCGTGCCGGCTACGAAGCGCAGCAGATGCGTTCGGAAACGGGCATCGGCGCGGCGGGCGCCAGCGCGCATTGAGCTATAAGTAGCCGCTGAAGGAAACAATGCCCGGTTCGCCGGGCATTGTGGTTTTTGGCGCAGGCCTTGCTTACCTTGCCAGGTGCAGCGGGATCACGCCCGGTGCCGGCAGCGGCGCATTCTGCGTTCCCTCGAGTATCGACGCCAGAGTCACGCTGTCGAGCACGGCCAGGAAGGCGCCCGTGGCCTGGCCCAGCTTGGCCTTCAACTGGCAATCCGGCGTCAGCGGGCACGTGTTGCTGTCCTTGTTGAAGCACTCGGCCATGAAGAAATCGCTTTCCGTCTCGCGCACCACGGTGCCGATATTGATCTCGGCCGGGTCGCGCGCCAGGCGCAGGCCGCCATTTCTCCCGCGCACGGTTTCCACGATGCCCGACAGGCCCAGCTGGTGCACCACCTTCATCAGGTGATTCTTCGAGATGGCATGCAGGTCGGCGATGTCCTGGATGGTCACGAGCCGGTCGCGGTGCGTACCCAGGTACATCAGGGTGCGCAGGGTGTAATCAGTATAGGCAGTCAGTCGCATGGGGCGGAGGAGTAAAACACCTGACAAAGCGATTGCGCATCGCGATTTGCGGCCTCCGGCGCGCACTGCGCATGCGCACAGCTCCGCTTCTCGGTCGCAACTCACAGCCGCTCGCTACGTTTTTGGCAGGTGTGTAGTAAAGATGTGGAATACATCCTTGTTTCAAGCCGCCAGCATACAGCAAAAGCGCTTCGCGACGGCCGCCAGGCTGTGCGTGTCAGCGTTACATTTCAGCCGCGAAAGACAAAAGTTGTTTGCCTTTCGTTCAAATGCGTAGTAAATTTTCATATTGCTGCCACGGCAAACAGCTTGCACGCCCTTTAAAGCCCTTTGAGTACGGATTTTATGGATGAAAATCAAGAGGATGGTGAAACAATAAGGTAAATTTACTACAAATTGGACGATGGGCGTTTCCCGGGCCGGGAAGCGCGTACTACGCAATCTGTGCGGTGCCGCCGTGGCCGCCCCAGGAATGAATACCATGCAAATGAATGAAGTGAAAGACGAGCTGCTGAGCAGCGATATCCGCCAGCTGGGCCGTCTGCTGGGCGACGCCATCCGCAATCACCTGGGCGACCCTGCCTTTGACCGCATCGAGCACGTGCGCCAGCTGGCCATCCGTTTCCGCCGCGACAATGACGAAACCGCCCGCGTGCAGCTGTCGGCCGCGCTGCAAGCGCTGTCGCAGGAAGAAACCACGCAATTGACGCGCGCCTTCAGCTATTTCTCGCTGTTGGCCAATATTGCGGAAGATCAACACCACATCCGTCGCACGCGCGCCCATCTGATCGCCGGCTCGCCGCCGCGCCAGGGTAGCCTCAGCCACGCCGTGGGCAATGTGCTCGACGCGGGTCAGGCCGATGCGCTGGAAACCTTCTTTGAAGATGCGTTTGTCAGCCCCGTGTTTACGGCGCACCCGACGGAAGTGCAGCGCAAGAGCATCCAGAATTGCCAGATGGCCATCGCGCGGCTGTTGAACGAACGCGACCGCGTGCAGATGACGCCGGAAGAAGCGGAACAGAACGAGGAAGCGCTGGGACGCGGCATCGTCACCCTGTGGCAGACGCGGCTGTTGCGTACGAGCAAGCTGTCCGTGATGGATGAGGTGGCCAATGGCCTGTCGTTCTACGACCACACGATCCTGCGCGAATTGCCGAAGTTGTATTCCTCCCTGGAAACCATGCTGGCGCAGCGCGATGCGCGCTGGGAAGATGTGGAATTACCCAATTTCATGAAAGTGGGCAGCTGGATCGGTGGCGACCGCGACGGCAACCCCTTTGTGACGGCCGATATCCTGCGCAGCACCCTGCAGACGCAGGCCGACAAGGTCCTCGATTTCTACCTCGGCGAATTGCGCAAGCTCGCTTCGCAGCTGTCGCTGGCGCAAATACTCAATGCCTGCAGCGAGCCGCTGCGCGCGCTGGCCGAGCGCTCGGCCGATGCTTCGCCGCACCGTGTCGACGAGCCATACCGCCGCGCCCTGCATGGCATCCATGCGCGCCTGGACGCCACGCGTTACGTGCTGTGCAGCAAGGGCAGGCAGGCGGACGGCGTGCAGCCTTACGCTTCCGCTGCCGAGCTGCTGGCCGACCTGGACGTGGTCCAGCATTCGCTGGTCAGCAATGGCTTGCGTTCGCTGGCGCGTGGCCGCCTGCGCCAGCTGCGCCGCGCCGTGAAGGTATTCGGTTTTTCGCTGGCGCCGCTGGACTTGCGCCAGAATTCCGACGTGCACGAGCGCGTCGTGGGCGAACTGTTTGCCGGCGCCCAGCCGGGCCTGGTCTACCTCGACCTCGATGAAGAGCAGCGCATCGCCTTGCTGCTGGCCGAGCTGGAGTCGCCGCGCCTGTTGACGTCGCCATACGCGCAATACTCGGAGGAAACCACCTCCGAGCTCGACATCTTCCGCGCCGTGCGCGAGGCGCACGCCAAGTATGGCCGCGAATCGGTGCCGAACTGCATCATCTCGAAGGCGGCCAGCGTCTCGGACTTGCTGGAAGTGGCCTTGCTGCTCAAGGAAGTGGGCTTGCTGCGCCAGGACAGCCAGGAAGTGGACGTCAACATCATCCCCCTGTTCGAAACCATCGACGACTTGCGCGCCGGCCCCGCCATCATGGCGCGCGCGTTCGGCTTGCCGTTCTACCGTGGCTTGCTGGCGTCGCGCGCGGACCAGCAGGAAGTCATGCTCGGCTATTCGGACAGCAACAAGGACGGCGGCTTCCTGACGTCGGGCTGGGAACTCTACAAGGCCGAGATCGAGCTGGTGTCGGTGTTCAGGCAATACCAGATCAAGCTGCGATTGTTCCACGGCCGCGGCGGTTCCGTCGGCCGTGGCGGCGGTCCCAGCTACGAAGCCATCCTGGCCCAGCCGGCCGGCGCCGTGCAGGGGCAGATCCGTCTGACGGAGCAGGGCGAAGTCATCACGGCCAAGTATGCGAACCCGGAAGTGGGGCGCCGCAACCTGGAAGTGCTGGTGGCCGCCACCATCCAGTCCACCCTGCTGCCGCAGGCCCAGCTGCAGCCGAAGGCCTCGGCCGGCGCGGGCCATCTGGCCGCGATGGACGAGCTGTCCGGCACGGCCCTGAACGCCTACCGCGACCTCGTCTATGGCACCGAAGGCTTCGAGCAGTATTTCTGGGAATCGACCGTGATCGCGGAAATTGCCGCGCTGAACATCGGCAGCCGTCCCGCCTCGCGCAAGAAATCCACGTCCATCGAGGATTTGCGCGCCATTCCCTGGGTGCTGAGCTGGGCGCAATGCCGCCTGATGCTGCCGGGCTGGTTCGGTTTCGGTTCCGCCGTGCAAGCCTATCTGGCCGCCCATCCGGCCGATGGCGCGGACGTGCTGCGCGGCATGTACACGGACTGGCCTTTCTTCACATCCCTGCTGTCGAACATGGACATGGTGCTGGCCAAGAGCGATATCGCCATTGCCGGCAAGTATGCGGAACTGGTCAAGGACAAGGCCTTGCGCGACGCCATCTTCACGCGCATTCGCGCCGAATACGCGGCCACCCTGGACGCCCTGAAGCTGATCACGGGCCAGGAAGAATTGCAGCAAGCCAATCCGCTGATGCAGCGCTCGATACGCAACCGCTTCCCGTATATCGACCCGCTGAACCACGTGCAGGTGGAGCTGCTGCAGCGTTTCCGCGAGGGCAAGCAGGATGTGGCGGCGCGCACGGGGATTCATTTGTCGATCAACGGCATCGCGGCTGGCTTAAGAAATAGTGGTTGATTCTTTTTAACCCAACAACAAATGCTGGGGTCGGAGCTCAAGGTCTGCCCCCGGATTTTGCACCTGGGTTGCTTTTAAGTAAAACAACAAGGAGACAGCATGACCATCAAAGTTGCCATCAATGGCTATGGCCGCATCGGCCGCAATGTCTTGCGCGCATTTTACGAAGGCGGCAAGCAGCAGGATATCGAAATCGTCGCCATCAATGACCTGGGCGACGCCAAGTCGAATGCGCATCTGACGCGCTACGATACGGTGCACGGCAAGTTTCCCGGCGTCGTCACCATCGATGGCGAGAACATGGTCGTCAATGGCGACCGCATCCGCGTCTTCGCGCAGCGCGACCCGGCCTTGATACCGTGGGGCGAGCTCGGCGTCGATGTCGTGCTCGAATGCACGGGTTTCTTCACGACCAAGGAAAAAGCTGCGGCGCATTTAAAAGGCGGTGCAAAGAAAGTCATCATTTCCGCGCCCGGCGGCAAGGATGTGGACGCCACCATCGTGTTTGGCGTCAACCAGCACGTACTGAAAGCCACGGATACGGTCATTTCGAATGCCTCGTGCACGACAAATTGCCTGGCGCCACTAGTAAAACCGCTCAACGACGCCATCGGCATCGAATCGGGCCTGATGACCACCGTGCACGCCTACACGAACGACCAGGTATTGAGCGACGTGATGCATGAAGACTTGCGCCGCGCCCGTTCGGCCACGCATTCGATGATCCCCACCAAGACGGGTGCGGCAGCGGCCGTGGGCCTGGTCTTGCCGGAACTCAATGGCAAGCTCGACGGTTTTGCCGTGCGCGTGCCGACGATCAACGTGTCGCTGGTCGACCTGTCCTTCATCGCCAGGCGCGACACCAGCGTCGAGGAAGTCAACGCCTTGCTGAAAACGGCCTCGGAAGGCGCGTTGAAAGGCATTTTGACGTACCAGACGGAGCCGCTGGTATCCATCGACTTCAACCACAACCCCGCCTCGTCGAATTTCGATTCGACCCTGACCAAGGTGTCGGGCCGCCTCGTGAAAGTGTCATCGTGGTACGACAACGAGTGGGGCTTCTCGAACCGCATGCTCGACACCACGGTCGCCCTGATGGCGGCCAAGTAACAAGGTTTCACCGCTGATCCAGCGCACCAGGACGGCCGGCCCACAAGGCTGGCCCTTGTAGCAACTTATTATAGAAAGCAGCACACCATGACCATGCAAGTACAGCAACGCGCCACCAAGATCGTTTCCACCATCGGCCCCGCTTCGAACGATATCGATACCCTGGTCCGCATGTTCAAGGCCGGCGTCGACGTCGTGCGCCTGAACTTCTCGCATGGCAAGGCGCAAGACCATATCGACCGCGCCCGCATGGTGCGCGAAGCGGCAGCCCTGTGCGGTCGCGAAGTGGCCATCATGGCCGACTTGCAAGGGCCAAAGATTCGCGTCGGCAAGTTTGAGGAAGGCAAGATTTTCCTGGAAAACGGCGCCACTTTCATCCTCGACGCGAAATGGGGTGAGAAGGGCGAGCTGGGCAACATCGAGCGTTGCGGCCTTGACTACAAGGAATTGCCGCGCGACTTGCGCGCCGCCGATGTACTGTTGCTCAACGATGGCCTCATCGTCTTGACGGTGGACAAGGTCGTCGGCAGCGAAATCCATACCACCGTGAAAATCGGCGGCGAATTGTCGAACAACAAGGGCATCAACCGCCAGGGCGGCGGCTTGTCGGCGCCGGCCTTGACGGCGAAGGACATGGAAGACGTGAAAACGGCGATGAGCTTCCAGGCCGACTACGTGGCCGTGTCGTTCCCGAAAAACGCCACCGACATGGTGATGGCGCGCCAGCTGGCCAATATCGCCGGCGAAGCGTGGGACCACAAGCCGATGATGATCGCCAAGATCGAGCGCGCGGAAGCGATTCCCGCCCTGCAAGAGATTCTCGATGCGTCCGACGGCATCATGGTGGCCCGTGGCGACCTGGCCGTGGAAGTGGGCAACGCGGCCGTGCCGGCCCTGCAAAAGCGCATGATCAAGATGGCGCGCGCGTCGAACAAATTGGCGATCACGGCCACACAGATGATGGAATCGATGATCGTCAACGCCGTGCCGACGCGCGCGGAAGTGTCGGACGTGGCCAATGCCGTGCTCGATGGCACGGACGCCGTGATGACGTCGGCGGAAACGGCGTCGGGCCGCTATCCGATCGAAACGGTGGAAGCCATGGCCGCCATCTGTCTGGATGCGGAAAAGTGGGATACCTGCAAGCTCGACGCCGACTTCCTCAACGCCACGTTCTCGCGCATCGACCAGTCGATCGCCTATGGCGCGCTGTTTACGGCCCACCACCTGCGCGTCAAAGCCATCGCCACCCTGACGGAATCGGGTTCCACGGCCTTGTGGATGAGCCGTTGCAACATCGACATCCCCATCGTCGCCCTGACGCCGAGCGTGGGCACGCGCCGCAAGCTGGCCCTGTACCGCAACGTCAGCACGCTGGAGCTGACGTCGGGTACGGATCGCGACAAGGTCTTGCAACAGGCGGAAGAATTGCTGCTGGAACATAAAGTCGTGGCCAAGGGCGACACCGTCGTGCTGACCTGGGGCGAGCCGATGGGCAAGGTCGGCGGCACGAATGCGCTGAAAATCATGAAGATCGGCCAGCACTGATCATCGATTGCAGGGTGGCGCGCGGCAAGCCTGCCGTCACCCGATTGGCGCCATCACTAGCCGCAGGCCGGCTCGGCGCCGCAGCAGGCGTGGCGGAGTATGCGCCGCAAGCTTAAGAATTCCTGAAAATTCCGCCTTCCACGGCAAGCTGTCGGGCGGATGGCAATCCGCCCATTGCGGTATCGCCATTTCCGTGCCAACATGCATTTCCTGCCGTGTAAGGCGTTTCCGGAGTCCATGATGACCGCATACCTGCCTGCCTTGATCTGGTCGCTGTCGGCCTTTGCCTGCCTCTTCATCGCCAAACGCCGCCGCGTCCGGACAACTGCCGTGCGGGCCGCCCTGGTGGTCCTGCTGGGTCCGTTGGCCATTCCCTTCGTGCTGGCCGCAAGGCCCGATCCGCTCAAGCCGGCCTGACGCATGCACCGTTAAACGTGCGGGCCGGGCGCGCTGTCCTTTGCTATATTTTCGCCTTTTAGCAGAGAGACATGCTTATGCAACGCAGCGCGACCTTGTTAATGATGAGTATCTTGCCCTGGTGTCTCGCCACGGCCGCTTGGGCGGCGGAGCCGGCACAGCGCCTGCAGCGCGCCACGGGCTTGTGGAAGGTGACGCCAACGACGTCGCCTTTTTCCTGGGAAATCTGCGTCGACCAGGACCGCGACCGCCTGATCGACGATGACTTGTGGAGCGACTTCGAGCAGGAATGCACGATAGCCTCGCAAGGCCGCGATGGCGACAGCTATGTCTTCCAGTCCAGCTGCCCCGGCGCCATGCTGGCAGGCCATTTCAAGGGCGACCTTGCCAAGGCCTACACGCTGAGCAGCGACACCACCATGGAACTGAACGGCAAGACCGAGGTGCAACACCTGGAACTCGAAGGCGTCTTCCAGGGCGCTTGCCCGGCCGGCCTGGCGCCGGGCGCCAAGAAAATGCGTGGCGGCATGGTGATGAAGACCTTGTACACACACCGCTAGGAACGGCGTCGGCCCCGCTGTACGCTGCGCTGACCGCTGCGCTGACCGCTGCGCTGACCGCGTGGAACCGGCTTGCCGCGCCCGCGTCACGCTGCATGAAACAACAGTTTCCGTGCCTGGGCAGGCGCCGGGATTGACGCGGCAGGCGATGATTTGCGATAATGAGAATTATTCTCAATTGAGCTGCTTGTCATGCAGCTGCTCACCATCCCAGGCAGCGCCTCGCTTTGAGCGCATCGGAGTTTCTAGTGAACATTGCGCATTCCAGCGACACCATCGCGTGTATGTATAGCAACCACCATGGCTGGCTGATGCGCTGGCTGCGCGCCAAGCTGCAATGCGCCGACCATGCGGCCGACCTGGCGCAGGACACCTTCGTGCGCCTGCTGGCGGCGCCGCCAGAAGGCCGGCAGAGCTTGCACGAGCCGCGCGCCTACCTGACCACCGTGGCGCAGCGCCTGCTGATCGACCATTACCGCCGCCTGTCGCTGGAGCAAGCGTGGCTGGAAACGCTGGCACAGCAGCCTGAGCTGCTGATGCAGTCGCCGGAAGAACGCCTGCTCGTGCGCGAAGCCTTGCAACGCATCGATGCCATGCTCGACGGCTTGCCGCCGCTGGTGCGCAGCGCCTTTTTGCTCGCGCATGTCGATGGCCTCGGCTATGCGGAAATCGGCCTGCGCCTGGGCGTGAGCGAGCGCAGCATCAAGCGTTACATGGTGCAGGCCTTCGAGCGCTGCATCCTGCTGATCCTGTGAACGGCGCCGCCGCCATCGACCCGCGTGCCGCGCGCGCGGCCGCGCAATGGCTGGTGCGCCTGCATGCGGGCGCACTGACGGCGGACGAGCAGCGGACATTCCAGGCCTGGCGCGCCGGCGACCCGGCCCACGAAGCGGCCTGGCAGCGGGCCGAGCTGGTGTGCAACACCCTGGCCAGCGTGCCGCCCGCGCTGCGCCAGGCGGCGGGCGAGGCGCCGCCGTCGCCGCGCCGCCGTGCCTTGCTGGGCAGCCTGGCCGCGCTGGGCGTTGCCGCTCCCACCCTGTGGCTGGCCAGCCAGTCGGCGCCCTGGCAGGCGTGGCGCGCCGGCATCCGCACGGCGCGCGGCGAGATTCGCCGCATGAACTTGCCTGACGGCACGCAGCTGGTGCTCGACACGGATACGGCCATCGACGTGCGCTACGATGCGGCGGCGCGGCTGCTCGTGCTGCATGCGGGGGAAATCCACGTCGGCACGTCCCATGACGGGGCGCTTCCTGCGCGACCGTTCCTCGTGCGCAGCAGCAATGGCGTCGTGCGCGCGCTGGGCACGCACTTCAGCGTGCGCCAGGGCGGCAGCCTGCTGGCGCCGCGCACCGAGGTGAGCGTCAGCCAGGGCGCCGTCGAAGTCCGGCCAGCGCAGGCGTCCGCCGCCGCGCGCCTGGTCGATGCGGGATTGCAGGCCAGTTTCGACGATGGGGCCGTTTCCCCGCTGACGCCGCTGGCGCCCCATGCGGGCGCGTGGCTGCAGGGCGTGCTGATCGCCGAGCGCATGCCGCTGGGCGAAGTGCTCGAGCACGTGGCGCGCTACCGTTATGGCGTGATCCGCTGCGATCCGGCGCTGGCGGCCATGCCCGTCGACGGCATCTTCCAGCTGACTGAGCCGGACAAGATCCTCGCCTTGCTGCAGCATTCGCTGCCGATACGCATGGCGCGCCGCACGCGCTACTGGATCAGTGTCGAGCCGGCCTGAGGCAGTTATTTACCGTTTGCCTGTCCCTTTTTCCGGATTGCTTCGTCATACAAGGTAGAGAAGGAATCATCCGAACCATCGAAAGGGTTTTACATGGCTGTGCAGCACCGCTTATTCTCACCATGGACGCCGCCCGCGCTCCATCCCACCACGGGCGCCGTGCGCGCCACGCTGGTCTTGCTCCTCGCCGTGGGCGCCGCCGGCGCCAGCTTGCCGCAGATGGCGCTGGCGGCCGACGCCGGCCAGGCTGCCGGCGTGCGCGACTACCATATTCCCGCCGGCAGCTTGCGCGGCGCGCTGTCCTCGTTTGCCATTGCCGCCGGCATCAACCTGTCGACGCAGGGCGTGGCGCTCGACGGCCTGGCGACGCCGGGCTTGCAGGGCCGCCATGCCGTCACCGCTGGTTTGAGCAAGTTGCTGCAAGGCAGCGGCCTGGAAGTGACGGACGGCGGCAATGGCAATTACCTGTTGCGCAAAATCAATGCCAGCACGGCCGATGGCGGCCTCGACAGCATGCCGGCCGTCGTCGTCAGCGCCGAGGCCGACCGCGCCACGGAAGGCACGGGCTTATATACGTCGCGCAATATGTCGACGGCCACGGGGCTGAACCTGTCGCAGCGCCACACGCCGCAAACGGTCAGTATCATTTCCAGCCAGCAAATGGAGGATTTTGACTTGACCACCTTGCAGGACGTGGCCCGCGCCACGCCTGGCATTTATGGCAAGTCGCAGGGCGTTTCCGACCAGGAAACCACGTATTTCGCGCGCGGCTTCGCCTTGAGCCATGTCAATGTCGACGGCTTGCCGCTCGATGTGACCGGCTTCAACGAACGCAACGTGTCGGCCGACATGCTGATGTACGACCGCGTGGAAGTGGTGCGCGGCGCCACGGGCCTGATGGAAGGGGCTGGCGCGCCAGCGGGCAGCATCAACATGGTGCGCAAGCGCCCCACGGCCACGCCCCTGCTGAATGCTTCGGCCCACCTGGGCAGCTGGAAAGACCGGCAATTGACGGTGGATGCCAGCAATGCGCTCAATGCCACGGGCAGCGTGCGCGGCAGGGTGGCGGCCAGCTGGCGCGACAGCGACAGCTTCGTCGACGTCGTCAACAACCGCAACAGCACCGTGTATGCGATCGTCGAGGCGGACCTGACGCCGTCGACCACGGCCGGCTTCGGCTTTTCGCGCCAGCACAGCCGCACCGATGGCGTGTTCGTCGGCTTGCCGACGTTTGCCGATGGCAGCCACATGCCCTTGCCGCGCTCGACGTTCCTGAACAACGCGGACTCGTTCCAGAAACGCGACAACAACGTCGTCTTCGCCGACCTGGAAACGCGGCTGGAGCAGGGCTGGCGCAGCCGCTTCGCCATCACGCACATCGATGCCTCGTCGAGCACGCGCAACACGACGAATAGCCGCATCGACGGCGAAACGTATTTATTGAACCAGTCGGAAACGGGCTGGAAGTACGGCACGAGGCAAGTGGTGGCCGACTGGCGCTTGAGCGGTCCCGTCAGCTGGTTTGGCCGCCAGCACGACGTCATCGTGGGCGCCAGCTACCGCCACGACAATTCGGACGCGGGCCAGAGCTGGGAGGGCGCCGGGACGCGCGTGATCGACATCCGCAACTGGAATCCGTACGCCTTTCCCATGCGCGGCACGGCGTTCGAGCCCTACAACTGGGGCCGCAAGACGGACGAGAAGGGCATCTATGCGGCGGGCAACTTCAGCCTGGCCGAGCCGCTGCACCTGGTGCTGGGCGGGCGCTTCGGCTGGTATGCGCAGGACGTGACGGGCTGGTATGCGAGCAATCCGGCATGGCGCCGCAGCCTGACGGAAAACGCCAAGTTCACGCCGTACGCGGGCCTCGTCTACGATGTGGATCAGCATCATTCCGTGTATGCGAGCGGTACGCAGATTTTCGAGCCGCAAAGCTCGCTGGACGTGCGCGGCAATACCTTGCCGCCGCTGAGCGGCACCAATCTGGAAGTGGGCGTCAAGGGCGAGTATTTCGGCGGCAGGCTCAACGCCAGCGGCGCCTTGTTCCGCATCAAGCAGAATAACCGCGCCATGGCCGACGAGCTCAATTGCCCCACGGGCGGCGCCATTTACTGCGCCCGCGCGGCCGGGCAGGTGAAGAGCGAAGGCATCGATCTGCAATTGTCGGGCTCGCCGCTGCCGGGCTGGCAAGTCGCGGGCGGCTACACCTATGTGCTGGCCAAGTATACCAAGGATAGCGTGGCGGCGAATATCGGCCAGCGCATCGCCACCGATGAGCCGAAGCAGCTGTTCAAGGTGTACACGAACGTGCAGCTGAGCGGCAGCCTGGCGAAATGGAATCTGGGCGCCTCCGTGTATGCCCAGGACAAGATCTACCGCCGCGACCCCGGCTACCTGACGCGGCAGGGCGGCTACGCCATCGTCGGCCTGACGGCCGGCTACCGCCTCAGCGAGCAGCTGCAGCTGCGCGTGAATGTCGACAATGTGCTGGACCGCCATTACTACCAGGGACTTGGCTATTCCTGGTCGGGCGGCCTGGAACGCTACGGCGCGCCGCGCAGCGTGCTGGTCTCGCTGAACTACAAGATGTAAAGGCTGTGCTAGCGGAGCGCGCCCCGCGCGGCGCCTCTGCTACACTGCCGCCGTCCTCATCTTTCCACTTTTCCATGACCGCTACCCCTGTCCTGACGCCCCTGAAAAGCGCTTTCCAGCAATCGCGCGCCGAAAATAACATCGAGCTGATCCTGCCCGAACTGCTGGCAGCCCAGCTGCACGTCGTCATCGGCGGGCAAAGCGAGCAGATCGACCTGTTCCTCGTGCCGTCGCCGAATCCCGAGCGCCGCTGCGTGACGGTGGCGGAAGCCCCGGCCTTCCTGGCCGGCATCGCCTTCCCCAACATTCCCGTGACGGGCGCGCAATTGCTGGCCTCGATCCCGGCCGAGATCGAGGTCGTCATCCTGCATGGCGATGGTGCCAATTACCTGACGCGCGAGCAGCTGGCCTGGTTCCGCCGCATGCTGGCGCCGGCCGCTTGAGCGGGGAGGCGGGACCCGGGCTGAAGCCGGCGCGCGCGGAATGGATATGCTTTGCGCCGGCCGAGGATGCGGCGGCCCAGGCGGCGCTGGTGGCGGATATGCGTCCCGTGCTGTCGCGCAGCGTGCTGCTGGGCGGCTGTGCCCTGATCCTCGCGTTTGTCGGGCAAGCCGTGTGGCGCAACGTGCCATATGCGGGCGAGGCAGTGTTGTTCGCTCCGCTGGCGCTGGCCGCCTGGATCGCGGGCCTGGTGCTGTTTCCCGGACGCGCTCTGCTCTTTCATGTGGAGCTGGGCGACGCGGGCCTGCTGCTGCGGCGCCATGCGCGGCGCCTGCCCGGCTGGGATAAAAGCGTGCTGCTGGAGCTGGCGCAGCTGCAGCGGCTGGAAGTGGTCACCCATGCAGGCGCGCTGCAGGTCTACCGGGCAGCGCCGCCGCTGTCGCGCGTGGAGCTGCTGCTGCACACCGGTCTCGCGGAGTGCCCGCTGGTGCGCGTGGTGGGCCTGGACTTGCCCGTGCCGCAGCGCTGGTCGCTGTGCCAGATCAAGGAGGAGCTGAGCCGCCGCTGTAGACTGGCCGGTATCCCTGTCAGTGAGACGGCTGGCCCGCCCAGCCAGCAATCGGCGGCCCTCCGCGCGCGCTGGCCGCAGGCATAGCGCGGACATACGATGGGCATAAACACGTCGTTGTCGCATCGGCGCCGCAATCACTGTCATTTTTGATAACTGTATTGCTGAAGTCCTATGAATATTTTTGTAAAGCAACTATACTCATGGCTCTTTAAAAAAATCATCGTCACGCTGGTGGCCAGCTATCCGCGCCAGAGTTCGTACGCTTTCCGCTTTTTCTATCTGAAAAAGCATCTTTTCCCCGCGCGGCAGGCGCGGGCGTGATGACCGAGCCTTGCCCTGGTCGACTCGTACCGTTGTCATTTTCGCTGTGTTGCCGCTTTGTTCAAAGTGCGGCGCCGGCACGCGGTGCGCCGTCATGTTTTGCGACGTCACGTTTCACTCACCTTATGCCACGACCGTATGTTTAGCTCCATGTTCGCCGTATCGTCCGATACGCTGCCGTATATCTATGGCACGCACAATTACTGGCTGGTGCTGTTTTCCATCGCGATCGCCATCTTTGCCTCGTTCATGGCCCTGCAGATCGCCGGCATGGCGCGCAGCAGCGAGCGCGGCTTCCAGCGCCAGACCGCCATCGTCACGGGCGCCATCGCGCTCGGCGGCGGCATCTGGTCCATGCACTTCATCGGCATGCTGGCCTTCGACATCTGCACGCGCGTTTCCTTCGATCCCAGCCTGACCCTGCTGTCCATGCTGCCCGGCATGGCGGCCTCGTGGGTGGCGCTGCACTTGCTGGCGCGGCCACGCATCAGCTGGCGCCAGCTGGTGGTGGGCGGCGTGCTGGTGGGCGTGGGCATCGGCTCCATGCATTACAGCGGCATGGCCGCCATGCAGACTTCGCTGACCCTGCACTATGAACCGTGGCTGGTCGCGCTGTCGCTGCTGGTGGCCGTCGTCATGGCCATGCTGGCCTTGTGGATACGCTTCGGCCTGAACGCGCTGCGCCAGCGCCTCAATCCGCTGGCATCCTTGCTGGTCAGCAGCGTGGTGATGGGCCTGGCCATCTCCGGCATGCATTACACGGGCATGCTGGCGGCGCGCTTTTCCGGCACGCCCACGGTGGGCGACAACACGATTACCGTGCAGGCGTCGTTCGTGGCGCTGGCCGTGGCCCTGATCACCGTCACCCTGACCGTCTTCGTGGCCGCCGCGAACGGCTTGCTGCGCTACCGCCAGCTGCTGCGCCACGCCAGCGCCAGCGAGTCGCGGCTGCGCGCCATCGTCGACACGGCCGCCGACGGCCTGATCACCATCGACGGCCAGGGCAAGGTGCGCTCGTTCAATCCGGCCGCCGAAGCCCTGTTTGGCTGGCGCGAAGCCGACATCGTGGGGCGCGACGCGAGCCTGCTGCTGCAGGCGGCCGACGCGTCGCAGTACCAGGGCTACCTGCGCGACTACCTGGAAACGGGCGCCTCGCGCATCCTCGACAGCGGACGCGAACTGGAAGGCCGCCACCGCGACGGCGCCGTGCTGCCGATGCGCGTGGCGATCGGCAAGATCGACACGCCGGGCCAGCCCCTGTTCGTGGCCTTTGTGACGGACATGCGCTCCTCGCGCAACATGGAGCAGGCGCTGAAGGACAGCGAGCGCCAGTACCGCACCCTGATCCGCAATATCCCAGGCGTTTCCTTCCACTGCAGCTTCGCGCCCGAGTGGAAGATGATTTTCATCAGCGATGCCGTTTTCAACCTGACGGGCTGGATGCCGCAGGACTTCATCGAAGGGCGCGTCCGGCTGTTCGACCTGGTGCACCCCGACGACCGCCAGCGCGTCAATGACACCTGCGTGCAGGCGGCCGGCGAAAAGCGCGACTTCGAAAACGTCTACCGCATGATCCACCGCGACGGGCGCGAACGCTGGGTGCGCGAAAGCAGCGGCCCCGTGCTGGACAACGACGGCGTGGTGCGCTGGATCGACGGCGTCATCCTCGACATCACGGAGAGCGAATTGCGCAACGCCGAATACGAGGGCAAGGTGACGGCCATCTCGCGCGCGACGGCCGTCGCGGAGTTCGACCTGCAGGGACGCATCCTGGAAGCGAACCAGAACTTCCTCGACCTAGTCGGCTACCAGCTCGACGACGTGCGCGGCCTGCATCACAGCATTTTCTGCGAGCCGGCCTATGTGACGTCGCCCGCGTATGCGGCTTTCTGGCAGCAGCTGGCGCAGGGCGAATTCAATACGGGCGAGTACAAGCGCATCGGCAAGGTCGGCCGGGAAGTGTGGATACAGGCGTCGTACAATCCGATCTTCAACACGGACGGCAAGCCGTTCAAGGTGGTCAAGCTGGCCACCGATATCAGCGAGCGCCGCGCCATGCAGGAGAACCTGCGCGCGGCGAAAGACCGCGCCGAGCTGGCCGCCGAATCGAAGACCAGCTTCCTGGCCAACATGAGCCATGAAATCCGCACGCCGATGAACGCCATCATCGGCTTTACGGAAGTGCTGCTGGGGACGGCCCTGGACAGCCTGCAGCGCCGCCACCTGGGCACGGTGCGCCAGTCGGCGCGCTCCTTGCTCGAACTGCTCAACGACATCCTCGATACGGCGAAGCTGGAAAAGGGCGCCACCGAGCTGGAACTGGTGGACTTTTCGCTGCCGGACCTGGTCGACCACGTGGCCGCCTCGCTGCGCATCACCGCGCATGCGCGCGACCTGGTGCTGCATGTGGATGTCGACCCGGGCATGGGCCAGTTCTTCCTGGGCGATGCGCGCCGCGTGCAGCAGGTGCTGACGAATCTGATCGGCAATGCCGTCAAGTTCACGGAAGTGGGCCATGTGCGCGTGGCCGTCGACATGCAGGGCGACAGGGTGCATATCGCCGTGCACGACACGGGCATCGGCATACCGGCCGACCGCCTGGAGAAAATCTTCGCGCCGTTTACGCAAGCCGATTCCTCGATGAGCCGGCGCTTCGGCGGCACGGGCCTGGGCACGACGATTTCGCGCCAGCTGGTCGAGCTGATGGGCGGCACCATCACGGTGGAAAGCACGCTGGGCGTGGGCAGCGTGTTCCACGTGCTGCTGCCGCTGGCGCCGGGCAAGGCCGTCCTGCGCCGCAGCGAGCAGCCCGTGGTAGCCTTGCCGCCGCTGCGCATCCTGGCGGCCGACGACGTGCCGCAGAACGTGGAGCTGCTGCTGATCAGCCTGGGCGCGGCCGGTCACCAGGTGATCGCGGCCAGCGATGGCGAGAGCGCCGTGCGCGAATTCAGCAAGGGCAGCTTCGACATCGTGCTGATGGACGTGCAGATGCCGCGCATGGATGGCCTGGAGGCGGCGCGCCTGATCCGCGTGCACGAGCGCGAACAGGGCCTGAAGGCGACGCCCATCATCGCCCTGACGGCCAGCGTGCTGGAACAGGACCGGCGCGCGGCGCAGACGGCAGGCATGAACGGCTTCGCTTCGAAGCCGCTGGAAATGCACAAGCTGACGGCGGAAATCGCGCGCCTGCTCGACATCTCCGTCGTCCAGGCGGCGCAAGCGGCGGCCCCGCCGGGCGCCACGGCCGGCCAGGTGGACTGGCAGCGCGGCGTCGCCCTGTGGGGCGGCCGCGACACCCTGCAGCGTGCCATCGCGCGCTTCGTGCAGGCCAATGGCGGTTGCGCGGCCTTGCTGGCCACGGAACTGGAACGGGGCGGCATCAGCGTGGCCGGCCACCTGCTGCACCGGGTCAAGGGCGCGGCGGGCAACCTGTGCCTGGTGCAGGTCGAGCGCCTGCTGGGCCGGATCGAGCAAGCGATCGCGCGCCAGCAGCCCGTTACCGAATTGTTGGCACAGCTGGCGGCCGCCTTTGCGGCGCTGGGCGCCGAGCTGGAAGAGGGGACTGAAACGCTGCCGGCCGCGGTCATGGAAGCGCCCGCGGATGCGGCGCCGCTCGACGGCGTCGCCGCCGGTGCCTTGCTGCGGCAAGCCATCGCCAGCCTGGAGGGCGGGCAGCTCGACGACGCCCTGATGGCGCAGATCGCCGCCATGCTGGCGCCGCATGGCCAGCAGCTGCGCCTGCAGGCGCTGGCCGGCGCCATCGACGACTTCGAATTCGCGCGCGCCGCGGGCGTGCTGCGCCAGCTGCTGGACTGGCTGGATGCTCCTGCGCCGGCCGACCATTCCTGATATTGGGCTTGAGATGACCTTACACGAAGACAAACCAACCCTGTTGCTGGTTGACGATGAAGCGACGAACCTGCAGGTGCTGCGCCAGATCCTGCAGGACGACTACCGCCTGCTGTATGCCAAGGATGGCGAGAAGGCGCTGGAACTGGCGCAGAACAACCCCGTCGAACTGATCCTGCTCGACATCATGATGCCGGCCATGACGGGTTATGAAGTGTGCCGGCAGCTGAAGGCCATGCCGGCCACCGCAGCCATCCCCGTCATCTTCGTCACCGCCTTGTGCGACGTGAAGGACGAGGCGGACGGCTTCGACGCCGGCGCCGTCGACTACATCACGAAACCGGTCAGCCCGCCCATCGTGCGGGCCCGCGTGCGCACGCATTTGTCGCTGGTGGACGCCGAGGAATTGCGCCGCTCGCGCCTGCAGGTGATCCAGACCCTGGGCCAGGCGGCCGAGTACAAGGATAACGAAACGGGCATGCACGTCATCCGCATGAGCTATTACGCGCGCCAGCTGGCGCTGGCGGCCGGCTACAGCGCGGCCAGGGCCGAGGATCTGCTGAATGCGGCGCCCATGCACGACGTCGGCAAGATCGGCATCCCCGACGCCATCCTGCAAAAGCCGGGCAAGCTCGATGCGGACGAATGGAAAGTCATGCGCAGCCACGCCGAGATCGGTGCGGCCATCATCGGCGAGCACGCGGGCGGCCTGTTGAAAATGGCGCGCACCATCGCCCTGACGCACCATGAAAAATGGGATGGCAGCGGCTATCCGCAAGGCTTGAAAGGCGAGGAAATTCCCCACGAAGGGCGCATCGTCGCCATCGCCGACGTCTTCGACGCCCTCACCAGCGAACGCCCCTACAAGCCCGCCTGGACGATCGACGAAGCCATCGCCACCATGCAGCGCGACAGCGGCACGCACTTCGACCCGGACCTGCTGGCGTTGTTCATCGAACACTTGCCGGCCATGCTGGAGATCAAGGACCAGTGGCGCGAGCCGGCGTGAACGGGCTGCGCACCGTGCTGTCCCGTATAGTGATGGCTTGATTTTGAGCGCAGGATTGCCCATGGATTACCGGAACCGCATCGCCGACTATCTTCGTCAATGGTCATTGCAGGCCGATGGTGTACCCGTGCACACGCACGGCGCATGCCTGCTGCCCGTGCTGCGTGGCGGCCAGCCGGCCATGCTGAAACTGTCGGCGGGTGGCGACGAGGGGCGCGCCGGCGCCGTGCTGCGCTGGTGGGATGGCGAGGGTGCCGTGCGCGTGCTGGCCGCGGCCTTGGACGATGACGTCCTGCTGCTCGAGCGGGCGCCGGGTTCCCGTGCGCTGGACGCGCTGGCGCACGCGGGGGAGGCGGGCGACGCGGCCGCCACCGGCATCCTGTGCGCCGTGGCGGCACGCCTGCATGCGCCGCGGCCCATGGCGCCGGCGCTGCCTGCCTTGTCCGGCTGCTTTGCCGCGCTGGCTACCGCCGCCGTGCACGGCGGCGTGTTTTCCGCCTGCCACGCGGTGGCGCAGGATTTGCTGGCGGCGCCGCAGGACAGCGTCGTGCTGCATGGCGACCTGCATCACGGCAACGTGCTCGATGGCGGCGCGCGCGGCTGGCTGGCCATCGATCCGAAAGGCTATGTTGGGGAGCGGGGCTTCGATTTCGCCAATATCCTGTGCAACCCGGATGCCGCGCTGGCCACTGCGCCTGGCCGGCTGCAGCGGCAGGTGAGCGTGATCGCCGGTGAGGCACGCCTTGATCCGGCGCGCCTCTTGGCGTGGGTCGCCGCGTGGGCCGGCCTGTCGGCGGCATGGCACCTGGAGGATGGCACGCCGCCGCAGACGGCGCTGGCGGTAGCCGCCATTGCGCTGGGCGCCTTGCGGGCGTGACGTCGCCTAAGGCAGGCTGTCGGGCTGGCGCAGGATGCGCCGTATCTCCAGAATCGCCTGCGGACTTTCCTGCACGCTGTGCCACGAGGGGATGACTTTTTCCGACTGCGCGCCATCGAGGTGGGCGCTGGCGTAGGGCACCACGCCGTCGCTCGACTCAAGCAGGGGCAGCTCCGGCGTGTCGTTGCCCATGATCGAGTAGTAGCGCACTTTCGGGCTGATGGGCAGGTCCGCCACCAGGCGCACGAACGGGTCCTTGTCGCTGAGGTTATCGATGCTGTTGGGGATGCGCAGCGGTTCGCTGCTGCCCGTGTCGAGCTGCGCCAGGCTGCCGGCGGCGTCCGATAACTGGTCGAGCATGGTGATGGGCAGCGTCACGAGGTTGGCGATCCAGCGCGCCACCTTGTGGTTGGCGAACGAGGTGCCGCGGTGCGGCGCGGCGATGAAGATGGCGCGGTTCACCTGCGGCATGGCCGTGAAATCGAGGTAGGGCTGCAGCCCGGCGCGCACTTTCTCGGCCTTCTTGCCCTTCAAATTGTATTCTTCCGTGATGGCGTCGAGCAGGGTGTTGCTGGCGTCCGAGACCATCAGGCGCGCCAGTACGCCGCCCATGCTGTGGCCGATCAAGACCATGTCGTTCGCGGCGGCGGCCTTGGCCGACGGGTCGAAATGCGCCAGGGTGGCTTCCAGCGCCTTGCGGATGGCGACGTTGTTGGCGGCCAGCGGCGCGTTGCTGGGGTAATACACCTGCCAGATCTGGTAGCGGCGGCGCAGCTGCTCGTCGCCCATCAGTTCATTTGCCACGTTGATCCACGCTTCAGGGCTGCTGGCCAGGCCATGCAGCATGACGATGGTGCGCTTACTCGGGTCGTACGGCTGCATCAGGTGCACCTGCGGGCGCGAAATGCCGTCGGCGCGGCCGAACAGCGTGCGCAGCGCCTGCACGCCGAAGCTGGAACGGGCCAACCACAAGCCATAGCCGGCCGTGAAGTTGGCTGCGACAGGCAGTTCCTGGCCCGCCATGCGCGTCGCTTCGCTGCGCGTCGGGTCGACCAGCATCACCATCAGCTGCTGCGTGGCCAGCACCTCCTGCAGGCTGTTGCCGTCGAAGCGGATCAGCGCCGTGACGACGGGAAAACGCGTTTCCTGGTATGGCACATACTCGCCTTTCGGTGCCTGTGGCTTGGGCATGACGGCCACCAGGTCGGCACCGAAGCCGTCGCGCCGGTAGACATTGCGCAGGCCGGAAAACGACAGCGAGGTGGCCGGCAGCAGTTCGTCGGGCAGGGTGCCGTCTTCGGGCAGGCGCAGCGCCGACAGTTCGCTGTCGATTTCCCAGCCGGCGGCGCGGATCACGTGGCCGTCCGGCCGGTATTCGCCGCGGTGGCGGAACAGGTTGCCGACTGCTTTTTGCACGGCGTAGTTATAGTAGTCGCGGATCTGCGTCTGGCGCTCCTCGAAGGCGCGCTGGCCCGGCGTGCGCGTCGTGTAGAACAGGTAGGCGTAGGCGTAGCGGGCCGATTCCAGCCAGGCGGCCAGCAGTTCGGCGCTCGGGCGGCCGAGCTGTTTTTCTTCCGCCAGCGCGCTTTCCAGCCACAGTTCGGACAAGGTCGCCAGGCGCTGCTCGTCGCTGAGCAGCTCGGAACGGGCCAGGTCGGCGCGGCAGCTGCCCGTATTGGCTTCGCAGGCGGCGATGTCGCTGCCGATGATGCGCAGCACCTCGCTGGCCGAGGCACTGAGTTTGCCCGTGGTGAGGATGTCGCCGCGCCGCTGTTGCAGGTAGTCGGCCGGCGAAATGGCGCTGACGGTGACGGCGGCGCAGCCGCTCAGGAGCGCCGCGGCGCACAGCAGGGCGCATACGCGCAGACGCCGCATCAGCATGGGCGCGCGTCCTAGAACGAGTAGACCAGCGTCAGCGAGGTCTGCGTATCCGTGTTCTTCTTGTCGTCGGGCACGCGCGTGTCGTTGCGGGCGCTGAAGGCCGCCTTCATCTGCATGGTGCCGTTGATCTTGGTGCTGAGGGCCGTCTCGGCGATCGAGTGGGTGTTCGAGGTGCCCCGTTCGACGCTGATCGTTTGCGTAAACATCGCCGACTGGCTGATTTTCCACTTCATGGCGGCCGCGCCGCGCACCGTCAGGCCGTGTTCCGATTCGCCCGCGTCATTGGTGCCGCTGAAATAGCCAGGACCGATTTCCACGTCGACGCTCTTGTCGTTCGACTGGTACCAGCGCGAGCCATGACCGACGGCCAGGGTCGAGTATTTGGTGTAAGCGCCAAACTTGTCGTTGACGTGCGAGGCCAGCACGAACAGTTTTTCGTGGTCGGCCATCAGCTTGTAGGCGGCCTTGGCGGAGGCGGAAAAGCGCTCGGCCGAGCGTTCGCGCACCTTCTTGCCGTCGTCGTCGGTGGTTTCGTCTTCCTTGAAGTAGCCGCTGAAGATGTACTGGTTGCTCCAGTCGTCGAGCTCCTGGCGCGCGTCGATCTTGCCCGTGACGGAGGTGCCGACCGTGTTGCCCGAGGTGGTGATGGCGCCCAGCTCGGCCGAGGTGCTCCAGCTGCCGATGGCGATTTCGTCAAACAGCATGCTTTGCTTGGTGTCCTTGGCGGCAGCGGCGCCGCAGGTGATGGCCATGGCCAGCGCCAGTGCGAGAGAGGGGGTCGATTTCATGGCTGTATTTGTCTGTGGCGCGCGCCAGCGTGGCGGCGAGCCTTTTGTTCGTTAGTGGCGATGGTGTCGATGCAGGCCGCGGCAAACCTGGCGCCGCCGGTAAAACATGCGCACATGCGCGCGCGGGCGCGGCCATACATTGTCGAGGCTGTATTGTACCCGACCCTGCCATCGGCCGCCGCACGCGCGCAGCGCCGCACTGGAACGGCGATGGCGGGGCGCCTTGCCAGGCTGATATGCGCCTGGTGCGCGCCGCCGCCGGCCACGCAGGGTGCCTGCGCGCGGGGCTGGCAAGTGGCGCGCGCCTGGCGTATGCTGCGCGTATCTGCCGCCCCGATTTTTACAAGGAACCACTGTGCGCTGCCTGGTCATCGAAGACGAAGCTGAAACTTCCCGCTACATTTGTGCCGGCCTGCGCGAGGCGGGCCACGACATCACGGCCTGCGACAACGGCATCGACGGCATGCGCCTGGCCTGCGGCGAGGACTGGGATGCGCTGGTGCTGGACCGCCTGCTGCCCGGCGAAATCGATGGCCTGGCCATTGTCGCGCGCCTGCGCGGCATGGGCCGCAACACGCCCGTGCTGGTGCTGTCGGCCCTGTCCAGCGTCGACGAGCGCGTGCGCGGCCTGCGCAGCGGCGGTGACGACTACCTGTCGAAACCGTTCGCCATTGCCGAACTGCTGGCGCGCATCGAGGCGCTGCTGCGCCGCGCCGCGCCCGTGCCCGAGTCGACGCAGCTGCAGGTGGCCGACCTGGTGCTCGACATGCGCACCATGCGCGTGACGCGCGCCAACCGCCAGATCGCCCTGCAGCCGCGCGAATTTCGCCTGCTGGAATACCTGATGCGCCATCAAGGCCAGTCCGTCACCCGCGCCATGCTGCTCGAAGCCGTGTGGGACTACCACTTCGACCCGCAGACGAATGTCATCGACGTGCAGGTGAGCCGGTTGCGCACCAAGGTCGACAAGGAATTCACGCCGCCGCTGATCCACACGGTGCGCGGCGTCGGCTATACCCTGGGCGTGCTCGATAGTGCGTAGCCTGCACCGTTCGATCGCGGCGCGCCTGGCGCTCGGCTATGGCGTGCTGGTGGCGCTGTCGATCGCCGTCGTCTGCGGCCTGTTCTATTTCGGCACCATCGGCGTGCTTGATCGCAGCGTGGACCGCAAGCTGGTGCTGCTGTCCGAGCGCCTGGCCGCGTTGTACCGGCCGGAGGACGCCAGCCGCACGGCGGCGGAAATCGCCCATCTGCTGACCGACCGCACCGACAGCGACACGGAAATCTTCCTGCTGGTGGGCGCCGATGGCCATCGCGTGGCAGGCAACCTGTCGGCCTGGCCCGACACCGCCAGTCCCGTGGGCCAGCTGCTGCACCGCGACGTCACGCGCGAAGGCCGGCGCGTCCCGGCGCGCCTGCTGATCCGCGACCTCGATGGCGGCGCGCGCCTGTTCGTCGGGCGCGACATGGAGGAGGGCGAATCGATCCGCACCCTGGTACTGCGTTCGCTGGCCTTCGGCGGCGGCGTCGCCGTCCTGCTGGCCGTGGCGGGCGCCTGGCTGTTCCGGCGCCAGCTCGAGGCGCGCATCGGCCAGATACGCCGCACGGCGGCCGAGATCGAGGCAGGGGACCTGAGCCGGCGCATTCCCGTCTCCAGCGAAGATGAATTCGGCTTGCTGAGCCGCGACATCAACCGCATGCTCGACCGCATCGAACACCTGATGGATGGCGTGCGCCATGTGTCGAACGCCATCGCGCACGACTTGCGCACGCCACTGGGACGCATCCGCAACAAGCTCGATGGCGCCCTGCGCCAGCAGCAGAGCGTGGCCGCGTATGCCGGCGCGGCGCAGGCGGCCATCGACGATATCGACGACCTGACGCGCGTGTTCGACAAGCTGCTGCAGATCGCGGCGGCCGAATCGGGCATGCGTCCCGAGAATTTCGATGACATCGACCTGCAGCAGATCGGCGCCGACATCGTGGAAATGTACGAAGCGACGGCCGACGAGCAGGGCGTGCTGCTGGTGCAGATGTATGGCGACGGCGTGCCGGCGCGCGGCGACCGCAACCTGCTGGGCAGCGCACTGGCCAGCCTGGTCGATAACGCCATCAAGTACGCGGGACCGGGCGCCACGGTGGAAGTGTCGGCCGGCAGCGATGCGCAGGGCAGCTGGCTGGCCGTGCGCGACAACGGCCCCGGTGTGCCGCCGGAAGAGCTGCCGAAGCTGACGCAGCGCTTTTATCGCCTCGACAAGAGCCGGCATTTGCCCGGCAATGGCCTGGGCCTGTCCATCGTGGCCGCCATCGCCGTCCTGCATGGCGGCAGCCTGGAGATCGAGGACGCGGCACCGGGATTGCGGCTGAGGCTACGCCTCGTCTAAACGCGGGGCTGGATCACGGCCACAGGTTTATAAGCCTGCGGATGTGCTCGAAGGTTTGCTGCGCGGCATGCCGGGCTTTTCGGCCGGCATCTTGTTGTTTTACTACCGCAGGCAAGCCTGGATATTCGCTTATTCTGCGGCACTGTCCCTGGCCGTCCTGCTTGCCCGCAAGGGGCAGAGCGTCGACCTGATGCTGGATGTCGTCGCGATCATGGCCCTGTTTCCGGCGCTGCTGCGGCTGCTGGCCGCCATCCGTCCGCGTATCCTGGAAGAGAAATGTCGGCCTTCCTCGGCGATATTTCCTATGCGGTTTATTTACTGCATGTGCCCCTGGGCCCGATACTGATCAATCCCTTGCTGCGCCTGATACCGGGTGCCGGCCTGGCGCCGTGATCCCCCTGCGGCACATTACCAACTTGTAACCCCCTTTGTTTTCGCTCCCACCTATCATCCGCTCTACCCGGCGTAGAGCGGCTGCGTGCGCGCAGCCGCCTGTTCCGGGCTGCCCGCGGTGCGCCGCGGATTGCCTGTCCCGATCCGTCGTAGAGCCGTTCCATGCATACTTTTACCGTCAGCGGGGAATCCGCCGCAGCGCAGCAGCAGGCAGCGCGCCAGCATGGCCACCGCATCAAGGCCGCGCTGGGGGCGCTGGTGTTTCCCGTGCAGCGCGCGCGCTGGCACGCCTTCATCGCAGAAACGCCGGGCCTGGCGGCGCTGGCGCAAGCCCATCCCAGTCTGCTGTACAAGATCTACCGTCCGTATGCGAGCCGCCAGTTCGGCTGCGCGGCGCGCGTGGACCTGCTGCGCGGGCATTACCGCTTCCTGTGGCAGGCGGGCGCGCGGCCGCTGGTGGAATATGCGGCGCGCCGCCCGCTCGTGCTGGCCGCCATCGAGGGCAAGGATGGCGCCATCTACCGCCTGCAGCTGACGGCCATCCACGACAGCCACCGCGAGGGCGACCTGTGCCTGCGCCTGACGTGCGACGGCGTCTCGCTGTACCTGGCCAGCTTCCTGTTCCGGCCCCAGCCCGGCGGCGTCGCCATCGCGCTGGGTGCGCTGCAGGGCTTGCGCGCGCAGGCGGGTGCGCAGGCCGTGCGCGACGCGACGCGGGCGCTGCACGGCTGCCGGCCGAAAAATCTGATGGTGGCCGCCTTGCGCGACCTGGGCGACTTTTTCGGCTGCGAGCATGTGAGCCTGGTCAGCAACGCCAACCGCATCGCGCTGAACTGGCGCCGGCGCCGCCACATCAGCTGCGATTACGACCAGGCGTGGCAGGAGCTGCATGCGCAGCCCGCCGGCGACGGCAATTACCGCCTGCCGTGCGCCCCTTGCCGGATGCCGGAGCTGGACCAGGTGCCGTCGAAAAAACGCGCCGATGCGCGCCGCCGCGGCGCCATGCTGGTGCGGCTGGCGGCAGACATGCGCTGGCAACTGACCGCCATGCTCGATGCCCAATGAGGCAGCAAGCCCGCGTTTCTTGACCTGGGCGGCATTTTTGCCGGGCGACCGGGCGCAATCGGCGCGATCGGCGTATACTTACCGGCGTTCTCAACCTGAAGCCAGTCACCCCATGCCAGCACAATTCCCCACTTTGCGTATGCGCCGCCTGCGCGCGACCCCGCAACTGCGCGAGCTGTTCCGCGAAACCGAGATCAACCCGCGCGACCTGGTTCTGCCGATCTTCGTCGACGAAGGCGCCAGCGATTTCATCGACATCACGTCCATGCCCGGCGTGCGCCGCATCCCCGAGGCGAAGCTGGCGCAGGAAGTCGAGCGCTATGCGCGCGCCGGCCTGCGTTCCGTCATGACCTTCGGCATTTCGCACCACAAGGACAGCCACGGCACGGACACCCTGAACCCGGACGGCCTGGTGGCGCGCATGTCGCGCATCATCAAGGACGCCGTGCCCGAGATGGTGGTCATGTCCGACACCTGCTTCTGCGAATACACGGACCACGGCCATTGCGGCATCCTGCATGGCGACACGGTGGACAATGACAGCACCGTGCTGAACCTGGGCAAGCAGGCCGTCATCGCCGCCCAGGCGGGCGCCGACATCATCGCCCCATCGGCGGCCATGGATGGCCAGGTGGCGGCCATCCGCAGCGCGCTCGACGCGGCCGGCTTCCACGACACGCCCGTGATGGCGTATTCGACCAAGTTCGCCTCCGGCCTGTACGGCCCGTTCCGCGACGCGGCCGGCAGCACCCTGAAGGGCGACCGCAAGACCTACCAGATGGATCCGATGAACCGCCGCGAAGCGGTGCGCGAATCGCTGATCGACGAAGCGGAGGGCGCCGACGCCCTGATGGTGAAACCGGCCGGAGCCTACCTGGACATCATCCGCGACCTGCGCGAAGTGACGCGCCTGCCGATCGGCGCCTACCAGGTCAGCGGCGAGTACGCGATGATCAAGTTCGCCGCGCAGGCGGGCGCCATCGACGAGCGCCGCGTGGTGCAGGAAACCCTGGGCGCCATCAAGCGCGCGGGCGCGGACATGATCTTCACGTATTTCGCGATGGATGTGCTGAACAATCCGTACTAAGCAAACCAGGGGCAGGGCAGCCGCCTTTTCAGCTATCATGCGCGCTGCCCAATCCGAAGCTGCGATTTGTCGCCGTTAGTCTATCCATGCCCCTGAAAATCTCCCGCATCCTGCACGCCGGCTATGTCTTCGAGTGCGAAGGCACGGCCATCGCCTTCGACCCCATCGTCGAAAACCCGTTCAGCCGCAATTGCCACGCATTCCCCTCCGTGCGTTTCGACCTCGATGCGGTGCGCCGGCTGCGCTGGGATGCCGTCTTCATCTCGCATTTCCACGACGACCACTGCTCGCTCGACAGCCTCGATGCGCTCGACCGCGCCACGCCCATCTACCTGTACTGCGTCTTCGACGAACTGTTCGCCATGCTGCGCGCGCTCGGTTTTACCGCCGTCGAGCGCCTGCACGTGGATGCGCCAGTGCGCGTGGGCGCCATCGAGGTGATACCGCGCCGGGCGCTGGACGACGATGTCGACTCGCTGTTCCAGGTGCGCGCCGCCGGCTTGAACGTGCTCAACGTCGTCGATTCCTGGATCGGTCCGGAGACCCTGGCGCAACTGGCCGCGTTCGCGCCATGGGACATGGTGCTGTGGCCCTTCCAGACCATGCGCGAGATTGCCGTCATCGCGCCATCGCAGGCGGCGCGGGGCCAGGTGGAACTGCCCGACGACTGGGTGCCGCAGCTGCGCGCGCTGGCGCCCCGTTACCTCGTGCCCAGCTCCTGCCAGTTCGTGCAGGAAGACTGGTCGTGGTACAACCACGCGATGTTCCCCATCACGTACGCCCGGTTTGCGCGGGAGATCGGCGCCGCGCTGCCGGGGGCGCACATCTTCCGGCTCGACCCGTCGACGGCCGTGCTGCTCGACGCGCAAGGATTGACCGCTGCGGCGCCGCTGCCCTGGGTCATCCCGGTGGGGCCGCAGGACGTGGATTTCGACTACCGTCCGGAGGCGCCGCCGCCCGCCACGGCGGACATCGCGCGCCATTTCGCGCCCCTCGATGCCGAGGATACGGCGCTGGTGCTCGACTTTTGCCGCCATGGCCTGCTTGAGCGCTACCGCTACATGGAGCTGCCCGAGGACAGCTACTTCCAGCAGCCGCGCCTGTGGCGGCTGTCGCTGTACGGCCACGACGGCGCGGCCACGGTCCTGCATTACCGCACGCATGGCGACTTGATCGACCTCGTGCCCGATACCGGTGAAGCGCCCGGCTGGACGACGCAAGTGCCGCTGGTGAAATGCCATGCGGCGCTGGTGCTGGGCGAATCGCTGACGTCGATGTACATGCGCATCAACGATGGCGCTTTCGACGCCGCCACGCAGGCCGAACTGAGGGATGCCGACCTCGTCGACGATCCCCTGATCCGCTGCCTGTTCAACGACGCCATCGGCGCCTACCAGGCGGCGCAGCTGAAACGCCTGCTGGCCCGCTGAAGAAAACGCGGCGACAGGGTAAGATAGCTGTTTCTGACTTTGATCTGGAAAGACACCATGGCACACGACAATGAAACCGCAATCCTGGCCGGCGGCTGCTTCTGGGGCGTGCAGGACTTGCTGCGCCGCTATCCGGGCGTGCTGGCCACGCGCGTCGGCTACAGCGGCGGCGACGTGGCCAACGCTACCTACCGCAACCACGGCACGCATGCGGAAGCCATCGAAATCATCTTCGACCCGCAAGCCATCAGCTACCGCAAGATCCTCGAATTCTTCTTCCAGATCCACGACCCCAGCACGCCGGAGCGCCAGGGCAACGACCGCGGCAGCAGCTACCGTTCGGCCATCTTTTACACGAGCGACGAGCAACGGCGCGTGGCCGAAGAGACCATCCGCGACGTCGACGCGTCGGGCCTGTGGCCGGGCAAGGTGGTGACGGAAGTGGCGCCGGCCGGCCCGTTCTGGGAAGCGGAGCCCGAGCACCAGGATTACCTGCAGCGCTTGCCGCACGGCTATACCTGCCACTACATCCGCCCGGACTGGGTCTTGCCGCAGCGTGCGCAGTAAGCGCGCGGGGCAGGGGAGACGGCGATGCGCTATTGGCGGGTGGAGCGGCGGCAGGCGGAAGGGCAGCTGGACCTGGGGCGCGCCCTGGACCTGGTGGCGGCCATCGGCCATGCCGACGTGAATGCCATGGCGGGCGCCATCCTGAAGACGGTCGGCACGGCCGCGCCGATCGCCCAGTGCACGATCTTCGCGTATGAATTCGGCAACCGGCCGCGCACGGTGGCCGTGGCGGACCGGCGCGGCGGGCGCTTCCTGCAGGATATCGCGGACAGCTACGCCCGCCACTACTACGCGCTCGACGGCAACCAGAGCGTCATCGCCCCTGCCGTCCAGCCGAAAATCGACCCCGCCATCGTGCTGCACCAGCAAGCGAGCGACGAGATCCGCCATCCCGGCTACCGCGCCGCCTGCTACCAGCGGCCGAATGTGTCGGACCGGCTGTCCTTGCTGGTGCAGCCGGCCAGCGATATCTGGCTGTCCGTCAATTTTTACCGCGACAGTAGCCAGGGCAAGTTCCAGCCCGGCGAAATCGCCGGCATCGAAGCCCTGTCGCCGCTGTTTGCATATGTGGCCAGGCACCACTACAGCTTGAACGGCCAGCCGGCGCAGGGCGTCGCGCCCATGATGCTGGCCCGGCTGCGCCAGCATGGCCCGCAATTGAGCAAGCGCGAACTCGATGTCCTGCGCGGCGTGCTCGAAGGACTGACGGCCGTGGAGATTGCCGAGACCATGGGCGTGCAGCCGGCAAGCGTCATCACCTACCAGAAGCGCGCGTACAAGCGCCTGGGCATTGCCAGCCAGCGACAATTGTTTGCGCTATGTCTAGGCCCGCAAGCGGCATAGATGCTAGCGCTGCCTGGTTGCCGGGGCCTGCATAAAATAGCTGAAATTCAAGGTGATAATGTGCGCGTATTGATACGGGAATACGGCCTATGCTGCTTGCAGAGTGTTGATGCGTTGAAACAAAACAACCGTCGGCAAGGCTGATAGCCAGCGCCTGTCGCAGCCCGCGATCTCCTGTTTCCCTGGCTCAGGAACCACCCCGAAGGAGTTCATTGTGTCCACATCTGAATTGAATGCGGTAGAACACGTGTATTTGATCGCCGGCAATCTCGGCCTGCCAGGCGCACCCATCCTGAATCTGGCCCTGTTCTACAACCCCGACGATGGCACGGTCAGCGGCGAAGCCCTGATCACGCAGTCGATCGCGCCTCCGCACGGCCGCGTGGTGATCCGCCCCGTCAGCGGACCCGTGCATGGCCTGGGCGTGGGGAAAACCACGCGCGTCTTCAGCCTGCGCGGCGAATATGTCGTGTCCGTGCCGCCACCGGCCATCGGCAGCTACCTGGTACAGTTCGAAGCGACGTTTGCCACCGACAACAACTGGAGCGGCCACGGCTCCTTTATCTATGACCAGCAAAAGGTCGATAACGTGCCGATCAAGAAACGCGGCTAAGCACGCCGCCCGACGGCATCGGGCCATGAGGGCGGCAGCCCGCGCGGGCCGCCGCCGTTGCCCTGCCCACTAGTTCTTTTGGCGGCCAGCTGTCCCCAAAATGGGGACAGCCTTGAGCCTGCCCGTCTGCATACTGTGTCTCAAGCCGGATCAGCCGGCGGCTCCCACCCCATAAAAACAGCAAGGGGGGAGCGACACCTTATGGAGACAAGCATGACCATCGCCCCGGCGGCTCCCCCCGCCATCCATGCGCCCGTCCTCGACGCGGCCACCGTGCAACTGGAACAGCAGGTGATGCGCAAGGTATCGCGCCATCTGCTGGGATTTTTGTTCCTGCTGTTCGTATTCTCCTTTCTCGACCGCATCAATATCGGCTTTGCCGGCCTGACCATGATGCAGGACCTGGGCCTGTCCGGCACCCAGTTCGGCTTTGCCACCACCCTGTTTTACATCGCCTACATCGCTTGCAGCATCCCCAGCAATATCGTGCTGGCGCGCATCGGCGCGCGTCGCTGGATAGGCTCGATGATGATCGCCTGGGGCCTGGCCTCGACGGCGACCCTGTTTGCCAGCGGCCCGGCCAGCCTGTATGCGCTGCGCTTCCTCGTCGGCGTGACGGAGGCGGGCTTTTTGCCCGGCATGCTGCTGTACCTGACCTACTGGTTTCCCAGCGCCTACCGCGCGCGGGCCAACGCCCTGTTCATGATCGCCATGCCCGTCACGGCCGCCATCGGCTCGGCCCTGTCGGGTCTGATCCTGGGCCTGGACGGCCACTGGGGCTTGAAGGGCTGGCAATGGCTGTTCTTGCTTGAAGGCATGCCTTCCGTGCTGCTGGGCCTGATGGTGTATGGCTACCTGGACGACGCGCCCCACAAGGCGAACTGGCTGGGCACGCTGGAACGGCAGGTGCTGGCGCGCATGCTGGCGGCCGAGCACAAGCCGGCGGCGCCACAGGCCGCGGCACAGGCACAGGCCTCCGTGCTGGCGGAGATGTGCTCGCCCACGGTGCTGAAATTCGGCATCGCCTATTTTTGCCTGGTGAACACCCTGGCGATGGTGGCCGTGTGGACGCCGCTGATCGTGAAAAGTTTCAATAGCGGCGCCAGCAATACGCAGATCGGGCTGCTGGCGGCCATCCCGCAAGTGTGCACGGTGATCGGCATGATTGCCTGGGGCCGCCGCTCGGACCGCCGGCAGGAACGCCGCTGGCACATCGTCTGGCCCATGCTGCTGTCGGCCCTGGGCTGGCTGTTGACCGCGTATGCCGGCAATCCCGTCGTCCAGCTGCTGGGCGTGTGCATGGCCTCGACGGGCGCCTACACGGCCATGTCCGTCTTCTGGACGACGCCGGACCGTGCGCTGAGCCTGGGCGCGCGCGCCATCGGCATCGCCGTCATCAATGCGACGGGCAATATCGGCTCGGCCCTGAACCCCGTCGTCGTGGGCTGGCTGAAGGATTTCACGCACAGCTTTGCCACGGGCTTGCTGTACGCCAGCGTGCTGCTGGTGGCGGGCGCAGCCATCGTGCTGACCCTGCCGATGGCACGCGGCAAGGAACATTCTTGAAGAGGACACCATCATGAGCGACACGTTTCACCCCTATCCCCATGTGCCGACAGTCTATCCGCCCGGCAAACCGGCCGCTACGGGCACGCAGCATGTGCCCGTCGTGATCGCCGGCGGCGGCCCCGTGGGCCTGGCCACGGCCCTGGGCCTGGCGCGCCACGGCGTGCGCTCGGTGCTGATCGAAGCCGATGACGGCGTCTGCACGGGCAGCCGCGCCATCTGCATTTCGCGGCGCAGCCTGGAAATCATCGAACGCCTGGGCGCGCTCGACGGTTTTCTTGCCAAGGGCTTGCCGTGGGCCGGCGGGCGCAGCTTTTACCGCGAGGAAGAAGTGCTGCACTTTACGATGCCGCAAGACGCGCACCAGAAATTGCCGCCGATGCTCAACCTGGCGCAATACCATATCGAACAGTTCCTGCTCGATGCGGCCGAACGCCTGCCGGAATTGATCGATATCCGCTGGCAGACGCGGGTCACGGACGTGGCGCGCCGCGCCGACGGCGTCACCGTCAGCGTGGCCACGCCCGATGAAAGCTACCAGATCGAGGCGGACTGGCTGGTGGCGGCCGACGGCGGGCGCAGCGCCGTGCGCGAGGCGCTGGGCTTGAAACTGCAGGGTACCAGCTATGAGGGCCGCTATGTGATCGTCGACATCCACCTGAACAGCAGCCGTCCGACGGAACGCCTCGCGTATTTCGATCCGCCGTCGAATCCCGGTTCGACCGTGCTGGTGCACAAGCAGCCCGACGACATCTGGCGCATCGACTACCAGCTGCGCGACGACGAGGATGCGCAGGCGGCCGTGCTGCTGGAAAACGTGGCGCCCCGCGTGGACAGCCTGCTGGCCATGATGGGGGAAACGGCGCCGTGGCATCCCGTGTGGATCACCATCTACACGGCAAACGCGCTGACGCTGGAGAAATACCGCCACGGCCGCGTGCTGTTCGCGGGCGACGCGGCCCACCTGGTGCCGATCTTCGGCGTGCGCGGAGCGAACTCGGGCATCGACGACGCCGACAACCTGGCCTGGAAGCTCGCCTATGTCGTCCAGGGCCAGGCGCCGCACGGTTTGCTCGACAGCTATTCGGACGAGCGCGTGTACGCGGCCCATGAAAACCTGCGCCACGGCACGAAAAGCACGGAATTCATGGCGCCGCCCACGTTTGCCTTCGAGTTGATGCGCACGGCCGTGCTGGGCCTGGCGGGCAGGCATGCGCACGTGCGTTCCCTGATCAATCCGCGCCAGACCAGCGCCATCGCGTATGCGCGCTCGCCGTTGAACGGGGCGGATGCGGATGCGTTCGGCGCCGGTCCCGCGCCGGGCACGGTCTTGCCCGAGTGTCCGCTGGCGCTGCTGCAGGACGGCGCGCGGAAAGCCGGTTATATTACCGATCTAGTGCGGCTGGGGCAGGGGCGGTTTGCGGGCTTGTACTTCAGCGACGATGGCCAGGTGCCAGAGGAATTGCTGGCGCTGCGCGGCACGCTGCCGCTGGCGACCGTGGCCATTGCCCGCAATCCCGTGCGGACAGGCGGGGAACTGTGCGCCTGGGACCATACGGCGCAGGTATGCTCGCTGTTCGATGCGCAGCCCGGCACGTTTTACCTCGTGCGCCCGGACGGTCACGTGCTGGCGCGCTGGCGGCAGGTGCAGGCGGGGCAGGTGGCGGCAGCGCTGGCGGCGGCAGGCATCGGCACACAATCGTAACAAGGAGACAATATGACGGACATTGAACTCGATAATCTTTATACCGAGCTGTGCCACACCATGGGCGGCGTGGGCGAGCAGCGCGCGCCGCTGCTGCTGGCTCGCTTCGCCTTGCTGGCCATGGGCGCCATCGGCAAGGCCGACGTGGTGCAGGGCTTGCTGCGCGACGCGGCCGAAGGCCTGGCGGAGCCCGTATGATAGGCGCCGGTTATCAAAGCGGCTTCGGCAATGAATTTGCCACGGAAGCCGTGCCCGGCGCCTTGCCGCAGGGACAGAATTCGCCGCAGCAGGCGCCCCTGGGCCTGTATGCGGAACAGTTGTCGGGCACGGCCTTCACGGCGCCGCGCGCGCAGAACCGGCGCTCGTGGCTGTACCGCATCCGTCCTGCCAGCCGGCATCCGCCGTTTACCCTGCTGGCGAATCCCCGCATCGTCAGCGATTTCCATGCGATGCCGCCGACGCCGCCGAACCAGCTGCGCTGGGATCCGCTGCCGCTGCCCGATTCCGGCCAGCCGACGGACTTCATCGGTGGCCTCGTGACGATGGCCGGCAATGGCAGCGCCGAAGCGATGAGCGGCTGCGCCATCCACCTGTATGCGGCGAACCGGCCCATGCAGCGCTTCTTTTACTCGGCCGACGGCGAGCTGCTGGTCGTGCCGCAGCAGGGCCGGCTGGCCATCGCCACGGAACTGGGCCTGATCGAGCTGGACCCGCAGGAAATCGCCGTCATTCCGCGCGGCGTGCGCTTTCGCGTGACCCTGCCCGACGGCCAGGCGCGCGGCTATGTGTGCGAAAACTTCGGCACGGCGTTTCGCCTGCCGGACATGGGGCCCATCGGCTCGAACGGCCTGGCGAACGCCCGCGATTTCCTCACGCCGCATGCCGCGTACGAGGATATCGAGGGCGAGTGCGAGCTGGTGGCCAAGTTCGGTGGCCATTTGTGGCGCACGACGCTCGATCATTCGCCGCTGGACGTGGTGGCCTGGCATGGCAATTACGCGCCGTATAAATATGATTTGCGCCGCTTTAACACCATCGGCTCGATCAGCTACGACCACCCGGACCCGTCGATCTTCCTCGTGCTGCAAGCGCCCAGCGAAAACCCGCAGCTGGGCGCCATCGACTTCGCCATCTTCCCGCCGCGCTGGCTGGCCGCCGAACACACGTTCCGCCCGCCCTGGTTCCACCGCAACGTGGCCAGCGAATTCATGGGGCTGATCCACGGCGTGTACGATGCCAAGGCGGCCGGTTTCGTGCCGGGCGGCGCCAGCCTGCACAACTGCATGTCCGGCCATGGCCCCGATGCGCAGACCTTCGAGCGCGCCTCGCACAGCGACACGTCGGCGCCCGTGAAGGTGGGCGACACCATGGCCTTCATGTTCGAGACGCGCACCATCATCAAGCCGACGCCATTCGCCTTGAACGGCGGCCTGCTGCAAAGCGATTATTTCGAGTGCTGGCAAGGCTTGCGCAAGCACTTCGACCCGGACCAGGCCTAGTCAAGCGGCCCGCGCCCGCGTGTGCGGGTTGACGGGCCGCGCCAGTCCCAGGTGGTCGCGCAGGGTGTTGCCTGCATATTCGGTGCGGAACAGGCCGCGTCGCTGCAGTTCCGGCACCACGAGGCGGGTAAAATCCTCGAAGCCTTGCGGCAGCAGGGGCGGCACGACGTTGAAACCGTCCGCGCCCCGTTCCGTGAACCACTTTTCCATCTGGTCGGCCACCGTCCTGGCGGAGCCGATCGCTTGCAAATGGCCGCGCGCGACGCGAAAGCGCAGCACCAGCTGGCGCAGGGTCAGGTGCTCGCGGCGCGCCAGTTCCAGCTGCTGCGCAAAGCGTCCCTTGCCGTTGTCTCCCGCCTGGTAGGGCAGGTCGGGCAGGGGGCCGTCGAGCGGATAGCCGGAGAGGTCAAAACCGCCAAATTCCAGGTTGCTGAAGTCGACCAGCGATTGCAGCTCGCCGAACTGGTCCTGCGCCTGCTGGTCGCTTTCCGCCACCACCACCGACAGCCCTGGCGTGACCTTCAGCTGATCTTCGGCGCGGCCGTATTTCGCCATGCGCCCTTTCACGTCCGCGTAATACGCCTGCGCCACGGGCAGCGAGGTGGCCGAGCAGTACACCATCTCGGCCTGGCGCGCGGCAAATTCGCGGCCCGTGTCGGAATTGCCCGCCTGCACCAGCACGGGGTGGCCCTGCACGGGCCGGGGCAAGTCCAGCAAGCCTTGCGAGGCGAAATGCTCGCCGCGGAAGTCCAGCGCGTGGCCCGCCGCCGGCTGGTAGAACTGGCCGCCGGCGCGGTCGGGCCGGTCGAAGGCATCGTCATCCCAGCTATCCCACAGGGCCCTGGAGAGGGCGACGAATTCGTCGGCGCGCGCATAGCGCTCCGCGTGACTGCGCGGTGCATCGATGCCGAAATTGCGCGCCGTGTGTTCGCCGAACGAGGAAACGACGTTCCAGCCCGCGCGCCCGCCGCTCAGGTGGTCGAGTGAGCTGAATTTGCGCGCCACGTGATACGGATGTTCATAATTGGTGTTGACGGTGGCGATCAGGCCGATACGGCTGGTGACGGCGGCGATGGCCGACAGCAGGGTGAAGGGCTCGAAGGGCAGGCCGATGGCGGCGCGGCCCGTTTCCGGCGCGACGTCGCCGGCGCGGCCGATGAAGTCGGCAATGAAAAAACTGTCGAATTTGGCCGCCTCGGCCAGCTGGGCGGCGCGCAGCCACCAGGCCAGGTCGGGCCGTCCGCTGGCGCTGGCCGATGGGTGGCGCCAGGCGGCAGGGTGGTGGCCGTGGCGTTGCAGGAAGACATTCAGGACGAGCTGGCGTGGCGGCATGGGAGTTCCGTGGTGGGCAGGCGACATTGCCTGCTCCACTGCCATTGCAAGGTTCGGGCCAGCACCGGAGCCGCACCTGAGCAGCAGCGGGCATATGCAAAATCCGGATAAGCTAGAACGGCACCATTCGTTCACGCCGGCGCTTTTTGCGCGGTATAGTCGGCGCATGGAACTCCTAGCCCACAATTTCAGCAGCGACTTTGCGCGCAGCGCCCACCTGGCCCGCGGCGCGGGCAGTGCCGATGACGACGGCGCGCTGGTTGCCTTCCGCGATCCGCAGCAAATGAGCTTGCTGGTGCGCGCCACGGCGTTTGTCTTTGCCGACCCCCACTCGCGCCAGTTGCACGAACTGATCGAACGCATCGCCCCCAGCGAGGCGACGGTGCTGATCACGGGCGAGACGGGCACCGGCAAGGAGCTGATCGCGCGCCACGTGCATGGCTTGAGCGGGCGCGCCGAGCAGCCCTTTGTGGCGATTAACTGCGGCGCGTTTTCCGAAACCCTCGTCGAGAGCGAACTGTTCGGCTATGAACGGGGGGCGTTCACGGGCGCGCAGCAGGGCAAGCCGGGCTGGTTCGAGACGGCCAGCGGCGGCACCCTGTTCCTCGATGAAATCGGCGACTTGCCGCTGGCGATGCAGGTCAAGCTGCTGCGCGTGCTGCAGGAGCGCGAAGTGGTGCGCCTGGGCGCGCGGCGCGCCATTCCCATCGACGTGCGCCTGATCGCCGCGACGAATGTGGACCTGGCCGAAGCCGTGCGGGCCGGGCGCTTCCGCGAAGACCTGTATTACCGGCTGCAGGTGATCGGCCTGCCGCTGCGGCCCCTGCGCGAGCGTCCGGGCGACGTCATGCCGCTGACGCGCCACTTCATGGCCATCTATGCGCAGCGATTGCACCTGGGCGAGGTGGAGCTGGGGGCCGATGCGCAGCAAGCCTTGCTGGCCTATCCGTGGCCGGGCAATATCCGCGAACTGGAAAACGTCATCCACCGCGCGCTGCTCGTGTGCCGCAGCGGCGTCGTGCGCGCCGAGGACTTGAGCCTGTCGGGCTGGCACCGCGCAGTGGCTGCCGCACCCGCGACGGCCCCTGTGCCTGCTCCAGATGCCTGGGCCGGCGGCGCCGACATCGCCTACGCGGCGCACGGCGCTGCCGCGCAGGACGACTCGCTGGCCGCCGAACGCTTCGCCCGCGCCTGGCAAGCCTTGCTCGACTCGGGCGAAGCCGTGGCATTCGAAGCCATGCAGCAGGAGCTGGTGCGCGCCGCGTGGGAGCGCAATGAGCGCAACCAGGTGCGCACGGCCAAGCACCTGAACCTGAGCCGCAACATCCTGCGCACCTTCCTGAAAAAAGCGGGCGCCATCGATTAGGCACGCGACTTCTCCCCTGGAGCCGGACCCGCAGCCATGCGGGCTCCGGCTTTTTTCATGGCTGCTGCCTATGCAGCAGTCTGCTGGCCAGGGTGCAGCCGCTTGCTGCACAAGCAGCAGCTTCGGGCGCCGGTGGGTGTCCAGCACATGGCATGTTTTCTGCGAGGAGGGTGGGGCAGGCCGCGGCGCGCAATGTGCGGCGGTATTTTCTTCTATCCACGACAGGAGTCCATGCATGACCATTGAATTCATCTGGCAATTGCCCACAAGCGGCGACGGCCGCCATGCGGCGCCCGGCGTCACGCGCCGCGGCGAACGGGCCGCTGGCGCGCCCAGCCCCCTGCAGGCGGGCGTGAGCGACCCGCGCGGCGCGCGTCCGCCGTTCAATTACTACGACTACCTGCACCAGATCGCCCGCGCGGCGGACCTGTCCGGCTTCGACGGCATCCAGGTGCGCCACGATACGCAGGGCGATGAAAGCTGGATCGTCGCCGGCTACCTGGCGCGCAGCACGCGCCATTTGAAACTGATCGCCGAATTCGATGCGGCCTGGGGTTCGGCCGTGTACGCGGCAAAGAACGCCGTCAGCTTCCAGCGCTTCACGGGCGGGCGCTTCGCCTGGCAGATCGCGCATGGCGGCGATGCGGCAGCGCGCCGGCGCCAGGGCGATGCGGCGCCGGACGCTGATATCGTGCCGCGCATCGATGAATTCATCACGGTGGCGCGCGGCGTGCAGAATGCTTCTCCCTTCAGCTTCAAGGGCAGGTTTTTCGAAGTGCAGGATGGCGGCTTCAAGGGGCCGCTGGCGAACCACCCGCTCAACGGCATCTACCTGACGGGCGATAGCCCCGAGGCGCTGGCCCTGTCGGCGCGCCAGGCCGACGTGCACGTGTTCGACGCGGCGCCCGTGGCGGCCCTGCAGCCGGCCATCGACAGGCTGCAAACGCAGGCGCGCCAGCTGGGCCGCAAGGTGGCGGCGGGCTTGCGCATCGACGTGCTGGCCCGCGAAACGCTTGAAGAAGCCTTGCGCGATGCGCGCCGCTACCGCCGCGGGGCGGGGCTGGCCGACGATGCCCCGTTCGACGGCAGCGCGGCCGCTTTCTGGCCCGGTTTTGCGCAGGCGCAAACGGGCGCCCACGGCGCCCTGGTCGGTAGCTATGAACAGGTCGGCGCCGCGCTGGAGGCATATGCGCAGGCCGGCGTGTCCAGCTTCGTGCTGGCGGCCATCCCGCATTTCGAGGAAGCCTATCGCATCGGCGAGCATGTGCTGCCACGCGTGCGGGCAGCCTTGAGCGCGCAACGGCAAGCGGCCTGAATTCCTGTATCCACCTTACTGAAGGAGCATCCCTGATGGCAATCGATTTTTTCTGGCGCATTCCCACGCATGGCGAACCGAGTTCGCACCGCGCCCGCACGCCGTTTCGCGGCGACTGGTTTCCCGGCAACGACAACCTGCGCCAGGCCGGCCTCGGTGGCGGCGGCGCCGACGGTTTCACCTACATCGACTACCTGGCGGAAATCGCCCGCGCGGCCGAAATATCGGGCTTCCAGGGCGGCCTGATTCCCTCGTTTCCCATGACGGACGAGCCGTGGGCCATTTCCGCGCTGCTGGCGCGCGAGACGCGCACCTTCCGCTTCATGATCCCGTTCCAGCCCGGTTTCCTCAACCCCGTGGTGGCCGCGCGCATGACGGCCAGCCTGCAGCGGGCCACGGGCGGGCGCGCCCTGTACAACGTCATCACGGGCGGCGGCGGGCCGGCGCAACTGTGGTGGGGCGATGCGGCCGGCCACGACGACCGCTATACGCGCACGACGGAATTCCTCGATGTGGTGCGCGGCGTGTGGCGCGGCGGGCCGTTTTCCTACCAGGGCAAGTTCTACCAGGTGGAAGATGCGGGCCTGGCCACGCCGCTGGCAGAGCAGGACTTCCCCGAGATTTATTTTTCCGGCTCGTCCGACGCGGCCCTCGGTTCCGCGTCGAAGCATGCGGATTACTACCTGACGTGGCTTGAACCGTTCGAGCAGCTGCGCGAGAAATTCGCCCGCGTGCATGAAAAGACGGCGCTGCTGGGGCGCAAGATCAAGTGCGCCGTGCGCGTCGACATCGTCGCCCGCGCCACGGAAGAAGAGGCGTGGGACGAAGTGCGCAAGGGCTTCGACGCCGTCGATGCCACCACCCTGCGCCAGTTCCTCGGCGCCGATGGCGGCGATTCCGTGGGCGCGGCGCGCCAGCGCGGCAACCGCCCGACCACCCTGAACAGCTACAAGGACTTGATCACGGCGCCGAACATCTGGTCCGGCTTCAACCTGCTGCGCGGCGGGCAGACGCAGGGCATCGTCGGCAGCTACCAGCAGGTGGCCGAGCGCCTCGACGAGCTGGTGCAGCTGGGCGCCGATGCCTTCATCCTGGCCAGCACGCCGCACCTGGAGGAAGCCTACCGCGTGGGCGAGGAAGTGCTGCCGCTGGTGCGCGGACATACGTCGGCCCTGCTGCGCGCCGCCTAAGTATCCCCTGTTGCCGCGACAGCAGCGCCATGGCCTGCTGTCGCGCAGGCAGCACGCGGCAGCGCCGCTGCTGCTAAATCAACAGCACTATCATCACGCTAGTCTTCCTTTGAAATCAAGCACTTGATTCCCATTTTGCTGCGCTGCGGCAGCGGGCATGCGCCTTGCAATGACAGTCATCACCATCTCGCGTTTTGACTTTACTCAAGGATAATTACCCATGCGCCGTTCGACTGCCCCCGCCGCCATTTCTTCATCCCCCTTCCATCTGACGCCAGTGCGCCGCGCGCTGCGCTCGGCCTTCGCCATCGGCGGCTGGATGCTGGTCCATGGCATGGCCCATGCGGAAACGCCTGCCGCCGATGTCATCGCCACGGCCGACGCGAACGGCGCCGGCGAGGGCGCCTCCTTGCAATCGGTGACGGTGACGGCGCAAAAGCGCGAGGAATCCGCGCAGAAGGTGCCGAGCGCGATCACGGTCCTGGGCGGCAAGGAGCTGCTCGACACGGGCATCGGCCGCTCGGCCAGCGAAATCCTCAATTACGTGCCGAACGCCTCGGCCGGCACGCAGCAGCATGGCCGCCCGCGCTGGTGGATACGCGGCGTCGGCGCGGGCCAGCAGCAGATCGATTTCCCCAATCCCGTCGGCTTCTATCTCGACGACGTCTACATCAGCAACTCCAGCGCCACGGGCTTTCCCCTGTTCGACCTGGACCGGGTGGAAGTGCTGCGCGGCCCGCAAGGCACCTTGTGGGGCAAGAATACGACGGGCGGCGCCATCAACGTCATTTCGCGCAAGCCCTCGTTCAAGTCCAGCGGCTACGCCAAGCTGGACTACGGCAGCTACGACACCAAGCTGGCCGAAGGGGCCATCGGCGGCGCGCTGGTCGACGAAGTGCTGGCGGGGCGGCTGTCCTTCCACACGGAGCAGCAGGACCGGGGCCGCTTCCGCAACCTGTTTACGGGCGAGCGCGACGGAAAACTCAAGGACAGCGCCATCCGCGGCCAGCTCAAGGCCCTGATCGGGCGCGACCTGACGGCCAATCTGAACCTGCATTACCGCGACTACACGACCAAGGGCGCCACCACCACGGTGGCCAGCTATGGCGCCAATGGCGTCTACCGCAATGGCTACGTCCCCAGCACGAATCCGGACGACGTGAGCACGAACGCGCCGGCCGACAGCGACGTGAAACAGGGCGGCGCCCAGCTGAACCTGGAATACGCGCTGGGCGAGCTGACCCTGACCTCGATCACCGGCTATGAAAACTTCCGCAACGAGGCGACGGGCGACAGCGACAACACGCCGCTGGAAGTGGGGCGCAGCCGCTCGAAGGCGAGCAGCCGCCAGGTGTCGCAGGAACTGCGATTGACGTCGCCGCAGAACGGCGCCGTGAGCTGGGTGGCGGGCCTGTTCTACTTCAATGAAAAGATCGATTCCGATGCGGCCGGCGCGCGCCTGCCCAACGGCACGGTGCCGGCGCTGGCGGGCAGCACGCAGCCCGTCGGCTACAACCGCACCATCTACCAGCACAAGGCGCGCAGCGCGGCCATCTTCGGCAGCACGACCGTCAACTTCAGCGAGCAGCTGCTGTCCACGTTCGGCCTGCGCTGGACCACGGAAACCAAGGACCTGGACCTGCGCCGCGTGCAGGCCGCATCGAACACGGTGACGTTCGGCGATCCTTCCAACTGGTGGAACACGGTCCGGGGCGGCAATTACGCGGCCGCCTCCGTGGCCAACAACAACTTCACGTCGAATCCCTCGACCACGTGGAATGCGCTGACCTACGACGTGACGCCCGAGTACCGCTTCAGCCGCACCCTGCGCGGCTACCTGAAATACGCGCACGGCATCAAGTCGGGCGGCTACAACACGAGCGCCACGGACGTGCGCGCCCTGAACACGGTGAAGCCGGAGACCCTGAACTCGTTCGAGGCGGGCATCAAGTCCGAATGGCTGGATGGCCGCCTGAATTTCAACGCCAACGTCTTCCACTATGACTACAAGAACGTGCAGGTGAATATCACGGGCGTGTACAACGGCGACCCCACGCAAAGCGTGAATTATCTGCAGAACGTGCGCAAGGCCCACGTGAACGGCGCAGAATTCGAGGTCGAGGCGCAGCCGACGGACAATCTGCACATCAACGCCAACGCGGGCCTGCTGCGCACAGAATTCGACGATTTCGCCATCCAGAACAATGGCGGCGACCGTTCCGGCAATGAATTCGTGCGCTCGCCCCACGTGACGGCCCTGCTGGCAGCCGACTACCGCTACCCGCTGGGCAATGGCGCGCAGCTGGTCTTCAGCGGCGACGTGCGCTACACGTCCAAGCAGTACTACTATGTCGACCCGCAAAGCGACGCGCGTGGCTTGCTGAACCAGGGCGGCTTCGCGCTGGCCAATGCGCGCCTGTCGTATGTGCTGCCGGGCGGCAAGCAGCGGATCACGGCGTATGCGAACAACCTGGCCGACAAGGTCTACCGCAACCATACGCTCACCAGCTTCGTGCCGGGCGCGGTGAATGGCGACACCGTCATCATCGGCCAGGGCCGCACGGTGGGGGCGTCGTACACGCTGCAGTTCTAGGCGCGCGGGGCAGGGACAGGGGCGATATGCTATAGTCGCCGGGCGTGGCTGCCGCACCCTGTGCGGCGGCCACGCGACGTTCTCAGGGCGGGGTGCGATTCCCCACCGGCGGTAATGGCATGCGTGCCTAGCCCGCGAGCGCTTGCCGGCACGGTCTTCGGACCGGGACGGCAAGGTCAGCAGACCCGGTGCGATTCCGGGGCCGACGGTATAGTCCGGATAAAGAGAGAGCGGGATGTATCATTGTGTTGCTGCCGGCCTGCGCCCGGCGCATGGACGGCCTGCGTTTGCCGTCGGTGCGCGTGCGTATGTCTGCATGCCCAGTAGGGCGCGGCTGTTCTGCGCCTGTCATATCCCCTTCGATCCCATGCCCTGTTTTTATCATTCTTGAAAACAGGAGTTTCTTATATGTCACAACCTTCACACGCCGCACCCGGCAAGCGCATCGCTTTCATCCAGGCGGGCTGGCACCGCGACATCGTCGCCCAATGCCGCCTGTCCTTCATCGCTGACATGGCGGTCCTCGGCTTTGCCGAAAACGAGATCGATGTCATCGACGTCGCCGGCGCCTTTGAAATCCCCCTGCATGCGCAAGCGCTGGCCAGGAGCTGCCGGTACGCGGCGATTGCCGCTTCCGCGCTGGTGGTCGACGGCGGCATCTACCGCCATGACTTCGTCGCCGACGCCGTCATTTCCGGCATGATGCAGGTGCAGCTGGCAACGGGCGTGCCCGTGCTGTCGGCCGTGCTGACCCCGCACCACTTCCATGCGGGCCACGAACACCAGGAGTTCTACTTCCAGCATTTCAAGGTCAAGGGCGCGGAACTGGCCACGGCTTGCGCGGCCACCATCCATTCGCTGCAGCGGCTGGCGCAACCGGCCAGTGCGCCGCATGCGGCGCTGGCCGCCTGAGCGGCCGTTTGCCGCGTAGCGGCAATGCCGGGGCCAGCGCATCTGGATGCGCTGGCCTTTTTTACGCCGCCTGCTGCAGCAGCGCTGCCAGCCGCCGCTGCGCTTCCTCCAGGGGGCGGCGGTCGATCCAGGCGTCGATGTCGACGTCGCGGTCGAGGAAACCGTGCTGCAGCTGGAAATCCTTCTGTTGGCGGAACAGGGCCACCTTCTCGTCGGACAGGTCGGGCGCCAGCGTCAAATGAAAACCGTCGCGGTAGGCTTCGGCCACGGCGTCGGCGCCGGCCCGCGTCTCGCCCTGCAGGATGGCCAGCACGTCGGCCTGGTGGTTGCGCGCCCAGTGCGCGGCGCGCAGCGTCTGCGTCAGAAAGCGCACGACCAGCTCGAAGTGCTGCTCCAGCATCGTTTCATGCACGGTGATCGGGCGCGGCGTGCCGTTATTCACGCGGAAGCGGCGGTCGGGCAGGGCGTCGATGTCGATGCCCACTTCCAGCCCCGCCGCGCGTGCCGCCTCGGCCGCCGCCGCGCCTTTCACGTAGACGGCGTCGACTTCGCCGCGCAGCAGCGGGCCTATGCCTTGCCATAGCCCCGCGCCCAGGTTCTGCGCCGCTGGCGCCTCACCTCCCACTTCCACCAGCCGCACGTCGTCGAGCGTCAAGCCGGCCGACGCCAGCACGCCCTTGTAGCCGGCCAGGCTCATGCCGCGCGCGATGCTGCGGCCGCGCCGGTTCTCGCGCAAATCCTCGGCGCGGAAGGCGGGCAGCGCCAGGCGCTTGCCCTGCAGCTGCGCCGGCGTCGCGATGCCGGCGCCGGGGCGCACGAGGATGGCTTGCCATTCGTCTATCCATGTGAGGCCGATCAGGCGCGTGGGCGCCCCTTGCGCGCGCGCGGGCAGGGCCAGCAGGTTGCCGCCTTCGCGCACGAGCGTGGACAGGCCATGGTCGTAATGGTGGCGCGCCAGTTCGCCGCCCACTTCCTGCAGGGTTTTCAGGGCGATGCCGTCGCGGGCGAATTCCTCGTCCAGCCAGCCCAGCTTGTAGGCCAGGCCCGTGGCCGTGGGCACGGGGCAGCGCGTGAACCAGACGGTATCGACGGTATCGGCGCCAGCGGAGGTTGCGGTAGTCATGGGATTCCTTGGTGAGGTGAGGGAAGACCAGGCGCTGCACGAAACATGCCCGCTGCCGGGGCCTGGTCCGCCGGATCGGGCCCGGCCCTGTGCTTGCTGGCTGGCCGACAGCGCCGGCGCCTGGCGCTGCTGCCGCGCCAGCAGCCGCTGTTGCGCCAGCAGCAGCCATCCGCCAATGCCCCCGGTCCCGGTGCTGGCACGCGTCTTGCGAAAGTAGGGACAGGAGCGACCCGTATCCCTAACCCAAACTGAATGGAGCATGACATGACGGACGTGGCACAAGCGGAAGCACAAGCAGAAACCCAGGAGCTGACGGCGGCCGAACTGGCCTTCGTGGAGCAGGTGCGGCGCGATGCGCAGACGGCCTTCGACGGCTTGCGCGAGACGGGCAGCCTGACGGCCAACGGCACGGTGGGCTTCGTCGAGCGCACGCCGGGCGGCGACAAGGTGGTGGTGGTCAACGATCCGGGTCCGTTCCGCCGCGGCCAGCCCCTGAAGGCGGCCGTGCTGGCGCTGGACGGCACGGTGATCGTGGGCGACGCCAACAACGGCGGCGCGCGCTATTTAAAACTGTTCCGCGAGCGGCCCGAGGTCACCTCGATCTCGCACGTGCATTCGCCGTCGCTCGGCGCGTGGGCGCAGACGCACCGCACCCTGCCGATCCGCTACGTGCCCGTGCAGCGCTACCAGCTGATACGCGAAATTCCCATCTATATCGACCGCCGCCAGCCCGAAGTCGATTTCATCCTCGGCGAAATCGCGCGCAACACGCACGCCACGGCCATCCTGGAAGCGAATGGCGGCGCCACCGTGTGGGGCAAGCAGGGCTTGCTGAAGCTGGCCGAATTCATTTTGCTGCTGGAAGAGGGCGCGCAGATCCAGATCGCGGCCGAAGCCATCGGCGGCTCGCGCGACTTCGGTCCCGGCGTGCTGCTGCAGCAGTGGAAGATGAGCAAGCTGATCGACACGGCGCGCGCTCTTTCCCTGCTTCCTGCCACCGACTTGGTATAACTTTCAAGAACAGGTCCGCAATGTCATTGAAATTCTTACGTTTGACCTGGCGCAAGGCAGTCGCCGCCGCTTTGGCGGCCAGCCTGCTGGCGCCGTCGATTGCGGCCGCCGCCGAGCCGCTGCCGGCCGCCGTGCGCATCGCCGTCGTGGCGCGCACGGCGCCATCCGGCAAGACCGTGTTTGCCGGTTCGGCCGCCCAGGTGGCAGCGCAAGGCTGGCTGGCCGCCGAGCTGGGCAAGCTGGGGGTGAAGCTGGAGTGGGTGCCCGTCACCACCAATTCCGTGGCGACGCAAGTCAACGAAGCGTTTGCCAACCGTTCGATCGACCTGGCCCAGTATGGTGACTTGCCGTCGATTATCGCCAATGCCTCGGGCTTGCAGACGCGCCTGATCCTGCCCGGCGGCAGTTTCAGCAATACCTATCTGGTGGTGCCGAACGGTGCCACGGCCCGCTCGATCAAGGACTTGAAGGGCAAGCGGATTGCCCTGCACCGTGGCCGGCCGTGGGAATACCCGTTTGCGCGCCTGCTGGAAGCGAATGGCATGACCTTGCGCGACGTCAAGATCCTCAACCTCAATCCGCAGGCCGGCGCGGCGGCCGTGGCGACGGGCGGCGCCGATGCCTTCTTTACCCTCAGCGACGCCTTCCTGCTGGAAGATAAGAAGGTCGGCAAGATCATCTGGTCCAGCAAGGCGCCGCCGCAGGACTGGAAGATGCGCGCCGAACTGTGGGCAGACAGCGGCTTCCTGAAAAGCTATCCGCAGCTGGCCCAGCTGGTGGTGACGGCCTATGTGCGCGAGCACCACCGGGCCGCCGGCGCCGGCGGCGAAGACGAATACGTGCGCATCGAGGCCGCGTCCGGCCAGGTGGAAAGCGTGGTGCGGCGCGAACTGGCGGGCGACCACACGCCGTGGCAGGCGCGCTGGTCGCCCTTGTTTACGGCCGGCCTGCGCCAGCATTACCTGGGCGAGGCGGCGTATGCGAAGAGCGCGGGGCTGATCGCGCGCCCGCTGCAAGTCGATAGCCTGTTCGCGCCGCAGTTCGTCAACCAGGCGCTGGCGCAGTTGAAATTGCAAACTTACTGGACGCCATGACTTCCATCGTCAACGCCATCCCCTTGCCACGCGCCAGGCCGGCGCCGCCAGCGCAGGCCGCGGCGGCGCGCACGCCGTGGCTGCGGCGCTTCGTGCGCTCGCGCTGGTCCGTGTGGGCCTCGCCGCTGGCCTTGCTCTTGCTATGGAGCATAGCCACCAGCTATGAATGGATGCCCGCGCACATTTTGATGTCGCCCTGGCAAGTGCTGCTGACGGCCCGCGACCTGGCCGAGAGCGGCGAACTGGGCCAGCACCTGGGCATCAGCCTGTTCCGCCTGCTGGCCGGCTTCGGCCTGGGCGCCAGCGTCGGCCTGGCCTTCGGCGTCGTGCTGGGCCTGTCGCCGGGCTTGCGCAGCTATGTCGATCCCACCTTCAATGTCTTGCGCCAGCTGCCGACGGTGGCCCTGATTCCCCTGTTTATCCTGCTGTTCGGCATAGGCGAGAGCTTCAAGGTGTTTATCGTGGCCAAGGCCAGCTTCTTCATCGTGGCGCTGGCCGTGCATGACGCCATCCGCAACCTATCGCTGCGCTACTTCGAGGTGGCGCAAGTGTATTGCTTTTCGCGCTGGCAGCGCATCCGCCTGATCGTCTTGCCGGCCATCGTGCCGGCCGCGCTGACGGGCATGCGCATCGCGCTGTCGCGTTCGTGGATGGTGCTGGTGGGGGCGGAATTGCTGGCCGCCGACAGCGGCCTGGGCCAGATGATGGAAATGGGCCGGCAAATGTTCCGCCTCGACGTGGTGATGGTGGGCGTGGTGCTGACGGGCGTGATCGGCTTCGGGCTGGATCGTGCTTGCCATGCGCTGGAAGCACGGCTGATGCGCTGGCAGCGCGGCGCCAAGGGAGAGTCGGCATGAGACAACGCCTGATCCGTATCATCAAGGGCGCGCTGTTGCCGCTGTTCTTGCTGGGCGCCTGGCAATGGGCATCCGGCCAGGGCGCGGCCGCCGCCTATATCTTCGTCTCGCTGGGCGACCTGGCGCACAGCCTGCGCGACCTGCTCGTGACGGGCGAGCTATGGGTGCATTTGCGCGCCAGCCTGGGCCGCACCCTGGCCGGCCTGCTGCTGGGCGGCAGCGCCGGCATCGCCACGGGCGCGCTGATGGCGCAGTCGCCGCTGGCGGACCGGCTGATCGGCCCGCTGTTCCACAGTATCCGGCAAGTTCCTCTGCTGGGCCTGATCCCTTTGCTGGGCCTGTGGGTGGGCAATGGCGACGGCGCCAAGCTGCTGGTGATCGTCATCGCCGCCTTCTATCCGACCGTGCTCAACACGTATGCGGGCATGCGCCAGGTGGAAGGACGCTTGCGCGAAGTGGGGCAGGTGCTGACCCTGACGCGCTGGCAGACCCTGCGCCGCATCTTGCTGCCGGGCGCCATGCCGGCCATCGTCACCGGTGTCACGCATGCGCTGGCGTTCGCCTGGCTGGCCTGCCTGGGCGGCGAACTGCTGTTTGCGGCCGGCCCCGGCATGGGTTCGCTGCTGCTCAACGGCGAAGTGTCGGGCCGCATGGACGTCGTCCTGCTGGCCGTGCTCGTGATCGCGCTGCTGGCGCAAACGATGAACGTGGCGTTTGCGCGCCTGGCGCGCCTGCTGGTGAAGGGGCGCAGCAGTGAGTGAATCCCTGCCATTCCAGCCGGACGCGGCCATCATCGCCCGCGACGGCGAGCTGCGCGCCTTCCTGCTGCGTTTTATCGGCCTGACCCTGCTGTCCGGCGTGACCATCGGCATGAACAAGGTGCTGGCCACCCTGCTGGGACTGCATCTGCACGTGAGCAATTTCCAGCTGGCCATGATCAGCAGCGCGGAAACCCTGGCCATGGCGCTGGGCACGATACCGGCCGGCTACATCCTGTCGCGCGGCAACCCCAGGCACCTGTACGCCGGCGTCAGCCTGAGCCTGGCGCTGGCCTTTTGCGTGCTGCCGTGGTTGCCGGGCTGGCAATGGGTGGCCTTGCTGATGTTCCTCGTCGGCCTGTGCATCTCGCTGCGCATCGTGGCCATGAGCACCGTGTTTCTCGTGCGCCTGCCGGAACTGGGGCAGGGCAAGGCGGGCTGGTACAAGGGGACCTTGATCCTCGGCATGCAATTCCTCGGGCCCCTGTGCGGCAATTACCTGATCGCGCAGCTGGGCCTGAAGGCGGGATTCTTGATCTCGGCCCTGATGTTCGCCATCCTGGCCGTGCTGGGCTGGCACGTATTGCCCAACAATACGTTGCCAGGCAACACGGCACCCCGCAGGCAGGCCGGCCAGGCGCCGTTGCCGGGCGCGGCCAGCCTGCGCCAGCTGTTGCGCCTGCCCATCGTGCGCAGCACGTATCTGTTTGAAATCCTCGCCAGCTTCACGGCGTCCAGCGTGGGCGTGTTTTCCATCCTGCTGGCCATCCGCGTGCTGCACTGGCCCGCGCACCACTCCGTCTGGCTGATGGCCGTGCAGGGACTCAGCTGCGTGCTCGTGCTGCTGTTCCTGGGACGCTTCGTGCTGGCCAGCCGCCACCGCGAGCAATTGTACGGCGGCGCGCACCTGGCCATCATGGCCGCCTTGCTGATCCTCGGCCTGTGGCCCGGCAGCATCGCCTACCTGGGCGCTTCCGTGCTGCTGGGACTGGGGCTGGGCGTGAATAACCTCGTCAACACGGACAATATCGCGCGCGCGCCCGTCGACAAGGCCCGCGTCTCGGCGCATTTGACCCTGTTCGGCATGGTGGGCGGCACGGCCGGCGCGCTGGCGGCAGGCCGCCTGGCCGACCTGGCGGGGCTGCGCAATGTGTTCCTGATCTGGCTGGCGCCCTGGCTGGCCGCCTGGCTCGTGTTCCACGGCAGCCGCTGGCTGCGCCGCGCGTCGCCCGCCGCTGTTTCTTCCCTAGCCCCTACTGCAGAGAGTGCGCCATGAATGATCTCGTTTCCCCATCGACCCTGCTGCCGCGGCGGTCACACCTGAGCGGCGGCTTGCAGGTGCAGCACGTGAGCAAGTCGTTTTCGCTGAAAGGCGCGCCGCTGCTGGTGCTCGACGATATTTCCCTGACGATTGCACCCGGTGAATTCGTCGCCATCGTGGGGGCGTCCGGTTGCGGAAAATCAACCCTGCTGCGGCTGCTGGCGGGCCTCGACACGGACTACACGGGCTTGCTGCTGCACGATGGCGTGCCGATCCGTGGCACGGATCTGCACCGGGGCCTCGTGTTCCAGGACCACCGCCTGTTTCCCTGGCTGACGGTGCAGCAGAACGTGGCCGTGGCTTTCAGCAATACCAAGGTGCCGCTGGCCGAGCGCGACGCGCGCGTGGCGGCGGAAATCACGCGCGTGGGCCTCGACGGCTATGCGGATGCGTATCCGCATCAATTGTCGGGCGGCATGTCGCAGCGGGCCGCCATCGCCCGCGCCCTCGTCGGCCGGCCCGACGTGCTGCTGCTCGACGAGCCGCTCGGTGCGCTCGATGCGCTGACCCGCTTGCGCCTGCAGCAGGAGCTGCGCCGCCTGTGGCAGGACGAAGGCATCACCATGGTGATGGTCACGCATGACATCGACGAAGCCGTGTACCTGGCCGACCGCATCGTCGTGCTCGATGCGCGCCCGGGCAAGGTGCGCCGCGTGCAGGACGTGCCGCTGGCCCACCCGCGCCAGCGGGGATCTCCGGGCTTTGTCGCCATCCGCGATGGCTTGCATGCGGATTTCAGCGATCTCGACGATAGCCACGTGCCGCTGGCGACAGCGGAAGTCCATCCCAGCAGCTTGTGGGACGGCAATGAATGGGCGCGCAGGATGGCGCTGTAGTTTCCCTTTGATCGACACACCCACCCGGAGATACCCGATGAGCAATGACACACTCGACACCCTGTGGTACACGCGCTGCCCCGTCCCGACGGGCCTGGGCATCGCCTTGCAGCAGGGCTGGCTGGAAGAAGCCCTGCGCGCCGACGGCACCAGCTTGCGTTCGCTGCGCGAGTCCGAGCAGGAAGCCGTGCGCGAATCGCATTTCGACCATACCCTGCAAAATTCCGTGCGCCACGGCGGCAATATCCCGGCCCTGTGGGCCAGGGCGGCGGGACGCGCGACGCGCGTCATCGGCCTGTCGTGGTCGGACGAGACGCAGCTGATCCTGGCCTTGCCCGACAGCGGCATCAAAACCGTGCGCGACTTGAAGGGGCGGCGTTTCGGCCTGCCCCTGTGGGCGAAAGCGCAGATCGACTTTGCGCGCGCGCAAGCCTTGCGCGGGCTGGAAAACGCGCTGAGCCTCGAAGGGCTGGCTGTTGCCGACGTGGAGCTGGTCGACTATGTGGTCAACACGGGCCAGAGCGAAGCGCCGCCCGAGCGGGGCGCGGCAACGAATCTGTTCAGCGGCGCGCGGCGCGGCGGGCAAAGCCCGGAACTGCTGGGGCTGCTGCGGGGCGAGGTGGACGCCATCTTCCTGAAAGGCGCCTCGGCCGCGCAGCTGGCGCAGCAGTTCGGCTTGCACACGGTGATCGATACGGGCAGCCATCCGGAACCCTTGATCCGCGCCAACAACGGCACGCCGCGCACCCTGAGCGTCGATGCGCACCTGCTCGACAACCATTTTCCTTCCGCCGTGACCCTGGTCGACCAGGTGCTGCGGGCCGAAGCGTGGGCGCGCGGCCATGCGGACGAGACGCGGCGTTTCCTCGCGCGCGAATCGAATGCCAGCGAGCATTGGGTGCAAGTGGCTTATGGCAAGGATGCGCATCTGCGCCTGGATACGGATCTGGCGGAAACGTCGATCGCCGGCTTGCAGGATTTCAGCGATTTCCTGTTCCGCTGGAATTTCCTGCCCAGCAAAGTCGATGTGCGCGCGTGGATCGACCCCCGTCCTTTCGAAGCGGCGCTGGCGCAGACGCGCCGGGCTGCCTGAGCGGGACGAACGTCAACGGTGGCCATGTTCGATGAAGAGGAGAATGCGATGCGGCGACGTACGGTGATGGGCGGGCTGGCGCTGCTGCCCCTGGCGGGACAGGCAGTGTCGGCGGCGAAAGCGGCGGGGGCGCCGCCGGCGGCCCTGCGCATCGCCTCGACGGGCTTTGCGGAAAACGGCAGGGCGGAGCTGGGCGGCATCGCTTACCGGGTACAGCAGGAAGGCTGGCTGGCGCGCGAACTCAAGCTGCGGGGCGTGCGGCTGGAATGGCTGCCCGTCACCGGCGATACGGGCGCCACCATGAACGAAGCGTTCGCCAGCGGGCGCATCGACATGGCCGCGTATGGCGACTTGCCCTCCGTCATACTCAACGCGGGCGGCGTGCGCACGCAGGTGATCGTGCCGGCAGGGCGGGGCACGGACCAGTTCCTGCTGGTGCCCACGAGCTCACGCGCCACGTCGCTGGCCGAGCTGAAAGGCAAGCGCATCAGCGTGCACCGGGGCCGGCCGTGGGAGCTGGGCCTGCGCCAGCTGATCGCCGACCAGCGCATGTCGCCCACGGATTTCCGCCTGATTAATATGGACCTCAAGCCGGGCACGGCCGCCCTGGCCACGGGCGCCGTCGATGCCTTGTTCATGATCAATGGCTACCCGCTGGAAGACAAGGGCATCGGCCGCATCATCTGGTCCAGCAAGGGTTTGCCAGAGAGAAAAATGCGCGCGGAACTGTGGGCGCGGCGCGACTTTACGCAAGCCCACCCCGACATCGCCGAACTGGTGGCCACGGCCTGGCTGCGGGCCCAACACTGGGCGGCGCTCGACGGCAACCGCGAAGCGGTCATCAAGGATGGCACGCGCAACGGCACGCCCGACAGCGTGGTGCGGCGCAGCTACGACGATCCTGGCTTGCAGTGGAAGGAGCGCTGGTCGCCGCTGTACGACGATGCCGTGTACCGCCATTACCGCAGGGTACTGGCGTTTGCGCAGGAACAAAAGCTGATCCGCCAGCCATTGACGGCGGAAGAATTGCTGGAGCCGCGCTTCGTCGCGGCCGGCCTGAAAAAACTGGGCCTGGCCCATTACTGGGAGCCGGCCAAGGTGTAGTCTGGCTAGAGGGACGCGTGGATCAATGGGGCAGGCACACGCGTCCTGCCGGTTTAACCTCCGTATCGCCCGCATGCGCGCGCAGTTGCAGCAGCATCAGGGCCACGCCCAGCATCAGCGCGGCCGCGCAGAGTTTCTTGTGCATTGTCTTTCCCGTTTTCACTATCTTTTATGGAGGTTGGCAACAATATTATTGCCGAAATTCAGCGTGCGAACCGAGTAGTTGCTAAGCGTGCTCTACAATTATGCATCTTGCGCATCCGCGCCATCTGAATTCTATGCATAGTATGTGAAGGGAATGACAAGCCTGTGACTTCCAAGCCGATCAAGATCGCCGCCACCGTCGTCGTGGCCCTCGCCGCTGGTGCCGGCATCTACACGTTGACCCGTCCGGCCGCCACCGCCACGCCAGACGCTCCCGCCGGCGCGCCCGGCAACTCGGCCGCCGCGCCGCAATCGGCCGCCGATACGGCCGCCATGGCGGCCCAGTTCCGCGACTTGCTGGCCAATTTCCGCAAGATTATCGTGCTGCTGGCCGACGAGCAAAGCTTGCCGGAAGGCGCGCGCGACGAGGCGAGAAAAGTGGGACAGGCGCTGTTCCATGAAAACCAGGAACGCATCGCCAAGCTCGATCTTGCGCTGGATCAATTGACGGCACCCACCAATCCGGGCCGCTTCGAGGCGCTCGACAGTTTATTGACGTATATCGAATCCGATCCCGGCCTGTACGATGCGGACCGCCTGGCTTTCCGCGAGCTGCTGCAAAGCATGCTGGCCGACGTCGCCAAGGATTCCTCCTTGCCGGCCATCAAGCTACACAAGCGCATTTCCGAAGACCTCGACGCGCTGGGCGAGATCGAGCGCAATTACGAGAAGGAAATCCGGCAAATCTTCGGCAACCTGGGCCAGCGCGCCATCGAACTCAAGCGCGAGCGGTGGGACGACTACGTGGCGCAGCTGAAAAAGCTCTACAGCCGCGAACAGATCCTCAAGGAGAACGGCATCGTCGTGCCGTATGCAGCACCGCCGGCTGGCTCCGTGCCCGAAGCCAAGCCGGCGCCGAAGAAGGACGAGGCGGAAATTTTCGGCCTGGGCTTGCCGAAGAAGACCATCGTGCTGACCTTCGACGATGGCCCGCACCGCCGCTACACGGAAGAAATCAGCGCCATCCTGAAGCAGTATGGCGTGCCGGCCGTGTTCTTCAACGTGGGGCGCAACCTGGGCTCGCTCGACGCGGAAGGTCATGCCAAGCTGAACGCGGGCGCGGAAGTGAGCCGCAAGCTGATGAAAGAGGGCTATGCCGTGGGCAACCACAGTTTCAGCCACGCCCAGCTGTCGAAACAGACGGGCGAGAAGCTGAAAGGCGAAATCCTCGGCACCGACACCCTGTTGAAGGCCATCAGCCCCGAGCGGGCCGCGCTGTTCCGCTTTCCTTACGGCGCGCGCAACAGCGAAGGCATGGCTGCGCTGGCCGACGCCCACCTGAAATCCGTGATGTGGAATATCGATTCGCTGGACTGGGCCGACCCCGTGCCCAGTTCGATCACCAACCGCGTGCTGGCGTCCGTCGACAAGGCGGGGCGCGGCATCGTCCTGTTCCACGACATCCACGAACGCACGGTGAAAGCCTTGCCGGCCGTGCTCGACAAGCTGATCGCCGAAGGCTATCAATTCGCGGGCTGGGATGGCACCAGCTTCCAGGTGGCCAAAAGCACGGCGCCGGCGCCGGAAAAAGTGCCCGTGACCACGGGCTATGCCAATTCCTGGGCCGTGGTGATCGGCATCGACGATTACGCGAAATGGCCGAAATTGCAGTATGCGGTGCGCGATGCGCAAGGCATACGCGAAACCCTGATCGAGAAATTCGCGTTTGCGCCCGAGCGCGTCGTGACCCTGAAAAACGGCGAAGCGACGCGCAACAACATCCTGGCCGCCTTTCACGACAAGCTGGCTCATGGCGGCGTGCAAAAGAACGACCGCATCTTTGTCTTCTTCGCCGGCCACGGCGCCACGCGCAAGCTCAGTTCGGGACGCGACCTCGGCTACATCGTGCCCGTCGATTCCGACCCGGCGCAGTTCGCCACGGATGCGATCCCGATGACGGAAATCCAGAATATCGCGGAAAGCCTGACGGCCAAGCACGCTTTCTTCGTCATGGACGCCTGTTACAGCGGCCTGGGCCTGACCCGCGGCGCCGGGTCCAGTTCCTTCCTGCGCGACAACGCCAAGCGCATCGGCCGGCAAATGCTGACGGCCGGCGGCGGCGACCAGCTGGTGGCCGACGGCGGACCGAACGGTCATTCCGTGTTTACGTGGACCCTGCTGCAGGGCCTGGCGGGCAAGGGTGACCTCAACGGTGACGGCCTGATCACGGCGACGGAACTGGCGGCCTACGTGGCGCCGGCCGTCTCCAGCGTGTCGAACCAGACGCCCGCGTTTGGCAGCCTGCCCGGCTCGGAAGGGGGCGATTTCGTCTTCGAATTGCCGGGCGAGACGGAATTCCTCAGCCCGAACACGGCGCAGCTGTCGACGGAAGCCATCGCCCTGAATAGCAAGCTCGACGCCAAGCCGCAGGCGGCCAGCGTGACGGTGAAGGACTTGCAGGGCGGCGAACAGAAGATCGTCACGCCGGGCGCCGTGCCGACCTCCACGCGCCAGCTGGCGCAGCGGGCCAACGACCGCGGCTTGCAGCTGTACAAGGAAAAGCAGTATGCGCAGGCGGAAGCGCAATTTACGGAAGCGCTGAAATTGCGTCCCGACTTCGCACTGGCGGCCAACAACCTGGGCTTTGTCTTCTACAAGCAGGAAAAATACCGCGAAGCGGCCCGCTGGTTTGAAAACACGGTGCGGATGGACCCGTCGCGCGCCATCGCCTACCTGAACCTGGGCGACGCCTATGCCAAGGCCGGCGATGCCGCCAAGGCGAAAGCCGCGTACAAGACTTATCTGGAACTGGCGCCGACGGCCGCCACGGCCCCGGCCGTGCGGCAAAAGATGGAGAAGCTGTAAGCGTGTCCGGCAGCCAGTCCATCGTCCACGTGTTTGCCTGCAGCGGGCGCTTCGTCAGCTGGGAAGCGCTGCAAGCCTTCCTGGCGCCCACGTACACGGCAGATGGCGACGCCGTGCCGTCGGCGTTCTTCCTGGAAACCGGGCTCACGCAGTACGAGCCGGCCTGCCTTGAAAGCGCGATGCTGGCGGCGCCCGCGCCGCTGGCGCAGCTGCTCGATGGCGTGTCGTATGGCGACAGCTGGCTGGCGCGGGCTGGCGCGGACGCCGATGCGCAGGGCGTGCTGGCCGACACCAGCGTCTGCGTGTTTGCGCCCAACCAGCTCGCCCATCCACAGCGCAGCTCGCTGCATTACGTGGGCAGCTATGCCTATGTCATTGCTTGACGCTTCAGCGTTCGCGCTCCTCATGCAATAGCTTGTTCACGCTGGCCAGCAGGCTGGTGCCCGAGGTGGTGATGAAGCGGGCGCCAGCCGCCTCCGCTTCCACGCCATAGCTGGCGACCGTATCCTTGCTGCAATACACGATGATGGGCAGGTCCGGCTGGACCTGGCCCACTTCGCGCACCGTGCGCACGCCCGCATCCTTGACGCGCCGGCCGTTTTCGGCCCGTGCCATGTCCGTGATGAATAGCGCATAGCGCTTCTGTTGCAGCATGGCCAGCGCCTGCCGCGTCGAGACGGCCTGGTCCACCTTGATGTTTTCCCGTTCCAGCTGTTCCACCAGCAGGGTGTTGTTGCGCGGGTGGTCGTCCAGCCACAGCACCAGGCTGGACGGTTTTTGCGCCGTCGGCATGCCGGCCAGGGCCGTGACGGCGGCGGCGCCATCGGGAGGATGGGCCAGCAGCAGCTGCGTGACGGCTTCCTGCATGTCGTCGAGCGACTTTTGCTGCAAACGGCTCAGCTCGGTGACTTCGATTTCCTTGCCGCTTTCCAGGCGCACGGACTCGTTTTTCACGAGACTGTCGGCGCGCTTGATCATGATGGACAGGTAGATGCGCGTGAGCAAATAGCCGATGAGGAAACCGTGCACGGAGAAAAACAGCATGATGCCGCCGACCACCGCCATGGCCGTGGCCGTGTCGACGGCCAGGCTGGGCGCGATGAAGGCGGCCATGCTGCGTGCGCTGGCGGGCAGGCTCTTGAGTTCGATCAAGCCGACGCCGACGATGATTTTCGTCAGCCAGTCCGACACTTCCACCAAGTTCGAATTGATCTCCATCGGCGTCGGCGTGCCGAGGAACAGGGTGTTGCTGGCGTTGCTGGCGGCCGCATCGCCCGCCGCGGCTGGCGACTCGTCCGTGGGGCGGCTCTTGCCGCCGGCCCGCTCATCGGGTGTCGCCATGTTGACGGTGCCCGACGGCAGGGTGCGTGGAATGCCGAATAAAAAGCCCAGCAGCATGCCGCTGACGCAAAATCCCAGGCTCCACAGCAACGCCGGCACGGCCTGGTAATGGGGCGGCAGCAGGGCGCCGGCCAGCACGGCCAGCAAGCCTGCCAGCAGGATGAACAGCAGGATGTAGGGCAGCACGTCGCGCTTGCGCACGCTGGCAGGCACGTTCCTGGCCGGCTTGCTGGCGTTATCGGTCTGGTCCACGGGCACTCCTTGCGAAGTCGGCCATATCGCCAGCGCTGAATCCAGACGGGCGATGGCCGCGTATATAAGCGGTAGGCCGGCCACGGCCGGCGGCCTGTACTGACATCATAAAAACTGGGGGCGCGATGGGATTGATAAAAAGCAAACGGATGGCAGCTTGTGCGCTGGCGCTGCTGTCGATGGCAAACAGGGCGGCGGCCGCAGCCCCGGCCCCGGCCGCCACAGCCGTTGACGAGGCGCGCACCGTGCGGGTGTCCGGCCACTACGACAACGCCGTCGGCACCTCGGATGCGGCCAGCCAGGGCGTCATCACCAGCGAACTGATCGTCAACCGGCCCGCCTTGCGCACGGGCGAGTTGCTGGAATTCGTGCCGGGGCTGATCGTCACCCAGCACAGCGGCGACGGCAAGGCCAACCAGTATTTCCTGCGCGGCTTCAATCTTGACCATGGCACGGATTTCGCTACCCATGTCGACGGCATGCCCGTCAACATGCGCACGCATGCGCATGGCCAGGGCTATTCCGACCTCAATTTCCTCATTCCCGAACTGGTGCAGCGCATCGACTACAAGAAGGGGCCGTATTTCGCCGGCGAGGGCGATTTTTCCTCGGCCGGTGCGGCGCGCATCCGCCTGGCGGATAAATTGCCGCAAGGCCAGGCCAGCGTCTCCGTGGGCCAGCATGGCTATGTGCGCGGCGTCGTTGCCGATTCCTTCGATGCGGGACCGGGCACCTTGCTGTACGGCATGGAGGTGAACCGCAACAACGGTCCCTGGGACGTGCCGGAAAACGTGCGCAAATACAGCGGCGTGCTGCGCTACAGCCAGGGCACGGCGGATGACGGCTACAGCGTGACGGCCATGGCCTACAGGAATAGCTGGAACGCCACCGACCAGGTGCCGCTGCGCGCCGTGGAAGCGGGCCAGATCGGCCGCTTCGGCTCGCTGGCGCCCAGCGACGGTGGCGACACGTCGCGCTACAGCCTGTCCTACGCCATGCGCCAGCGCACGCAAAACCGCCTGTTCGAACTCGATGCCTACCTGATCCGCTCGCAGCTGGAACTGAACAGCGATTTCACGTATTTCCTGGCCAAGCCGGAACAGGGCGACCAGTTCCAGCAAAGCGAGCGGCGCACGGTGGTGGGCGTGAACGCCAGCGAAAGCTGGAACACGCAGTTGGCAGGATTGTCTATGCGCAACAAGGTTGGCGTGCAGGGGCGTTTCGACCGCCTGTCGCCCGTGGGCCTGTATGACACGGTGGAGCGCATCCGGCAAAGCACGGTGCGCGAAGACCGCGTGCGCGAGGCCAGCCTTGGCCTGTACGGCGAAAACACGGTGCAATGGCTGCCGTGGCTGCGCTCGGTGGCGGGCTTGCGCTATGACGCCTACCGTTTCAAGGTCGATAGCAGCATCGACGGCAACAGCGGCACGGCGCGCGACCATGTGGTGTCGCCGAAACTGTCCTTGATATTCGGCCCGTGGAGCAAGACGGAGTTTTTCGTCAATTACGGCAAGGGCTTCCACAGCAACGATGCACGCGGCACGACGCAGACGCGCTTGCCCAACGGCGAGGCCGCCACGCCCGTCACGCCGCTGGTGCCGACCAAAGGCATGGAGCTGGGCGCGCGCACGGAGTGGTTGCCGGGCCTGCAAAGCTCGCTGGCGCTGTGGCGCCTCGACATCGATTCGGAACTGCTGTTCGTCGGCGACGCGGGCGCAACGGAGGCGAGCCGCGCCAGCCGCCGCCACGGCATCGAGTGGAACAACCATTACATTGCCGCGCCCTGGCTGCTGTTCGACCTCGACCTGGCCGCTTCTCGATCGCGCTACACGCAGAATGACCCGGCCGGCAAGCATATCCCCGGCGCCATCGGCAAGGTGGCCTCGTTCGGCATGACGGTGACGGACCAGGGCCCGTGGTCGGGCGCCTTCCAGCTACGCTACTTCGGCCCCCGTCCCTTGATCGAGGACAGTAGCGTGCGCTCCGCCTCGACGACACTGGCGTATGCGCGCCTGGCGTATCAGCTCAACCGCAGGACGCGGCTGTCGCTCGACGTCTTCAACCTGTTCGACAGGCGCGCCAGCGACATCGATTACTACTACGCGTCGCGCCTGCCCGGCGAGGCGCAAGATGGGGTGAACGACCGGCATTTCCATCCCGTGGAACCGCGTTCTGCGCGCCTGACCTTGTCATATGCGTTTTAACAGGCGTAGACTGCGGCCATGGCGCCCGCTGTGGGCGCCTGCATTGACCCATAATAACAAGATTGAATGACCGATAATTTAGTACACACCAGCAAATTCCTTTCCCTTATCCTGCGCCACGCGCCTGAAAAAATCGGCCTCGCGCTCGATGCCCAGGGCTGGGCCGACATCGGCCAGCTGCTGGCGCAGGCGGCCCGGCATGGCCGCCGCCTTTCGCGTGACCAATTGGATGACGTGGTGGCGCGCGACAGCAAGACACGCTACGCCATCAGTGCCGATGGCTTGCGCATCCGCGCCAACCAGGGGCACTCCTTGGCCGCCGTCGATATCGGCTTGCCGCCGGCCGCGCCGCCCGCCATGCTGTACCACGGCACGGCCAGCCGCTTTGTCGAGGCAATACGCGCGGCCGGCCTGCTGGCCGGGTCGCGCAACCATGTGCACCTGTCTGCCCACCGCGAAACGGCCGTGGCCGTGGGCGCGCGCCATGGCAAGCCCGTCGTGCTGACGGTGGACGCAGCCGCCATGCAGGCCCGGGGCCACGTGTTTTATGTGTCGGCCAATGGCGTGTGGCTGACGGACGCCGTGCCGGCGGCGTTCATCGGTTTCCCCTGAAGCGCGGCAGGTTTGCCCTGGCCTGGCCCTGGCGCTTGCGGCGCCAGATCAGCACACCCGTGATGCTGAGGGTCGCCACCAGCACACCCATGGCGCAGATGAACAGCTTGAAGGGCCAGCCCCACATCGAGGCCATGTGCAGGGCGCTGATCCAGCTGCGGATGGTGTCGCCGCTGGCCGCACCCGTGGGCAGCCAGGTGGCCAGCTGTTGGCCGCTGGCCGCATCGAAAAAGACGGTGGTGAGGCCCTTGTGGGCGCGCACGTCGCGGCTGCTGCGCACGTGGTAGCTGTACACACCCAGTGCGCGCTCGTACGCCAGCGCGTTTTCCTCGATGATGCTAAATGCGTGCCGGCGCGCCAGCTCGTTCATCAGCTGGCGGCCCTGCGCGCGCGCGGCCGGCCAGTCCAGGTGCGGCGCGGGCGAAGGCGTGTGCCGCGCCACCACTTCCTCGGCGCCCTGGTGCGGGAACAGCGGCTGCATCACGGCCGCATATACGCCGTACAGGTTGAAGGCGACGCCGCTCCAGGCAAACACCAGCAGCATGGCCCACAGCCACAGGCCGCCCGCGCGATGCAGGTCGAACACCAGTTTATAGCTGCCGCCATGGCGGCGCAGCAGCCATGAAGGACGCCAGCGCAGCAGCCAGGCTTTCGTGTCCGGCCCCCGTTTTTTCAGGCGCGTGGGGAAGGTCAGGGCGGCGCCGATGAAGCAGTCGACCGTCCATAGCACGGCGATCAGGCCAAACACCAGCAAGCCCGTGTCGCCCAGCGCCAGCGCGTAGTGCAGGCGCTCGATGAAGGGCAGCAGGTTGATGGCGCCCTGGCCGATGTCGCCCCACCGGCGCTGGCCCAGCACGGCGCCCGTGTACGGATCGACGAACACTTCGTCGCTGGCCAGCGGCGTCTGGCCCGCCGGGCGCAGGTAGAACTGCATGCTGTGGCCGGGCGGCGCCGACAGCGGCGCGTAGCTCACCTGCGCCTGCGGGAAGCGCGCGGCCACCCGTTCGCGCAGCAGCAGGGCGTCGAGCGGCACCGCGCCAGGCGCGGGCGGCGCCACGCGGAACACGGCGGGCAGCATCGCCGCCTCCAGTTCATCCTTCCACGCCAGCGCGCTGCCCGTGACGCCTGCCACGATCAGGAAGCCGGCCATCAGCAGGCCGGCGTAGCGGTGCATGGCCGCCAGTGCGGGCCGCATCTGCAGCGATGGCATCAGAAGCGGTACATGGCGCTGACGTTGGCCGTGCGTTCGGCGCTGCGGTAGCACAGGTTCGGCAGGTAGCCGCAGTCATACAGCGCCTGCTTGTTGAACAGGTTGTTGACGTTGAGGGAAAACTGCCAAGGTCCGCGCGACATGCCCAGCGCCGCATCCCACTGCGTGATGCCGCCGTTGCGGAGATTCAGGTTGTCGCCGTCCGAATTGGAGCGCATGGCGCCGAGGAAGCGCATGCCCAGCGCCGCATGCGCGGGCAGGGTCCCGGCCACGTTGAACGACTGGCGCGCCCAGGCCGAGGCGCTATGGCGCGGCGCGCCCGGCTGTTGCAGGCCCAGGTCGCCGTTATTGCTCTTCGTTACTTCCGTATCGAGGTAGGTGTACTGGGCGATCAGGCTCAAACGGCTGGCGAACTCCGTGCGCGCTTCCAGTTCCACGCCGCGCGCCTTGACTTGCCCCGTCTGCAGCAAGTGGCCAGGATTGGCGATGTCGGACGTCGAGACATTGTCGCGCACCAGGTCGAACACGGCGGCCGTATAGCTGGCGCGCCGGCCCACGGGTTCGTAGCGCACGCCCGCTTCCAGCTGCTTGCCGCGCGACGGCTTTAACGCGCCGCCGCCCGCCATCGTGCCCAGTTCGGGCGAAAACGAGGTGGCGTAGCTGACATACGGCGCCCAGCCGCCGTCGAACAGGTAGACGGCGCCCAGGCGGCCCGTGGTGGCCGATGGCGACTGGTGGTAATCGGGTTTGACGGCGCCGCTGGCCAGGTCGATGACGTCGCGCGATTGCGTGGCCTTGTCGCGGCGCAGGCCTGCCGTCACGACCCAGCGCTCCCATTTCAATTGATCCTGCGCGTACAGGCCCAGCTGGCGCGACGGGGCGTCGGCGCGCGTGGGCGCCTTGGCCGGCACCAGCGGCTGCTTGCCATACACGGGATGGTACAGGTCGAGCGGTTCGACGAAACCCTTCTGGTAGCGGTAGTCGTCCGTGTTGCGGATGTTCGCGTAGTCGACGCCCAGCAGCACCTGGTGCGTCAGGCCGCCCGTGGCAAACCGCGCCTGCAGCTGCGTGTCGGCGAACAGGCTGCGCGATTCCGTGTCGACGGGCCAGAAATAGCGCTCCACCGTGCCGTCGTCGTTCACGCCGCCGGGGAACATGTCCGTGCGGTCGTTGTTCAGGCGCGTGTAGCGCAGATTCTGGCGCAGCGACCAGGTATCGTTCCATGTGTGCTCGAACTCGTAGCCCAGCATGGTGTTGCGGCGCTTGAAGCGGTTGTCGTCGCCCATCAGGTTGACGCGGGGATCGACCTGGCCGCGCGGGCCCGGCACCAGCAGCTGGTTGGGAAACGCGTACTGCTGGTTGTCCTGCTCGTAGCGCGCCAGCAGGGTCAAACGCGTATCCGGACCCGCTTGCCACGTCAGCGAAGGGGCGACATACAGGCGGTTGTCGCGGTCGCGGTCCAGCCGCGTGTGCGCTTCGCGGCCCAGCATGACGACGCGCCAGGTCCATGCGCCTTGCGCGTCGAGCGCGCCGCCCACGTCGGCCTTCAGCTGGCGACGCTGGTAGCTGCCGTATTCCATGCCCACTTCGCGCACCGCGTCCACGCTGGGGCGCTTGCTGACGGCGTTGACCATGCCGCCGGGCGGAATCTGCCCGTACAGCACGGAAGCGGGGCCGCGCAGCACTTCCAGGCGCTCCAGGCCATACGGCTCGATGGAGGCGCCAAAGGTGCGGCCCGAATTGCGCAAGCCGTCCTGCAAAATGCCCGTCGTTTCGATGGTGAAGCCGCGCAGCAGCGAGGAATCGTCGCTGCCCAGCGGGCGCTGGTTCGGCGTCACGCCGGCCGTGTAGCGCAGGGTTTCATCGAGCGATTCGGCGTTGCGGTCGCTGATTTCGTCGGCCGTGACGACGGACACGGATTGCGGATTTTCATTCAAGGCCGTATCCGTCTTGGTGGCCGAGGCGGCGCGCCGCGCCACATAGCCGCGCACGGGACCGGTGGCCGTTTCGCGCTCGCTGCTGGCATTGATGGTGATGGCGGGCAGGGTGGCGCTGGCTTGTGCCTGCGCGCCTGCCTGCGCTTGCGTCACTGCGGCTTCGGCCCGTAGCGCATATGCGCCGTCGGCGCCCGCCACGAGGCGCAGGCCCTGGCCGCGCAGCAGTTCCTCGAAGCCCTGGCGCACCGTGTAGCTGCCCGTCAGCCCGCCGCTGCGCTTGCCCTGCAGGAGCGACGCGTCGGCCGACAGTTCCACGCCGGCCGCGCTGGCGAACGTGGTCAGCGCGCGCTCGAGGGAGCCGGCGGGAATCGCGTACTGGCGCTGCGCCTGCGTGTTGTCCGCCGTCTGAGCCTGGGCTGCAGGCGCGGTGACGGCCAGGACGCCCACGGCGGCACCGGCCAGGAACAGGGCCTGGATGGCGGCGGCGATGGGAAACGGGCGCAGGTGGCGGGTGGGCGCGGTCGAGCGATGAGGCATGGTGCAGATCCTTGGAAAGTGGAAGGAAAAAAATGGTTCTTCCCGTATTCCGTACGAGCCGCCAAAACCCTCAACGTTTTTTGCACTTATTCTGACTTTATTTTTCAAGCGGCGAAACGGGGGGCCACGCTGACCCAGTAACGCGTGCGGTAGACCAGCTGCACGGGCAGGCTCAGGGCCAGGTTGGCCAGCGAGCGGTCCGTGTCGCGCAGCGAGTACACGCCGGTCACGCGCAGCCCGGCGATGCGCGCGTCGCAGCGCAGCACGCCGTGGCGGTAGCGTCCCAGTTCGGCCAGCAGTTCGCCCAGGGGCATGCGCTCGGCCACCAGGCTGCCGTGCGCCCAGGCGGCGGCGCTGTCCTCGACGCTGCCGATGCCCTGCACGGCCAGGCGCGAGTAGCCGGCGCGCTGGCCCGCCCGCAGGCGCACGGATCCGGCGCCGTCCTGCGCCGGCTGCAGCGCCACGGCGCCCTGGAAGACGGCCACCGTGCTGGCGCCGCCATCGAGGCGCACGGAGAAGCGCGTGCCCAGCGCCGTCGCCGTGCCCTGCGGCGTTGCGACCAGCAGCGGGCGGTAGACAGGCGCCGTTTCGTGGGCGGTGGTGACGAGGATGGCGCCGGCGCGCAGCACGATGCGCCGTTCGCCGGTGCTGTATGCGACGTCGATGGCGCTGGCCGTGTCGAGCACCAGCTGCGTGCCGTCGGCCAGCACGATGGCGCGCGTCTCGCCCACAGCCGTGCGGTAGTCGCTGGCGGCGCGCCGCCACAGGTCCGATTCGTGCGCCAGCAGCGCCGTGCCGCCGCCGGCCGCGATCAGGCCCAATAGCTGCAAGGCGCGCCGGCGGCCGGCGGCCTGGCGCTGGGGCGGCGCCAGTGCGCCGCGCGCCACCTCGCGCGGCAGGGCGTCGAATTGCCGGGCAAAGCGCTGCAGCCGGGTCCAGGCCCGCTCGTGCTCAGGATGGGCGGCGCGCCAGGCGGCGCAGGCGTCGGCATCGGCCGCGCTGGCGTCTTCCGCCCACAGCCGCGCCATCCATTCGGCGGCGCGCTGCAGCACGGCCGGGGCAATCGGTGGACTGTCCAAGGGGGGGCTCATGTGAATTGCGCCGCGCAGCAGGCCAGCAGGGCGCGGGCGATGTATTTTTCCACCGACGAGACGGATACGTCCAGGCGCGCGGCGATGTCGGCATAGGCCAGGCCTTCGAGCTTGCACAGCAAAAAGGCGTCGCGCACCTTCTGCGGCAGGCCGGCCAGGATGGCGTCGATTTCCATCAGCGCCTCGACGATCAGCGCGCGCGTTTCCGGCGTCGGCGCGGCCGCTTCCGGCTGCGCGGCGATGGCGTCCGCGTAGGCCGCCTCGATATGCCGGCGGCGGAACAGGTCGACCACGAGGCCGTTGGCGATCTGCGCCAGGTGCTGGCGCGATTCCACGGGCGCCGGCGCGCGGCCGCGCGCGAGAATGCGCAAATACGTGTCGTGCGCCAGGTCGGCCGCATCGAAGGCGTTGCCCAGCTTGCGGCGCAGCCAGCCCTGCAGCCAGCCGTGGTGGTCGCTGTAGAGCACTTCGATTTGCCGGTGCAGTTCCAGTTCGGGACGTAGCATGCAACCTTTCCATGCCATGCTCCGCTGGACGGTCAGGCCTTGATGCGATTGAGAATTGTTCGTATTGTAGCCCGATTGTCAGGCCCTGTGCTCAGGCAGTGGCAAGCCAGCAACGCTTTCAGGCCGTGATCAGCTTGATATCGGCGACCCGCTCCACCAGCCAGACAGCGGCCACCAGCGCGATGGCCAGCGAGCCCACGGTCAGCACCTGCCGGTACAACCAAGTCTTGCGCAGCAGCCAGGCGACGGGCAGGAAGGCGGCGACGATGGCCAGCTGGCCTATTTCCACGCCCACGTTAAAGCCCAGCAGGCTGGCCAGCAATGCGCCCTGCGGCAAGCCCAGGTCGCGCAACACGCTGGCGAAGCCGAAGCCGTGGATCAGGCCAAAGGCGAAGGCGGCCACGGGGCGCTTTCCGCGGAACAAAGGCAGCAGATTGTTCAGCGCCGCCAGGATGACGGAAGCGGCGATGGCCGACTCGACCCAGCGCGACGGCAGCGAGACGAGCGACAGGCTGGCCAGGCTCAAGGTGATGGAATGGGCCAGCGTGAAGGCCGTGACGACTTTCAGCACGTCATAAAAGGCCGCCTGCAAGCCTTGCTGTTCGTCGCGCCGGCCAGGCAGCAGCACGGCCGGCAGCAGCAGCGAGAGCAGAAATAAAATATGGTCGTAGCCGATCCAGATATGCCAGATGCCGTGCTTCACATAGGCGCCGAACTGCGCCAGGCGGTCGGGCGTCGCCAGCGAGATGGTCTGGCGCGGGTTGTCCGGGTCGAAGATGGCCGTCTGCGTGACGCCGCCGTGATCGATCTTGAGCAGGCCCTTGTGCTGCGGATCGAGGTCGGCGAACAGGGTGTAGCCGATGTGTAAGGCCGTCGGCGCGCCGCCGGGGCAGCTGGCCGTAAAGCGCAGCACGCTGTAGGCGCCGTCCGTGTGGCGGTCGATCAGCTGTTCGACCGCCTGCAGCGGGCAGGCGCCGTGGTCGCTGGCCAGCTGCAGGCGCTGCAGGGCATAGGCGGCGATGGCGTCGTGGCGGACGCGGATTTCGTCCCACGTCAGCGCGCCGTCGCCATTGCCGTCGAGGCCGATGGCGAAATCGAGGTCGCGCAGGGCGATATCCCATTGCCCTTCGATCCGCTGGCCGTGCACGGCCAGGCTCAGATAGCTGTCGCTGGGCTTGTGGGCTTGCGCGGGAGCGAGCCAGGCGCAGAGTAAAAACAGGGCGAACAAACACCGTTTCACAGCGCACCTGCCTTCCTGGCGGCGCTGAGCTTCTGGCCATCCTGCGGCCCCAGCCGTTTGACCAGCGCCTGCAGGACCACGTCTTCCACGCCATTGGCGGCGATCCAGGCCAGCACCGGTTGCGCGGCCGCGTAGTTGCGGGCGGCCAGCGCCGCTTCCAGCAGGATGCGCATGTCCGGCACTTCCTTCTGGATGGCCCAGTTTTTCTGCGCCAGCCGCAGGGCGGCCGGCACATCCTGCTGCAGGAACAGGGCGAAACGGGCCTGCTCGCGCTGGTGCACGGTGTCGCCGCGCTGCAGGGCGGCGTGGAAACGGGCCGCCAGTTCCGCTTTTGCCGCCAGGAATGCCGCTTGCTGGCCGGGCAGCGCCTGCAGGGCCAGCGCGTACCGCAGCAGCAGGGCGTCGATGCGCTGCTGCTCTTTGAGCAGCTTGACGACTTCCTGCGGGCGCTGCCGGTCGAGCAGGAAATCCGCGTAGGCGCCCAGCAGGTAGCTGTCGCGCGGCTGCCGCGCCAGCGCTGTCCTGTAGCGGCTTTCGGCCAGCGCCGCTTCGCCGCGCCGCGTGGCCATTTCCGCCAGCAGGGTCAAGGCCCAGCCTTCCAGCTCGGGCGCCACGCCGGCGCTTCTCTGCAGGGTCAGGTCCAGCAGGCGCTCGCTGCCGGCGGCGCGGCCCGTGACGCTGGCGATATTGGCGATGCAGCTGACGGTAACGAGCTGGCTGGCGAGCGCCGACAGGCGCGCGCAGGCCGCCGTCGCCCGGGCATAGTCGCCCTGCACGGTGAGCACGGTGGCGCGCGTCAGCCAGGCCTGGCCATTGCCCGGTTCCTGCGCGATGATGGCGTCGAGGTCTTGCAGGGCGGGAGCGAACTGGTGGGTGCTTTGCAAGATGGTGGCGCGCAGCAGGCGCACGGGCAGGGGCGGCGCCGCCTGCCGCCACCACGGCGCCAGCGCCGCCTGTGCGTAGCCCAGGTAGCGCGGATCCGTCTCGCTGCGCGCCAGCGCAATATAGCGCTGCGCCAGGCTGGTGGCCAGCGCCAGGTCTTGCGGCGTGGCCGTGAGTTGCTGGCGCAGGCCGCGCAGGGCCAGCTGCGTGGCGTCGGCGCGGCGCGGCAGCTGTTCGATGACGGCGCTGCCGTCTTTCGGCGTGTAGGGCGCGGCCCATGCCAGCAGCGGCAGGCAGGCGCACAGCAGGGAAATTGGTATTTTCATCGTGGACGCCATCGACGGTGGAGTAGGGCGGCAAGGGCGGGGCGCCGGAGAACGCTGTCTCCGGCACCCGCACCCAGTTACTGCGCGTTACAGCGGCACCGGTTCCGTATTTTCCGGAGACGTCGCCATGATGGCGTCGATGGCGACGCCGTCCTTGTCATCGCTGGTGGTCGCAATGACATTGCTGACGGCCACATAGAAGGCGTCGAGCAGGACCACGGGCGGCGGCGTGGTGCCGCCATTGTCGCCACTGCTGCTGCCGCCGCCACCGCAGCCGGCCAGCAGGGCCGTGAGCGCCAGGGCGCCGCATGCATAGAGCTTTTTCATCGCATTCTCCTATTACAGCTGCGGCGAACCGGCCACGGGATTTTTCAGGTAGGGGAAACCTGCCGTGAACGCGGTTTCGTCGAGGAAGGCGCCATCCGTGAAGTGCAGGCCGCCGGCAGGCGCATCGCCGGGGACGCAGCCGATATTGAGCGTGCACAGCTTGCCCATGGCCACGCGCAGCACCACGTCGACCACGTCGTCGCCAGGGCGGCGGCCATTCGGGAAGCCCGCATTGTCGCCGCCGATGACGCCGAGGCGGTTTTGCGCACCCACATTGGTGGCCGCGATCGACGTGTTCAGGCGCAGCATTTCAGAGGCGACCACCGTCACGGGCTGGTTCACGCCCTTGATGCCGGTCAGGAAAGTAGCCACCAGGTCATTGCGGGGAAAGTTGGTGGGCGCCTTGGCGCCGGCCGAGCCGAACAGCACTTCCACCAGCGCCGGTGCCGTCGGGTTGGTGACGTAGTCGGCGAATTGCGCATCGCCCGACGGCTTGCTGGCGTTGAAACGGTCCTTGTCCTTCAGGCCGATCACCAGTTCATTTACCAGCGGCATGCCCAGGCGCGACACCTGCACCCAGGCGCCGCCTTCCTTCGACGCCGTGGTGGTGGTCCCGGGCGCGGGGTTCAGCAAACGGCCCTGGCGCAGGCTGGCCGTGGTCCAGCCGCCGATGACGGGGTCGCTGCCGGCCGTCAGGCAGGAGGTCGGCACTTCCATCTCGATGGCCGTGACGTTCTTGCGCGCCAGGTCATCCTTGGCTGCCGACTCCGCATTTGCGGCGAATTCCGTGGCGGGCGCCTTGATATTGATCAAGTCGAAGGTTTCGCCCAGGTTGACCACGAACGGGTCCTTGCGCTGGCCGACGAACAGGCGCGCCGGCGCGGCGCAGCCGGGAATGTTGACGGCGTACACATGCTGCGCCGCATAGGCGGCGTAGTTGGGGATGGCCTTGTTGCCGATATTGTCGACGGGCTTGTCGAACGTCGTGCCGCCGCCGCTGGCGTTGGTGACGGCGCTTCTCGTGCCCGTGCGCCGGTCGCCGCGCACCACGGTCACGCTGTACGTTTCGCGCACGTTCAGGCCGGCCGGATTGACGGAATCGATGGCGCCGCCGTTGATGACCAGCGGAATCGACACTTTCTTGCCGCCCACGGTGAACTGGCCATCCTTGATGGTGTTGGTGAAGCGGAACTGGAAGGTGAGGTCTTCCTTGCCGTCGCCATTGTTGTCGATATGGATTTCGTACAGGGCGTTGGGATCCATGGCGAAGTAGTTGGGGCCGCCATACGCGTCCTGCAGGGGGATATAGTCGGCCACCAGCGTGGTGTAGGCGCCGCGGCCGGCCTCATAGCTGCGGAACATATAGAAGTCGGTGGCGTCGACCTTGGGGTTTTGCGTGATGAATGGCGCTTCGCGGTGGCTGGAAGCGTAGGCGGCTGGCGCCAGGGCCAGCGCCAGCAGGTTGCCCAGAAGGGCGGCGCCGAGGGCGGTTTTCGAGTGTGACAAAGACATTTCGATTCTCCCGATTTTTATGTACGTTGACCAACAAGTCCAAAAAACTGCAGGCTGCCTGACTTGTACGCACGGTGGGAGAAAACGGATTCAATTCTTTGGCCAGGGCCGCCAGGGGCTTACCAGGCCAGCACTTTCGGCCCGATGGCGGCGCCGATGGCGGTCGGCACCAGCATGCCCAGCACATACCAGAAACCGACGAAGCTGGCGGCCAGCTCCGGGCAATGCAGGCAGTAGACGAGGGCCGCCATGGCGCCGGCGGCAAACCCGGCGCCCGCGCCCGCCAGGCGCAGGCGCGTGGGCGCCAGCTCGCGCATCAGGCGCAGCACGGCGGCCAGGAGGGGCAGGGACAGCATGGCGATCAGCAGGGGGCAGCTGCGCCAGGTGGCGCCCCAGAACAGCTCGGCACGCTGCTCTGGCGGCGCTTCATTGACGGTGATGGCACCCAGCGCCCACATCAGGAGCACGGGCACGGCGATCAGCAGGGGCAGGGCGCGGGTGGCCGCCCCCGGCATGCAGAGGCGGCGGCTGACATGCCAGGCTGCCAGGGAGAGGCAGATGACGAAACCGACCTTGATCCAGAAGTCGGGCAGCAGGGCCAGCTGTTCCAGGTTGGGGCGCACGCCCAGCAGCATGGCCATCAGCGCCACGCTGGCCAGTACTCCGGCGCCCAGCGTGGCGGCGGCGCGCCAGTGCGCGCCCGGCGGTGGCGCGGCTGCCACGTCGGGGCCGCTGGCCAGCATGGCGATCAAGTCATCGGTTTTCATGGTGCGTTTCCCTCATTGCCTGTTCTTAAATGGGCCGCCAGCGCCTTCAAGCCGCGGTGCACGGCCACCTTGACGCTGGCTTCCGAAATCTGCATGGCGGCCGCCGTGTCGCGCACGGACCAACCGTCGAGCTTGGTATGCACGATGGCGTCGCGCTGCTGCGCCGGCAAGCCGGCCAGTAATTTACCCAGGTCGCGGCTGGCCTCGGCAGCGTCGGCGTCGGCGCTGGAAAACAGTTCCTGCGCACCATCCTCCTCGTCATACGGCAAGTGCTGCGCCTCGCGCCGCGCATGCCGGCGCAGCCAGTCGATCAATTTATAGCGCGCGATCGCATGGATCCACGACGTCAGCGGCACCCCCGTATCGTAGGTCAGGCGCTGGTTGTGAATGGCCAGCAAACACTCCTGCACCAGGTCTTCCACTTCGTCCGGCCAGCGCTGCAGGCGCCGCCGCAGGAATGCGCGCAAATGCTGGCTCGTTGCCTGCAAAAAACTGCGGTAGGCCGCCGCATCGCCATCGAGCCCGCGCAGCATCAAGCCGTGCAGCCGCAATTCCGTGCCATGCAGGTGTTCGCTTACAGGTATTCGTTGCATGCGGGCCTTTGGTGACAGGCATTGAAAAAAATAAATCCCGGATTATTTTTGGCAGCGGCTGTAACCAATCCGTATCGCGCGGCGAATTGACTGGCAAGCACGCTTCTTCATTCAACGTTTCTTCATTCAACGTTTCTTAATTCAATATACCGGCTAAAGACCATGGACATCAAGCACCGCCTCGCAATCCTGCTTCTTCCCGCCCTCGGCGTGAGCGTAGCGGCGCCGGCCGCCGCGCAAATGGCGGCCGGCCAGCGCTGCGCCGTGCACAGCGGGCCGCGGACGGCGGCGCTGGTGGAACTGTACAGCAGCGAAGGCTGCTCCAGCTGCCCGCCCGCCGACCAGCGCCTGAATGCCCTGCGCAAGGAGGCGGGGGCGGCCAGCCTGGTCGTGCCGCTGGCCCTGCACGTGACGTACTGGGACCAGATCGGCTGGGCGGACCCGCTGGCGCAGGCGCAATTCGACGCGCGCCAGGCGCGGCTGCTGCGCTACCAGCGGCGCCAGGTCGCCTACACGCCGCAGTTTTTCGTTGGCGGCACGGAATTGCGCGGTTGGCAGACACAGTTGCCGGCCGCCATACGCCGCATCAACGCGACCGCCGCCAGCGTCAACATCGGCCTGTCCGCCACGCCGGGGGCGGGCGGCAAGCTGCTGCTCGACGCGCATGCCAGCGCGCCGGACGCGGCCACCAGCGGCGAGCTGTACCTGGCCATCAGCGAAAGCGGCATCACTTCGACCGTGCTGCGCGGCGAAAACCGCGGCGCCACGCTGCACCACGATGCGGCCGTGCGCTTGTGGCTGGGACCGGTAGCGCTGGCGCAAGGCCGCGCCCAGCTGCGCCGCGAAGTCGATCTTCCTGCCAACTGGCGCCCGGAGCGGCTGCAAGTCGTGGCCTTCGTGCAGCAGACGGGCGGCAGCGCCATCCTGCAAGCCGTCAGCACGGCGTCCTGCGCCGGGGGAGTGCTGTGATGCAGGCGCCTGCCACCGCCACCATCCACCCGGCCTGGCTGCGCATCACGCACTGGCTCAATGCCGTGGCCGTGGTCGTGCTGGCCGCCAGCGGCTGGCGCATCTACAACGCGGCGCCATTTTTCCCGTTCGAGCTGCCGCGCGCCTTGACCCTGGGCGGCTGGCTGGGCGGCGCCCTGCAATGGCATTTCGCCGCCATGTGGCTGCTGGCGGCCAATGGCTTGCTGTACCTGTTGATCAATATTGCCTCGGGACGCATGCGGCGCCAGTTCTTTCCCCTCTCGCCACGAGCGCTGCTGGCCGATTTTAGCGCCGCGCTGAAGGGCAAGCTGGCCCATGCGGACCCGCGCCATTACAACATGGTGCAACGCGCCGCCTACCTGTTCGTCATGTTGGACTGCATCGTGCTGGTGCTGTCCGGCCTGGTGCTGTGGAAATCCGTGCAGTTTCCCATCCTGCGCGAGCTGATGGGCGGCTACGAGAGCGCGCGCCGCGTGCATTTCATCGCCATGGCGCTGCTGGCCGGCTTTGTCGGCGTGCACCTGGCGATGGTGGCGCTGGTGCCGCGCACCTTGCTGGCCATGCTGCGCGGACGTTAAACGGAGAACCCCATGAAAAAAACCATCATCGTGGCTGAACCCGGCCAGGCCATGCTGGCCGATGCCTTGCGCCAGATCAAGCAGCCGTCGCGTCGCCTGTTCCTGCAGCGCAGCCTGACCCTGGGCGGCCTGTCCCTGCTGACGGGCTGCAATGTCAGCGAGCCATCGAGCATCGAGACGGCCCTGGCGGCGGTGTCGCGCTTCAACGACACGGTGCAGGGCTGGCTCTTCGACCCCAACAAACTGGCGCCGACCTATCCCGAGTCCATGATCGCGCGGCCGTTCCCCTTCAACGCCTATTACGGCGAGGATGAGGTGGAAGAGGTCGACGGCGACGCCTGGCGCCTGGAATTGAACGGTTTGATCGCCGACAGGAAGCCGTGGAGCTTGCCGCAGCTGCGCGCCTTGCCGCAGGAAACGCAGGTGACGCGCCACATCTGCGTGGAAGGCTGGAGCGCCATCGGCAAGTGGGGCGGCGTGCCGTTTTCCCACTTCCTCAAGCTGGTCGGCGCCGACACGACGGCGAAATACATCGGCTTCAAATGCGCCGACGATTATTTCACCAGCATCGACATGGCCACGGCCCTGCATCCGCAAACCATCATGGCCCTGAGCTACGACGGCAAGGAACTGCCGCCCAAGTATGGCTACCCGATGAAGCTGCGCATGCCGACCAAGCTGGGCTACAAGAACCCCAAGCATATCCAGGCCATTTTTGTCACGAACACGTATCCGGGAGGGTATTGGGAGAATCAGGGCTACAACTGGTTCGGCGGCTCCTAGGAAGGCCGGGAAGGCGGTAATGCGCCTGGCCTTGGCCATACCTCCCGACCTTCCTGTTATTTGGCAACAGGCATTACCGGCAGCACAGCGACAGTTTTACCACCGGGCAATTTCGCCCATCCAACACTGAGACAAGGACTTATCATGAAAACCACGATCACCGCCATCATCGCTTCCGCCATCCTCATGTCGGGCGCCGCGTTCGCCCAGGACGCCATGAAGAAGGACCCGATGGCCAAGGAGGCCTCGGCCGACGCCATGCACAAGGATGCCATGGGCAAGGATGGCATGCACAAGCCGATGGCCAAGAAACACATGAAGAAAGACCACATGGCCAAGGATGGCATGGCGAAAGACGGCATGCAGAAGGATGAAATGAAAAAGGACGAGATGAAAAAGGATGGCATGGCCAAGGATGCGATGGCCAAATAAGCTGGCATAGCCGGCATTGCGCCGCCTCTGGTGGCGGCGCAATGTCGCGCGGGTATTGACGCGGAGTATGCAATGCATCAGAGTTTATGGCGATGGCTGCCTTCGGCCGCCTTGCCGGACTCCGGCCCGCACCCTGTGCACTACTGGAAACCAAGTCTGCCCATGCCGCCACTGCCTTTGCTTGAAACGCCACGGACTGTCCTGACCGTGCTGCATCCCGACAATGCCGGTTTGCTGCATGCATACCAGCAAGAGAACAAACGGCATCTGGCGCCATGGGAGCCGGAGCGCGACAGCCAGTTCCATGGCGCAGAAGCGTGCCACGCGCGCGCCGCGCCCGCTTACCGCGCATTTCTCGATGGCCATGCCGTCAATTTCATCGCCATCGACAAGGCCGCGAAGACGATGGTTGCCGGCTGTAACTTCACGAATATCGTCAGGGGCCCTTTGCAGGCCTGCAATCTCGGCTATTCCATCGCCCGGGAATATGAAGGCCGCGGCCTGATGCAGGAAGTGGCGGCGGCGGGCATCCGCCATGTATTCGAGGTCGTTCGGCTGCACCGCATCATGGCCAACCACATGCCTGCCAATGTCAGGAGCGAACGCCTGCTGGGAAGGCTGGGATTCGAACGGGAAGGCTATGCCCGGGCCTACCTGAAAATTGCCGGGAAATGGGAGGATATGGTGCTCAATGCGCTGATCAATCCGCAAGGATAGCCTGTCGTGCCATGCGGATGAGCCGATACTTGTATACTGCTTGCTTTCGTCTCGCTTCCGATGCATTTCGCCCGCTACTCAACCGCAGAGCCATGAACGATCCGCACACCACCGCGCTTGCTCCCGAACCGCACGCCATCGCCATCTCCGACAAATCCCTGCGCCGCCGCTCGCTGTTCGCCGCCTGCGGCGCGCATGCCGTGCATGACGGCTTGACCGATGTCATCTATGTGCTCTTGCCCATCTGGCAAGCGCAGTTTGCCATCAGCTACGCCATGGTGGGGCTGCTGCGCGGCTCGTATTCGGGCATGATGGCCGGTTTCCAGTTGCTGGCCAGCCGCATGGCGCGGCGCTGGGGGCGCGAGCGCATGCTGGTGGGCGGCACGGCGCTCGCTGGCCTCGCCTATCTGATCGCGGGGCAGGCGGGCGGCCTGGCCGTGTTGCTGCTGGCCTTGCTGCTGGGCGGGCTGGGCGCCAGCACCCAGCATCCGCTGGCCTCGTCCATCGTCACCGATACGCACGAGGCGGGCGGCGGCGTGAAGGAAGCGCTGTCGCAATACAATTTCGCCGGCGACATCGGCAAGACCCTGATCCCCGCGCTAGTGGGCCTGCTGTTGCTGGTGTGCAGCTGGCAAGCCAGCGTCAGCCTCATCGGCCTGCTGGGCCTGGCGGCGGCCGGCTTGCTGTGGTGGCTATTGCCGAAGCCCGGCGAGCTGCAAGCCATCCAGAAAAAAGTGCTCAAACCTATCGCGGGCAGCGGTTCTGCAGGGGGCTTTCGCGCGCTGCTGGCCACGGGCACGCTGGACAGCGCCGTGCGCATGGGCTTTCTCACCTTCCTGCCATTTTTATTGAAAAGCAAGGGCGCGGGCACGGCCGGCATCGGCGTGGCCTTGTCCCTGCTGTTCGTCGGCGGCGCCTTCGGCAAGCTGCTGTGCGGCTATCTGGGCGCGCGCATCGGCATGATGAAGACCGTGTGGCTGACGGAATCGATGACTTCCGTCCTCATCGTCGCGGCCCTGTGGCTGCCCCTGGCCGGCATCATGGCCATGTTGCCCTTGCTGGGGCTGGCGCTCAACGGCACCTCGTCCGTACTGTACGGCGTGGTGCCGGAACTGGCCGGACCCGGCAAGCGCGAACAGGCATTCGCCCTGTTCTACACGGGCACCATCGGCGGCGGCGCGCTGTCGCCCGTGCTGTTCGGCGCCTTGGGCGACCATACGAGCGTGCCGACGGCCTTGACGGTGCTGGCGGCGCTGTTGCTGCTGACCTTGCCGCTGGCGTGGAAGGTGCAGAAGGGTTTGCGGGCGTGACGGGGGAAGACTGGTTTGCGCGGGAACAACTGCACCGCGCCGCACAGGATGGGGACATGAAGGAGATGCGGCGCCTGCTGGATGCCGGTTTTCCGCCGCGGCTGTTTGACGACTTGAGCTGCACGCCGCTGCATTATGCCGTCCAGGGCGAGCATTACCATGCCGCCGAGCTGCTGCTGGGCGCCGGCGCGCAGGTCAATGCGCATGAGCAAGACCGGATAGGCGAGACGCCGTTATGCCTGGCCGTGCAGGGCGACTACCCGGAAATGGTCGGCTTGCTGCTGAGCCATGGCGCGGACCCGGACATTCCCGGCTGGATGGGGCTGACGGCGAGGCTGCGCGCGCGCAAGCGCAAGGATGAGGCGGGCCGGCAGATCGCCGCGCTGCTGGCGCGCCATGCGCCGGTTCTCGCACGGTGATTCCCGGCATGCGCACTTGCCCGCCGATACTCCCATCGTCTACACTCGCCGCATGAAAAATTTTGAAAAGCGGCGCGACCGCTATGACTTGTTCCGCGCGTTCGAGAATCCCCTCGTCAACATTAACTTCATGCTCGACGTGCCGGATTTCCGTCCGTACTGCAAGGCGCGGCAGATTCCCGTGTTTCATTTCTTCCTGTTTTGCGTCTTGAACACGGTCAAGGACATCGACAATTTCATGTACCGCATCTACCAGGATGAAGTCATCAGGATCGACGATTTCCCCGCCTCGTACACCGTCATCAATGGCGACGAAAACCTGAACTACACGCGCTTCGCCATGACGGACCAGCTCGACGTCTTCATCGCGCGCAGCCTGGAAGCAAAACGCATCGCCGAAACCAGCTCCGAGCTGATCAACACCGGCGAGGGCATGAGCGAGCGCGAGCAGCGCAACAATATCTTCATCACCAGCCTGCCGTGGCTGGACATGCGGGCCATCGAGCACCCGATCCACCGCCACCGCGACGCCGATATCCCGACCTTTACCTGGGGCAGGTTTGGTCCTGCGCAAGACGATGGCCGCATGACGCTGCCGTTTTCCGTGCAAGCCCACCATGGTTTTGTCGACGGCTATCACATCCAGAAGCTGGCGCAGGCGCTGGCGCGGCGCATCGCCGATATGATTTCTTAAGCCAGATAGTCGCTGGGCGCCTGGCCCAGCACGCGGCGGAACGCGGCCGTGAAGGCGCTGGGACTGGCGTAGCCCAGGTCCAGCGCGATCCGCGTGACGGCTTGCCCGTCGGCCAGGCGCGCGATGGCTGCCAGCAGGCACGCTTGCTGGCGCCATTGGGCAAAGCCCAGCCCCGTCTCGGTGCGGAACAGCCGCGTAAACGTGCGCCGGCTCATGCCCGCCTGCGCCGCCATCGCGTCCAGGCTGCCATCGATGCGCGGTTGCCGGAACAGTTCAGTACACAGCCGCGCCAGCCTGGCGTCCCGCGGCAGCGGCGCGCTCAGGGGCAGGGGCGTGGCGGCGGCGATTTCGTCGAGCAGCAGGGCCATCAGGCGCCCGGCGCGCGATTCGGCCGCATATAAAGCATCGACCTTGACGGCGTCGGCCAGCAGCTGGCGCAGCAGCGGCGAGGCGCCCAGCACCTGGCAGTGCGCCGGCAAGCCTGCCTGGACCACGGCGCCGGGCTCGATGAAGACATTCAGCATGGTCACCGCGCCATGCATGCGCATGCCGTGCGCCAGGCCGGCCGGCACCCAGCAGGCGCGCTGCGGCGGCACCAGCCAGTTGCCTTGCGGCGTGTGCACGCTGATGGCGCCTCGCGCCGCATAGGCGAATTGCCCACGTGCATGCTGATGGCTGGGAAAGATGTCGCCGGACGCATGGTCGCGCGCGGTGGCGATCAGCGCGCGCGGCGATTCCGTATAAAAGTCGCTCATGGCCCGAACTCTACAGTATTTGACCCGGCATCAAAAGCGGGCCGCCATGCGTGCCCTTACCATGGCTGTTTTCTACTCGGGAACAGTGATGCACAATACCTATCATCGCGTGGGCACGGGCGCCCATGCCGTCCTCGTGCTGCACGGCTGGTTTGGCGACGCGCACGCCTTTGCGCCGATGGAGCCTGGCCTCGATGGCGCCAGTTTCAGCTATGTCTTCATGGACAACCGCGGCTATGGCGGCATGCGCGGCGCGGCGGGCGACTACACGGTGGACGAAGTGGCGCGCGACGCGCTGGCGCTGGCCGATGCACTCGGCTTTGCCACCTTCAGCGTGGTCGGCCATTCGATGGGCGGCATGGTGCTGGAAAAACTGGCCCTGCTGGCGCCCTTGCGCCTGCGCAAGCTGGTGGCCGTGGCGCCCGTGCCCAGCTGCGGCGTGGCCTTCGAGGCGGCGGCCCGCGCGCTGTTTCTCGACGCCGCCGGCAGCGTGGCGGCGCGGCGCGCCATCATCGACCGCAGCACGGGCGCGCGCTTGCCTGCAAGCTGGCTGGACTGGAAGGCGGCGTATTCCTGGGCAAGTTCGGATGCGGCCGCGTTTGCCGCCTATTTCCTCGCCTGGAGCGAGACGGATTTCAGTGGGGAAGTCAAGGCGGCGCGTCCGCAGCTGCCCTTGCTGGCGCTGGCGGGCGAGCATGACCCGCGTTTCGATGCGGCGCTGATGCGTCGAACGTACCTGGCGTGGTACCCGCGGGCCAGGCTCGAGGTGCTGGCCAATGCGGGACACTATCCGATGAATGAAACGCCGCTGGCCCTGGCGGCCAGCATCGAGGCGTTTTTGCAGGAAAAGTAACTGCGCCGCTTATGCCGCCTTGGCGCGCAGGCGCAGCAGGCTCAGGCCCAGCAAGACGAAGGCGCCGCCCGAGATGCGGTTGAACAGCTTGGCGCGGCCCGGCGTGGCCAGCTGGCTTTTCAGCAGGCGCGCCAGGTTGGCGTAAAACAAATGGGCCAGCATGGCGCAGGCGACAAACGAGGTCGTCAGCACGGCAAACTGGATGCCCACGGGCTCGCCCGGTGTGATGAATTGCGGGAACAGGGCCGAAAAGAACAGGATGGCTTTCGGATTCGTCAGCGCCACCGTCAAGCCCTGGCGGAACAGTTTCCAGAACGAATTCGGATTCGCCGTGCCTGGCAGCGCTGGCGCATCGGCCACGATGCTGGTCTTGCTGCGCCATTGCTTGATGCCCAGGTACACCAGGTACAGGGCGCCAGCCAGTTTCAGCAGCATGAAGGCCGTGGCCGAGGTGGCCAGCACGACGCCCATGCCGGCCATGGCCACGCCGGAAATGATGAACAAACCAAAACCATTGCCCATGCTGCTGATCATCGCGCGGCGCGGGCCGACGGCGATGGCGTTGGAGATGGCCAGCAGGACGGCCGGGCCGGGCGAAAACGTGACGAGCAGGGCAACGCTGCAAAATAGCAGCCAGTTCGAGAGATGCATGGATGTTCCTGGATGGGGCCGTGGCCGGATTGAAAAGTCAAAACATGCTTATTGTACGAAGTTTTTCGCGCGCGCGTCGGCGGCCCCGGCAGGCGCAGCACACCGCGCCACGGCGTCAGACGAGCACAGGCAGCACGGGATGGGGAACGCCGTGGGCCAGATCCGGCTTCGGCATGCCCGATGGGGATGCGGCGGCGATATGCGCGGCCAGGGCACGGCCGCTGAGCCAGGCGCCTTCCACCGTGCCGGCCTGCAGCCAGTCGCCGCACAGGCCCAGCCGCGAACGCTCATGCCAGGCGAACAGTTCGTCGTGGCCGCCGGCCGGGGCCGCGTGCTGCCAGCATTGGGTGCTCCATGCCAGCGGCGCCGGGCCGCCAAGCTGGGCGAAGGCGTGCAGCAGCGCCTTGGCCACCTGGTCGGCGGGCCAGTCCAGATGCGCTTCACTCCAGTCCGGTTGCGCGTGCAGCAGCCAGCTTTCCTGGCCATGGCGGCCCGGCTTGCTGTTATTGCGCGCGACCCAACGCAGCGGGCCGTGGTTGACGAAGGCGGCGTCGAACGGCAGGGCCAGCGGCTGCGCGTAGCGGGCCATGACGGCCCAGCAAGGTTGCATGACGCTGGCGGCCGCCAGGCTGGCCAGGCGGCGCGAATGGGCTTGCAGCAAGGGCAGGGCTTGCGGCGCGGGCATGGCCAGCACGACGCCATCGTAGACGGCTTCCAGCAAGCCCAGTTGCCGCGTTTGTAATTGCCAGCCAGCCACGCCACGCTGCAGGGCGGTAATCGTGGTTTGTAAGTGCAGCGGCAAGCCGCTGGCCAGCCAGCGGGCCGGCGCGTTCATGCGCGGCATGCCGACGAAGCGTTCGACGGGGCCGGCCGGCGCATGCGCGCTGCCGTCCGCCGCCAGCAGGCACAGGCGCGGCGTCCACAGGGCGGCCACGCCTGCCAGTTGCCAGCGCGCCACTTCGGCGCGAAACGCGGCCGAGCGGGCCGTGAAATACTGGGCGCCGTGGTCGCATTGCCAATCCCCGGCGCGCCGCGTGGCCATGCGGCCCGCCACGGTGCCCGCCGCATCGAAGACGCTCACTTGCCAGCCGGCGTGCTGCAAGGCGCTGGCGCACGACAGGCCGGCGATGCCGGCGCCGACGACGGCGATGTGGCGCGGCGCGACCATGTGCGGCTTATCCATGCGTTTCCGTGGGCAAGGGCAAGCCTTCGGCGCGCGCCAGCCGGTCCATGGCCAGTTCCAGCATGGCCCTGGCCTGGCCCGTGGCGTGGGCCAGGTCCTGGTGCAGCAGGGCATCGTCCGGATGGCGCGTGGCGCAGTGCTGGCTGTAGCGCTCGAAACTGCCCACCATCGACAGGATTTCCGCCAGGTGGCGCGGGCATTCGCACTGCACGGTCGAGGTGGCGGCCGTGATGGCGGCCAGCGCCTGGGCGTCGAAACGGCAGGGCGGCACGGGCAGCGCGGCTGGCGGGGGCGGCGCGGCTGCCGGGCCGGGATGGCCCAGGGCGCCGGCGCACATGCGCAGGATGTCGGCCGGCGCGGCCGGTTCGCGCGCCAGCAGGCAGTCCTGCGCACGCAGGTGGGCGATGGTGGCGCTGGCGCCAAAATGGAAGAGCACGACGACGGTGCGGGCGGCGCCCGCCAGGCGCGCCGCGCGGATCAGCGGCAAGGCTTCGTCGGACAGTTCGGCGATTTCAAGCATGACGATGTCGGCGCGCGCCCCCAGCAAGGCTTGCGGCGCCTCGGCCAGGCTGTCGCAGACGCGCACCACGTCGCAGGCGGGCAAGGTGGCCGTGCCGCGCAAGTCGCTGGACATGCGCATCGGCAAGGTGGTGCCGACGAGTGCCAGACGCAAGGGGCGCGGCGGCGGGACGCCGCCAGGCGCGCCGAGCGGCATCAGCAGTTGCTGCAGGCTGTCTGGCGGCAGTCGGGCCAGCATGCCGACGGCATGGCCGAGGTCGGCCAACTGCTTGATCAGGCCCAGGCGCTGGACTTGCTCCGGCGAATACAGGCGCTGGCCGCTGGCCGTGCGCTGCGTGGCGGAAATGCCGTAGCGGCGTTCCCACACGCGCAGGGTTTCCACGGGCAGGCCCGCCATCCGGGCGGCGGCGCCGCTGCGCAGCGCGCCGCGTTCGCCATCGTCGGCGACGCTGCCAATCGCCTCGTTCGATATGGTCGATGCTGTCATGATGACCCGCTGATGAACCGTGATTTTTTCATTGTAGCGGTTCAATTTCCTTGTGCAAGCGATATTCACGGCTACTTGTGCGATATCAAGCGGGTCACTTCGTTCAGGCGAACAGGCTGGCCACGACATGGTTGATGGCGGCGCCACCGGCGATCAGCCAGCAGAACAGCAGGCCGGCCAGCAGCAGCGGCTTGATGCCGGCGCGGCGGATGGCCGACATATGCGTCGTCAGTCCCAGGGCCGCCATGGCCATGGCCAGCAGGGCCGTGTCGATATCGGTGATGGTGGCCACCATGCTGCCTGGCAGCAAGCCCAGCGAATTGAAGGCCACCACGGCAATGAAGATGAAGGCAAACCAGGGGATGGCCAGCTTGGCCGCCTTGTTGCCGCCGCCCGCCCTGGCCTTGCCGCGCGCCAGCACCGCCGACAGGATGACGAGGAAGGGCGCCAGCATCATCACGCGCACCATCTTGGCGATCACGGCCGCGTTCGCCGCTTCCTGGCCGATCGACTTGCCTGCGGCCACCACTTGCGCCACTTCATGCACGGTCGAGCCGATGTAGACGCCGAAGGCCGTGGGCGTGGCGCCCAGCAGATGCCAGCCCAGGTTCAGCTGGTACAGCAAGGGGTACAGGAAGATGGCGATGGTGCCGAACACCACGACCGTCGAGACGGCCACGGTGACGTCCTCGCTGCGGCCTTTCACGACGGGTTCGGTGGCCATCACGGCCGCGGCGCCGCAGATCGAGCTGCCGGCGCCGATCAGGATGGCGCTGTTGCGCTCGAGCTTGAAGACCCGGGTACCGAGGAACATGGCCAGGCCAAACGTGGAGGTCAGCACCAGCGCGTCGATGGCGATGCCGGCCAGGCCCACCTGGCCGATATCCTGGAAGGTCAGGCGGAAACCGTAGAGGATGATGCCCAGGCGCAATAATGTCTGCTTGGAAAAAGCCACGCCGGCGCCGCAGGCGGGCGCCAGGCGCGCATACACGCTATTGCCGAGAATAATGCCGAGCATGATGGCCAGGGTCAGCGCGCTCATGCCATGGCTTTGCATCCAGCCCAGCTTGCCCAGCTGGATGGCGCCATACGCGATGAGGCCGCTTAGCAGCAGGCCGGGCAGCAGGCGGCCATAGCGGTCGCTGACAGTGCTGGTGTTGGTGGTCGAGAGGGATGACATGCCGTACTCCATGGTTCTGTGTTCGTATGGCATGACTGTACAGTTCGGTGATTAAATGGTAAAACGGATTGTTTTTGTATGTTTAACCTGAAAAATAGGTAAATAAGGAGGCAGCAGCGTGTCATTAACTTTACGCCAATTGCAGATCTTTCTCGCCGTCGCCGACACGGGCAGCACCAGCGCGGCCGCGGAACATATTGCCTTGTCGCAATCGGCCACCAGCGCGGCCCTGAACGAACTGGAAGCGCTGCTGGGCGCGCAGCTGTTCGACCGCGTCGGCAAGCGATTGCTGCTCAACGACAACGGCCGCTTGCTGTTGCCGCAGGCGCGGCAGATGCGCGACGCGGCCGCCAGCATCGAGCGCCAGTTCGCGGGCGCCGACCCGTCCGTGCCCGTCAGCCTGCAGATCGGCGCTAGCACCACCATCGGCATCTATCTGCTGCCGCAGATCCTGGCGCAGGCGGCCCGGCAGTATGGGCGCAGCATCCCGCAGGTGACGATCGCCAACACGGCCGACATCGCCGCCGCCGTGGCCGCATTCCAGGTCGATATCGGCCTGATCGAGGGGCCGTGCCACGAGCCGGGCTTGCTGGTGGAGCCGTGGCTGACGGACCAGATGCTGATCGTGGCCGCGCCCACGCACCCGCTGGCGCAGCTGCGGCACCTGCTCAGCTTTACGGAATTGAACCAGGCTGGCTGGCTGCTGCGCGAGGCGGGCTCGGGCACGCGGGAGGCCGTGGAGCAGGCGCTGGTGCCGTATTTGCACTATCTGCGCGCCGCGGGAGAATTCAGCAATTCGGAAGCCATCAAGTATGGCGCGGCGGCCGGCCTGGGCATCGCCTGCCTGTCGCGCGTGGTCGTGGCCGATTTGCTGGCCAGCGGGCAGCTGGTGGAACTGGAAACCATGCTGCCGCCCCTGGAGCGCAACTTTTACCTGATACGTCAGTCTAAAAAGATCCTCTCGCCGCGCCTGACCGGCTTTCTGGAGCTGTGCCGCCACGCTTCGCGCATGGCGGGCTAGTTCGTTGCGCGGTCGCTGCCATTGTTACGGGGGCACGCGTGCAGTGTTGTTGTTGTTGTTGTTGTTGTTGTTGTTGTTGTTGTTGTTGTTGTTGTTGTTGTTGTTGTTTGTTACAGGACAAGCGTTACAGGGCAAGCTCGTCCAGCTCGTAGTCAATCGTAGTTGCTCTGGGACTATTTTTCTTGCGGCAGCTTGCCAGCATCCGGCCGCGCCATGCGCGGAGCTGCTGGCAGTCATGCCTATTTGGGCCGTGGCGGCCCCAGCTTCGCATCGGGTGGCGCCAGGGTGCCCGCGCGTAGCCGCTTGACGGCTACGGCCACGGCGCGCGCCACGTTGCGCACTTCTTCCTGCATGGCCGTGTCGCGGTCCAGCGTTTCATGGCTTTGCGCATAGCTGTCGTAATAACCGATGTAGCGGTCCAGCCGTGACTTGGCGCCCGCGTCGACCAGGCCCATCCAGTCCAGCCAGTCCGACAGGCCGCGTCGCACGCCTTCGATGCCGGCCACGTCGCCATGCACGACGAGGCCATACGCGCGCCCGGCCAGGTGTTTTGGATAATCCCAGCCTTGCAGCTCCAGCGCTTTCGCTTCCACGGCTTTCTTGCCGTGCGTGCTGGTCGGGTCCGGGTTGCCGCCGTCGGCACATACGAGCCTGTCTATCATCAGTTTCAGCACGCTGGGCGTCTGGTACCAGTACACGGGCGTGAGGATGATGACGGCATGCGCGGCCGTCCAGCGCTCGTAGATTTCCGCCATCCAGTCGTTCGTCTGGCGTTCGCCATGGTTCGGGTAGCAGCTGCACGGCCAGTGGCACAGCGGCATGGCCGTCGAGACACAGCCCTTGCACGGGTGAATGTGCAAGTCGTACGAGGAGGTCAGCAGGCTCAGGTCGAGCACGTCGGCCTCGATCTCGTCCGCCAGCAGCACCTCCTTGGCCCACTGCGTCATGCGCCACGTCTTCGAAATTTCACCTGGGCAAGAACCGTCATTGCGCGCCGCGCCGCAGATCAACAGCACGCGCGAGGGCGTGGCCGGGTCTTGCTGACGCGCCTGGGCCGCCAGTAAACGGTTGCGCGTGGCCATCCATTCCACCGAGATATCGTAGTCGGGGTCTGCAAAGCCAGGTCCCGCCTTTTGCGTGAGAGGCGCCTTGCGGCCCTCCTTGTAGTTGTTCCACGCCACTTCTTCCACCTGCACGAGGGCGCCGCGTACGGCGTCGAAGGTGGGGTCGGTAAACGAACGGATGAATTGCAGGTGGAATTCGACGCGGCCCAGGGAATCGGGCGCCTGGCCCTGGCGCGGCACGGGAACGGCGGGAGTGACGGGAGTGACGGGAGTGGCGGACATGGCTTCTCCTTGATGGGGTGGAGCCATGCTGCCGCATGGGCGGCCTGCGGTCTGTGCGTTGAGCAACGGTGCGGGCGGGCTTGACGAAATTCCATTTCAGGGATAAATTCCCATATATGGAAAATCATGCAGTGCTCGATAACGATACGGAACAGCGGCTGGCGGCGCGCCTGAAACAGCTGCGCGTGGAGCGGGGCTGGTCGCTGGACCAGCTGGCCGGCGCCAGCCAGGTCAGCCGCGCGACATTGTCCCGCCTGGAAAACGGCGAAGTCAGTCCCACGACGAGCGTGCTGGGCAAGCTGTGCGCCGCCTATGGTCTGGCCATGTCGCGCCTGCTGCGCATGGTGGAAGACGATTTCCCGCCCGTGCTGCGGCGTGCCCAGCAAAGCGTGTGGAAAGACCCGGACACGGGCTTTCGCCGCCGCTGCGTCTCGCCGCCATCGCGCGCGCTGGCCGGCGAGGCGCTCGAATGCGAACTCGATGCGGGCGTGACGATCGCCTATGCCGCCTCGCCGCGGCCCGGCATGGAACACCATCTGCTGCTGCAGGAGGGCAAGTTGAACGTGAGCGTCGATGGCAAATCCCACGACTTGCTGGCCGGCGATTGCCTGCGCTACCAGTTGCACGGCGCCAGCGCCTTCGTCACGCCGCCCGACAGCGGCGCACGCTATTTCCTGTTCATCGTCTGAGGCCGCCATGCATCCATCACTACGACTTTTCAGCTCCACGGATATTCTTGCGCGCCTGCCGGAGCTGGGCGCGCTGCTGCAGGCATGCGTGCACGATGGCGCCAGCATCGGTTTTATCCTGCCCTTCGATGCGGCAGCCAGCCAGGGGTTCTGGACGGACAACGTGCTGCCGGCCGTGACGCGCGGCGTGCGCCTGCTGCTGGTGGCCGAGGTGGACGGACAGGTGGCGGGCGCCGTGCAGCTCGACTGTGATACCAACCCCAACCAGGCGCACCGGGCCGAGGTGCGCAAGCTGCTCGTGCATCCGGCGTTTCGCCGGCGCGGCATCGCCCGCTTGCTGATGCAGGCGCTGGAAGCGCAGGCGCGGTTGCTGCCGCGCAGCCTGCTGACGCTCGACACGCGCAGCGGTGACCATGCGGAACCGTTGTACTTGTCGCTGGGTTACGTGGTGGCCGGCAGCATCCCCGGCTATGCGCTGGCACCGGCCGGCGAGCGGCTCGACGCCACCACCATCATGTACAAGCTGCTGTAGCGGGGAACTCAGGCTTTCAGCCGCGCTCTAACAGCAGGGCGGTGCGCCGACGGTGTTGACACCATGGGCTGGGTGGTGCTTTGCTGCGTCTGCGTCTGCGTCTGCGTCTGCGTCTGCGTCTGCGCCGTGGCCAGGCTGATGCCGTGCGCCGCATGCGCAGGCGTCAACGCCGGCGCATGGCCCAGCTTGAAGATGCCCACCGTGCCCGACAGCTGCGTGGCGCGCTGCTGCATGCTGGCGGCCGCCGTTGACGCCTGTTCCACCAGCGCGGCGTTTTGTTGCGTCACGTGTTCCATCTGTACGATGGCGGCATTGACTTGCTCGATGCCCGACAATTGCTCGCCGCTGGCCATGCTGATTTCACCCATGATGTCCGTCACGCGGTGCACGCTGGCAACGATATCGCGCATGGTGGCGCCCGCCGTGTCGACCAGGCGCGCGCCCGCATCCACGCGCTCGACGGAGTCGCCGATCAGCTGCTTGATTTCCCTGGCCGCGCCCGCCGAACGCTGCGCCAGGGTGCGCACTTCGCTGGCCACGACGGCAAAGCCGCGCCCCTGTTCGCCTGCGCGCGCCGCTTCCACGGCCGCATTCAGTGCCAGGATATTCGTCTGGAAGGCGATGGCGTCGATGACGCCGATGATATCGACTATCTTTTTCGACGAGGCATTGATCGAGCTCATGGTCTCGACCACCTGCGCCACCACCTTGCCGCCTTTGCCCGCCACCTCGGCCGCCGAGAGCGCCAGCTGGTTGGCTTGCCGCGCGTTATCGGCATTCTGCTTGACGGTGCCCGTCAATTCCTCCATCGATGCGGCCGTCTGCTCCAGAGAACTGGCCTGCGCCTGCGTGCGCTGCGACAGGTCGAGGTTGCCGGCGGCGATCTCGCCCGAGGCGCCCGCGATGTCGTGCGTGCCGCCGCGCACCTCGCCGACGATGCCGGTCAGGCTGGCCGTCATGTCTTTCAGCGCCTGCAGCAACTGGCCCACTTCATCGCTGGATTCGACGCGGATATTGTCGCTCAGGTCGCCGCCGGCCACCTTGCGGGCCACTTTGACGGCATGGCGCAGCGGGCGCACGATGCCGCTGCTGATGAACCAGGCCGTAAGCAGACTCAGCACGCCGCCGATCACGCCCAGTGCAATGATCAGCATGCTGGTATTGCGCGCCCGCGCCACGGCCGCGCCGGCCGCTTCGCGCATGAGGGCGGACTGGGCCGCGATCTGCCGGTCGATGTCGCGCAGGGCCGCCGGATCTGCCTGCATGGAGTTGCGCAAGGCGTGCAGTTGTTCGATGCGCGCATAGCGCTGGTTCACGCTGGCGTCGATTTCCCCGCTGACCGTGGATAGTTGCCAGGTGCTGATGATCACGACGATGGCCAGCAACAGCGATGCCAGCAGAAAGCCTGTTGTCAGGCGTGCTCCGATACGGATGTTGGAAAGTTTCATGTCCCCTCAGCGGTTGTCCCATGGTGGCCACTTCCCATGCGGACGGCATGGCGCGGCGCGATTGCCCCTGACATTGCTGGGGTGAAATGAGTGTAGCAGTGCAGTACTAAGTAATCTATAAATATTTCCATATTGGAATTTGTTGCTGATTATTCAGCAACAGATGACGACTGCATGTCGGAACGAATCACGGCAATGAATCAGGAGTTTTCCTACTGATTCGGGCGGGATTGTCTGACTAGCCATTTGAGCCGCCGCGCCTACACTCCAATCCTGGCCCGCTGGCGCATGCCTGCCGGCGGCATCGCGATTGTCAACCGTAACATTAAGTGCAGCATTAACCGCAACAGGAGACCGAGATGGCGAATATTCAATCGGGTACGGAAGGGACGGCACGCACGGAACTCATGGCCATGCGCCTGAATGCGCTGGACTGGGTGGCCATGGTGCTGCTGATCGTGGGCGGCTTGAACTGGGGCCTGGTGGGCCTGTTCGATCTCGACGTGGTGGCGCGCCTGCTCGGCGACGTGACGATGGCGTCGCGCACCGTCTATGTGCTGGTGGGCCTGGCTGCCCTGTATTCGATCTATCTGTGCGTGCGCAAGCTGCCGTCCAAGCCATGACGGGAGAGCTGCCATGCCTGTCGGCGCCAATCCCAAGCGTGAACGCGAATTCAGGAAGCTGGACAAGGATTTCAAGCAGGAAGGGCGCTATCGGGGCCGCGAGGAAGAAGTTGCCGCCCGCATCGTGAACAAGCAAAGGGCGCAAGCGGGCGAAACGCTCGTGCCACGGGCTGGCAAGCCAACGGGCAAGGGTGGGACGCCGGAGCTGCCCATCGACGGCTACCAGCACCTGACGGCGGCGCAGATATGCGGCAAGCTGGAGGGCCTGTCCGCTGCCGACCTCAAGCGTTTGCGTACCTATGAAATGGCGCACAAGAAGCGCAAGGGCGTATTGCAGGCGCTGGGAGCCTGACCTGCCGCGGCGTGGTTCCTGTGGCTTGATGCGGGGCGTTGCTTTCAGCCGGCGTGCCGGTCTGTGGCGCGGCCGTGCGCGCTTGCATACGCTTATTGGCCTGGCTTAGGTTTAAGCTTGGTGGGCTTGGTGGGCTTGGTGGCTTGATTGGTTTATTGCTGCGTACGCAAATAGGCCAGCAAATCGGCCACTTGCTGGGCATTGCCGATGCCCCAGAAGCGCATGTTGTTGCCCGGAATGAAATCGCTGGGCGCTTTCAGGAAAGCGGCCAGATTGTGTTCGGTCCAGACGACCTGGGAGTTTTTCATGGCCGCCGAATAGCGGTAATCGGTGGTGGCGCCCGCCTTGCGGCCAATCACGCCCGTCAACTTGGGGCCGAAACCGCCGCGCGCCGATGGCCCCACCTGGTGGCAGGAGGCGCACTTGCGAAACGCCGCCTTGCCCGCCTCGGCATTGCCCTTGAGGGCGGGTGCCGCTGGAGTTGGCGCTGTGACGGCGGGCGCAGCCGCATGGGCCATGACAGCTTGGGAGCAGAGCACGGCGAACAGCGTGGCGGCCGCCAGGCTGTTGCTACGCATGCTGGTCGGCGGCAGGCGCAGCGGGCGGTGAAGGAGATAACGGCAAGCTTGTAACAGGTTTTTCATGGTGAAAGCGGATGCGTCAGGCACGTGCGTGGCAAGCGATGGCGCATTTTACAGGGTGGTATGGATACTTGCTTTTATGCATGCATCCGCTGCGGCAGGTCTGGGGGCGCGGTGTGGCCAGCACAGTGTGGCCTGTCTTGCCGCTGCTATCTGCCTTGCCGCATTGCCGCATGCGCGTTGCAGGCGGTTGCAGTTGCAGTCGGCATGCCGCCGCTAACGCTTGCCGCCTTGCGCCCCCAGCGCCGCCATGGCCGAAGCGAAGACGATGCAGCCGATGGCCAGCCACTGGGTCATGCTCAGCAGTTCTCCCAGCACCACCATGGCGGCCAGTGCGCTGACGGCCGGCGCGGCGCTGCTGAACATGCCGAACACGCCTTGCGGCAAGCGGCGCAGGGCGAAGATTTCCAGGGAATATGGCAGGGCGCTGGAGAGCATGGCAATCGCCAGGCCCATCAGCGCAATCGACGGCGCCAGCAGGGCCGTGCCCGAGTAAGTGATGCCGATGGGTACCGTCACCATGGCCGCCACCGTCATGCCCCACGCGACGGCCTGGCCGCCCTGAAGACTGGAAGCGCGCTTGCCGAAGATGATATACAGCGCCCAGCACAGCGCCGCGCCCAGCGCATACGCCACGCCGATAGGGTCCAGGCTGCCCGGACTGCCTTGCAGCGGCAACAGCAGGTACAGGCCGAACACGGCGCAAGCCACGGCCAGCAAATCGCGCGGCCGCCGCGACGACAGCATGGCCACGGCCAGCGGCCCCGTCACTTCGATGGCAACGGCGATGCCGATCGGTATCAGCGCAAACGCCCGGTAAATCAGCAAGTTCATCAGCCCCAGCACGGAACCGTAGACCAGTAAATTCAGTACATCCTTGCGCGTCAGCCGAAAACGCCACGGCCGAAAGATGGCCAGCAAAATCAAGGCTGAAAACCCCACGCGGTAGGCCGTGATGCCCTCGACACCGATGACAGGAAACAGATTCTTCGCAATCGCCGCCCCCAGATTGACGGAAATCTGCCCTCCCAGTACGGCCAGGGAAGGGAGCAGGATGCTGTCGGGGAGGGGGGAGGTCGAGGCGGGGGAGGTCATGGGGCATGATTTTAATACGCCTGGGCCTGCCAGTCGCTGGCAACTTGGTAAGTTGGGAAGATTTAACTGGGCAGCCGCTGGCATAGCTGGCGTATCGCGGCTTCTTCCATGTCATTTCTTTGATGTTATATTGTAAAATACGCTACAGTTGCGGAATTGTTTGCGAATGACCAGAGGCTGCACGTTGTCAGTGAAGCGGTTAAGCATTGTCATATTTTTAAATTCAGATAGGATTTAAGCCATGGAAAATAGCGCCCCAAGTCTTTTTGCTTCATTTCTTCCATTAATATTGATGTCACTATTGATGGCAATACCAGCACATCTTCTGGCTAAGGAAAAGGGACGCAATGTAACAAAATGGACGATTCTTGCGTTGATTCCGATTGTAAACTTCGCATGTATCTGGTTCTTCATCGGCGCATCGAATCTAAAGCTTGAGCGCAAAATTGACGATTTAGCGCTTCGTTTGCAATCCCAGAGCGATAAGTAATAAATTACCTCACTGCTCGCTGTCGGCCAGCACCGGATGCTTGGATACTCGCCAATTCGTCTGCCCGCGCAGGTTCCGTAGTGCAGACTCAAGCCGGCGGCATAGTTGCAAGCGATAATTGGCTGCCGCACTAAGCCTCGCGGTCTTTTAATCTATGGGCCCGCAGGCTCAGCTACAAGCTAGGTTGCACCATGGAGTATTCGTTTTCACGCTTGATAATTGCGGCTAGTTTGGCTTGTTTAGTCATGGGTGCGACCGCTATTCATCAGATGCGCCTCAGTCGTCCCATCGGTAAAGTAAAATACTTTCTGCTTAAATTGGCGCTGTTAGTCTGGCTAGTGAGTGGGCTATTTGTCGGAACACTCTACAGTCACGGAATCGATGTGGCGTGGTACATTTTTGGTGTCGCCGTTAGTCTGGCCGGATGTATCGTTGCAGGCATTGTGGTGCTTGCCTGGCTGCTTTTCACAAGGCGCAAGCAGGACAGTTAATATACTTTATGAAATTGCCTCGCTTACGAATTTAGTTGCCGACCGATATCTGCTTCCGGCCAGAAGCGGACGGTTAGAACGCCATGGGTAAAGATATGCGCGTAGCGAAATCAATGAAATGACGCAGCGTGAGTGGCGCGAGTTCGGTTTCTTCTATGACAGCGATGATGACGCCAAGGAGTGGCGATTGGTTGGGACCAAGGCAGGGCTTCGACAGTTCGCACATGCAATGCAAAAATATGCAGCAAAACCTAGCAACGATTTAATTTCGGCACACGAATACTTTGGCGCCTACCGTTACCTTGCGCCCGGCACTTGGACAACATCGGAGATCAGCGACCATTGGCTCGCCGGTTCGCTGAAGGACATTCAAAGGCCCATCAACGATTCCAAACGCAAGTCGATTTTGCGTCGTTTCTACCCAGACTATTTTAAGCGAGGATAGCTAGTGCAAAAGTAGCCGTTCGATAGAATGGAGTCTGTCTAATTCAGGGCGTGCAGTCGCCCTTGTCTAAATATGGAATCAATCACAGTGATGGCAACCAAGTGGAAGAACCAGGAGGTGCGCAGCTGCAATGGCCTCGTGTGCACCAACGGTGACATCTACGAAGTGCACGAAACCTGGATGGCCAAAGTACATGAAAAACAGGAGCCTGGCAGTTGGCTCAATGTCGCGATTCTGGCGCAAGAAGAGCTGTATGGTGGACAGTACATAGTCAAGTGCGGAGAGGCGGCGGAACATGGCTCAATCGGCGTAATCGTTTTGGAATCGCTGCAAAATCATGAACCTGTTTGGACGTTTGTCTCGGATCAATCCAATCCATTTGATCAAATAACAATCAAGGCTGGCTGGGTTGTGGTGCTGTCAACGTCAGGCGCCGTTTTTCGGTTTGGCGCTCCAATTAGGGAGGTAAGGCTTCTGCTTCCGCGTACTTCAATCCATGGTTCTAACTACGCAAGCTTGTAGAGTGGACGCAGCGTCTCCATTAGCTTTGCGTGACACCTTTCAGGCAGCCTTCGGCCAACAGCAGTCATTCATATTGACGTGATAATGCGTGACTTTTCCCCTTCGGTAATTTGCTATTCTCTGGGGGCGCTGTAAAAAGCGGCCACGGTCGGGTGTTGGAATGATTGGCTTTCTGACGCCTGCGCCGACGCTATGTTCGCGCTTACACCTTACCGACGAGGCATTGAACAAATGCAGCGGCATCATGCAATACACCGCCTTAATCCTGCCAATACCATGCTGAACATCCTGCTCGCGCTCTATCTGCTGTTTGTTTTTCCTGCCTTGAACGTGTGGCGCAGCCTGCGTCCGAAGAGTAATAAGCCCCGTCCACTGCTGCTTCGTTACTGGTCAATGAGTTGGCATGTACTAGTACTACTGGGCATCCTCTGGGTCGGTTCCTGGCAAGCCGGCTACACGCTACGCGAAATCGGCTTCGATCTGCCCCTTTCCAGCATCGGCACCTGGGGATTGGCCTTCGCCGTGTTGCTGCTGTGTGGCCTTTCGCTAGTCGTCAACATCATTGAGCGTCGTAAAACGCCACTGGCTCGCGCTGAGAATGAACGCAAGCTGCTGGATTCATCTTTCCCTTGGCCGCGTACCGGCGCCGAGACGCTGGCCTTCGTGGCTAGTATGTCGCTTACGAGCGCTGGATGGGAAATCCTCTACCGCGGCTTTATTCTGCTGCTACTGACACCCAGCACAGGCTTGCCGATTGCCATCGCGGCTTCTGCTCTTGCCTACGGCATAGGGCACGGCTACAAGAACCCGAAGCAGCTAATCGCCTCGATCGTGTCGGCCTTCGTCTTTACGATCGCATATGCTTTGACGCACAGCCTGTGGTGGCTGATCGTCATCCATGCTGGTTTGTCGCTAATCTCAGTTCCGGTGGTGTTCCGGGCGCGACAGCGCCGTGAAACAGAGATCGCACATGCGGTGTAGAGGAAAGTTCGAACGCAGACCCATCAACGACGAAGGTGCTGGATCGTGAATCTCTGAAAAGAGGTAGAAGCTGCCACCAGCCATCTGCCGCCGTTCGCCAATGTAAGAACTGAAGCATCACCGATTTATTTTTGGAGCATCGATTTGGAAAATCTAGTTGTATTGCGAATTTTCGACAATGACGGCGTAGACTTGAATGGTGTCAAACTACGCTCAGCAAGTGAGGTCGCTGAAGCTCTTGAGAAAATCGGCGCCGAAAACTCGGACATGACCGTTTCTGTCGAGGCCACCGATTCCAAATGGTATGAGTCTATCGGAAAGGCCATTTACGGTAGCCACCGGGCGGGCTTTTCAGGTGAGCGATTTCGCGTACTCATCGACGGCAAGCCTCTGGAAGCCTGACCTACACCGCCGGCTGCCGGCCAGAAGCGGCCGTAGCCAGGGCAGCTAAGGAGACATTCAATGGCCGTGTGGCAATATGATCTGTTTGTAGTTGGTGAAGGGAGCACTCTTCCGCTTTTGAAAGAAGATGGTTGGCATCTTCCTCAATCTCCTGCAGCGTCAACGCTGAGCGCACAGCGAACTCTAATCGCCTCGATGCGCTATCCGTGGTTCATGATGGGTGACTGGGTAGTCTTCGGGGCGAAAATAGCACTCGCGTTGACCTCTTCTTTGAAGAAGGCGACGGGGTAGAGATACACATTCGTCTCGACGCATCAGCAACTGAGACAGAACTCGATGCAGTCTGCACCTTTGCTGGTGCGCTAGGTAGTCGATTATTCGATCCGACGACGCGTGTATTGCTTCAACCCGACCAGAGCTCGGTTGCTTCCGCGCTGACTATGTCCCGTGCAGTAACCTTTTCCCGCGCTCCGCAACTATTTCTGATAGAGACGCTAGGTAATCGACCGGTTCACGCCAACGTCTGCTTTGGTGCGGAAGCAGACGTCACAGGTCTTGCCTTGTCTGCGGACTAAGCGTCCTTGCTGCATTCACGGGCCTTTAAACGCGTTGAAGTTTGACGCCGTCGCTGTGCGCGTTGACAATGACGGCACGTACATGGGCTTCAGGATGAAAATAGGCCATCTGCATGCTGGCCGTGATTGCCTGGCTTATACTTGCCGCCTGCTTGATCGACGCGACCGTTCTGCATGCATGCCTGCCTGTCGCCCCGCATATTCACATATAACCCAGGAGTCGTATTGCATGACTGTTTTCAGTATCGGTGGCACCAATTTTGAAGTGGACGTGGCGAAATCAGGCATTCGCCTGGAAGGCGATGGCAGTGGCTTGCTGGAGCTCAATATCGATATCCATGGCGACGACGATGTGTTCATGCGCTTGACCGAGGACGACGATGCGGAATGGGCGTGGGCCCTGTATCCGCCGGCCTTTTTCCTGCACGGCTTGCGCGTGCAGGCAGGGCCGCAGGGGGAATTCACTGCCGGTCCGCTTGATACGGAGTCCGATGCCGAGGAGTCGGGTATCTATATGATGGAGTACGGCGACGTATCGGCCGTCCATGTCGTCGAATTGTCGGCGCGGCGCCTGGCCATGTCGGGCATGGTGGACTTGTGCGGCCAGCGGCTGCCATTTCATATCGACATGCCGCGCGCATAGTGCCGGGTACCGGGGGGCGGTTCCCCCGGGGGCGGAATGCGCGCCATTGGCGCGTATTCCCCGGCGGATCTGCCCCCTTCCTGCGTCATTACTCCAGCTTCAACGCCTTCGCCACATCCGCCCACGCCACATACTTGAAGTTCTGCGGGCCGTCGGGCAGGCGCTTGTAGCCGTCCTGTATCACCAGCATGCCTTGCGCGTAGGCGCCGCCCAGGTTGGCGGAGGTGACGTCGAGACCGTCCGTCTCCGACGTGCCGTCTATGCCGGCCGGCAAGTTAAAGCCGACCTTGAAGCGGCCGCGCACCTTGTACGGGGCTTGCGCATCGAGCACGACATAGCTGCTGTCGCCCTGGCTGGAGACGACCAGGTAGCCGGTGTCAGGCGCGCTACCCGGCTGGCGGTAGATGGCCATGCCTTCCACGTCGGCCGTCAACTGCGGGCCGACCGGCAAGACCATGGTCAGCGCGTCCGGCTTGGCGGCGTCGGCCGAGGTGGTCCACACGCCGCGCGTTTCTTCGCCGAGGAAGAGGCGGCCATTGGCGTCGTCGGCCACGCAGCCTTCCGGTTGCGTGGCGACCTTGATGCTGCGCAAGAGGGTGGCGGTAAACTTGTTCTCGCTCATGCCGATCCGGTACTGCTGGAAAGTGCCGTCCTTGTCGTTGATGAACGCTTCCACGCCGCCGCCAGCCGGCTGGTACAGACACATGCCGTAGATGCTTTTCAGCCCGGTAGGGAAACGGCCCGCCTCCGTCACTTCGCCGCTGGCATTGATCGTGAACAGCATCATGCTGTTGTCGTCGCGCTGGGTGGCGACGGCCAGGTCGACCTTGCCGCCGCCAAGGCTGGTGTTCTGCCGCACGTCGACGTTGTTCAGGCGGCCCACTTCCAGCAGCTGGGTTTGCTTGCCTTGCAGGTCGTAGACGAGCAAGCCTTGCTTCTTGTTCGTGCCGAGGATGCGTGCGTCGCCCGGCTTGCTGGACAGCCAGATGGCCGGGTCGTCGGCCGCGTCGCCCTGGCGCGCCATCGGTTCCGTCTGCGCTTGCGGGGCGACGATGGCGACCGCTGGCTGGATTTCCGCCTGGCCCGTCCACTTCAATGGCCGCGCTTGCCAGCTATTTTTGCCGCGCAGCAATAACGAGCTGGCATCGAGCGCCAGCTGGCTGTCGCCCTTGCGCACGTTCAGGGCGACGGCTTGCGGCGGCAGGGCCGTCCACTTGCCGCCCTGGTGTGCCAGCAGATGCAGTTTTTCTGCCTTGCCGTCGAGCACGGCCACGCCGCCGGGCAGCACGGCCAGTGCGCCGGCACCGCCATCGAGCTGGCCATACGGCTTGCGCAAGGCCACGACTTCGCGCTTGCCCATGCCTTCGGCATCGGCGTCATACGCCCACACGCCCATGTTCGCTTCGCTCACCAGCAGGCGCTGCGCGCCATCGTCGACCCGGCAATGCTTCGTATGCGGCGGCAAGGCCAGCTTGCGTACCAGCTGGCGCTGCTCGCCCCGCATTACCCACTGTTCCGCTTGCCCATCCTTGCCGATCAAGAACAGATGTTCGAGCTGCTGGGCATCGCGGTACAGGCACGACGCTTCCACGGAAAACGTCGGCACGGGAAACGGCGCCAGTTTCACCAGCTTGCCGGCCTGTACATCGACGGTGACGGGCAGCGGGCGCTGCGTGTCCGCTTCCAGGAAGACGGCCAGAACCTTGCCGCCATCGATGCGCGTGTCGAGCTGTTTGGCGCGCACGGCGATGCGGTCCTGTTCCTGGCCGGCAGGGTCGAACAGGCGCAAGCCGTGCTTGTCGAGAAGCAGCCAGCCGCCGCCGGGCAGGCGCGCCAGCTCTTCCGCTTCCTGCGTGAAGGCGGGAGGAACCATGGCGGCAGGCGCGGCCTGCGTCACGCCGCTGAAAGAAAAGGCGGCCAGCAAAGCACTGCAGAGTACGGTCTTTTTCATCTTGTTCAAATTCATCATCAGAAGGCGCTGGCTTTCAGGCTCACCTTGAAGGTGCGGCCATATTGTTCGTTCTGCACGTTGTATTGCTTCGTGCCCTGGTAGACATAGTATTTCTCATTGTTCAGGTTGGCCGCTTCGAAAATCACCTGGAATTGCTTGTTGATCTGGTATGACAGCGAGAAATCGAGCTGCTTCTGGCTGTCGACGATGTGGTCCTGGCTTGAATCGAGGATATCGCCGCCCATTTCCAGCAGATACGGCGACTTGTAGTTGAGGGCCAGGCGGGCGCTGACGGGACCCGTTTCATAGCCCAGCATCAGGTTCATCACCTGGTTCGACTGGCCCGGCAGGCGGATGTCGCGGTTGACCTGCTTGCCTGCCGCCTTGTCGAAACGGCCGATCTGCGCGCTCGACGTGCTCAGCGTGCCATTCACGCCCACGAGGAATTTGTTCCACGGCGCCGGCAGCATGCGCAGCGGCTGCATATAGGCCAGTTCGATGCCTTTCACCTTGGCCGCATCGCCATTCGCATACGAGGTGGCCGTCGTGTAGCCGGCCCACTGGCCCGTGCCGGCCAGGTTCGTCGTGTACGTAAAATTGTTGATGTCCTTGTAGAAACCGTAGGCCGACATCACGCCGTCATTGCCCAGCACGCGCTCGATGCCCAGATCCAGGTTGTTCGCCTTCAGCGGCTTCAGGTCCGGGTTGCCGATCACGGCTTCCGTGTTGCTGGCCAGGCTGACGCCGGGCGCCAGCTGGCTGAAATTGGCGCGCACCACGGCTTGCGTCCAGGCGGCCCGCACGCTGGTCTTTTGATCCAGGTCATAACGCGTCTGCAGGTTCGGCAGCCAGTTGGTGTACGAGCGTGCGCGCGTCAAGGGCGTGGCGACGCCGGCGCTGTCCACTTGCGAGCCGGCCGCTTCAAAGCTGGTGCGCTCGGCGCGCACGCCACCGAGGATGTGCCAGGCATCGAAGTCGTAGCTGTTTTGCACATACATGGCGTTGATGTCTTCATGCATGCGGTAGTCGTTGATGATGGACTCGGTTGCCAGGCGTGCCTTGGCGCGGTCCAGCCCGGCCACGCGGGCGCGGATCAGGGCCGGATCCAGGGCCACGCCGATGTTGCCCAGGTCGTAATCGAGGCTGTGGCCTTGCACGAAGCTGCTCATCGACGTGGACCCGGCGCCCCAGTAGTTGCCGCTGGTGGCCTTGCTGCTGTTGTACGCCCATTGATCCGTGTCATTGCTTTTCTCGCGGCGGCTGACCTTGGCGCCGAATTTCAGGGTGGCGATGTCGAACTTGCGCGCCAGGTCGATGCGCGCGTGGTGTTCATTGTCCTTCGAGTAGCGTTTTTGCAGCGTGATGGCGTTGAGCGCGTAGCTGGCCGGGTCGTACAGCGAGGCGGGGCCGCTCAGCCTGGGTTGCTGCGTATCGGTGAAGCTGATGCCGGGGAAGTTGCTGAGACCGCGGAAACGGCCGTCGTTCAGCGATTCCGGCGTGTCTTCCGTGGCGCGGCTCATGCCGCCTTTCACGTCCAGCGTCCAGTCGCCCGATTTTTGCTGCGTGCCCAGCACCAGCGAGCGCACCTGCTGCGTGTACTTGCGCTGGCGGATGCGGCGCTCGGCGCGCGCGCCGGCCGTTTCCCCTTCGGCCAGGCTGCCGCCGGCGATATTGCTGATGGTCAAGCGGTCGCGCACTTCATTGTCGGAAAACGCGCTGACGAACGAGCGCAGGAACCAGCTGTTGCCCGCTTCGGGACGGTAATCGAGGTTGACGGCCAGCGCGCCGCGCTTGCGCACGGGCAGGTAGTCGCGCAATTCCAGGCCGGATACGCGGCCCTTGCTCCAGGCGCCGCCCGTTTCCACGTCGTCGGAACCGAACGAGCGCTTTTCCGCGCTCAGGCCGGCTGCCACGCCCAGCTTGCCGTCGAGGAAGCGCTGGGCCCACAGGGCGCCGCCGCTGGGGCTGGTCTTGCCCGTCTTTTCATCGTGGCTGGCGCCTACGTTGGCTGACAGCAGCTTGCCCGGCAAGTCGAAGGCGGACAGCGATTTCACCTCGACCGTGGCGCCCAGCGAGTTGGCGTCCATTTCCGGCAGCAAGGTCTTCGACACTTCCAGCGTGCGGATCAGGCCGGCAGGCAGGATGTCCAGCGCCACGGCGCGGCGGCCCGCTTCCGGCGACGGCACCAGCGCGCCATTGATGGTGACGGCGTTCAGGTCCGGACCCAGGCCGCGCACGGTGATGTAGCGGCCTTCGCCCTGGTCGCGCTGCACGGACACGCCCGGCAAGCGGGCCAGCGCCTCGGCCGCGTTCTTGTCGGGCAGGCCGCCGATATCGTCGCTGCTGATGACGCTGATGATGTTGTCGGCTTTTTCCTGCGCCGCGATGGCGTTGCGCAGGCTGGCGCGCTGGCCGCTGACGACCACGGTGGCGGCCGCCTGGCCGTCTTCCTGTGCCTGGGCCTGGCTGGTGCCGCCAAAGACGGCCATGATGCCGAGGGCCAGGGCCGTCAGGCGCAGCGGGGAGGGAGTCGAAGTGTGCATGGTTTTCATGAAGAGCTCGGTTAGGGGAGGGAACCGGGCGGATTCTAGGCAGCAAATATGACCATTGCGTGACAGGCAAGGGCTTGCCACCCTGAAAACAACGGCAGGCAAGCGCTTTCCGGCCGGAAATGAACCGTGGTGAGCTGAAATGACCTGCGCGCGCCGGGCGCATGGGCTGCCGCTTGCCGCATTTGCATCATGTTGCTTCGCAATCATGAGCCGTTTGCACCTGTCGCACGGCAGCCGGCCATGTCATCGTGCCGTCATGGGCGGACGCTATCGTGGCGGCAGCACCACTTTTAAAGGTTTCCCCACATGCTGCCACTCCACCGCAACAGCCTGATTGCCGCCGCGCTGGCGCTGCCCCTGTTCTTTTTCCTCTACGCCACCTTGGGGCAGCCGAAGCCGATCGCCCTCTGGAAGTGGATGGACATCGTGTGCGAAGGCGGCACGGCCATCATGGCCGGCGTGTGGTTCCTGTTTACCCTGAGCAGCCGGCCGCGCGGCCTCGTGACGCGCCTGATCGCCGGCGGCCTGTGCGCCATCATGCTCGGTTCCTGGGCCGATTGCCTCGACGAATTCTTCGCCGTCGACAAGCGCGCCGTATGGGATAACTGGCTCGAAGGCTTGATTCCGTTCGGCATGCTGCTGCTGACCATCGGCATGTATTACTGGCGCCACGAGCAGTTTCGCCTGAACGAGCACCTGCAAAAGCGCGAGCGCCTGTTCCGCGACCACCGCGCCTTCGACCGCATCACGCAGCTGGCCGACGCCAGCTACCTGCGCACGCAGATCCGCCTGGAGCAGGAGCGCCGGCCGGGCCTCGATTGCGCGCTGGTCTTGCTCGACATCGACAGCTTTCACCTGATTAACCGCGAATACGGCCACCGCGAAGGCGACCGCGTGCTGCAGGCCGTGGGGCACATGCTGCTGCTCAATCTGCGCAATGACGACTTGCTGTGCCGCTATGCGGGCGACCGCTTCGCCGTGCTGATGCCGGGCGTGTCGCGCGAGGCGGCGGCCGTGTGCGCGCGCCACCTGTGCGCGATGGTGGGGCAGATGCGCCACCACGCCAACGACAACCGCGAAATCCGCCTGAGCCTGCGCCACGCCTGTTCGCTGGCCGATGGCGTGCCGGAAGTGGTCCTGGCCGAACTGAGCCGCGCGGTGGAGACGCCGCGCGCGCATGCCGCCGCGCCCGCCTGATGTCGCTGAACCAGGCGGGCGACCCCAGCATCGCGGCGCGCCACCAGCCGGCGCTGGTGCTCGACTATGCGCGCAGCCGCGACCTGGCCACGGCGCCGCTGCTCAAGGGCACGGGCCTCGATGACGGTCCGCTGCCATCGGAGGAAAGCCAGGTCAGCGCCGCGCAATACCTGCAATTGCTGGCCAACGTGGCGCGCGGCCTCGACAGTGCCGACACGAGCTTCATGCTGGGCCAGCAAATGCTGCCCGGCCATTACGGCGCCGTCAGCCACGCCTTGCTGCAGGCGCAGAACCTGCGCCAGGCCTTGAGCATCCTGTGCGACTTCCACACGCTGCTGTGCCCGCTGTTGCAGCCGCGCCTGCGCGAGGCGGGCGAGCTGCACGTGCTGTACTGGACCGATGCGTTCGGCGCCCCGAGCCAGCTGCCTTTCCTCGTCGAGATGCACATGACGGCGCTGGCCGCCATGTGCCGCTGGCTGGCCGGCGAGACGCTGCCGTGGCGTTTCTGCTTCAACCGGGCGCAGCCGCGGCATGTGGAGCAGCACGAGGTGCACCTGGGCCAGGCGCTGCGTTTCGATTGCCAGGTCGACGCCATGCTGATCGAATCGGGCTGGCTCGACCGTCCCTGGCCGCGCGGCAATGCCACGGCGGCGGCGCTGGCCATGCGCGCGGCGGCATTGGCGCCGGCGCCGGCCGCCAGCCTGCTCGGCGCGCTGTACGACTACCTGCTGGAGCATATCCGCTGCGCGCCCACGCTGGAGCGCACGGCGCAGGACTTCGGCGTCAGTCCCGCCACCTTCAAGCGCCACCTGGCGCGCCATGGCACGCATTTCCAGGCCGAGCTCGACCAGGTGCGCGCGCACAAGGCGATCTACCTGTTCCAGGCCCACGGTTACGACAACGACGCCGTGGCCGCCTATCTCGGCTTTCATGATGCCACCAACTTTCGCCGTTCGTTCAAGCGCTGGACGGGGCAAACGCCGCAATTGCTGCGCCACGCGCTGGCCCTGTTCGTCGCTGGCTGAGAACGCGGATCAACACCTGCTGCACGTCGCGATGACGGCCTGCGCTGCCCGCTGCCTGCGCGGCCCCGTGCACGGACAGCGGCGCTTCGCGGCCGTATCCCGCTTCCGCCCGCCACGGTTTGGATGGGCGTTGCCCGTTCCTGGCCGGCGCGAATTGCGGCAGCGTTGCGCGATAGCGCCAGTGTGAGTCGTTCCAGAGGGAACAATTGCCCGTTCTGCTACATCCATAGTACACTCGGCAAGAGAGCGAGCAGACGCGCTTTGAGGCGGTCCGGCTGGCGTGGCGTCACACGACGCCGCAGCGCCGCCATATCGATGGTGCGCCGGTGGCAGCCGACCGGCTTGCCTTGCCTTAACCCAGTCTGGCAACTGGCGCCCCGATGGCTGGCGCGCCGGAAAACCGGGCCACTTGATAATGTTCAATCGTGTATTCACAATCGCAAATCGATCCAGTCGTCAGTTTCCGCAACACCCAGGGTGAGGCGGTGCGCGGCACGATTTTCAACCTGCAGCGCAACTCGCTGGTGATGGAAATCTACAATCCATACTCGATTGTGCAGGTCAGCGAGGTACTCAACGAGCTGACGGTGCGCATGGGGGCGAAAAACGCCTACGTCGGCAAGGCGGTCGTCATCAGCAGCGTCAACACGGGCCTGACGGCGATCGTCTCGGTGACCCTGATCGACGAATGGCGCGAACTGAGCGATGTGGTGGTGGTCAAGGGCGCGGTGGCGAAGGAGTCCAGCGCCTTTGTCGCCGGCTGGGGCGAGCGCTTCCGCATCCGCCGCGACTACCAGATCGTCGTCAATGAAATGCGCGCCTTTTTGTCGGAAGTGGCGCGCTGGGTCGAGCAGGTCGACTTGTCCGACTCGCTGCCCAAGGAAAATGGCCGTTTGCGCGCCGATATCTTCGACGAGCTCGCGCTGCCGCTGATGGAGCAAACCCAGCTGTACTTGCGCCAGCTCGAGACCGAGGCGTCGCTGGTCGAGGAAGAGCGGGCGCCGGCCCACCGCGCGTTTGCCCAGGCGGCGCTGCACCCGCTGATCCTGCGCGCGCCATTCGTCTTTCGCACGTTCACCAAGCCGCTCGGCTATGCGGGCGACTACCAGATGGTCAACCAGTTGCTGGACGACCCGCGTCAGGGACCGAGCACGTATTTTCAGATCGTCAATGCGGCCTTCCTGCAGGCGGCCGTGGCCACCGCGCACCGCAACCGCATCGATATCCTGACGGAATTCCTGACGCAGAAGGCGGCCGCCGCGCGCGCCGCCGGGCGCGTCTTCAAGGTGCTCAACGTGGGCTGCGGCCCGGCCATCGAAGTGCAGCGCTTCCTCGACACCTGTGCCGATGCGCAGTGGCTGGCCTTTGAACTCGTCGACTTCAGCAGCGAGACGCTGGACTGGACGCGTGCGCGCCTGACCACCATCATGCAGCGCACGGGCCGCGTGGTCGAGATCGACTATGTGCACGATTCCGTGCACAACCTGCTCAAGCGCCGGCATGGCGCCGGCGTCACCGGCTTGCCCGGCAGTTTCGATGCCGTGTATTGCGCCGGCCTGTTCGACTACCTGTCCGACAAGGTCTGCGCGCGCCTGCTGCTGCACTTCGCTTCGCGCGTGGGGCCGGGCGGGCGCCTGCTGGTGACGAATGTGCACGCCAACAATCCCGGCAAGTTCGGCATGGAGCATTTGCTGGAATGGCATTTGATCTATCGCAATGAAGAGAGTCTGTCGGCCCTGCTGCCCGAGTATGCGACGGACCCGCATATCTATGTCGATGCCACGGGCGTGAATGTGTTCGCGGAAGTGAGCATTCCCTGATGGATACTCCAGGCCTGCACGCCGGCTACACGGCCGTTTTGCGCGACTTCCGCCTGGAATTCAGCCGCGGCGGTGCCTACACGGGCATCGTCCTGATCCTGCTGGGCATGGGCCTCGATTCGGCCCTGTATCCGGACATGCAGTCGGCCTTCACCAGCGCCCGCCTGCTGGTGTCGGTGCTGATCTTTATTGTCGTGCTGGCCATGCGCACGCGCTGGGCGCAGGACCGCATCCAGGGCCTGACCTTCGTCTGGCTGCTGCTGCCGCAGCTGATGATCGCCTGGATGATCGCCGTCACCGAAGGGGCCGCCTCCATCTATTACGTGGGCATGACCCTGGCCATCTATTCGTCGGGCATCGTGCTGGCGTTCGGCCTGTGGCAAAACATGGTCTTCGGCGCCGTCTCCTGCCTGCTGTACGTGGCCGCCTGCGCCTGGCATGCGCACGGCTTCGACTTGCAGAGCACGTTTATCGTCAATTGCCTGTTCCTCATCATGTCGGCCAGCATCAGCGCCGTGTTTACCTACTTTAACGAGCGCGCCCGTTTCATGCTGTTCCAGCTGAAGGCGGAAGTGGCGCAAAAGAACACGCAACTGGAAGAAACCAACAAAAGTTTGGCCGATATCAAGGGGCAGATGCTGCAACAGGAGAAAATGGCGGCCATCGGCACGCTGGCCGCCGGCATGCTGCACGAGGTCAACAACCCCGTCAATTTCTGCATGATGGCCATCGAGGTGGCCATCGAAGATCCGGCCGCCAAGCAAAGCGCGCTGGTGAGCGAATGCCTGGCCGACGCCAAGCAGGGCATGCTGCGCGTGCAGCACATCGTTTCCGACTTGAAGACCTTTGCCTACCGCAAGAGCGGCAATCAGCTGGAAACGGGGCACTTCCAGTTCCGCAGCGCGCTCGACGCGGCGATCCGCCTCGTGGGCCACGAAACGAAGAATGTCAGCATCAGCCATGACTTGCCGGTCGATACCCTGGTGCGCGGCGACGAGGCGGCCATCGTGGGCGTCCTGATCAACCTGCTGGGCAATGCCGTGCTGTCCATGCGCAAGGGAAATGCGCCGCCGTTCGAGATCCGCATCACGGCCCGCTGGGACGACGACCGCCTGCGCATCAGCGTGCGCGACAATGGCCCCGGCATCGCGCCGGAAAACCTGGCGCGCGTCTTCGAACCGTTCTTCACCACGCGCGAAGTGGGGCAGGGACTGGGCCTGGGGCTGAGCATCAGCTATGGCGTGATCGAGCGCCATGGCGGCACGCTCAGCGCCGAGAGCGAGCTGGGCGTATGGGCCAGCATGAACTTCGACCTGCAGCGCTCGGATTGGGAGGGCCGCTAGCATGGATAACGATAGCCGCGCCTGCGTGCTGTATGTGGACGACGAAGCGCTCGCCTGCAAGTATTTCGAGCGCGCCGTCGCCACGCGCTACCGCGTGCTGACGGCGCCCGGCGTCGATGCGGCGCTGGCCTTGCTGGAACAGCATGGCGGACACGTCGACGTGCTCGTGACCGATTACCGCATGCCGGACCGCCTGGGCAGCGAATTGCTGCAGGAAGTGGCGCAGCGCTACCCGCACATCGTCTGCATGCTGGTGACGGCGTATGCGGACAAGGACGTGCTGCTTGAGCTGATCAATGGCGGCACGGTGTTCCGCCTGCTGGAAAAGCCGCTCGACCTGAACGCCATGCACAGCGCGCTGCAGCTGGCCGTGCAGACGGGACGCGAGCGCACCGCGCGGCGCCAGGGCCTGGTGGCGATGCAGGAGTCGCTCGCTTTCCTGGCCCATGAATTGAATACGCCGCTGGCGGCCATCGCCAATTTTGCGCGCGGCATCGAGCGGCGCACGCAGTCGGCTGGCGCGCAACAGGCCGAGATCGGCGAGGCCGCCGCCCTGATGCATGGCAATGCCCGTTATTGCCTGTCCGTCCTGGCCAGCTTCATCGACACGGTGCGCCTGGCCAGTGCCGGGCCCGGCATGCAGGATGGACGCGGCGCCGGCAGCGCGCGCCAGCTGCTGGCGGCACTGCTCGACAGCTACCCGCTGAGCACGCAGCAGCGCGCTGCCATCACGGTCGAGGCCGGCGAAGACTTTGCCATCGCCGAGTCGCCCAATTGCGTGGCGCTGATCCTGTCGTCCGTGCTGGGCAATGCCTTGCGCTCGGCCGGCGAGCAAGCCCATCCGGCGATCAGCATCCGCATCGGTGCCGGCCACATCAAGGTGCGCGACAATGGCGCCGGCATCGCCCCCGAGATTGTCGAGCAGCTGTTGATCGACCCCGTCAGTGCCAGCAGCGATGCGGGCAAGGGCTGGGGCATGGTATTTTGCCACCGCATGATGCAATCGTTCGGCGGCAATCTCGACATTGCCACCGAGTTTGGCAGTTCCACCACGGTGACCCTGAATTTTCCAGTACATATAAGGAACGAGCATGATTGACGCCAATCTGCGTTTACCGGCTCAACGAGAGCCGGCGCAAGGCTTGCCGACGATACTCTATGTCGATGACGAGGCCAACGCCCTCAAATATTTCCAGCGCGCCATCGCGCCGCTGGCCGACGTGCTGACGGCCACTTCGGTCGAGGAGGGCAAGCGCATTCTCGACGAACAGGCTGACCGCATCGCCGTGCTCGTATCGGACCAGCGCATGCCCGGTGCCTACGGCAACGAGCTGCTGTCGTACGCGTGGGACCGCCATCCGCATATCGTGCGCATCCTGACGACCGCGTATTCCGAGCTCGAGCACACGGTGGAAGCCGTCAACCAGGGGCAGATCCACCGCTACATCCAGAAGCCGTGGGATATCGCGGCGCTGCGCATGGAGTTGAAACAGGCGCTGGAGCTGGCGCGGCTGCGCAACGAGCATGCGCAATTGCTGCGCGAAAAGCTGATGGTGCGCCAGCGCCAAGCGATCGCCAACCGCATCGGCACCCTGTACACGCTGTGCGCCAGCCTGGCCGGTCCGGAACAGCAGCTGCCCGTGGAAGCCTACCTGTCGGCGGCCCTGACGGCCGGCGTCACGCCGCCCGAGCCGGACTGGCTGTTGATGGATTATGCCGACCTGGTCAGTTCGGAAGCGTTCCGCGGCACGGCTTTTGCCGCCGCCGTGCGCCAGCAGCTGGAAACGCTCGAGCGCGAGCATCCGGGGCGCGGCGTCGAGCAGGCCATCGACATGCTGCAGCCTGCGTTTGGCGCGGCGCTGCAAAACCAGGCCGGCACGGCGCTGTTCCTCGATGGCCGCCTGTTGACGGAATTCCTTGAAACGCCCACCACCACGCCCGTCTCGGCCACCCATGCGTTCTGGCTGGCCAACCTGCTGTGGCTGGCGCGGCGCGGCTGGTCCTTGCAGCTCAGCAAGGGCGAACAGGGTTTGCTGGGCAAGGTGGTGCAAGCCGAACCGGCCCTCACGCCCGATCACCTGGCGGCGTGGATCGAGCAGTTTTAAGCATGCGGTCCGCTTTCACGCGCCAGCGCGGCGCCGACGGCGTGCAGGCGGACCGTTTTCATGCGGTGGATGGCATATTTAATCTTCGAATAACTTTGTTTATTGCATCCCCCAATATAAAATAGGGTTTTATTGTATTCGGATTCAAATGAAACCTATTTTACTGAGCCTGGTTTTTGCCCTGTCTTTTATTTCATCGCAAGCCCATGCCGAGGGTTCCATTATTGGCAAGGTCTCGGAAGTGCGCATTGATTCCGACGGCAAGGGCCTGGTGACATTTGTCGACGTTATCACGGGTACGCCGCCGGCGTGCGCCATTGCCGGTTATAACCATTCCCTGGCATTTGATGCCGCGACGGCCGGCGGCAAGGCCTTCTACGCCATGGCCTTGCTGGCCAAATCCAGTGACGGTGTTATTTTTGGCCTGGGAAAAGGAATATGCGTGACTTACGGTGTCGTCGAGGATGCCAATATTCTTTTCTTGAAATGACGAGTATCGGGTTTTCTGGATAAAACATCCTGGCCGCTGCGTCACAGCAGCCGCCCGTGGCAGTGCCGCTGTCGGCGCTCCTGACGGCCGGCGGGCCGTTTTCATGCGGTGGATGGCATATTTAATCTTTGAATAACTTTGTTTATTGCATTTGCCAATATAAAATAAGGTTTTATTCTATTGATATTCAAATGAAACCTGTTTTATTGAGCCTGGCTGTTGCCCTGTCTTTTATCTCGTCGCAAGCCCATGCGGAGGGCGCCATTATTGGCAAGGTCGCGGAAGTGCGCATCGATTCCGATGGCAAGGGCCTGGTGACATTTGTCGATGTCGTCGTCGGCACGCCGCCGGCGTGCGCCATTGCCGGTTATAACCATTCCATGTCATTTGATGCGGCGACAGCCGGCGGCAAGGCTATGTACGCGCTGGCCTTGCTGGCCAAATCCGGCGGCGCCACGGTTTATGGCCAGGGCAAGGGCACTTGCGTGATTTACGGTGTCGTCGAGGGCGCCAGTATTCTTTTCCTGAAATAATAAGCGCAAGGGCATTCCCATGTGAATGCCTGTCAGCTTGGATGCTTGCTGGGCCCGCCGGCAGGCGGTGCAATGCACCTGCCTGCATGGATATGCAAGGGCCGCGCCTCCAACGGTCATCCCAAAAGAACAGGGCCGCGCAGGCCCTGTCCGTCATGGGGCGGAGACGATTTACCGTTCCGCCGCCGCCTTCAGGTTGTTCAAGCCCTTTTCGAAATCCTTGCCGATCATGGTATCCATGCTGACGAATACGGTCATGACCTTGCTGACGTAAGGGCTGGGGCCCGTCATGGTCCAGTTCACCTTCGTGCTGTCGCCCTCGGGCGTCATGGTGAACGTGGTGGTGTTATGGCTTTCGAACGGTTTCAGGAAGTCCAGCTTGATGACGGTGCGCTCCGGTTGGGCCGCTTCCGTGATTTCCATGCTGCCGGCGCCCACCTTGTCATTGCCTTGCCATGCATATTGCGCGCCCAGGCCGCTGGCCGGGCCCGTAAACGTGCGGCGCATGGCCGGATCGAGCTTTTCCCACGGCGACCAGGCGGCCCAGTAGTGGAAGTCCGTGATCAGGGCGGCGATCTTGTCCGGCGGGGCCTTGATGGTGATTTCGCGCTGGACACTGAATGTGTCGGGCTTGGTGGTGGCATAGCCGAGGATGGCGGCGACGACGACGACGATCAGCAACAGGGTTTTTTTGATCATATGCTCTCCAAATCTTGAATGGTCGATGCGAACGAATCAAGGCAATCTTAGCAGATATGAATGGCTGTGCGCTGCATGTTGGCCTTTATTTGCGCTAGCTCGCCGCAAGGCCGCTTGCCGCCTCGCGGACGGGCGCACGGCAGGTTTGTGGTGCGGGCCTATCCTCCGCTAGAATGCTGGCCTGCAAAGATTTCAACTAGGGAAATATGATTCAAGGAACGATCGCCAGGCTGACCCTGGCGTGCGGCGTGCTGGCTACGGCCTTTGCCGCGAACCTCGCTTACGCCGCCGCTTGCCCCGCGCATTACGTCGATGGCCGCAGGCCGGAAATCACCAACCCCAAGCTGGAAGTGGCCACCAAGGAACTGTGCTACAACGTGTTTGGCGTGATGCACTCGGGGATTACCCGCACGCCGCTGTGGTCGGCCGAACATTTGACGGCGAACAACCTGGAAGCGGCGCAGGACTTGTCGCGTGAAAACTCCTTCCATGCCGAGCGCAAGCTGCCGGCGGCCCAGCGCGCCGAGCTGGCCGATTATGCGCGCAGCGGCTTCGACCGTGGCCACATGGCGCCGAATGGCGACATGCCGGACCGCCAGAGCCAGCGCGACAGCTTTACTCTGGCCAATATGGTGCCGCAAGACTCGCGCAACAACCGCTATGTCTGGGCCGGCATCGAAGGCGCCGTGCGCAAGATGGCGAAGAAGGAGGGCGACCTGTACGTGATCACGGGACCGGCCTTTATCGGCGGCAATTTGCGCAAGGTGGGCAGGGTGATCGTGCCCAGCCACCTGTACAAGGCCGTGTACAGCCCGCGCCAGCGCGCCGGCGCCGCCTACTTCATTGAAAACGTGGATACCAAGAGCTATGAAGTGCTGAGCATTGCGCAACTGGAAGACAGGATAGGCATCGATCTGTTACCGTCGCTGACGCGGCAGCAGAAGTTGCGCATGCTGAGTTTGCCGAAGGTCAATAGCAAGTCCAGGAAATAATCTGATTGAGAGGAAATGCCATGTGCGCAAAGAAATTCGTTCCCTACGCCAATGAAAGCGATGTGCTGGAAATTGGCAGCCTGACGGTCGAGAACCGCATCGACCGCATTAGCATCAGCGGCGACATCGACCTGACCCTGGACAAGCCGGGCCTGGCCCTGGCAAAACAGCTGCAAAAGCTGCTGGCCGACGTCGTGGCGCAACTGGAAAAGCAGGACTTGCCGGACCAGCTGCCGCCGCCCGAAGTGACGTCGGTGGCCAATCCCTTCGAGTGAGGCGGGCCTGCTCCTGCGGCGCCCGGGTGGTGCGGGAGCAGTGAACAGCCTATGCCGTGGGCGGGAAAGGGCGGATAATAGCGGCTAATTCATTAATGCACAGGTTTGTTATCCCCCATGGAAATTAAAGTCAACTTTCTCGACAAGCTGCGTCTCGAAGCCAAGTTCGATGATTTTACGGTCATTGCCGACCAGCCCATCCGTTACAAGGGCGATGGCTCGGCGCCGGGCCCGTTCGATTATTTTTTGGCCTCGTCGGCCCTGTGCGCCGCGTATTTCGTGAAGTTGTATTGCGATACACGCAATATTTCCACCGAACATATCCGCCTGTCGCAAAATAATATCGTCGACCCGGAAAACCGTTACCAGCAGATCTTCAAGATCCAGGTCGAATTGCCGGCCGATATCTCCGCCAAGGATCGCCAGGGCATCCTGCGTTCGATCGACCGCTGCACGGTGAAAAAAGTGGTGCAGACGGGCCCCGAGTTCGTGATTGAAGAAGTCGAGAACCTCGACGCCGATGCCCAGGCCCTGCTGACCTTGAATGCGGCGCCGGGCGCGAGCACCTATATTACCGGCAAGGATTTGCCGCTGGAACAAACCATCGCCAATATGTCGGGCCTGCTGGCGGGCCTGGGCATCAAGATTGAAATCGCGTCGTGGCGCAACATCATTCCCAATGTGTGGTCGCTGCATATCCGCGATGCCCATTCGCCCATGTGCTTTACCAACGGCAAGGGCGCGACCAAGGAAAGCGCGCTGGCCTCGGCCCTGGGCGAGTATATCGAGCGCATCAGCAACAACCATTTCTATGCTGGTTCATTCTGGGGCATAGACATCGCCAACGCGCCGTTCGTGCACTATCCGAACGAGCGCTGGTTCAAGCCTGGCCGCAAGGATGCCTTACCGGACGGTATTCTCGATGCATACAGCCTGGACATCTACAATCCCGATGGCGAGCTGCGCGCCTCGCACCTGGTCGACACCAACTCCGGCAATGCCGAGCGCGGCATCTGTTCGCTGCCGTATGTGCGCCAGTCGGATGGCGAAGTCGTGTACTTCCCGTCGAACCTGATCGAAAACCTGTATGTCAGCAATGGCATGAGCGCCGGCAATACCCTCGTCGAAGCGCAGGTGCAATGTTTGTCGGAAATTTTCGAACGGGCCGTCAAGCGCGAAATCCTTGAAGGCGAGATCGCCTTGCCCGACGTGCCGCAGGAAGTGCTGGCGAAATATCCGGGCATCCTGGCCGGCATTCAGGGCCTGGAAGAGCAGGGCTTTCCCGTGCTGGTGAAGGATGCGTCGCTGGGCGGCACCTACCCCGTCATGTGCGTGACCTTGATGAATCCGCGCACGGGCGGCGTGTTTGCCTCGTTCGGCGCACACCCGAGCCTGGAAGTGGCGCTCGAGCGCAGCCTGACGGAATTGCTGCAGGGCCGCAGCTTTGAAGGCCTCAACGATTTGCCGCAGCCCACGTTTGCCAGCGAAGCCGTCACCGAGCCGAACAACTTTGTCGAACATTTCATCGACTCGAGCGGCATCGTGTCGTGGCGCTTTTTCAGCGCGAAAGCCGATTACGATTTTGTCGAGTGGGACTTTTCCGGCCACGGCGACGACTCGAATGCCGAGGAAGCGGCGACCCTGTTCGGCATCCTTGCCGACATGGGCAAGGAAGTCTACACGGCCGTGTATGACCAGCTGGGCGCCACCGCCTGCCGCATCCTCGTGCCCGGTTATTCGGAAGTGTATCCAGTCGAGGATTTGATCTGGGACAATACCAACAAGGCCTTGCTGTTCCGCGCCGACATCCTGAACCTGCATCGCCTGGACGAAGCCAGCCTGGAAGACTTGCTCGAGCGCCTGGAGAACAGCGAGCTGGACGAGTACGGCGACATCGCCACCCTGATCGGCATCGAATTCGATGAAAATACGGTGTGGGGACAGTTGACGACGCTGGAATTGAAACTGCTGATCCAGCTGGCCTTGCAGCAATTCGAGGAAGCCAAGGAGCTGGTGGAAACCTTCTTGCAGTACAACGACAACACGGTCGAGCGCCGGCTGTTTTATCAGGCCTTGAACGTGGTGCTGGAGGTAGAGCTCGACGACGAGCTGGAGCTGGACGATTACGCGGTCAATTTCCGCCGCATGTTTGGCAACGAAAGGATGGACGCCGTGCTCGGTTCGGTGGACGGCAGCGTGCGTTTCTACGGCCTGACGCCCACCAGCATGCAGCTGGAAGGGCTGGACCGGCACCAGCGCCTGATCGACAGCTTCAAGAAACTGCACGCGGCGCGGGCCAGGGCGGCAGCCATCGGCTGACCGCCGCTTCATACACCGGTTCAAGCCTGATCGGCCATGCTGCGCCGGATCAGGTTTGAACCGCGTTTCTTCCCGTCTTATTTGGCGAACGCCTGCGCCGCCGGCGTCACCGTCACCGCTTCCGGCTTGATGTTGAGTTTCATCGCACCGATGACCTTGTCTTCGGCTAGCAGCGCTTGCGGCTTGTTGCCATCGTACTTGATGGGCGAGTAGGCGTCGCTGACGAGCTTATCCTTCAGGCCGGCCGCATCCTTGGCGATCACCACCACGGACAGGTTCTTTGCCGACAGGTGCTGCTGGATGGCGCGGTTGACGTCGGCCACCGTCAGTTTCGACAGGCCATCACGCATCAGCCTGGTGAACTCGGGCGTGCCATACCATTGCGAGTCGAGCGCGTAACCGAGCTGCTGGTCCTGCGTCGAGGTCATGACGAACACGTTCTTCATCAGGTAGTCGCGCGTGGTGGCGAACTGTTCCTGCGTCAAGCCGTTGTCGACCAGCTTGCCCAATTCCGTCAGCGCCACGCGCAGGGCGAAGTGGGCGTTTTCTGGCGCCACGGGGCGGATCCAGATTTCGAACAGCTGCGCCTTGCGGCCCAGGTTCGGGTTCGGGAAGAACTGGTACATGCCGCGCGGGAAGGCTTCGATGTAGGCATAGTCGCCATAGTTCATGCCGCGGATTTCACGGATGCGCTGGTACAGGTAGGAATTCGAGGCGCGGTGTTCGCCCAGCCAGGTCTTCACCAGCCACAGGGCGGGGAAGTCCGCGTGCGTGCGCGTCACCTCGAGCGGCAAGCCGAAGGAAATGGCCGTGGCGCGCGTGTTTTTCTCGATGATTTCCACTTCCAGGCCGTTCGCCTTGCGGCCCACGGGTTTCACCGTGGCCGGCAAGCCGGGACCGGCCGGCAGCTTCGCCAGCGCCTGCATCAGCGAAGCCGTCATGGCGTCCGAGACGTCGCCGGAAATGCCCACCTTCACGGCGCCTTGCGCATACGCCGTCTTCCAGAACTGTTTCACGTCGTCGAGCGTGATGGCGTCGATGCCGGCCACGGTACCCAGCACCGGGTGGCCGTACGGCGTGCCCGCGTAGACATTTGTCTGCAGCCGCTCCTTGGCGAACTCTTCCTCGTTATTGTCCTTCAGGTCCAGCAGCAGCGCGTTCTTCTGCGCATCTTTCAGGCGGCGGAAGTCGTCCTCGCGGAAACCGGGCGAGAGCAGCAGCGGCAGGGCGATGTCGCTGAACTGGTTCCAGTTATCCTTGTGGATGGAACCGGTAAACGTCGTCATTTCCTTGTCCGCCTGTTGCGTAAAGCTGCCGGCCAGCGGGAACAGGGCCTGGTTGACTTCGTCGATCTTGCGCTCGGACGAGCCGCCCGACGCCACCATGGCGGCCGTCAGCGCGGCCAGGCCTTCCTTGCCTTGCGGATCGTGCGCAGAGCCGGCCGTAAACAGCAGCTTGTAGCGGATTTGCGGCAGCGCGGACTTTTGCACCAGCACGTCGAACTTGGCGTTCGGGGCGGCTGGCAGCAGGCTGGCCAGTTTCGGCACGCTGGCGATGGCGGCCGGCATGGCTTCATGCGACAGGGTGGTCAGCACCAGGCCGTCGTCGTTCAGGTATTTGCGCGCGGCCGCCTGCAGGTCGGCCGGGGTGAGCGAGTCGATCAGGCGGTAGTACTGGTTCAGGGTGGCATACGAACGGTCGAAATGCACGAACGAGGCCAGGGTGCCGGCGATCTGCTCGGTATTGTCGAGGGTGCGGATCAGGCCGTATTTTTCCGCCGACTTGGCGTCCGCCAGGTCTTTCTCGCTGACGGGCGTCTCGCGCAGCTGCGCCACGGTGGCGAGGATCGCGTCGCGCACGTAGACGGCGTCGGCGAGGTTTTTCACGCGCGCGCCCAGCACGGCCAGGGTCGGGTCGACCCGGTCCGGCGTCATGTCGAACAGCTGGTCGACCTTCTGCTCGTTCTGCACCAGGCGTTTATACAGTGGCGAGGTGCGGCCGAACGACAGCGACAGCAGGGTCGCCAGCGCCGCCTGGTCCTTGTCCTTCACGGAAAACGCCGGCGCATGGAAGCCGACGGCCACCCACGGCAGGGTCGGCGTAGGCCAGGCCACGTGCTTGTAGACGGGGCCATGCGGTGCCGGTTCGACGGGCACGGCCGCCTGCCGCTTGCCGCGCTGCCAGCCGCTCCAGTATTTTTCCACCAGCGCGATGGCGTGCTGCGGCTCGACGTCGCCGGCGATGATGATGGTGGTGCGTTCCGGGCGGTACCAGCGGTCGAAGAAGATCTTCGAATACGCATACTGGTTCGGCATGTCCTCGATGTCCTGGATGAAGCCCATCGTCGTGTGCTTGTAGGTATGCGTCGTGTAGGCGCTGTCGCGCATCACTTCGAACAGTTTCGAGACGGGATTGGCACTGTTCTTGTTGTATTCGCCCAGCACGGCCCGCGATTCCGTCTTGAACGCGTCTTCCGCATAGTCGAGGTGCTGGAAGCGGTCCGCTTCCACCTTCAGCACGGTTTCCAGGTCGTCCTTGGCGAACGTCGTGTGGTAATTGGTCAGATCGTCGCTGGTGTAGGCATTCTGGCGCGCGCCCGCCTTGGTGATGATGTCCTGGTATTTTTCGGGCGGATAGGCCTTGGTGCCGCGGAACATCATGTGTTCGAAGAAATGCGCGAAACCGGACTTGCCCGGCTCGACTTCATTGCGCGACCCCGTCTGCACGGGAATCTGCAGCGAGACGATATTCGGGAAGCCGGTCGGCACGATGATGATCTTCAAGCCGTTGGCCAGGGTCTTTTCCGTGGCCTTGAACGGCAGCAGGTCGGCCTTGCCGGCGGCGGCGCTTTTGGCAATGACGGGCTTGGCTGGCGCGGCGCCGGCCGTTTGCTGGGCCAGGCTGGACGAGGCCATGGCCGACAGGGCCAGGGCGAAAGCGGGGATGAAAACGGGCATGATTCTTGACACGAGGGCTCCTTCTTTTCTTGGAATGTGGAAAGTGCAACGCCGCAGCATAGAATATTCATGCCGCCGTGCATAGGGGGCAAGGCGTTTTGGCATGCAGCATGCAGGGGCGCCCCTGTCAGGGCAATGGCGCGAGCGGGCAAGGCATGCCGCTGGCGCGGACACTCACGTCAGCGTCGTTTCCGGCAAGCTGATGCGGTTGCGGCCCAGGTGCTTGGCGCGGTACAGGGCGCAATCGGCCGTGTGGATCAGCTGGCCCAGTTCCGTGCCGGCGCCGGGCAGGGCGGTGGCGGCGCCGATGCTGACGGTGACGCAGGCGCCGCCTTGCTTGCTGCGCGGCAGTTGCAAACGCTCGACGCGCTGGCGTATGCGTTCGGCCACGATGGCCGCGCCCTTCAGCGACTGGTTCGGCAGGATCACGGCGAACTCTTCGCCGCCATAGCGGGCCACCAGGTCGTTCGTGCGCATTTCGCTGGCGACGGCGCCAGCCACCTTGCGCAGGCACAGGTCGCCTCCCTGGTGGCCGTGGCTGTCGTTGTATTGCTTGAAATTGTCGACATCGACCATCAGCAGCGACAGCGCCTGCTGCTGGCGCTGGGCGCGCTGCCATTCGGCATGCAGGGTATCGTCGAAGCAGCGCCGGTTCGCCAGGCCCGTCAAGCCGTCGCGCGTGGCCAGGCGTTCCAGCTCCACGTGCGCGCGTTTTTCATCGGTCATGTCGCGCAGGGTTTCGACGACGGCGATCAGTTCGCCGGGATTGCCGTAGATGGGGCTGGCGTCGACGGCCAGGTAGCGCCGCCGGCCCGTGCGCGGCATGTCGCACCAGTTTTCCGCGCACAAATTGTCGCCCGTGTTGCCGCGGTATTGCTGCTGCGCATACACGGCGTGCAAGTCGCCGCCGCGCCCGGCCAGCAGCAGGTCGGCCAGGGTGGGGCGCTGATCCGTGTAAAAGCAGCTTCCCGCCTCGCGCGTGCCCAGCACTTCGGCGGCCGGCACGCCCGTCAGCTGTTCGCAGGCGCGGTTCCAGATCATCACCTGGCCATGCACGTCGAGCACAAAGGTCGGCACGACCAGCAATTCCATCATTTTGACGGCGAAACCATGGGCGACACCATAGGGCGACTCGCTGGCCTGTGCGTGGCTGTCCGGCATGAAAGCATCCTTATCGGGCGTGGAATGGGGCTGGCTCGACCGCCATGATGCAGCGTGGCGGGTAAATGATGTTGATATTGAGCAATATTCTCAGGGATAGCCGGCACGTTCGTCCGGCGTGGCCGGCAGCGGCAGCGACAGGTGCAAGGTGGTGCCGCTATCGACGCCGCCGCGGCTGTCGATGCGCAGGGCGCCGCCGGCGCTGGCCAGGCGTTCATGCATGCCGGACAGGCCGCAGCCGAGGCGGGCGGCGGCGGGCATGCCGACGCCGTTGTCGCTGATGCGGAACTCCAGCGTGGCGGCGCGGCGGCGCAGCTGTACGCTGACGCGCGTGGCGTGCGCATGGCGGGCGATATTGGCCAGCGCCTCCTGCAGCACGTGGTACAGCAGGATGGCGTGCGCGCCTGCCGCGCCCTCGGCCAGCGCGGGTTCGCACATGCATGCGCAGACGACGCCCGTATTGCGCGAAAAATCGGCCAGCAAGCCGTCGAAGGCTGACTGCAGGCCCAGCTCGAGGGCGGGCGGGCGCAGGTCGTGGATCACGCAGCGCAGGGCGGCGATGCTGAGGTCGACATTCTGCACGATCATGGCCAGTTTCTGCGCCAGCAGCGGCGTGGCGTCGCACGTGCTCGTCTGCAACATGCACAGGTCGATTTTCAGGGTCAGCAGATGCTGGCCCAGGTCGTCATGGATATCGCGCCCGATGCGCTGGCGCTCCTGTTCGCGCGCCTTTTGCTGCTCGCCGGCCAGCAGCGTGCGCTCGGCGTCCGCGCGCAGCTGCTCCTGCGCGTGCAGGCGCGCGGCCAGGCAGTGCTGGCGCCACAGCAGCAGCAAGGCCAGCGCGCCCAGCAGGACGGCGCAGGCCGTCATCAGGTTCAAGGGCGTATTCACCTGCGCCAGCGATTCGTCGGCGTGGCCCGCCTGCAGGGATGCGGCCGTGCCCGCAGCAAAGCAGGCAACAATGCCGAGGCGAACCGGCAGGCGTATGGCGCGTTGCATCATCTCCTCGCTCCCCGAATGTTTTCCAACAGGCAATGCTATTGCCTGAAAATATATTATCTTGTGTATATTTATATTGTCTAAACGCAAAAGCTCGGCAGATAGGCGCGCTGCTGTCGTTTTCCGGGCGGCCGTGGCGGGCCATCCAGGCACCGGGCGCGGCATTTGCACGGGAAGTGTCTGGGCGGCATATAATAGAGGGTTGTCAATCGGCTTTTGCGGTCCCGGCCCTGCGGTTAGCGCCGTGCGCGCCCGCATCCATGCGCCCGCCATGCGCGATGGCGCCAGCCAGCTCTTAGGAAATACAGTGACTTATAGCATCAAAGAGATTTTTTATACCCTGCAGGGGGAAGGCGCGCATGCGGGCCGTCCAGCCGTGTTTTGCCGCTTTTCCGGCTGCAATCTGTGGACGGGCCGCGAAAGCGACCGCGCCACGGCCGTGTGCCAGTTCTGCGACACGGATTTCGTCGGCACGGATGGCGAACGGGGCGGCAAGTTCAAGACGCCGGCCGAGCTGGCCGCGCTGATCGACAGCCTGTGGCCGACCAGCTATACCGCCAGCAAATACGTGGTGTTTACGGGGGGGGAACCGCTGCTGCAGCTCGATGCCGCGCTGATCGACGCCATGCACGCGGTGGGCTTTACCATCGCCATCGAAACCAACGGCACCTTGCCCGTGCCGCCCGGCGTGGACTGGATCTGCGTCAGCCCGAAGATGGGCTCGACCCTGGTGGTGCACAAAGGCAATGAAATCAAGGTGGTCATTCCCCAGTTCCAGCAAGACCTGGCCGCCTACGAACAACTGGACTTCGAGAACTTCTTCGTGCAGGCGATGGACGGCCCCCTGGCCGCGTACAACATGAAGCTGGCCATCGAGACATGCAAAAGCAACCCGAAGTGGAAGCTGAGCCTGCAAACCCATAAACTCCTGCAAATACCTTAATAAAACAATATGCTGACTATCACACGCAAGCTCGAATTCGACGCGGGCCACCGCATTCCCGACCATAAAAGCCAGTGCCGCAACCTGCACGGCCACCGTTACACGGTGGAAATCACCCTGGTCGGCAAGGTCATCGAAGCGGAAGGCAATTCCGACAATGGCATGATCATGGACTTTTCCGACGTCAAGACCCTGGCCAAGCAGCACCTGGTCGATGTCTGGGACCACGCCTTCCTAGTCTACGAGAAAGACACGGCCGTGCGCGACTTCCTTGCCAGCCTGCCTGACCACAAGACGGTCGTCATCGACCGCATCCCGACGGTGGAAAACCTGGCGCGCATCGCCTTCGAGATCCTCAAGGCCGCATTTACCGACCATTTCGGCACGGGCTTGCACCTGCATAAGCTGGTGCTGCACGAAACGCCGAACTGCTGGGCAGAAGTGACCGATGAGTGAAACGCCTGACAGCGCCGTGCCCGCCGTGAACGCGGCCGACGCCGGGTTCATGCGGCTGGCGCTGGAGCAGGCGCAGCATGCGTGGGACCTGGGCGAGGTGCCCGTCGGCGCCGTCGTCGTCAAGGATGGCGCAGTCATCGCCGTCGGCTACAACCAGCCCATCGGCCGCCATGACCCGACGGCGCATGCCGAGATCATGGCCCTGCGCGCGGCCGCCGACAAGCTGGGCAACTACCGGCTGCCCGGCTGCGAGCTGTACGTGACCCTCGAGCCGTGCGTGATGTGTTCGGGCGCCATGCTGCATGCGCGCCTGGCGCGCGTCGTGTTTGGCGCGGGCGATCCGAAGACGGGCGCCTGCGGCTCCGTACTGAATCTGTTCGAGCAGACGGCGCTGAACCACCAGACGGCCATCGAAGGCGGCGTGCTGGCCGACGAGTGCGGCACCTTCCTCAAGCGTTTCTTTGTCGAGCGCCGCCGTGCCCAGGCGGAAGCGCGCAAGCTGGCCAATCCGGCCGCCCAGGTCTAGCCAGGAGCGGGCAGGGTAGTCCCGGCCCGTGCTCTCGCCAGCACGCATATGCCAGCCATCCCGGCTGGCATTTTTTATAACTGTTGCGAAATAACATCTGTCTAGACCATTTTGCCATTCTCAAATGAGAATGATTCGTGTTACAGTATTGTTTTCGCCAGCAACCTTTCCCCTTACGTATCGTTATCGATCCGGGTCCAAGAGCCAGCCTTCACTCTTTCACCGGATCATCATGACTACAGTGCCTCTGCAGCGCACCGCTGCACCCGTCGTTCCTGCCGCCCACATTCCTGCCCGCCGCCATAACCTGGTGCTGCGTGCCGCCTTGCTGGGTCTGTTCGCCGCGCCCATGCTGCCTGTTTGCGCGCAAACGGCCGCCATCAATGCGGGCACGGCCGCCCAGGAGCCGGCCAAGCTGCCCGTCTTCCCGGAAATCGTCGTGAATGCCAAGCAGGACTACGAGCGCCGCGCCGGCACCAAGACGGTCATCAGCAGCGACGATCTCGAGCGCCGTGGCGTGACGGACATGGCGGGCATCGTGCGCTATCAACCGCTGATCAGCACGCCAATGTCGGCCTCGGGCGGCGGCAGCGTGTGGGATGGCGCGGGCAACACCGGTTACAACATCCGCGGCCTGGAAGGCAACCGCGTCAGCCTGGACGTCGATGGCATTTCCCTGCCCGATGCGGCGCCGAAGCCGGATGGCACGACCCTGAACGCCTTCGGTACGGGGCGTGACTATTTCGATCCTGAAACCTTCCGCGAAGTGCGCATCGATTCGGGCACGACGTCCGTCAGCGGCGCCAATCCCGGCCTGGGCGGCGGCGTGGCCTTCATCACCAAGTCGCCCGAGGATTACCTGGGCGAAGGGCAGGACCACTATGTCGCCTATAAATACGGCCGCGCCACGGCCGACCGCAGCAATGCGCACACCCTGACGGGCGCCGCCAAGCTCGGTGGCAATCTGCAAGGCCTGGCCGTGTATGTGCACCGCGACGGCGAGCAGCTCGACAGCCGCGGCAGCGCCACGGTCAATCCCGACGACTGGCATTCGAACGCCTTGCTGTCGAAGCTGGTGTGGGCCTTGCCGGGCGAACAAAAGCTGGACTTGACGGTTGACATGTTCGAACGCAAGAACAAGCGCGATCTGCGCAACAAGGTCAGCACCTATTATCCGACGGGCGTGCAGCAGGACTCCACCACCAAGCGCACGCGCGTCAGCCTGGGCCACGACGTGGCACTGAAAGACTTCGCCCTGTTCGACCGCCTGACGTCGAAAGTGTATCTGCAGAATGCGAAAATCGATGACAAGACGCAAGGCCGCTACACCTTCGGCAGCCCGTCCCAGCGTACCATAGCCACCAGCTTCAAGAATGACAGCATCGGCCTGACCACGGAAGCGTTCAAGCAAGTCAATGCCGACAATGCGCTGCTGTACGGCGTGCAGCTGGAACAGGCGAAATCGCGCCGCCCATGGATGGAAGACCGCACCATCATCGCCACGGGCGTGCACCAGATCACGCGCAAGAACCGCATGGCGGACATGGACAGCACCAAGCTGGCCGTGTACGTGCGCGACGACTATAGTTTCGACCTGGGCGGCAAGAAAGCCGTGCTGACGCCTGGCCTGCGCGCCGACTACCGCAAGCTGGAACCGAAGAATCTGCAGAATTATGTGATCGCCGTGCCCAACGCGGCCAAGGAAGTGCGCAAGGAAAGCGACACCTATTTCACGCCCAGCCTGAGCCTGTCCGTGGAAGTGTTGCCGCAAATGAATGCCTACGCCACGGTGACGCGCGGCACGCGCCTGCCGACGGCGGCCGAGCGCACGGGCACCTACGACTCCTTCAGCTATACGGGTGCCGGTACGGGCTATGCCGTGCTGGGCAATGCGAAGCTGCGCAAGGAAACCAGCCAGGCCTATGAACTGGGCTTGAAGGGCGACATCGTCAAGGGCTTGAGCATGCACGCTTCCGTCTACCAGACGGAATACAAGAACATGATCGAGTATGTGGCGCAGGAAGACGATCCGGTGAACTTTCCCACCATCGTGCAGGGCCTGTTCCGTCCGGAAAACATCGGCGATGCCCGCACCTGGGGCGGCGAGTTGAGCCTGCGCGCGCAACTGGGCGCCTGGTCGCCTGCCATGCAGGGCTACCGCGTCGACCTGGCCACGGGCGTGGCCAAGGGCCGCTCCTTCAATACCCAGACGGGCCAGAGCGGCGGCCTGGCCTCGGTGGCGCCGGCCAAGACGGCGCTGACCTTCGGCTACGACCACGCGAACCAGCTGTTCGGGCTGGAACTGACTGCCCTGCATGCTGGCGAGAAACAGGCGCCGAACGACTTGCTGATGGGCACGACCGCGCCGCGCTTCAAGGTGCCGTCGTACACCATCTTCGACCTGTCGACCTACTGGAACGTGCACAAGAACGCCAAGATCATCGTCGGCGTGTACAACTTGACGGATCGCAAGTACTGGGATTATGCCGCTGCGCGCAGCCTGTCCGCCGGCACCACGGCGGCCAGCCGCGCCGAGATCGAGCGCTACGCCAAGCCGGGCCGCAACGTCGCCGCCAGCCTCAGCATCAACTATTGATTTTTACCGGGGAGGGGCGGCTGCCCCTCTTTTTTTCCATGTTTGATTGAATGGTCTCTCTATGAAGTTATCCAAACTCGTTCTATCCCTGCTAGGCAGCCTGCTGATTGCAAACGCATATGCGGCCCCAGCCACTTTGGCGGAACGCTGGTCCACCTTGCGTACGGAACAGCCGAAGCTGCAGATCCGCGACGCGGCGCGCGCGCTGGGTGTGTCGGAAGCGCAATTGCTGGCAACCAACATCGGCAATGGCGTCACGCGCCTGCAGGCCGACGGCAACCAGCCGCGCGAAATCATGCGCGCCGCGCTGGACCTGGGCGTGGTGCAAGCCATCACGCGCAACGAAAACGGCGTCATCGAAACGACGGGCACGGCCAGCAAGTTCAAGCAGGCGGGCGACAAGTCGGAACAGGCCGACGCCAAGCAGGATCCGGAACAGGAAGCACGCCAGCGCAATATCGCCGGCGGCTATCTGGGCGGCCAGATCGACCTGCGTTTCCACTTTGAAAACTGGAAATACGCGTTTGCCGTGGTCCAGCCTGGCCGCGACGGCAAGCCGACGCGCAGCCTGCAATTCTTCGACGCCAACGGCACGGCCGTGCACAAGATTTATCTGCGTAACGAGCCGGGCGTGGCCGTCTACGACAAGCTGGTGGCAACGTTCCGCATGCCCGAGCAAAGCGCCGAGCTGAATGTGCTGGCCGTGGCGCCGAAGGCGGCCGAGAAGCCGGATGCCGAGATCGACGTCAAGGAATTCCAGCTGGCGTGGAAAGACATGACGGATGTGCACCAGTTTGCGCAGATCATGCGCGAATTCCACCTGTCGCGCGAACAGGCGCTGCGCCTGGCGCCGGCCGGCGTGGTCGAACGCGTGACACCGGAAGCGCTGCGCACCCTGCTGGAAAACGCGGCCAGGAACAAGGTCGCCATCATGGTGTTCCTGGGTAATGAAGGCTTGACGCAGATCTACAGCGGCAAGATCGAGAAAACCATGGCCGCCGGCGGCTTCTTCAACGTGCTGGACCCGGACTTCAACCTGCACATCCGCGACACGGCCCTGCGCAGTGGCTGGGTCGTCAAGCGCGGCGGCGTCACTTCCGTCGAATTCTTCGACAAGGAAGGCACGCAGGTGGTGTCCTTCTTCGGCGTGCGCGAACGCGGCAAGCCGCAGCCGCAAGCGTGGGTGGACCTGGCCGATTCCCTGCCGAAAGCCAAGTAAGTTGCAGCACCGTTGCCGCCCGGCGTACCGGGGCGGCAACACTTCAGGATGAGTGCCGCGTGCCGGTCTCATGTCTGAAGCACAATAGTGGTATGCTGATTGCAAGGCCGCAGCGATCGTGCCTGCGTGCTGGTTCCTGGAAGAGAGGCAATCATGGCAACCATCATGGCGAACGGCCTCAACATAGCTTATGAATGCCACGGTGACCCGGCCGACCCGTGCGTATTGCTGGTGATGGGCCTGGGCATGCAACTGATCGCCTGGCCATCGGATTTTGTCGAGGGCATCGTCGAGCAAGGCTTTCGCGTCTTGCGTTTCGACAACCGCGACAGCGGCCTGTCGAGCAAGATGGCGCTGGCCGGCAAGCCGTATCTACCGCTGGCCTACGTGAAAAACCTCGTCGGCTGGCCCCTGAAAAGTTCCTACACCCTCAACGACATGGCGGACGACGCGCTGGGCCTGCTGTCGGCCCTACGTATTGCCCAGGCGCACGTGATCGGCGTGTCGATGGGCGGCATGATCGCGCAGGTGATGGCGGCGCGCGCGCCGCAACAGGTGCTCAGTCTGACTTCCATCATGTCGAGCAGCGGCCGGCGCGGCTTGCCCGGCCCCACGCGGGCGGCCCGCAATGCTTTATTGCAACGTCCGAAACGCAATGCCAGCCGCGCCGAGCTGATGGCGCACATGGCCGCCACCGTGCGCGTCATCGGCAGCCCCGCCTATCCCGTCTCGGAAAAACTGCTGTACCAGCGCATCGAGGCGGCACTGGAACGGGGCAGCTGTCCGGAAGGCGTGGCGCGGCAAATGGTGGCGATTGCCGCCTCGGGCGAGCGCACGGCCTTGTTGCCCAGCATTACATGTCCGGCGCTGGTGATCCATGGCGCGGCCGACCCGCTGATTCCCGTCGCCTGCGGCATCGATACGGCGGCGCTGATTCCGGACGCGCGCCTGGAAGTGATCGAAGGCATGGGACACGACATGCCGCCGCAGCTGATCGAGCGCCTGCTCGCCTTGATCGATGTGCATCTGCAAGGTAAGATGGCGCCCCAGATGCGCTCCCAGCCAGCCTAGGCGCGCCCACCACTTGACTAGCCGGGCATATTTTGAAGACACCTGAGATTGGCATCGCCATCGTCGCGCCGGGCGGGTATGCGCCCGACGAGGCGGCCCTGGCGCGCGGCATCGCCCGCTTGCAGGCGCAAGGCGCCACCGTCCACAATTATTACGATCCACAACATAAGTTCCAGCGCTTCGGCGGCACGGATGCGGGCCGCCTGGCGCAGCTCAACGCGGCCGCCAGCGACCCGGCCGTGCAGGTGGTACTCGCCTTGCGCGGCAGCTACGGCATCAGCCGCATCCTGCCCGAGATCGATTTCCAGGCCATGGCCGACAGCGGCAAGCTGTTTGTCGGCTACAGCGATTTCACGGCCTTTCACATGGGCTTGATGGCAAAGACGGGCCGCGCCAGCTTTGCCGGGCCCATGGTCTGCGACGATTTTACGCGCGACGAGCCCGAGCAATTTACGCTGAATCAACTGTGGTCATGCCTGGCCGGCCCCACGCACACGGTGACGGGCACGGCAGCGGGCAATCCGCAGGTCGAATTGCAGGGCAAGCTATGGGGCGGCAACCTGGCCATGCTGGTGCACTTGCTGGGCACGCCGTATTTCCCCCAGGTCGATGGCGGCATTTTGTTCCTGGAAGACGTCAACGAACACCCGTACCGGGTAGAGCGCATGCTGCTGCAACTGCTGCACGCGGGCGTACTCCAGCGCCAGCAAGCCGTGCTGCTCGGCGATTTTTCCGCCTATAAACTCAGCCCCATGGATAACGGCTACGATTTCGACGCCATGCTGGCCTATGTGCGCCAGCGCTTGCCCGTGCCCGTGCTGACGGGACTCGAGTTCGGCCACATCCGCCGCCGCGTCACCTTGCCGTTCGGCGGCCAGGCACGGCTGCGCTCGGACGAGGCGGGCTTTACCCTGCAGGTGGGCGATTACCCCACCCTGGCGCGGCCCTGAACGCCGTGCCCGCCAGACACGGACGCTTGCCGCAACTCGACGTGCTGCGCGGCATCGCCGTGTTCGGCATCCTGCTGGTCAATATCTGGGGCTTTGCCTGGGGCACCATTTCCCTGCGCTACGGCACCTTGCCGGCGCAGCCGCCCGTGCTCGACCAGCTCGTCATTTTCGGCGTGGCGGCGCTGGCGCAATTCAAGTTCTATCCCATCTTCGCCTTCCTGTTCGGCGCCGGCTTTGCCCTGCAGACGCGCTCGCTGAAGCGCCAGCTGGGCAGCTGGGAAGAGGCGCAGGCCGCCTACAGGCGTCGGCTGCGCTGGCTGCTTGCGTTGGGCCTGCTGCATGGTTTTTGCGTGTGGAGCGGCGACGTGCTGACCTCGTATGCCGTTGCCGGCATGCTGATCCTGCCGCTGGCGTCCGCCAGGCTGAGCCGCGTTCGCAACCGCGCCTGGCTGGTGGCGGGCGGTTTCCTGCTGTTCATGTGTTTATTGATTCCCGTGGGCCAGCAGGGCGGCGCCCCGGACACGGCGCACGATCTGCAAAGTTTTGCCGCCCGGTACGCCATCTATACGCAAGGCGGCGCGTGGGCCGTGGCAAAGTTGCGCGCCAACGACTACCTGACGTCCTTGCTGTACGCCATCGTCATGCTGCCGCACATCGTCGTGCTGTTCTTGCTGGGCATCGTTTCCGTGCGTTTGGGCTGGCTGACGCAGCCGCAGCGCCACGGGCGCCTGTGGCGCTGGGTCTGCGGCGTGGGGCTGGGCGTGGGACTGCCGTTCAATTTGCTGGCGGCGTTTGCCATCACGTGGCAAGTGGTCGATCCGTATCAACAAGTGTTCGACGCGGCCTTGTTCGAGGCGGGCCTGTTCGCGGGCGGTCCCGTGCTTGCCGCAGGCTATGTGGCGGCCTTGATGCTGGCCGGCCCCTTCCTGCTGCGCTGGCTCGCTTCCTGGCTGGCGCCCGTGGGCCGCATGGCGCTGAGCAACTACCTGTTGCAATCCTTGCTGGGAAGCTGGCTGCTGCAGGGGCCGGGCCTGGGCTGGGGCGCGCGTTTGCGCCCGGCCGAGATGCTGGGGCTGGCGATACTGATGATGGCGGGGCAGGTGCTCTTCAGCCGCTATTGGCTGCGCCACTTCCGCCAGGGTCCGTTTGAAGCGCTGTGGCGCCGCCTGGCGCGGTTGCCCGGCTGATCTGGCGTAATCCGGTCTAATCCGCATTCCAGTCGAATGAGGATTGGCCGGGCGGCGCGGGCGGCGGCTTGGCCTTGGCGGACGGCACCAGCGGATTGTCGACGGCATGCCATGCGAACAGGTCCACGTCGAGCATGCAGCTGCGCGCCAGGTGCAGCGCGGCCTCGGGCGTCAATGCGGGGTCGAGCCAGCGCCGCGCGTCTTCCAGGCTGACGGCGACGGGGCGGCGGTCGTGGATATCGACCATGCCGCCCATGCTGTCGGCCGTCACCAGCACGAAGCCCGCTTCCTCGCGGCTGTGTTTCCAGGGACCGAACTGGGCCAGCACCAGCAGGAACAGGCGCGCGCGGTCGCGGCGGTGGATATGCCACGGCTGCTTGCCGCCTTTTTCACCGGTCCACTCATACCAGCCATCCACGCAGACGATGCCGCGTCCCGCGCGCAGCAGCGGCTTCCAGTAGGCGCCGGCCAGTTTTTCCAGCCGGGCGTTGATGGCGATGGGAATTTTCTTCTTGCCGGGCGCCGGCGTGGCCTGTGCCGCCCAGGCAGGGCGGTAGCCCCAGAAGACGTCGTCGACGCGGCGCACGCCATCCTCGATATGCAGCACGGGCCGGTAGCTACCCGGAGAAACGTTCAGGTGCGGCTCGGCCTCGCTGTCGAAGACCGCGTCGGTCCAGCCGAAAGACGACGCCAGCACGCGCGCCGTGTCATTTTGATCGAATCGTCCACACATGGCGAAATCATACCTGAATGCCTGGCCGCGCGACGGCTGGCGCACGCATCGTGCGGGTGTGGGCCAACGTACAGACCGTGCGCGGCGACCGGCGCACACTGGCTGCAGTCAGATCCCTGACGCTCATGCATCGGAGGAAATATGTCTTTTGAGAATCCCACCATCCACAAAGGTTTCACCATCAGCGCCACGGCCAGCCAGCGCCGCGATGGCCGCTGGGTCGGTTCCTTCATCAGCCAGAACCACGCGTGCGGCGCCTATGCAGACACCTGCGATTATGACGATTGCAGCAACGAGAAGGACGCGCAGCAAGTGGCCCTGTCGGTCGGCTGGCGCCTGGCCGACGGCACGCCGGCTTCCCGCTAAGGTATGCAGTGGCGCAAGCTTGCAGGCGCCGCGCCTTCAGCCTTTGCGCCGCAATGCCAACAGCACGCCCGCCAGCGGGAACAGCAGGACGGTGCCCAGGCGCACGGCCGCCAGCGAGGCGATTTCCACGCCCAGCACATGCGGCAAGGCCAGCAGCAATAGCGGCGCCGGCACGGCAATGGCGAAGAAGAACAGATACCACGAGTGGCCGTTCTTCTTTGCCAGCAAGGCGATCAGCGCGCAGCCGATCAGGAAGACCAGTGGCAGATTTACATTTTCCATTATTTGGCATCTCATCGAGTGGGGTAGGCGCCGCGTCTGCGCGGCGCGCGTGATTATACGCGTCCCCATGCCGTAGGGCGCCTGGCAACTTCGCCCGGCAACTTGCTAGTTGCCGACCAAGTCAGGCGGCTGCGGCGCCTGCTTGCCGCTGGCGGGCGCGTCCGCCGGCAGCAGCGCCTTGATGGCGCCGTTATAGATGAGTTCCTGCGCATACGCGGACGCCTCGATCAGGGCCGCATGCACGGATTTGAAGCTGCTGGCCGTCTCGATGAGCACCGGCTTGGCGTACACCTGCTGCGTATCGCCGCGCTTGCTGACCAGTATCATGCCCCGGTAGCGCCCATCCTTCTCCAGCGCCCCCGTCACATGAAATTCATAGCCCCTGATCTGGTGTTTTTGTTGTTGCTCCATATTTCCCGCCTCCAGCACCGATTGTCACGGCATTGGACCATCCATTCGATAGGAACAGCAGAGTGTTTGATGTGTATTAATGCTTGAAATTTTTACCACGATACAAGGAACGTCACGCCGCCAGGCAGAATCGCAGCGAGCGGCAGGGACCTATGGCCGAGTGGTGCAACCGTACCCTGCTACGGTGCGCCTCGCCAGCCGCAAGGCGCCCCGCGCAGTCGCTTGCGGCAAGTGTCATCAGCCAGCGCGAATGGCTCGGATCTGCTGGGCTGTTTCTTCTATCTCGCGATACGCTTCCTGGATATAGCCATCGATAGGATGCCCGTCCATCCATTCGAAATAGGCGCGTTCGTCATGCTTGATGGAAAAGGGGACATGGTGGTCGCGGATCGATTCGGCCGTTTCGCGCACCAGCGAGGCAAACAGCAGCTCCAGAGTTTCCATGATGGTCACCTTGCGAGACATAGAGCATTCAATGTAGCACACCGCCAGCCAGGGCGCGCACCGCCGCCGTGCGCGCCCGCGCCCGACATGCCGCCCGCGGCTATCATGATGCGAGGCGGCTGGCCGGCCTTCAGGCCGGGTGGCCGATATGCTCGTACAGGATCACGCAGCCGATGACGATCAGCACGAGGCCGCCCACCAGTTCGGCGCGGCGGCCCGCCACCGTGCCCAGCACCCGGCCCAGCATCACGCCCAGGGTCACCATGACGAAGGTGGAAAAGCCGATGGCGGCGGCCGTGACGACGATATTGGCGCCAAGCAAGGCCAGGCCGGCACCCACCACCATGGCGTCGATGCTGGTGGCCAGGCCCGTGATGGCCAGCACCCAGAACGAGTGCGACTGCGCGGGCGCTTCCTCCTCGTCGGCGTCGGACAGGGCATTGCGTATCATCAGCAAGCCGATGATGCCCAGCAGGCTGAAGGCGATCCAGTGGTCCCACGCGGCCACATATGGCGCGGCCACGCTGCCCAGGGCCCAGCCGATGACGGGCGTGATGGCTTCGATGACGCCAAAGATGAGGCCAGTGCGCAGCGCTTCGCGCCATTGCGGCTTGTGCAGGGCGGCGCCCTTGCCGACGGCGGCAGCGAAGGCGTCGGTGGACATGGCAAGCGAGAGGGCGGCGGTGGCGGCGAAATTCATCGTTGGCTTTCAGTGGGGCTGGCTGGGATGGTTGTTCACGATAAGGCCTGCAAGACTGTAGCGGGCGCAGGAGAGTTGCGGCCGAGAGGCGCCACTGTACGGAGGTACGGTGCGCATCGCAGGCCGTCAATCACGACGCGCAGCAGGTTTGATCGGCGTTTTCAGCAAACCCGGCGATTCTACCCCACGTACAGCACGATGGCAGAGGCCAGCAGGCAATAGGCGCCAAAGAAATGCCAGCGTCCCTGTTCCAGCCAGCGCGACAGCCAGCGCAGGGCCAGCAAGCCGGCCAGGAATGAGAGCAGCATGCCCAGCAGGCTGGGCGCGAGCAGTTGCGGCAGGCTGGCGCCATGCGCCAGGTGGCCGAGGCTGCCGCTGGCGACGGCCTGGTAGAAGCGCCAGCCTTCCTTGACCAGCACGGCGGGCGTCAGCACGACGGCCAGCGCGAAGCTGAATTCCTCGGCGCGGCGCTGCGGCACGCTCATGGCGATGCCGGCCGAAATGGTGGCGCCCGAGCGGGAAAAGCCGCGGAAGGGCAGGCACAGCCCCTGCACGGCGCCGATCACCATGGCCTTGCCGATAGACAAGGTGCCGCTTTCCCGCGCCTGCTGGCGCGAGGAGGCGATGATCAGCAGGCCGGCGGCGGCCAGCGCGGCCGCCATCAGTGTGGCGTTGCCGAACAGGTGTTCGATTTCAAAGCCGGGCGCCTCCTTGCGCATGACGTGGGTGATGCCTTTCAGCAAGCCGAAACCGACGATGCCCGTCAGGGCCGTGGCGGCCACCAGCAGCAAGGCATTGCGGCGGAAGGCCGCGGCCGAGCTGAAATAGGTGGCGCGCCAGGATTTCCAGAAATACACGATGACGGCAAACATGGTGCCGGTATGCAGCATCACCAGCAGCATGGTCAGTTCGGGTGACGTGGGGTCCAGGCCCATCCATTTTTCCGCCATGATGACGTGGGCGGAGCTGGACACGGGCAGCAACTCGGCGAAGCCCTGGACGATGGAAAGGATGAGGAGTTGCAGAAAAGTCATGGATGGTGTGCTCGGGATCGTAGGCAGGCAGGAAAATTGTTGCATCGGAAACAGGGCGTATCCGGCCGCGCCATTTTACAGGCCGCCTCCTGGCTGGCCGCCTGGCGCACCATTACAGTTTGTCCATGTTGGCGTAGGCCAGCAATACGCCTAGCGCCATTAAAATCGTGCCGATCAGCCGGTCGACCATCCGCTGGTGGCTGAGCATGCGGGAACGGAACGTTGCTCTTGAAAAAAAGATGGCGACCAGGGCAAACCACAGCAGATGGATGACGGACATGCATAGCCCGTAGCCGAACTGGACTGTTAATGGCGTGCCAGGCTGCACCATCTGGGTGTAGGTACTGATGACAAACAGCGTCGTCTTCGGGTTCAGGGCATTGGTGAGGAATCCATGGAGGAAAATTTGCTGTCGGGACACGGACGCGCCATCGTGCAGGTCGATGACGAGCCCGGCGCGGTTGGCGCAAGTTTTCCAGCCGATCACGATCAGGTACAGGGCACCGGCAAACTTGATCGCGGTAAACAAGGCCGGTGACTTTGCAATGATGAGCCCGATACCAAACATCGTATAGAACACGTGGACTTGCACGCCCACGGCGATGCCGAGCGCGGCCAGCAGGCCGGCACGGCGGCCATGCAAATAGCTGTTGCGCGTGACCATCGCGAAATCGGGGCCGGGGACGATGGAGGCCAGCAGGGTAATCAGTGCAACAGCAAGCAATTCAATCATGGATTCTTCCTTGGACGGTGGCGGCGCCGCATGGCGATCAGTGAGTATTCATCGCCTGGATGGCAAGCGCCATTGCGCATGCGGGCTAGCGGAAGAGCAATTATCCCTATAATGACGCACGGTGAAAAACGATGATATCTTGCGATTATGTGTGAGAAAAAATGACAGATCATGACTAGACAGGTAGCCCTCGGCGCCTTGCGCTTCTTCGCGGCGGCGGCCAGGCTGGGCAGTTTCGTCCAGGCGGCCGACGAATTGCATGTCACGCACGGCGCGGTGAGCCGGCAAATCCGCCTGCTGGAAACGTCGCTGGGCACGGCCCTGTTCGAACGTCGCAACCGTGGCGTGTTCCTGACGCCGGCGGGCGCGCAGCTGCAGGAGGCCGTCCAGCAAGCGTTCGAGCGGCTCGATGCCGCCCTCGAGGCCGTGCGCCAGCCGGCGCGCCAGGCGCCACTGGTGGTGTCATGCGAGCCGACGATCGCCATGAAATGGCTGATCCCGCGCCTCGGCGACTTTTACCAGCGGCATCCCGAGGTGCCGCTGCACCTGTTTGCGTCGGGCGGGCCGGTGGCGTTCCAGCGCGACGCGGTGGATGTCGCGCTGCGCCGCAACGATTTTCTGTGGGATGCGGGCCTGCATGCGGAAAAGGTGTGCGACGAATGGATCGCGCCCGTGTGCGCGCCGGCCCTGTTGCGGGACGGCCGGCTGGACTTGTCAGCGCAGCGCTTGCTGCATACGGCGTCGCGCCCGGCCGCCTGGACGCACTGGCGCGCCGCCGCCAGGGACGACGGCGGCCAGGGCCAGGGCGACAGCCAGAGCTACGAACACTTCTACCTGAGCCTGCAAGCGGCCTGTGCCGGCCTGGGCGTGGCCATCGGCTCCGTCTTCATGGCGCGCGAAGACCTCGACCACGGGCGCCTGGTGGCGCCGTTTGGCTTCCGGCGCGACGGCACCGGCTATTTCCTGCTGTCCCCGCAGCCGTTCGACGGCGACGCGCGCCGTACCACCTTGCTGCACTGGCTGCGCGAGCAGATGGCACAGGCGCTGCCGGCGCCGTAGCCACCCCGTTTACCGGGACGGCGTGGCCGGCTTGAACACGTCGCGGAAGGCCTTCAGGGCGGCGGGATGGTAGATCGTGCCATGGGTTTCGGCCGGCATCTTTTCCTGGTGCCATTGCAAACCGGCAGGCGCCTGCTTCTCCAGCACGTCCGACAGGCGCTGCACTTCGACGGCGATGCCCGCTTCGCTGCTGGACGCCAGGTACAGGCTGCGCTTGCCCGGCGCGCCCTTGGCCAGCAGGGCGGCCGCCTGGCGCGGCAGGGCGCCGCCGTTCCACCACAGGCTGGGGTCGAACGCCAGGTAGTGGTCGAACAGCTGCGGCTCGAGCAGATAGGTTTCCACCACGAACAGGCCGGCCAGCGATTCGCCGACGATGGCCGTCTCGCCCGTCGTGCGGTAGCGGCGCTTGACTTCCGGCATCAGTTCATCGCGGATGAAGCTGCGGTAGGCGGATGAACCGCCCACGACGGCAGCGATCTTACGGTCGTCGGCGCTATCGGTCGGCCCCGTCAAGTCGCGCCGGCGCTGCGTGTTCTGCATGCCGACCAGCATGAAGGGGCGCATCGTGCCATTGGCTACCGACACTTGCAGCAGGCCGGCCACGTGCAGGAAGTCCTCGGCCACGCCGCCATCGGGCATGTACAGCACGGGCAGCGGGGCGTCGGGCGGGGTGTCCCAGGCGCGCGCCACGTACACATTGATGTGGCGCTTTTCCTTCAGGGCGCGGGAATCGATGCTGAAACTTTCGCCGATGACCAGCGGCGTTGCCGCGCTGGCCACCGCGGTGGCGGGCGCGGCTGCGCTGGCAAGGTGAAAAGCGCTGCTGGTGGACAGCAGCAAGGCGGCGGTGAGGTGCAGTGCAAGGGTAGAGCGGCGCATGTTTTCCTGTGATAAGTAAATTGGGACGATGGCATGTACTCGTATAGACATGCCATTGAGCAATTCTATCTTATCTTTGATGCAGGATTACTTGATCGCCAATAGTTCCCGCTCCCGCACGATGCCTGCCTTGTCCACCGTGTAGGCGATCAGCAGGGCACCATCGTCCGCGCACGCATGACAGCTCTTCAGGGACGTGGAAAACAGCAGGCGCTGGCCGCCATCGCTGGTGGCCGTGCTGCCGACGAAGTCGGCCGGCGCAAACGGCATGGCGTCCGGGTGGGCGGCGGCAAAGGCGCGCCAGGCTGGCGTGGCGCGGTCCTCGTCGCGCACGGAGTTTTCGTCGACGTCGATGGCGGCGCCATCGCTGCCGATCAGCAGGCTGCCTTCATTCGTGTTGGCGCGAAACGGATAGGTGACGGTGGCCAGGGCCGCCTTGCCCAGCGGACGCCAGGCGGAGATGAAGCCGGCCTTGTCCGCTTTGACCAGCATCCTGGCGGCGGCGATGGCTTGCGGCCGGGCGCCGCTGCGCTGCATGGTGCGCAGCAGGCAGACGTCGGGCGCGGTGGACGATTGCTCGCTGCGGCAGGCCGACAGCGAGCGTTCCTGCCACACGGCGCGCGCGTCGATGGCGTCCGTGGGCGGGGTGGCATGCGCCGCGTGCATGGTGGCCAGGCTGGACAGGGCTAGTGCGGCAACGCCGGCAAGGTGGCGGGAAAGTCGTAGGGGCATGGCGTTATCCTTTCAGTGCTTTTCAACAGGCACTGATTATAGGAGGAGGGCCGCGCCCGCCTGCGCACCGTAGCGGCGGCCTAGCGCTTCCTTGCCGCCGCCTGGCGCAGCGCCTTCGCTTCCTGTTTGTTCGGGATGTGCGGACGCTTCGCCAGTTCCGTCTTGACGGCGGCGATGGCGGCGCCGAACAGCTGTTCGGCCTGCTCCATGCTGGCGCCCGCATAGTGCTGCTGATTGGACTGGGCGGCACGCAGCCGGCGCAGCAGCGCCAGCAGCTGCCTGCCGTGCAGGGCGGGCAGATCCTGGGCCAGTACTTGCCGGCCCAGTGCGCCTTCCACGTAGTCGGGATCGAGCAGGCGCAGCAAGGCCAGGCCTGCGGGTTGCGGTACCGGCTTGTCCATCAGCACATTCTAAACGCGGCGCGGATTACAGGTAATCCCAGATTTCATCGAAGGTTTCGCGCGCGAAATCGTTGCGCCACGCTTCCGAACTCTTTTCGCGGCTGATGGGGAACACGGCGCGCCAGGTCTGCTTCGGCGCGCTCGCGTAGGTCGCGGCGATCTTTTTCAAGCCTGCAATGCATTGCTCTGCCTTGCAGCCGCTCTTCGCCAGTTGCTGCGAGGCAGGCGCCCATGCGACGGGCACCTTGACGAGCTGGCATTCGAAGCTGACGACGGTCGTCTGCATGCCGTTTTCTTCCGTCGCCGGATCGGCCTTGGTGGCCTGGCATGCGGCGCCATTCTTGGCGGCGATGACGTTTGCGGCCAGCAACTCGGCTGCCGGCGTCAAGGCTGCCTGCATGGCGGCCGGGAACAGGTCGGCGATCAGCTTGCCCGTTTCCGCTGGAAATTGCGCATCCGTTTCCTTCAGCGCGCTGTACGACGCATATTCGGCGGACTGGTGGCCGGCCAGGCGGGTGGGGCGCAGGTAGGCGTTGAGCTTGGCGACGCTCGCTTCGTCATGGTTGACGATGGTCTTGATGTACAGATTGGCCACGTCGACCGGCGCCAGCTCCACGGCGACGGGCGTCGCGGCGATGGCGGGTTGGGCCAGCGCGGCGGCGGCGGCAAGGGCAGCCGCCAGCAGGGTGGCGCGCGGTGCTTGTTGTTTCAGGTGCATATATGTTCTCCACGATTCAATGTCAGGCGCCAAAAATGCCTTACGGCAACTCTGGCGCCGCGCATTATATATGGTGAAAGTCATAACGTTGCGCACGTCACGCATCACCCTTGCTGGCCGCGGCCAGGAGGGCGATCAGCAGCTCCTTGCGCCGTCCGTCCGCCTTGCGCGCCAGGGCGGCCATTTTTTCCAGCTTGCCCCAGATCGGATACAGCATGTGTTCCACCAGATAGCCTTCCAGCCCCTGCAGTTGCTGGTGCAGGCAGGCCAGTTTTTCCACATCGTCGAACTCGGCCTGGATCTTGAGTTTCACGTTGTCCGTGCAATGCCGCAAACACGCCACCAGCGTCGGGATGGATTGCGTCGTGACGCCATATCGCTCCACGAAGGCCGCCGTAAACTGATCCTGCACCGACTGGTGTTCGTCATCGACCTGCGCCATGTAGTCCTGGATCAGGGGAAAATAACGGGCGTCGAGCAGGCCCAGGCCGAACGTGGCATAGCTGCCGGGCATGCAATTCTTTTCGCCTTCCGTATCGGCATAGAATTCATATTCCGCGATGGCCGCGCGCGCATACGCTTCCAGCTGCGGCTGCAGGGCGGGCCAGGCGAGGGCGTTGGCAAAGAAGCGGTGCGTATCGGATTTCGCCAGTCCCTTGATCGGCAGGTAGGCCTTGGCCCTGGATTTGAGCTTGATCTGGTAGCTTTTCGGGAAACCGTTTGCCAGCAGATGCGTGATGAATGCCAGCGCCTGCCCATACGCGGCTTCCTCTTCCTGGGCAATGCTGATGGTCAGCGTGGCAAACACGTCGTTGGCGCGGCATTCCAGCAGCGCATTCTTGACATGGATTTCCCCCTCGCTGAACGTGCCGCTGCCTTCGTGCAGCATGCGCACGGCCCGTTCGCTGCCCAGTTCGCGCGCGATTTCCAAGAATTTGAGGCCCCTGGCCTTGGCGTAGCTCGGTTCATGGCGCAGTATCATGACGGCGCCATAGAGCAGGAGGTCGAGCGGCTGCATGGCTTGCGCATCGAGCGCCACGGCCGCTTTCAAGGCGTATTCGGTGGCGCGGTAGGCGGACTGGGCGCGGTCGTAGTATTGCGGCAGGAAGTCGTTTTCCACCCATTGCGTGATGGCACGCAGGATATGGTGGCGGTGTTCGGCCAGCGCATCCGGCGTGGCCTTGTTCAAGGCCAGGATGCGTTCGAATTGCGCGATGGTCCAGGCCACGTCGAGTTGCGGGAATAGCTGATGGTCGAGCAGGTGGCGCGCGAGGAAGAACGATTCCAGCGCTTGCGTCGGCTGCGTGCCCTGGGTCAGCTGTTGATCGATATACGCGTGGATGCGCTCAAGCAGCAGTTGGCGTTTGTCTTCATTCACATATTCCAGCAAGCTCAAGTGCAACTTGCCCTGCGCCGTCTGGAATTTGCCGCGAAACGTGAAGCGGTAGTCGATAATCGCCGTGTTCACCAGCGGCGCCAGCCGCGCTTGCACCAGCGCCGTCAGCTGCGGCGCGATCAGCTCGCGCACTTGCGCATCATCAAGACGGGCCGGCGTTCTCGGGCCCGCGTCATCGTCGTTGTCGTAGCCCAGGTCGATATCGTCGGCCGTCGTGCGCCCCGGTTTATAGTCGAGCAGGAAATCGTTGAAGATGCCCACTTGCATGGTGGTCCGGTCGAGAGACGAGTTCAGGTCGGTGCGCTGCAGGCGCTCGTCGAACCAGGCATGGATCGCCTGCGTCATTTCCTCTGTTGCCTGCTCTTGCAATGTGCTCATCTATTTCGCCTTCTCATGCATTGCACGCGACAAGGCCAACGCATGGCGTCACGAGCAATATTTAATATAAATCACTATTTTAGGTGTTCCGGCCTGACCTGGGCAAGGGCGCACGGACGTCAGGAGGGCGGCGCGAGAAAGCGCTCGTCGATCTCGCTCGATTGCGGCCCCACCGTGACCGTCGAGTGCCAGCCCGACGGTTTCTCATTGCCGTCAAATAAGGCGATGCGCGTGTGGATGAACAGCACCGAATAGACGCCGGACTTCATGTCGCGGTTCAAGTCCCAGTGCACCAGTTCTATGGCTTCGCCGATGCGCGGCAAATGCGCGCCCGGCGGCACCACGATGTTCTGATTGACGAACTCCCGGCTTGGCCCCGGTTCCTTGTGGCGCGGATCGATGTAGCGGAAGGAAACGCTGGTGGGGATGGTTTGCATGGACGGGCCTGCTCAATTGTATGTCCGATGACAATAGCACATGGGCGGCTGGCCTGATGCGTACCGTACGCGGCCGGGCTGCCTGTTGTCGCGGCAGGCTTGCGCATGCGCTATGTACGGTAACAGACGGTTTTTAACCGGGAATCACGTTAGGCTTGCTTGTTGTCACTCCTAATAGATCGCAGGAAATGTCATGATGCATTTATTCCTAGAGGAAAAGCAGGTGGGTACGGCCGCGCTCAAGCCGGGGAGCACGGGCATGTCGGGCGCGACCGGTGCCGTGCTCGAGCGCAGCCTCGCGGGCTTGGGCACCCTGAACAACCGTGCGCTGGTGGAAGTGCGCTCGGAGGCGGGCTTGACCTTGCAGCGCTCCATTTTTTCTGTCAGTAACTTCATCGCTGAACTCAGCTATCGGGCCGGCCTGCAAGCGGAGCTGTCGCGCTGCATCTTCGTCGCGGAAACGGTCGATCCCGTGCTGCGGCTCGATGCGGACAAGGATTTGCTGCTGTCTGCCGTGGGCAGGCTGCTGCAGAATGCCTTCAAGTTTGGCGCGCCGAATGGCACGGTGGTGCTGCGCGCGTATGCGAGCGGCGAGCGGATCAAGGTCGAGGTGGAGGACAACGGCGCCGGCCTGTCGCCGGCTGCGGCAGAGCAGTTGTTTCTGCCATTCACGCAAGACGGCGCCAACAAGACGGGCCTGGGCCTGTCGATCGCCAAGCGCAGCGTGGAAGCGAATGCGGGCGTCCTGAGCGCGGAAAGCGTGCTCGGCCACGGCTCTGTCTTCATCATCGACTTGCCGCGCCATGCGGACGCTGCGGATACATCTTGCCCATGAATGCCTGCCTGCTTCCCGACATCGTGGCCACTGCGTCGCCACCAGGCACGTCGCGGACGGCATGCGGGACGGAGGCTGGCCATGCCCTATGAAATCGTCAAGGACAGCATTGCGCTCGACCAGGCTGGCGCCGCCGTCACCTTCCATCTGAGCGTCTTCGGGGTGGAAAAGAGCTGCAGCATCAGCGCAACCGCATTGCACAGCCTGGACGAGGGCCGGGGCGGCGACTTGCTGGCCATCTTCGACACCCACCGGCTGCGCATCGCCCAGCGTGCGTTCGCTCACCTGAGCAGGGATTTGCTGGTCAGCGGCGTGACCTTGCGCGCACTTGATTTCTAGTCACTATTTCCTGTGTTGACGCCGCTGTCCTGGCCAGATATGGCATTTCCGCACAGATCATCAAGTAAATGCAGGTATGGCTGGACGGAAATGTTACATCTCGGTATTCTGCGCATCTGATACTTATTTCTATACGGAAAAAAGTAAGAATGTGGCCGGGACCAGCGCTCACGCTGGCAGCCTGGCCAGGCACGATCAGGCATGCAAAGATGAAGTCGTCCACCTGCCGAGTGTCGCCGTCTGGTTGCGGCGCGCAGGGGACAGGGAAACTGTGCTGTCATCTTAAAAAGTAAGAGAGGTTGTTTATGAATCCAGAAAAGGCTGTTGTGTACGGTACAGAAGATTTGTTAATGAGTTTGTGTAACTCGGTAGTGCGGGTGCTCAACGTTGCAACACAAAGCAAGGTCAATTATTCCGGCATGGTGCAGCGCATCACCAAGACCGGCCTGAAACCGGACATCGGCTGTTTCGTGATGTTCGATGGCGGCTTCACGGGCCTGGTCGTGCTGAACTTCGCGGCCGACACGGCGATGGAAATCTACGAGCGCTACATGTTGCACATGGGGATGCCGAAGTCGGAACTGGCCAGCTTCTACACGTCGGACGAAGTGTCGAACATCATGGGTGAGCTGATGAACCAGATCGTGGGCGACTTCACGGGCAAGGTGCGGCGCGAGCTGCAAACCAACATCACCCAGAACCAGCCGAAGATGCTGGTGCTGAACAAGCAGGTGATGCTCAGCGTCGATACGCCGCTGGACCGCCCGGAAATGCGTCGCGTGACGTTCTATACAGAAAAGAACAACATTTTCTATCTGGAACTGGCAATCGACCGCACCGAGTTCATCAAGCTGCACGATTTCGATTCCAAGGAATACGACGCCGACGCCTTGATGGCTACCGAGCATGCCAACCAGGCCAGCCAGGCCGCCGCGCCGGCGCCCGCGCCAGCCGCGCCGGACGAGGATGACAACGCCGACCTGCTCAAGTCCCTGGGCATGTAAGCTGGCTGTTCATCGGCGGCGGTGGGGGCATTGCCGCCACCGCCGCCAGCGGTTTCAATCGCGGTTTCAATCGAGTAAGGTTTTGCTCATGAACACCCGGCTCGTCCCCTCGGGACTGCAGCTGATTTCGCCAAAGGTACGCCAGCCACGGCGTTCGTAAAATTCGGGCGCCTGGAAACTGATGGTGTACAGCACCGCCGAGGCGCAGCCGCGCCGGCGTCCTTCCGCCTCGAACTGCGCCAGTACCTGGCTGCCCAGGCCGAGTCCGCGCAAGGCGGCGGGCAAATAAAACAGATCGAGGAAAAGCAGGCCCAGCGAGGTGCGGCCCATGGCGCCGCCCAGCACCTGACGCGTCTCGCGGTCGCGTACGACCACGCTCAGCGCCTGTCTGTCGCTGTAGCCGGTGATCGCATCGTTGTAGGCGTTCAAGCCATCGAGAATGACTTGCTCGACCTCGGCGTCGATCGCGGCGCTGACGGAAATGGTATAGGACGGCACGGTGTGCGGATTTTCTGGCATGCTCGACAAGGTTGTGATTGATGACTGTATGAATATACAGTATCTTGCGTCCCGCGACCAGTGCGAGTCTACCCGGCGCGCGCCGTGCTGGCGCTATGGCGACAGCGTCACCGTGTCCATCTTGCCCGTGCCGACCATGCCGCTCTGCTGGCTGTCATCGAGCGACCAGTACTCGAGCGCATACACATAGCTGCCATCGATGATGGTCAGCGTTTCCTTCTGGCGCCCGCTGGGCGCCTTGTAATACAGGCGTCGCGCCGGTTTGCCATCCACCGTCTGATGGAACGCCTGCGGCGAAATGCGGACGCGCTTGCCCGCCTTGCCCGCCATCGACATCGCCGTGATCGTCAGGTAGGCCCGTTCCGGGCAGCGCGCCAGCAGGTGTCCGCCGCTCAGTACAGTTGCCTGCGCGCCCTCCAGCGGGAAGCCAAACGGTTGCACGCCGACGATATCGTGGCAGCCGACCTGCCGTGCCACAGCGGTCAATACGGCCGGGTCGAGCGCGCTGCCCAAGTGTTTTTCATCGGCCTGTGCCCGACCGATCGCCCAGCGGCGCTCCAGCTCGGCCAGCGAAATGTCGCCGGACACGGGCAGCGGGGCAGGGGCGTGCGGATCGGCCGCCCTGGACGTTTCGTCCCGCATGCGCGCTTCGACAGAGTGGGCGCGCTCGGGGGATGTGGCGCGCGCGGCTTGTTCCGCTTCAGGCGAGGCGCTTGCCAGGGCGGTGCTGGCGAAGAACAGGCCGGCGGCCAACGTGATAACTTGTTTGCTAAGCATGGGGATATTGTGGGCGGCGGGCGGGCCTGACGCGCTAGGGGCAAAGGACAGGCATTCTTGCACCGAATCGCGCTTTTGCCCATGGGGGCACGAGAAATAGGGCGGCGCAGTGCCAAACATCAGGGGCCGGACAGGCTGGGGCGCAAAGGCGGCGAGTCGGGCGTAGCTTGTCTGCCGGTGGCGTTCCGTGCTTTGACGTAATTTACAGCTGTCGTCAGCCGCAAAAGTCAGCCCCCAAAAAATCTGTCGAGCCTGTAACCATAATGCCTGAGTTTCCCTTTTCGTATGGCCGTTCCCGAACCCAGCATGGAGTCGTCTTTTATTGCTGACATCAGCTTGCCTGCGGCTTTGAGCTTATCTTCCATCGAAATGCTTTTTTGCAAGAAAAACAGCCCGTCTCCCGGGTTAAAGAAAAAAATACCGTCGCGATGCTGGTACACCGCCCCCGCGTGTCCGTTTCCGGCAACGAATAGAAAGTCTCCCGGCTCCATTCCCGCAATATCCGCGCTGGATAGTTCTGCGGGAACAAGCGGGAAAAACATCGAATCAGTGCCTAATAAGTCCTGCAATTTCACTGCCCAGGAAGTGTCGCCTTTTTCAATAAGGGCTTGCAATGCATCACAATCGCTTGCCTTCAACTTCAAGGCATGTTCCATTCCCTGATTATCAAGCCGGGATAGCCATAACATTGCCGCCGCCTCACATACGCCCTTTGGGTGCGTATGGGTCTTGTTTTCCCATTCCTTTACCTTTTTCATGATATGTGTCCGTCATTGCCAGATGGATGGGATGTTCCTATTTATTTTCACGGCTTGATTTCTTGTAATTATAGTTGGTGAAATATTGGTAATTCTAGATAATTGTCACTGCTTGCTTGTAATTTCAGGTAAAAATTGCGGCTGCCGCAATTCGCCGACTCGTCGGGATTTGCCGCCTGGCTAGTGCTGCGATGTACAGGTGGCGATAGTGATTTTTTGCTTCTAACACGTTACGTGCCGCGTAACCTGCTGTTACTTGCTGGCCGATGCGGGTCGGCATACTGTGCCTCCATCGGTCCACCAGTTTTGTTGTAATAAATATGCAGGCCGGCCCTTGTGGCGACTCCCTATCCATCGATTCGATGGATAGGGCAGTGTCTGTCGCTCCCGTGCAAGTTGGTGTCATGGCATATGGATTCCTTGAGTACGGAACCGATACACTTTCAACCAATCAATGAGGAAATGATCATGCAAACGATCGGCAGCTTGAATCTTGCGAACAATGGCGGCTTTGTCTGCGCTGGCAAAGTGAGTTTTATCGACCCCAATGGCGGCACGGGAACGTCTGATCGCTGGGATATGATCGCGCTTGGCCAGAACGAGACGATGAAGCCAGGTGACAGGGGCGTGGCAAGCGGTTCGCTGGTGCAGATGTATATCGACATCGTGGCGGGAAACGACCGTACGGGAGGAACTTACTTCCTGTACGACCCGGCTTCGCCACGCTGCGCCAACTACAGCATTACGGGCACGACGCTTAACAGCACGGTGCATTTTGGCGGCATCACGCCAGTCTGATCAGGGGGCGTGGTCAGGCTGGACGGTATCGTGTCCCTGGTCTGGCTGCGCCGGTGCAGGCGGAAGCCGAGCATAAAATGGCTGCCTGGCATGGCACGGGAAAGCGAGCTGGTTCCCGGATTGCCTTGCTGGCGGTATCGGCTGAGTCCTGCCTTGGCAGCAGCCAGCGTTTTATCGGCGGAATGTGCGGATCGAGGATCTTTTCCGCTGATGTAAATCCGATGTGAATTTATAGGCGCCCACCACAGCAGCGGCAGCGGCAATGCCCAGCCCGTAAAATCCCATTCCCCAACCTACTTGAATGTCCGTACTCGCGTATTTATTCAGGAAAAAGGGCGCCGCATAGATCAGCGCAAGGCTGGCAACCCCAAAAACGCCCGCTCCTATCTTGGACGCCTCTGCAACCTCCCCCTGCGTGGCGCCATACACGATGTCGCCTCGGCAGCCTTGGCACACATGCGCGCCAACATTGAATTCGAAATGGCATTGATAGCAACTACTTGTTTTTTGAGCCAATTAAATTCTCCAGATAAATGTTTATTTATGGAAATTATCATAGATTGTCTGAAGTTTAATTGTCAAGGGCAGGGCATCGTGCCGCCGCAGCTGTCTTACCGCCCCGTAACCGCCGGCGCCAGCTCGATCGAACTCAGTTTCCAGCCCCAGATGCCGTGTCGCTGCAAGACCAGCGCGCCGTTTTGCGTCTTGCCATCCTTCGCGCGCACGACGAACTGGTTGATGCCGGCATAACCGGCCCGGTAGTCGGCCTTGTTGCGTCCGCCATCGGCTGCTGCACCGGCCCCTGCGCCTGCATCCATCTGCGGGCTGACGGCGCTGTTGTTGACGAGCGCGACGACGCCGGCGGGCGAGACCATGGCGTCGACCATCTTGCCCAGCATGGCGCCGGCAATCGATTGGCCGAGGGCGGCGAGCGGGTTGTCGCTGCCGGCCACTGCCTGGATGCTGTTGGCCATGTTCGCTTCCAGCTGGATCTTGACGCTGTCGCGCAGGGCGGGGAAGTCCACGTGCGCGGCCAGCGCGTCGGCATTGCGTTCGGCCAGCGCGGTCTTGATCTGGTGCAAGGCGTAATACGGCGAGGCATAGATGGTGGCGGCGATGGTAATGGCGGCTACGGCGGCGGCGATGGTGATTTTTTTCAAGGGATGCCTGTGTGATGAAAGGGAAAAGGGCGCTGTCACGCCGCCTCGCATGGCGGCCTGAAGCGGGCGAGCGCAGCGTATCTGTTAAATGAAAATGCGGCAATAGTAATTTCTTGCCATTAGCTTGCGCCGCATCCGCTGGCCTGGCCGCGCCAGGTGCCGATTCCCGGCCCCTATGGAGGGGAGGGGGGCCGGTGCTGTATAATGGGAGAAAAGTACTTAACTAGCTGTTTTAACTGAATAAAGACCTAATATCACATGCTTTCAACCGCAAATATTACGATGCAGTTTGGCGCCAAGCCATTGTTTGAGAATATCTCCGTCAAGTTCGGCGACGGCAACCGCTATGGTTTGATCGGCGCCAACGGCTGCGGCAAATCGACGTTCATGAAGATCCTCGGCGGCGACCTGGACCCATCGGGCGGCAATGTCATGCTCGATACCAACGAGCGCCTGGGCAAGCTGCGCCAGGACCAATTTGCCTTTGAAGACATGCGCGTGCTCGACGTCGTCATGATGGGCCACACGGAAATGTGGGCCGCCATCCAGCAACGCGACGCCATCTACGCGAACCCGGAAGCGACCGACGACGACTACATGCAGGCGGCCGAACTGGAAGGCAAAGTCTCCGAATACGACGGCTACACGGCCGAATCGCGCGCCGGCGAGCTGCTGCTGGGCGCCGGCGTCGCCATCGACCTGCACCAGGGCCCGATGAGCAATGTCTCGCCGGGCTGGAAGCTGCGCGTGCTGCTGGCGCAGGCGCTGTTCTCGAACCCGGACATCCTGCTGCTCGACGAACCGACGAATAACCTGGACATCAACACGATTCGCTGGCTGGAAGACGTGCTCAACGAGCGCAACTCCACCATGATCATCATTTCCCATGATCGCCACTTCCTGAACCAGGTGTGCACCCACGTGGCCGACATGGATTACGGCACGTTGAAGATTTATCCAGGCAACTACGACGAATACATGTTCGCCTCGACCCAGGCGCGCAACCAGCAACTGGCCAACAACGCGAAAGCGAAAGACAAGGTGGCCGAGCTGCAGGAATTCGTGCGCCGCTTTGCCGCGAACAAGTCCAAGGCCCGCCAGGCGACGTCGCGCGCCAAGCAGATTGAAAAGATCAAGGTCGATGACATCAAGCCGTCGTCGCGCGCCTATCCCTTCGTGCGTTTCGACGGCGAGAAGAAATTGCACCGCCTGGCCGTGGAAGTCGAGAATATCTCGAAAGGCTTCGACCGCCAGCTGTTCAAGAATTTCAGCATCATGGTTGAAGCTGGCGAGCGCATCGCCATCATCGGCGCCAACGGCGCCGGCAAGACCACCATGCTGCGCTGCATCGCGGGCGACATCGCCGGCCTGCAGCCGGACCAGGGCCGCGTGAAGTGGGCGGAAAACGCCAACGTCGGCTACATGCCGCAAGATCCGACGGAAGATTTCGCCAAGGATACGAACCTGACCGACTGGATCGGCCAGTGGACGAAAGAGGGCGACGACGACCAGGCCGTGCGTTCCATCCTGGGCCGTTTGCTGTTCGGCGGCGACGATGTGAAAAAGGCTGTCAAGGTACTGTCCGGTGGCGAGAAGGGCCGCATGATGTACGGCAAGCTGATGCTGGGCCGCCACAACGTGCTGATGCTCGATGAGCCGACCAACCACATGGACATGGAATCGATCGAATCGCTGAACATCGCGCTGGAAAAATACGCGGGCACCCTGATCTTCGTCTCGCATGACCGCGAATTCGTTTCCTCGCTGGCCAACCGCATCATCGAGATCAAGGAAGATGAAGTGGTCGATTACCGCGGCAATTACGAGGATTACCTGAAGAGCCAGGGTATTGATTAATTTTGTAGGGTAACGTTCCGTCGGATTACGCGCTGTGCGCTGATCCGACCTACGTCAGAGTGAGTTGACTGGGTTGGCCGCGTAGGTCGGATTGGCGGGGCCGCCGAGGCGTAGCGTAATCCGACATTACAATGCCAGCCTGCAACGCCAACCGCCAGCACCACACCGACGCGCCGCGGTCCTTTCGTTCCGGCGCACTTGCTTTCATGCGATAGTGCCGGTCTATTCCGTTTTTGTTTGACACAGCCATGCAAACTTTAGCAATCAAATCCGTCGAGTATGAACATCCACAAGACGGAGCCAGCTGCACTGCCCACGCCTGGGCACGCACGCCAGCGACGCCTTCCCCGGCCGAAAAAGCCGAACTGATCACGCGCATCAAGCGCCTGCTGATCGAGCGCGAAGCCGTGCTCGTTGCCCACTACTACGTTGATGCTGACCTGCAAGACCTGGCGGAAGCGACGGGCGGCTGCGTCTCCGATTCCCTGGAAATGGCCCGCTTCGGGCGCGACCATCCGGCCAAGACCCTGGTCGTCGCCGGCGTGCGTTTCATGGGCGAAACGGCCAAGATCCTCAGTCCCGAGAAAACCGTGCTGATGCCCGACCTCGATGCGACCTGTTCGCTCGACCTCGGTTGCCCGGCCGATGAATTCACGGCCTTCTGCGACGCCCATCCCGACCGCACCGTCGTGGTCTACGCCAACACCAGTGCGGCAGTGAAAGCGCGCGCGGACTGGATGGTGACGTCGTCCATCGGCCTCGACATCGTTGCCCATTTGCATGCGCAGGGCAAGAAAATCCTGTGGGCACCCGATAAACACCTGGGATCGTACATCCAGAAGCAGACGGGCGCCGACATGCTGCTGTGGCAAGGCAGCTGCCTCGTGCACGACGAATTCAAGGGCATCGAACTCGATCTGCTCAAGGAAGAGTATCCGCAGGCCAAGGTGCTCGTGCATCCGGAATCGCCGGCCAACGTGGTGGCGCTGGCCGACATGGTGGGCTCGACGTCGCAAATGATTGCGGCAGCGCAAACCATGGACACGGATACCTTCATCGTCGCCACCGACAATGGCATCCTGCACAAGATGCGCGCGGCGGCGCCGGGCAAGCGTTTCATCGAAGCGCCCACGGCCGGCAACAGCGCCACCTGCAAGAGCTGCGCGCACTGCCCGTGGATGGCCATGAATGGCTTGCTGAACCTGGCCGAAACGCTGGAAAACATGCACAACGAAATCCACGTCGATCCCGCCGTCGGCCAGCTGGCCGTGCGCTCGATCAACCGCATGCTCGACTTCGCCGCCGCCAAGAAGGCTGGCCTGCAGCCGGGCGCCGATCTGGCAAAAGAAACTAAATTGTTCCAAGGAATCGGTCCAGCATGAGTACCCTCGTTAATTCTTTCGCTCCCTTCGACCCGGCCCTGGCGCGCGCGTTCGAGGGCAACTTGCTGGCCGCCCTGCTGGAAGACGTGGGCCAGTGCGACCTGACGGGCGAGCTGGTGCCGCCCGACCACATCGTCACGGCCCGCGTCATCGTGCGCGAAGCGGCCGTGCTGTGCGGCGCGCCATGGTTCGAAGGCATCATGAAAAGCCTGGACCGCAGCATCGACATTACATGGCATTACGCGGAAGGCGACATGATGACGGCCGACAGCGTCGTCTGCACGATACAGGCGCCGGCGCGCGCCTTGCTCACGGCCGAGCGCAGCGCCCTCAATTTCCTGCAGCTGCTGTCGGCCGTGGCCACGGCCACGCGCCAGTACGTGGACGTGGTGGCCGGCACCAAGGCGTCCATTTTAGATACGCGCAAGACCTTGCCCGGGCTGCGCCTGGCGCAAAAATATGCGGTGCGCGTGGGGGGCGGCAAGAACCAGCGCCTGGCCCTGTACGACGGCATCCTGATCAAGGAAAACCATATCGCGGCGGCAGGCGGCGTCAGCCAGGCCCTGGAAAACGCGCGCAACCTCGACGCGGGCGTGCCCGTGCAAATCGAGGTGGAAACCCTGGCGCAACTGCAGGAAGCGCTGGACGCGGGTGCCGTCTCCGTGCTGCTGGATAACTTCAGCAACGACATGATGCGCGACGCCGTGCAGCTCACGGCGGGCCGTGCCTTGCTGGAAGCGTCGGGCGGCATCAATTTCGATACCGTACGCGCGATTGCCGAGACGGGCGTCGACCGCATCTCGATCGGCAGCCTGACCAAGGACGTGCGGGCCACCGATTACTCCTTGCGCATCGTCGGCTGATGACGGCAGCAGGGCGGCGCCTGGCGCGCACGCGCATGCTGGCCATGGCCCTGCTGTGGCCGGCGCTGGCCTTGCCCTTGCAGGCGCCAGCGCGCGAATTGCTGGCCGTGGGCGCGCAGTTCGAACGCGTGTTCGAGTACCAGGATAGCGGCGAATATGGCGGCCTGGGCGCGGAACTGCTGCGCCTGATGGCGGCGCGCACGGGCAATACCGTGCGCTTTCGCATGGTGCCGTGGGCGCGCGCCCAAGCCATGCTGGTGCAGGGCCAGGCCGATATCCTGATCGGCCCCTACAAGGCGCCGGACCGCATCGCCAGCATGGCGTTTTCCGACAAGCCGTTCTACCAGGACCAGATCGTCTTCTATACGCGCCAGGATGCCAGTTTCGGCTGGGATGGCGACTATGCGACGCTGAAGAACCGCAGGGTGGTGCTGCTCAATGGCTGGGCCTATGGCTCGGACTGGGAGCGCGCGCGGCCCGGCTTGCAGGTCAGCGTGGCCAACAACGTGGAAAATGGCTTGAAAATGCTCGTGCATAACCACGTCGACGTGTTTGTCAGCAACCGCCGCAATACCGATCCCGTCATCGCCCGGCTTGGCTACGGACGCCAGGTGAAACCCTTGCCGAAGGTCATAGAAGTGCAGAACGGCTACTTTGCCTTTCCCCGTTCGCCCACATTCGACAAGCTGCGCCTGCAATTCGACCAGGAACTGAATATGCTGATCGAGACGGGCGAACTGAAAAAACTGGGCAAGCGTTTCGACGTCAGCGTGCCCTGACGGGCGTGCCGCCAGTGCGGCTCAGCTTGCCTATCTCTCCTGCGCTTGACGCGCCTCAACCATGCCGCATGGCCTGGCTATACCCTGACAACAGGCAGCGAATACTGTCCACCTCGTTGAAGGGAGACGCCATGCATACGCACCACATCAGCAAGCTTGTCTGCGCCGGGTTCACCGCCGTGCTGGCCGGGGTCCTGTTTGCCTGCGGCGGCGGCCACCATCACCACAAGCCGCCGAGCCTGGAAGGCTATGGCGCGACCAGTCTCGTGTCCGATACGGCGCAGCTGCCCGCCGCGCACACGGATGCCAAGCTGGTCAATGCCTGGGGCCTGGCCTTCAATCCCCGCGGTTTCGTCTGGGTGGCGGCCAACGGCACGGCGAAATCCACCTTGTATGACGGCAATGGCGTGCCGCAATCGCTGGTGGTCAGCACGCCTGCGGGGCCGACCGGCATCGTTTTCAACGGCACGCAGGATTTCAAGCTGAGCCGGAACGGCGTGACGGCGCCCAGTCCCTTCATTTTCGCCGCCGAGAACGGCAGCATTTCGGCCTGGTCGCCCTCGGTCAGCCCGACCACGGCCCTCGTCGTGTTCGATGGCGGCGCCGGCGGCAGCGGCTACAAGGGCCTGGCGATGTCCCGCCATGCCGGCGCCAACTACCTGTATGCGGCCGATTTCCACAAGCAGCGCATCGATGTGTTCGATGCCAGCTTCGCCAGAGTCAGCTGGTCCGGCGCGTTCAGCGACCCCGGCATGCCGGCCGGCTACGCGCCATTCGGCATCCAGGCCATCGGCGAGCGCATCTATGTGGCGTATGCGAAGCGCAGCGCCAGCGGCGACGAGGAGGAGACTGGGGCCGGCTTGGGCATCGTCAGCGTGTATGACAGCGGCGGCACGCTGATCAGGCAACTGGTGCGCGGCGGGGCCCTGAATGCGCCATGGGGCATGGCGCTGGCGCCGGCCAATTTCGGCAGCGCCAGTCATGCCTTATTGGTGGGCAATTTTGGTGATGGCAGGATCAATGCCTATGATGCGGAGACGGGCGCGGTCATCGGCAAGCTGACGCAGGCGGATGGCAAGGCGCTGGAGATCGACGGCTTGTGGGGCATCGCCTTCGGCAATGGCGTCAACGGCCAGCCGGCGAACACGCTGTTTTACGCGGCCGGGCCGGACGATGAGACGCATGGCCGGTATGGGCGCATCGACGTGAAATAGGCGCTCATGCCATTGCCGCCCATGCCACCGGCGGCGGCATGGGCGTTCGCGCCGTTACAGCTGGCGCGCCTCGAACGTGTTGCACTGGGCGATCTGGCCGCTTTCGATACCCTTGCTAAACCAGCGCACGCGCTGCTCGGAGGTGCCGTGGGTAAAGGAGTCGGGCACGACATGGCCTTGCGCCTGGCGCTGCAGGGCGTCGTCGCCGATGGCCGTGGCCGCTTTCAGGGCCGCTTCCACGTCGCCTTGCTCGAGGATCTTGCGATCCGCATTCGCGTGATACGCCCACACGCCGGCGAAGCAGTCGGCTTGCAGCTCCAGGCGCACGGACATGGCGTTGGCCTGGCGCTCGGACGCCGTGCGGCGCGCATTGTCGACCTTTTCGGACAGGCCCATCAGGTTTTGCACGTGGTGGCCCACTTCATGCGCGATCACGTACGCTTCCGCGAATTCGCCGGACACCTTGAAGCGCTGCTGCATCAGGTTGAAGAAGTCCAGGTCCAGGTAGACTTTCTGGTCGCCGGGGCAATAGAAGGGGCCGCTGGCGCTCTGGCCCGTGCCGCATGCGGTCGGCGTGCTGCCCGAGAACAAGACCAGCTTGGGTTTTACATAGTTGCCGCCTTCGGCCTTGAACAGGTTGCTCCACGTGTCTTCCGTATCTGCCAGCACGGTTTTCACGAAGCGCGCCATCTCGTCCGATTCGGGGGGCTGGCGCGCGGGCGCCTGGCTTTGCTGGGTGCTGACCTGGCCACCGCCGCCGCTGAGCAGATTCAGCAAGGTCAAAGGGTTGACGCCCAGCACATACGAGCCGACGAGGGCGATGACGATGGTGCCGATGCCGATCGAGCGGCCGCCAAAACCAAAGCCGCCACCGCCACCGCCCCCACCACCGTCTTCGCCACGGCGGTCTTCCACATTGTCGCTTTCGCGATTGCCTTCCCATTTCATGATATCTACTCCTGCTGCGATTGTGCGATTGATTGGTGACGCCTCAAAATGTTTCTTGCGACGAATCTTATAATTATCGCAGCAAACCGCGCCGCGACAGGAGCGACAGTGTTACGCTTTGCAACTTTCCACCCACACGACAACAGGTAGATGCATGGTGCTTGCCAACGATACACTCATTTCGCCCGCGGCGGTGGTCCAGGCCCAACTGGACGCCTATAACGCCCACGACGTGCCTGCCTTGCTGGCCATCTACGCCGATGACGCCCAGCAATTCCAGCACCCGGATACCTTGCTGGCCACGGGCGCCGCGCAGATCGCTTCCCGCTTTACGGCCCGTTTTGCCGCCAGCCGGCCGCAGGCGCAGTTGCTCAACCGCATCGCCTGCGGCAAGCTGGTGATCGACCACGAGATCGTCCATGGCGACACGGACGATGGTGTTTCCGCGCAGGAACTGGTCGCCACGTATGAAGTGGCGCAGGGGCGCATCGCGCGCGCCTGGTTCAGCTTTGGCGCCTTGACGCGGCTGCGCGTGGCCCTGCCTAGCGACGTGCCCGCCATGAATGCGCTGATCGCCCGTTCCGGCGTGGAATTGAGTACGGGCTTTTATACGCTGGAGCAGGCCGAGGCCGTCACGCGCCACGTGTTTGGCGTCGATACGCAGCTGGTGGCCGACCAGACGTATTTCGTCATCGAGCGCGATGGCGCCATGCTAGCTTGCGGCGGCTGGAGCCGGCGCGCCACCCTGTACGGCGCCGACCGCGCCAAGAGCGGGCCGGACCCGCTGCTCGACCCGGCCAGCCAGCCGGGCCGCATCCGCGCATTCTTTGTCGACCCCGCGGCCGCGCGCCAGGGCCTGGGCAGCATGCTGATGCGCCATTGCGAACGGCAGGCGCGGGCGGCAGGGTTTACGGCGCTGGAACTGGCCGCCACCTTGCCCGGCGTGCCGCTGTACCTGGCCAGCGGCTTTGCCACCACGCAAGAGTTTCACCTGGACTTGCCTGGTGACATACAACTGCCGCTGGCGCGCATGCACAAGCGGCTGTGAGGCCATGCTTTACCAGGGCAGCGGCGCCTGTTCGCCGTTGCCATTTTCCGCGTAGTACAGCGAGGGCAGGAAGCGCGACAGATAGGTAAATTCGCTGTAGCAATGGCGCAGCAAGTTCAGGCCCAGCACGTCGGGTACGTCGCGCACGGGATCGAGGCTGTTGCGCCCCAGCAGGAAGCGGCTGCGCAGCACGCAGCCGGTGGACGTGTCGCGCGCCAGGTGCAGCATTTCGCCATCGAGCGGATCGCCTTGCGGGTCGAGTTCGACCTGGTCGCCAAAACCGATGCGCGCGCAGACGGCCGCCGACAGGGCGCCGCTCTCTTGCGCGTGGCGCAGCTGCGCCGCATCGAATACACACTTCGGATCATGGAACTTCAGCTTGGCTTTCACGGGCGGAATGTCGCCCAGCGCTTCCACCGCCTCGATCGAGGCGCCATGGTAACTCTCGCCCTTTTTCCAGACGCTGTTCCAGCCGTGATGGGCCACGTGGTCGTGCGGATGCCACCATTTGATGTGCTGCGTCGTTTCAAAGAACGTGAACCACCAGTCCAGCATGCGCCCGCTGCAGCCATGCAATTGCGTGCGCGCCGCCACCAGCAGGCAGCCGTCGTCCAGGCGCGTGACGCCCGTTTCCAGGTGCAGGGGGAATGGGTCGAGCAAGTCGCCCGTGCCGGCGATACGCCACGGTGTGGCAGGATGGTTTGTGTCAGCCATGTTGTTCTCCTTTGTTGAGGTGAGCCAATTATATATTAAAGAAACGTAAAACGTTTCCTAAATGTTTTTCAGTGTAAAATCGGCCATCGATCAAGCAGGAGCAGGCATGCAGGAAGCAGACAGCAAGACCATGCGCGGACGCGGGCGTCCGGCCCGTCCGCCCGAAGAGGGGCGCGAAGCGGCCGTGCAGGCGGCCACCTGGCTGCTGCTGCATGAAGGTTATGCGGCCACGACCATGGAAGCCGTGGCGCGCCACGCGGGCATGGCAAAGAAATCGCTGTATCAGTACGCGGCCAACCGCGAGGAGCTCGTGGCCCTCGTCGTGCGCGGCTGGACGGACGCCTTCCTGCCCGCCATGGCGCACGATGCGGCCACGCCCGCAGAGGTCCTGCCCTTGCTGAAGGACATATTGCAGGCGATGGCGGCGCGCGTGCTGACGGCCGACGCCGTCGGCCTGTTCCGCCTGCTGTGCACGGAGTTTCCCGCGCGTGCAGACTTGCTGGCCGCCTACCAGCGCAACGGCATCGAGCGGGGCACGGCCCTGCTGGCCGAATGGCTGCAGCGCCAGGCGGCGCGCGGCAGCGTGGCGCTCGGCAATGCGGGGGAAGTGGCTGGTTTGCTGCTGTCCATGGTGATTGCCGAGCCGCTGCGGCAGATGGCGCTGGGTTTGCTGGCGCCCGCGCCCGCCTGGGATGCGGCGCCGCGCATCGACGCCGCGCTGCGGCTGCTGGGCGGGCAGGGTTTCAGCCTGGCTGGTGCTTCAGCGCTTCGCGGTAGCTGAGCGCAGATAGTTGCTGGCGGTGTGCGCTGGCAAAGGCCAGCACGGCCTCGGGCGCGTGGCGCGCGTAGTCGCGCAAGGCCCAGCCGATGGCCTTGCGGATGAAAAACTCGTCTTCGTGGGCCAGCGCCAGCGCGGCGTCATACAGCCAGGCGGCATCCGTGTCGGCGCGCCAGCCCAGCTGGTGCAGCATGGCGATGCGGCGCAGCCAGAAGTCGTCATGGCGCAAGGCTGCGTCCATGTGTGCATGGCCGTCGCCGCCGCGCTTGTGTTCCGCCTGCAGCACGTCGCCCACGATGCCCGCCATGCCGTCGACGCTGTCCCACCACGCGCGCTGGCGCGCCAGGGCCAGCAGGGCGGGGAGGTGTGCCGGCGTCAGCTGGCGCCGGTGCAGGGCCAGCATGTCGAGCGCCACATGCTGGTATTCGCGTTCGGGCTCCTGCCACAGCCGCTGCGCGTGTTCCAGCAGGACATCGGCCCCAGCACCCTTCAAGCCCGCCAGCAGCGCCTTCGCGGCCAGGCGCCGCTGCGGCGCAGCGACGCCAAGAAACACGAACTGGTCGCGCATATAGGCCTGCATGGGCATGGCGCGGGCCGGGTCGGCGGCCGCTTGCAGGGCGGCTTTCAATTCTGCATGTAAACGCATGGCGTTCTCCGGGCGTAAAAAAAGCGCTCCAGGGAGCGCTTTATATCCGGGCAGGATGCCCGATTTACTGAATCTTTGCTTTCTTCATCAGTTCGTCGCGGTAAGCGGCGAGCTTCTTCTGTTGCAGCGATTCAGCCACCTGGCCCTTGACTTCTTCCAGCGACGGCAGCTTGGCCGGGCGGGTTTCTTCCAGCTTGATCACGTGGAAGCCGAATTGCGATTGCACTGGCGTTTGCGTGACCTGGCCTGGTTTCAGGGCGACCATGGCGTCGGAGAATGGCTTCACGTACGAAGCTGGGCTAGCCCAGTCCAGGTCGCCGCCATTGGCTGCGGAACCGTCTTTCGATACTTTCGCCAGTTCTTCGAACTTGGCGCCGCCTTTCAGCTTGGCGATGATGTCTTTCGCTTCCGCTTCGGTGGCCACCAGGATGTGGCGTGCATGGTATTCCTTGTCGCCGGCCTGGGCCTTGAACTTGTCGTATTCGGCCTTGATTTCAGCGTCCTTGACCGGGTTTTTCTTCACGTAGTCGGCCAGCAGGGCGTTGATGATGATGCTTTGACGGGCATTGTCGATCTGCGACTTGACTTCCGGACGGGTGCCGTAGCCTTGCTTGTCGGCTTCCTGGATCAGCACTTCGCGGCCGATCAGGTCTTTCTTGATGGCTTCGCGCAGTTGCGGCGAATCCGCTTGCTTGCCTTGGGCGACGACTTGCTTGACGACCTGGTCGACGCGCGACGATGGAATGGCCTTGCCATTCACGGTGGCAACGTTTTGGGCGAAAGCAGGGATCGCCGCAACGGCTACCAAGGCTAAGATCAGGCGGGCTGGCTTCAAAATCATGTTCATTCCTAATAGATATACAAAAGATCGCGTCTGGCGGACAGAACGCATTCAGGCGCAGAATACACGACCGGCGCCGAAAAGGGCGCCGGGGAGGTCAGTTCTTATTGAACTTTCGCTTTTTTAATCATTTCTTCTTGATACGCTTGCAGTTTCTTTTGCTGCAGCGCTTCAGCGATCTGTGGCTTGACTTCTTCCAGGGTTGGCAGTTTTGCCGCGCGGGTGTCGTCCAGCTTAATCACGTGGAAACCGTTAGGCGTTTGCACCGGGGTATCGGTGACCTGGCCTTTTTGCAGTTTCACGAAGGCGTCCGAGAACACTTTCGGGAACGACGATGGGGCTGCCCAGTCGAGGTCGCCGCCATTGTCGGCCGAGCCGGCATCTTTCGATTGCTTGGCCAGGTCTTCAAACTTGGTGCCGCCTTTCAGCTTGGCGATGACGTCTTTCGCTTCGGCTTCGGTGGCCACCAGGATGTGGCGCACATGGTATTCCTTGTCGCCGGACTGGGCCACGAAGCGGTCGTATTCGGCCTTGATTTCAGCGTCGGTGACGGGGTTCTTTTTCAGGTAGTCGCCGACCAGGGCGTTGATGATGATGGCCTGGCGCGCGTTCTCGATTTGCTGCTTGACGGCTGCATCTTTACCGAAACCTTTGTTTTCCGCTTCTTGCATCAGCACTTCACGGCTGATCAAGTCCTTCTTGATCATTTCGCGCAATTGCGGCGAATCCGGTTGCTGGCCTTGGGCGACGACTTGCTTGACGACTGCATCAACGCGCGACGATGGGATAGGCTTGCCATTAACGACGGCAACATTTTGCGCAAAAACAGGTACCGCGACAACGGCGAGTAGTGCGATCAGCAAGCGGGCTGGCTTAAAAGTCATTATTAAATCCTGTTAGGGAAAGTTTCGTAAAAAACGCATGGAAGAAATTCCGCATGGCGTAGGCTGCGGCGTATCCGCAAAAATGCGGATACGCCAAAAACGCCATCCTTATGCTACCTCGGACGGCGCCAATGCAACAATCGCCAATGCATGTATCTCATTATGCATCATATCGTGCACGGAATCATACACCAGTCGATGGCGCATGACGAGCCTGAGGCCTTCAAATTGACTAGAAATAATGCGCAAATTGTAATGGCCTCCGCCCGAAGCGGCGCCCGCATGGCCGCGGTGGCGTGCCGAGTCGTCTTCCAGCACGCATTCCAGAGGGGAAAGCGCTGTTTCCAGGCGGCTACGAATGCGCTGCATGCGGGTTTCCGGCGCGGTGTTTTCGGTGGTGGTATGCATCATGCGTCTTCCTTGATATGTTTGGCCAGGAACAGGGTTTGCGCCACGATGAAGGCAAAGAAGATGCCCGTCGCGCCAAATGCCTTGAAACTGACCCAGGCCGCCATGTCGCCCTTGTATAGCACGAAGGCAACGAACAGGTTCAGCGCGCCGATGGCGCCAAAGAAGATGATCCACGCGGCCAGCAACTGGTTCCATACGGCGTCGGGCAGCTGCACTTGCGCTTCCATGGTCTTGCGGATCAGGTTTTTCTTGAAGCCCACGTGGGCGATCAGCAGGGCCAGGCCGGACAGCCAGTAAATCAGGGTCGGCTTCCATTTCAGGAAGAAATCGTCATGCAGGTAAATGCTGGCGCCGCCAAACACGACAAAGATGAACAGCGACAGCCACAGCATGCCGTCCACTTTGCGTCCGCGCAACAGCAGGTAGCTGACCTGGCAGGCGGTGGCGACGATGCCGACGAGGGTGGCGAGTATCCACGGCGCCTGGTCGGCCTTGATCAGGCCGCCGGACACGAAGCCGGATAAATAGTGCTGCACGAAGTCGTGCGTGGCCGCTTCATACATGCCGCCCAGCTTGAAGGCGGCGAAGAAGGCGATCAGGGGGAAGAGGTCGAATAGAAATTTCATGGCGAGACTTTACTATGGTCTTGTTAAAAGCATCTTAGGAATGGCTTAGGAGCAAGCGTGGCGCTCCCAGGCGATCCCCGTGTCTCAAGGCTGCGGATCGAAGCGCAGGGAAGCGGAATTGATGCAATAGCGCAATCCGGTCGGTGGCGGGCCGTCCGGGAAGACGTGGCCCAGGTGGGCGTCGCAGACGGCGCAGACGATTTCCGTGCGCACCATGCCATGGCTGCGGTCGACGATTTCCGTCACGTTGGCCGGATCGAGGGCCTGGAAATAGCTGGGCCAGCCGCAGCCGGAGTCGAACTTCGTGTCCGAGGCAAACAGCGGCGTGTTGCAGCAGACGCAGGTGTAGATGCCGTGTTCATGGTGGTCCCAGAACTTGCCCGTGAAGGCCCGTTCCGTGGCCGCGTGGCGCGTGACTTCGTATTGCATGGAATCGAGCATGGCGCGCCATTCGGCGTCCGTTTTTTTGACTTTATTGGTGGTCATGGTAATACCTCAGGATGAGCAACTGACTTCAAGGTGGCTGGCCCAGTCGGGCGGCAGCGCCGCATAGTGCTGGTGTTCGGGCTGTTCGTCAAATGGCTTTTGCAATATTTCCAGCAATTTTGCCACTTCCGTGTAATCGTGCTGCTGGGCTTTTTCGATGGCAACCTGCGCCAGGTAGTTGCGCAGCACGTATTTCGGGTTGACCGCATTCATGGCCGCTTGCCGTTCCGCATCGACGCTGTGCTCCTGCAGCAGGCGCGCGCGGTAGCTGCCGGCCCACGCATCGAAGGCGGGACGGTCGATGAACATGTCGCGCAGTGGCGCATCCGTTTCCGGGCTTGCCACTTGCAGTGTAGACAGGGTGCGGAAAAAGTTCGTGAAATCCACGTGATTGGCTTGCATCAGCGCAAACATGCCGTCGAAAAGCGCCGTGTCTTCGTCCTGCGCCGTGCGCAAACCGAGCTTGGCGCGCAGCAAGGCGTTCATCTTCGCGGCAAACGCGCCCTGATAGCCGTCCAGCGCCGCCTGCGCCAGTTCCACTTCGCCGATCAGCGGCAGCAGGGCCTGGCCCAGCGCATAGCAGTTCCAGTGGCCCACCTGCGGCTGGTTGGCGTAGGAATAGCGGCCTTGCTGGTCCGTGTGATTGCAGATGTGCTCGGCATCGAACGCTTCCATGAAGCCGAACGGGCCGTAATCGAGGGTCAGGCCCAGGATGGACATATTGTCCGTGTTCATCACGCCATGCATGAAGCCGACGGCTTGCCATTGCGCCACCAGCTCGGCCGTGCGCACGCTCACCTCGGCCAGCAAGGCTTGATATGGATTTGATGCAGCGCGCAAATGCGGATAAAAACCGTCGATCACGTAGTCGGCGAGGATTTTCAGCTCGTCCGGTTTCTTGCGGTAAAACCAGTGCTCGAACGAGCCGAAGCGCACGAAGCTGGGCGCCATGCGCGTGACGACGGCCGCCGTTTCTACCGTTTCGCGCATGATGCCTTGCTGCGAGCCCATGATGGACAGCGCGCGCGAGGTGGGGATGCCCAGCGCCGCCATGGCTTCCGAACAGAGGAATTCGCGGATGGACGAGCGCAGCACGGCGCGGCCGTCGCCCATGCGCGAATACGGCGTGGCGCCGGCGCCTTTCAGCTGCAGCTCCATGGGACCGTTCGTCGTGGCGATATCGCCCAGCAAGATGGCGCGGCCATCGCCGAGCTGGCCGGCCCAGACGCCGAACTGGTGGCCCGAATACACGGCCGACAATGGCTGCGAGCGCTCGGCAACGGCGTTGCCGCTGAATAGTGCCACGTAGTCGGACTCGGCCAGGCGTGCCGCATCGAGCCCCACCAGGGCCGCCGCCGGCGCGCTGGCGGCCACAAAGTAGGGTGCGGGCAGGGGCGTGGGCATCAGGCGCGTATAGAACGCGGGCGGCAAGGCCGCGAAGGAGTTGTCCAGGGGTAAGGTATGAGCGGTGATGGCGATTCCATTCAATAGTGTCAAGCGCGCCAGCGGTGTGCGCCGGCCGGAAAGGCGATTTTACCGCACGGCGCCGCGGCGTGCGGCGCCGTGCCATTTCCCCGCGCCGCCATGCCGGTTTGCCCGTGCGCGCGGCGGGAAAAACGGCGAAAAAACGGAATGGAAAATTCCATGCTGCATTGCAATATCGAAATGCGTTGACGATTTCCGCACGACCGTACGAAACTAGGCCATCTTAGTTAAAACTCAAGAATAGAAGCGAGCCATCCCGGGCCCTGCCGCTATTCGCTTACCAGGAGACACGATGTCGGCATTCCCCTTGAGTCCAGTGATGGGCCAGATGATGAATCAGCCCCTGCTGATTTCCAGCATTATCGAGTTTGCAGCGCGTCATTATGGGAGCGGAGAAATCGTCTCGCGGCGGGTGGAGGGCGATGTGCACCGCTATACCTACCGCGATTGCCACCAGCGCACGCGGCGCCTGGCCAACGCCCTGCATGGCCTCGGCGTCGGCATGGGCGACCGCGTCGCCACCCTGGCCTGGAATGGCTACCGCCACCTGGAAGCCTACTATGCCGTGTCCGGCTCGGGCGCAGTGCTGCACACGATCAACCCGCGCCTGTTTCCCGAGCAGATCGCCTACATCTCGAACCATGCGGAAGACCAGGTGCTGCTGTTCGACCTGACCTTCCTGCCCGTGGTGGAAAAGATCGCCGCCGATTGCACCTTCGTCCGGCACTTCGTGCTGATGTGCGACCGCGACCGCATGCCCGCCAGCAGCATCCCCGACCTGCTGTGCTATGAAGACTTGATCGACACGCATTCGGACGAATACACCTGGCCCCTGTTCGATGAGAATTCGGCCGCCGCCCTGTGCTATACGTCGGGCACGACGGGCAACCCGAAGGGCGCGCTGTACTCGCACCGCTCGACGGTGCTGCATGCGTATGCCTCGGCCATGCCCAGCGCCCTGAACGTGCGCGCCACCGACACGGTCCTGCCCGTCGTGCCCATGTTCCACGTGAATGCCTGGGGCTTGCCGTATTCCGTGCTGCTGTCGGGCGCGCGCATGGTGTTTCCCGGCGCGGCGCTGGACGGCAAGTCGCTGTACGAGCTGTTCGAAACGGAAAAGGTGACGTTCTCGGCCGGCGTGCCCACCGTCTGGCTGGGACTGCTGAACTACGCCTTGCAGAACGACTTGAAGTTTTCCACCTTCCGCCGCACGGTGATCGGCGGCGCCGCCTGTCCGCCGGCCATGATGGATACCCTGATCGACAAGTTCGACGTGGAAGTCATCCACGGCTGGGGCATGACGGAAATGTCGCCGCTGGGCACCACGGGCGGCTTGCAGACGCGCCACCTGGCCATGAGCAAGGAAGCGCAGCGCGACATCCTGCACAAGCAGGGCCATGCCATCTATGGCGTGGACATGAAGATCGTTGACGACGATGGCAAGGAATTGCCGTGGGATGGCGTCGCCTATGGCCATTTGCTGGTGAAAGGGCCGTGGATCATCTCGTCCTACTACAAGAACGAGGGCGGCGAGGTGCTGCAGGATGGCTGGTTCCCCACGGGCGACGTGGCCACCATCGATGCGGACGGCTACATGCAGATCACGGACCGCAGCAAGGACGTAATCAAGTCGGGCGGCGAGTGGATAGGCACCATCGACCTGGAAAACCTGGCCATGGCGCACCCGGCCGTGCTGCAGGCGGCTTGCATCGGCGTATTCCACCCGAAATGGGATGAGCGCCCCGTGCTGGTGGTGGTGGTGCGCCCGGGCATGGCTGTCACGCGCGAGGCCTTGCTGCAGTTCTTCGAGGGCAAGATCGCCAAGTGGTGGACGCCCGACGACGTGCTGTTCATTGACGCCTTGCCCATGGGCGCCACGGGCAAGATCCAGAAGAACAAGCTGCGCGAGCAGTTCAAGGGGCACAAGCTGCCAGGCTTGTAGGCAGGCGGCGCGGCGCGGGCCTTACGCGGCCTGCGGCAGCGCCGAGCCCAGTTTTTCCAGCAAGTGTTCGCACTGGAATACGGACAGGGTCTGGCGCTGGGCCTCCGTGCCGATATCGATCATGTCATCCATGTCGCTGCGCAAGTCGTCGTGCGTGCCCGTGCGGATGATTTGCGGCGCCGCAAAGCGCTGGCTGTCGGAAATGGTCATGATGTTGTCGACGTGGTCGACGAGGAAGCCGTAGCGCTCCTCGCCCCGTTCCACGATGAGGATCTTGCCGGCGCTTGCGTCCGGCAAGGCCGGCATCGCGTACAGCTGGCGCAAGTCGATGATGCTGATCATTTGCTGGCGCAGGTTGAGCATGCCGCGCATGCAGGCCGGCATGCCGGGCGGCGTCGTGATGGCGGCGCTGAAGTCGATGATTTCGCGCACCTGTCCGATTTCCACGGCAAACTGCGTTTCCACCGTGAAGGTGATGTAGACGCGGCGCTGCGCCTTCAGCGTGGCGGCGCTGGCCGTTTCCGCATCGGCCGGATACAGGCGCGCGTGGCCGTCGCGCATCTCGACGATCTCCGTTTGCGACAGGATTTCCTTATGGTCGAGGAAAATGATGTCGCCCAGCCCCTCTTTCGTGATGCAGCCGGCAAACATGGCCGCGCGCGCCTTGCTCAGCAGGGGAATCGGCAGCACTTCATCGCCGAAGAAATGCACGATGCTGTCGACCGAATCGACGAGGAAGCCCACCGTCGTGTCGTCCAGGCGCACGACGATGATGCGCTGGTCCGGCGTGGCCGCCTTGCCGGATGCGGCCGCATGCAGCAGGGCGCCGAAGTCGACGACGGCCACCTGGCTGCCGCGAAAATGCATGCGTCCCAGGCACAGCGCACTATTCAGTATCGAGCTGTGCAGTTCCGGCACGCGGATGATTTCCTGGATCGCGCACATCTCGAAGGCAAACGTGGCACCCGCCGCATGGAAGCTGACGCACTGCCGGCGCTCGCTTTGCGCGTGGTAGCGGGCCGTGCTGAGCTTGGCGCCGCTCGCTTGCAGGGCCAGCACGTGCGGCACGTTTTCGATGCGCAGCATGGCTTGCGGGTCGAGGATTTGCAGCAGGCGGGCACCGCCGTCGAGCAATATCGTGCCGGCGATGACGGCATGGGCGTCGCTGGCCGCATATTGCAGGGCGCTGCGCTGGCTGGCGGGCACGCGCAGGATTTCGCCCGTATCCTGGAAGACGATGCCAATCAGCACCTGCTGGAAATCGAGTATGGCGATCTTGTCGCTGGGCACGGCGCGCGGTGCGTCGGCATGGAACAAGCGGCCCAGGTTGACGACGGGAATGACGCTGCCGCGCAGGGTGAACATGCCTTCCAGGTAGGGCGGCGACAGGGGCAGGGTCGTGACCCTGGCCGGATAGTTGACCACTTCGCGGATGCAGCTGGCGGGCAGGGCGAATTCATCGTCGCCGAGAAAGAAGGAGCCGAACAGTTCCGTGGCCGCCTCGCCGCCGGCCTCGGTGTGCAAGCCCGTCGCTTCATGCATGTCCATATGCGCTTTCCTTGCGTTGAGTCAAAGGGGCGTGCGCCACCACGTCGGTGACGGCAAAGCTGTGGCGGGCACAATCGATCAGCAGCTGGCGGCCGTGGCGTCCGCCCAGCGCGCAGAAACTGACGTGCAGGCCGCACTGGTCCAGGTATTTCTGCGCCGCTTCCGCGTTTTGCCGGCCCACCTGCAGACGCCCGTTGCGCGGGCCAAACATGCTGGCGCCGCCGGCCAGCACCACTTCGATGTCGGGATAATCGGCCTGGCGCGCCCCCATCAGGCGCAGCAGCGAGGGCACGGCCTGGCTTACATAGCGCGCGCCCAGGGCTGCTTCCCGGCCCGGCGCTTCCGGCAGCAGGCAGTGGGCGAGACCGCAGCAATGGCCTTTCTTCCAGAGGAAGCCGATGCCGATGCAGGAGCCGAGCAAGGCTTGCAGCTGCTCGCCGTGCGTGCCCACGCTGAGTTGCCCCATGCCAACCTGCTGCAGGGGCACGCCGTGTTCAGGGAGAAGGACGCTGCTGCTCATGCCGTGCCCGCCTTATAAATCATGGGAAACTCGAATTGGTAGCCGGTGCCGAGGCGGGCGATGGTTTCCGACTCGCCCAGGATCAGCCGGCCATCGTCCTTGAGGCTGCCGCGCGCCTGGCGCAGCACGGTCTCCTGGTGCTCGGCGTCGAAGTAAATCAGCACATTGCGCAGGAACACGAGGTCGAACTGCTGGGCCGGGCGCAGCGCTTCCAGCAGGTTATGCTGGGCAAAGCTGACGTGCTGGCGCAGCTCCTCGTTGATGCTGACGCCATACGGCGAGGGCGTGAAATACTTGCGCAGCAAATCCGGATGCGACAGGCGGATGCGCTCGACGGAGCGGCCGCTGTACTGGCCGGCCCGGGCCGCGGCGAGGATTTGCTGCGAAATGTCGCTGGCCAGGATCTGGTAGCGAAAGGCCGGCACTTGCAGCTTGAATTGCTCGCACAGCATGGCGATCGAATACAGCTCCTCGCCGCTGGCGGCGGCCGCCGACCACACTTTCAGGCAGGCGCCAGGATGGGCGCGGGCCCAGGCGGGCAGGTAGCGGTCGCGCACATAGTCCCACACCTGCGGCGTGCGGAAGAACAGGGTGTCGTTGGTGGTCACCAGGTCGATGAAATGGCTCACTTCGTCGCGGTCGCTGGCCACGCGCTCCAGGTAAGCCTGGTAGCTGTGCAGCGACAGCGCCTGCAGCCGGGGCTGCAGGCGCCGCTCTAGCAAGACGCTCTTGCGCGGCGTCATGGCGATGCCCGTATGCTCGCGCACCAGCGCGATCAGGCTCGTCAGGACCTCGGGCGTCAGGCTGGCCGCGTGGCTCATGGCCTACACCACGAAACCGGAGACAGTCTGGTTCAGGCTGCCCGCGCGCTCGTTCAGGCCATCGGTGGAGCGGGCGATGCTGTCGCAGTTGGCGGCCGACTTTTCCGTTTCCTCGGCGATATACTGGATCGCCGTCGACACTTCGCGCGCCGTCAGTAGCTGCTCGTTGGCCGCCTTCGAGATATCCGAGATGGCCAGCGTGGTTTTCGCCACGCCCGAGACGATCTTGTCGAAGGCGTCGCTGGCCTGGCGCGAAATCTCGCTGCCCGTCGAGACGCGCTTGACGGATTCGTTGATCAGCTTGGAAATTTCCTTGGTTGCCTGCGAGGAGCGCTCGGCCAGCTTGCGCACTTCGTCGGCGACGACGGAAAAGCCCAGGCCGTGTTCGCCCGCGCGCGCCGCCTCGATGGCCGCGTTGAAGGCCAGCATATTGGTCTGGTTGGCGATTTCGCTGATGACCTTGACGATTTCGCCGATGTCTTCCGACGAGCGGTTGATCAAGTCCATCGCCTCGATCGACTTGGCGACGGCGCGCGCGCCCGCTTCCGCCTCCTGCTGCGTGGCTTTCGCCAGGTAGTCGGCGTTCGAGGTGTTTTCGGCGATGGAATTGATGGAAAAGGTCAGGCCGTCGATGGACGCGTTCATTTCCTCGACCGTCGCGCCCAGCGCCTGCGTGCCGACGGCCACGCCCGTGGCCCGCTCGGCGATCGCGTGCGAGGCGTCGGCAAAGCCGTTCGCCGCCGACACCACGTTGCCGATCACGCCGCGCAGGTCGACGATCATCTTGCTGATGCCGCCGGCCAGCAGGTCGATCGGTTCCTCGCCTTCGGGCACGATATTGCAGGTCAGGTCGCCTTGCGCCGCGCGCGCCACGGATTCGAGCAGGGCATTGACCTTGCGGCTGTCGTTGGCGGACCTGGCCTGGATGCTGTTTTCCAGGTTCACCTGGTCCGTGATGTCGATGGCGAATTTCACCACCTTATATGGCTTGCCGTTGAGGTCGAGGATGGGGTTGTAAGTGGCCTGTATCCACACCACCTTGCCGTGGTTGCCCAGGCGCTTGTAGCGGCCGCTGTCGAATTCGCCGCGGTTGAGCTTTTGCCAGAACTTCTTGTAGTCGGCGCTGCTCGCATACTCGGGCTCGCAGAACTGGCGGTGGTGCTCGCCCTTGATGTCGCTCAAATCGTAGCCCATGACGGCGAGGAAATTTTCGTTCGCGTCGAGCACATTGCCCTGCATGTCGAACTCGATCACGGCCTGGGCCTTGCCGATGGCGCTGACCTTGCCTTCGTACTCGGCGTTGCGTTTCTTCAGGGCCGTGATGTCGCTGGCGAACTTGACCACCTTGAACGGCCGGCCTTCCGCGTCGAAGATGGGATTGTAGGTGGCGTTGAGCCAGATTTCGCGGCCATCCTTCGTCACGCGCTTGTATTCGCCGGCGTCGAACAGGCCTTGTCCCAGTTTCTGCCAGAACTGCGCATATTCGTCGCTCTTGGCATACTCGGCTTCGCAAAAGATGCGGTGGTGCTTGCCCTCGATTTCCTCGGGCGTATAGCCGACGGCCTTGAGGAAGTTTTCGTTGGCGCGGATGATGGTGCCGTCGAGGCGGAATTCGATCACGGCCTGCGCCTTGCTGATGGCGTTGATCTTGCCTTCGTAATCGGCAGTGCGGCGCTTGCTGGCCGTGATGTCGGTGGCAAACTTGATGACTTTGTACGGCTTGCCGTCGGCGTCGAGAATGGGGTTATAGGAAGCGTTGATCCACACTTCGCGCCCATCCTTGGTCAGGCGCTTGTATTCGCCCTGGTCGAATTCGCCGCGGGCCAGCCGGGCCCAGAAGTTGCGGTATTCGGGCGTTTTCACATACTCGGGGTCGCAGAACAGCGCATGGTGCTTGCCTTGCACCTCCGCCAGGGTATAGCCGAGCACGTTCAAGAAATTGTCGTTCGCATGCAGGATGGTGCCGTCGAGTTCGAATTCGATCACGGCCTGTACACGGTTGAGTGCAGTATTTATCGCTTGTAAGTCCAGATCCTGCGAATGGCTGACATGGCTGGCTGCGTCCATAGTATTTCCTTCTGTGTGAGGCGAAGTGAATGGGGGCGATAATACTGATCTGGTAATGACTACATAAATGGCTTACATCCATGAAAAAATGATGGCGACCGTGCGCGCGGTGATAATCGGTGAGAATGTCCGCAATACGCACGGCTATTTCGGCAATGACTGTGCCTAATATTAAATCAATTGCAGAGTATTGATTTGAATCAACTATTTTATTATTCCCCAGCGTCAGGCGAAAAACAAGGGGGCTGAATAAATAATGCGAAAAGTGTCGTTATTGTCCAGTGTCGGTATATATCGGGGCATTTTTCATATAATAAAACGATGTTTTTCTTATTGCTGTTTTATTATTTAAATGAATATCCAAACGATAGCTGCTGGCATCGGGCGCGGTCCGTGCCGCCCTGCGCAGGTGGGCGATGTTGTACCATGGCGCCCAAGGCGACCGCCTGGCACGCCACGACAAAAATAATACGAGCGTTCTTTTATGCGGTATAGTGAAGCTTCATCCCTTGCAACCACCTCATACGTTGAGTAAAACCAATAAGGAAGAGACATGAGTGCTGAATATCAGGTGAACGGCGCCGTTGCCGTCATTACCCTTAGCAATCCGCCAGTCAATGGCCTGGGCCTGGCAACGCGCACGGCCGCCGTCGCCGGCATCCGCCAGGCGCTGGCCGACGACAGCGTGAAAGCCATCGTCATCACGGGCGCCGGCAAGGCCTTCTCGGGCGGCGCCGATATCAAGGAATTCAATTCGCCCAAGGCGCTCACGGAACCGACCCTGCATACCCTGATCAATGTGGTCGAGCAGTCGGGCAAGCCCGTCGTGGCGGCCATCCACAGCGTCTGCATGGGCGGCGGCCTGGAGCTGGCGCTCGGCTGCAACTACCGCGTGGCCGCGCCGGGCGCGCAGATGGCCTTGCCGGAAGTCAAGCTGGGCATCTTGCCGGGCGCGGGCGGCACGCAGCGCCTGCCGCGCGTGCTGGGCCTGGAAATGGCGCTCAACATGATCGTCTCGGGTACGCCCGTGGCGTCCGACAAGCTGGCCGGCACGGCCCTGTTCGACGAAGTCATCGCGCCGGGCGCGGACTTGCTGGGCGCCGCCGTGGCCTTCGCGACGAAGGTGGCCGACGTGCGCCCGTTGCCGAAAGTGCGCGAGCGCAAGGTCGATTACCCGAACTACGAAGCCTTTCTGCAGTTTTCGCGCAATACGGTGAAAGCCATGTCCGGCCCGTTCCCCGCGCCGCTGAAATGCGTGGATGCCGTGGCGGCCGCCGTGACGATGAAATTCGACGACGGCTTGAAGTATGAGCGCGAACTGTTCATGCAGCTGGTGCAGTCGCCCGAGTCGAAAGCCCTGCGCCACGCCTTCTTTGCCGAGCGCGTGGCCAGCAAGGTGCCCGACGTGCCGGCCGATACGCCCGTGCGCACGATCGCCGGCGCGGCCATCGTCGGCGCCGGCACCATGGGCGGCGGCATCGCCATGAACTTCGCCAACGCGGGCATACCCGTGACGCTGCTGGAAACGCAGCAGGAAGCGCTGGACAAGGGCCTGGCCACCATCCGCAGGAATTACGAGAACACGGTGAAGAAGGGCAAGCTGACGCAAGAGAAGGCCGAGCAGCGCATCGCATTGGTCAGCGGCACGCTGGCCTATGCGGATATCGCGCAGGCCGACATCGTCATCGAAGCCGTCTTCGAAGAGCTGGGTGTGAAGGAAACCGTGTTCCGCCAGCTCGACGCCGTCATGAAGCCGGGCGCCATCCTCGCCTCGAACACCTCGACCCTGGACCTGGACAAGATCGCCGCGTTTACCGCGCGGCCGCAGGACGTGGTCGGCACGCATTTCTTCAGCCCCGCGAACGTCATGAAGCTGCTGGAAATCGTGCGCGGCAAGGCAACGGGCAAGGACGTGCTGGCGACGGCGCTGGCGCTGTCGAAAAAGCTGAAAAAGACGGGCGTCGTCTCGGGCGTGTGCGACGGCTTCATCGGCAACCGCATGATCGAACAGTACAGCCGCCAGGCCGGATTCCTGCTGGAGGAAGGCTGTTTGCCGGAGCAGGTGGACAAGGCGGTCGAGAAATTCGGTTTCGCCATGGGCCCGTTCCGCATGGGCGACCTGGCCGGCAACGACATCGGCTGGGCCATCCGCAAGCGCCGCTATGTGGAAAAGCCGGAAGTGACGTATTCGAAGACGGCCGACCTGCTGTGCGAATTGAAACGCTATGGCCAGAAGACGGGCGCCGGCTGGTATGACTACAAGGCGGGCGACCGCAAGGCCTATCCATCGGAGCAGGTCAATGCCATGATCGTGCAGCATAGCGCCGACATCGGCGTGGCGCGGCGCAAGATCGGCGACCAGGAAATCGTCGAGCGGCTCGTGTATGCGCTCGTCAACGAGGGCGCGCGCATCCTGGAAGAGGGCATCGCCCTGCGCGCTTCGGACATCGACATGGTCTACCTGACGGGCTACGGCTTCCCCCTGTTCCGCGGCGGCCCCATGTTCTATGCGGACAGCGTCGGCTTGCCGAACGTGCTCGATACGATCAATGGCTACGCGAAAGGCCGCCACGGCGAGGCATGGACGCCGGCGCCGCTGCTGGTGAAGCTGGCGGGCGAGGGCAAGGGATTCAATAGCTGATGATGGGGTAGGTCGGATGTAGGTCGGATTAGCGAGGCTGCGCCTCGCGTAATCCGACAACATTGTTGGCCGTAGCGGTGTCGGATTACGCGGCATGCCGCCAATCCGACCTGCGTTGTTATTTCTTCTTCGCCACCATCTTCACCGCTTCGTTGACGATGACGGGGTTGTCCTTCTGGATGTAGTAGCCGGCGCCCGTGATACGCTCGATGGCCGGCGCGCCGGACAGGCGCTGCCAGTCCTTCTCCTGCGCCCGCACCAGGGCTTCAAACGAGCCCATTTCCTCGATGCCGAACTTGTCGCGCACCAGCAGCATGGCCGGGATGCGCAGCGGGCTGGCCATGTCCACATGCTGCAGGCACTGCGCCTGGGCATCGAATTCGGCCGACTCGGCACTGTTGAAAATCAGCTTGCGCCGCGTCTTCACGAGCATGGCGTAGGTGGACGCGTCCGTCTGCATGCGGTTCCATTGCTGCGGGTGGGTAGGGTCGAGCAAGACCAGCCCGGCCACGTCCTGCGGATACAGCTTGGCATACACGTACTGGTACAGGCCTCCCAAGCCCTGGCCGACCAGCACATATGGCGGCTTCAGGCCCGCTTGCGCCAGCAGGGCGCGCTGCTGGGCCGCGATGGTGCACGGGTCGCGCGGCGTGGTGGTTTTCCGGCTGTCGCCGTAGCCGGGACGGTCATACACGAGCACGCGGTGCTGCTTTGCCACTTCGGGCACCACGGTGGTCCACACATCCTTGCCGTCGCCCATGGCCGACTGGAAGACCACCGGCAGCGTGCCTTGTCCTGTCAGCGTGTAGGCGATGGTGGCGTCGGGCAGGGCGGCGGTGGCCGGCACGCCGGGCATCACGGGGGAAGATGGCAGCAGGGAGCAACCGGACAGCAACAGCCCGACACTGCCGAGGAGAATGGCGCGCGCGCGGCGGTCGACGAATAGATGATGCATGAATTTCCTTCTTGGTGCAGGGACCGGGGACCGGTATGGCGTGCCAGCCATTATAGGCAAATCGTCCTGAAGTGGAAATGCCGAACAGAGACGGTTTTCCGTCCTGTCAGCCGGCGTCGGCGCGATGGCAGACGGCTTCGATGCGGTTGCCGTCCGGATCGAACAGAAAGGCCGCGTAATAGCTGGCGTGATAATGGCGCAAGCCCGGCGCGCCCAGGTCGAAGCCGCCGTGCGCCAGGCCCGCCTGCCAGAAGGCGTCCACGGCGGCGCGCGATGGCGCCTTGAAGCAGCAGTGGCGGCGCGGCGCGTCGTCGGGCGCGGGACCGAGGCGCACGGAAAAATAGCTGCGCGCGGGGAATTCGGCGTCGCTGCGTTCGCCATAGCCTATCCACGCGTTCGCATGGTCGCTGCCCACCTTGGGCACGCCCAGCGCGGCGAAGACGGCGTCGTAGAAGCGTTCCGCGCGCGCCAGGTCGGCAACGGTGAGGGAAACGTGATCGAGCATGGGCACTCCACTGTAATCGGGGACGGCCATAGCATAGCCCGTATCGGACGCCATGTGGGCCTGGCGAGGGCAGAATGACCAAGTGATCCTGTGCGAAGACTACCTTTGGTCAAGGCAGGCCCAGATCAGGCGGAGAGCGGCGCGCGGTGGCGGCTCAGGACGAGCAGGAGCAGGCCGTGCCCGCTGGCGCGCTGCCGCAAGCACAGATCGGGCAGGCCGGCGCCGGACGCGCGATCCTGGCGACGATGCCACGGCTGAGCGCTTGCACGCGCGGCGCGAACAGCATCACGGCGCAAAAGGCGACGGGCCAGGCGGCAAGGAAGGCATGGCCCCAGCGCGGCAGGAAGTCCGCCTGCAGGCCGATATTGAGCCAGGTGACCCAGGCGCTCATCAGCAAGGTCATCACCAGCGACATCAGCAGGGCAAACACGAAACGCAGGCGCAGGGCGTCGGACATGGCGTCATCTTCCAAATGATTGAGAAATGACAGCGTAAACACTTGCGGCAATCTATACTAGAGCGAAATTTTTAATTTCAAATTCCATAAATGAAATCATATTCGACGCATCATGCTGGATGACCTGGCCCTGTTTGTCGCCATCGTGGAGGCGGGCAGCCTGCATGCGGCCGCCGTGCAGGAAGACTTGCCGCCCGCCACCGTCACGCGCCGCCTGCAAAAACTGGAAAGCGAGCTCGGTTACCGCTTGCTGAACCGCAGCGCGCGCCGCCTGCAGCCGACGGCGGAAGGCTGGCAATACTATGAGCAGTGCCGCCCGCTCGTGCATGCCTTGCGGCAAGCCACGCGGCAGCTCGACGCCAGCCTGTCGGCCGTCTCGGGCAGCATCCGCGTGCTGGCGCCCGTCAACTTTGCCAGCGGCCTGCTGACGCCGGCCTGGGTCAGCTTCATGCGGCAGTATCCCGATATCCGCCTGGAGCTGGAACTGTCGAACCGCCTGCAAGACCTGGTGGTGAGCGGCGCCGACCTGGCCATCCGCGTGGGCGCGCTCGACGATTCCTCGCTGATGCAGCGCCGCCTGGGCAGCGCCGCGCTGGTGATGGTGGCCGCGCCCGCTTACCTGGCGCGCGCCGGCGTGCCGCAAGACTTGCAGGAACTCGAGCGGCATGAGCTGATCGTGGCCGAACCGCTGCGCAGCTGGCGCTTGCGGCGGCCCGGCGACGGCGCCGAAATGGTGATCCAGCCGCAGGCGCGCCTGCGCGTCAATGAAATGCGCCTGGCCGTGGAAATGGCGGACGCCGGCATCGGCATCTTGCTGTGTCCGCTGCTGCAATGCCGCGACGAAGTGGCCCGTGGCAGCCTGGTGCGCGTCCTGCCCGACTGGATGCCGCAGCCGCGCCACGTGTACGCCGTGTGGACGCAGCGGCGCTACCTGCCGGCCCGCGTGCGCGTGCTGCTCGAGCACCTGGCCACGTTTGCGGCCGGCAATCCCCTGTTGAACGGGGAGCCGGGCGCTTAAATCGCCTGCTGCCGCGCCAGCCACCGCGTGAACTGGCGCAGCGCCGGCACGAAGCCGTCAGCCGGCGCGGCGCCCGGCCGGGCCTGGGCCAGGAAGCAGGCCAGCTGCGCCCGCATGGCGGGATGGCGGCGCAGGAACAGCTGCGCGTGCTCGTCCAGGCTGGCGGGCCAGCAGGCGTCGCCGTCGCGGCGCAGGATATTCGTGGAACGGATCAGCTTGCGTGACGCTTCCCGCTGCAGGCGCGCGATGGCGGCCGGCTCGGTCGCACTGTCGAGGCGCCGCGCGTAGTCGTCCAGCACGTGGGCAAAGTCGCCATTCACGGCCATGGCGATGGCGCGCGATGGCGCAAACGGCGCAAAGTGACAGGACAGGTCGTCGCCCCACAGACAGCGGCACTGGTGCTTGAGCCAGTAGCCCCAGCTGTACAAGTGCTCCGGCGCCAGCACCTGGGCCCGGTGGCCGATATCGAAATCGACCTTGAGCACTTCCGGATGGCGCGCCTGCAACGCCTGGCGCAGCGTTTCCAGCGCCGCGGCGTGCGCCGGTGCCGGCGCCTGGCGCAGCACCAGCGTCAGGTCGAGGTCGGATACGCCAGGCGTGGCGTCGCCGCGCGCGATGCTGCCGTAAAGGTAGATGCCATCGAGCAAGTCCCCGGCGTGCGCGGCCAGGGTGGCGCAGGCGTCCTGCAGCAGGGCGTCGAAGGCTGGCTGCAGCGCAGCGTCGGGGGCGGGCGGCAGGAAGGTGGCGGTGGCGGGCATGTCCGGAGCATTGAGCGTGAAAGCAACAGCTACCATAGCATGCGGCCGGGCTGGCGCGCCAGGCAGGGCCGGGAAGCATGGGCGCCCCCGTTAATTATTACCATTCAGTAATACCGAGCGCTTGTACTTCGCGCCGGGATCGCGTTAAGATAAAGCCGCTCGCTTATCAAGCTTGTAACCTGGTGTTTTTTGTCGCGCAATCCCTTCCATACACATGTGAGATGCAATGAAATATCTGATCGTTCCCTTCCTGTTGGCCATTACCGGCTGCGAGGTACTGTATGACGCGAACCGGGACAAGATCGGCGAGTACTGCAACAGCCTGAATAATTTCGACGACCGCAATGCCTGCCGCAAGCGCAACCAGACCAGCTACCAGGAATACGTGCAGCAGCGCGACAAGCTGAAAAAGGGCGCCACGGAAAAGTAAGCGTCCCGCCGCCGCATAAAAAAACGCCGCTGACATGTCAGCGGCGTTTTGCTTTGCGGGCCCCGGCAGCGCGGCCGGGGCTTGCATTGCATCAGTCGTCGGCGTAGATATTGTTGTCTTTGGTTTCGCCGACAAACAGGGTGCCGATCACGACAGTCGCCAGGGCGACGACGATCGGATACCACAGGCCATAATAGATGTCGCCCTTGAAGGCCACCAGCGCGAAGGCCGTGGTCGGCAACAGGCCGCCGAACCAGCCGTTACCAATATGGTAAGGCAGGGACATCGAGGTATAGCGTATGCGGGTCGGGAACATTTCCACCAGCATGGCGGCGATCGGGCCGTACACCATGGTCACGTACAGCACCAGGATGAACAGCAGCAGCACGACCATCGGCTTGTTGATCTGTTCCGGATCGGCTTTCGCAGGGTAACCGGCTTCCTTGATGCCGGCGCCCAGTTCCTTCTTCAGCGCCGCTTCATGGGCCTTGCTCTCGGCGTCGAAGTTCAGGCCATCGGCCGTCATGACGGCGTTAAACGAGGAGAACTCCTTCGTGCCGATGCGGACCTTGGCGATGCTGCCCGCCGGTGCATCTTCCTTCGTGTAGTTGACGGAGCTGTTCGACAGGAAGCCGGTGGCGATGTCGCACGACGATGGGAATTTCTTGGTGCCCGTCATGTTGAACTGGAAGTGGCAGGAGGCGGGATCGGCCACCACGACCACTGGCGAGTTCTTCAGTGCAGCTTCCAGTTGCGGGTTGGCGAAGTGGGTCAGGCCGTTGAAGATCGGGAAGTAGGTGGCGGCGGCGATCAGGCAGCCGCCGAGGATGATGTACTTGCGGCCGATGCGGTCGGACAGGCTGCCGAAGAACAGGAAGAACGGCGTGGCCAGCAGCAGGGCGATGGCGACGAGCACGTTGGCCGTTGCCAGGTCCACTTTCAGGGTCTGGATCATGAAGAACAGCGCGTAGAACTGGCCCGTGTACCACACGACGGCCTGGCCTGCGGTCAGGCCGATCAGGGCCAGGATGACGATCTTCAGGTTTTTCCACTTGCCGAACGCTTCCGTCAGCGGGGCTTTCGAGGTCTTGCCTTCGGCTTTCATCTTGGCGAACGCCGGCGATTCATTCATGGCCATGCGGATCCAGACGGAAATACCCAGCAGCACCACGGAGAGCAGGAACGGCACGCGCCAGCCCCATGCCTCGAATGCCTGCTCGCCGGTCGCCAGGCGGGTGCCCAGGATGACCATCAGCGACAGGAAGAAGCCCAGGGTCGCCGTCGTCTGGATCCACGCCGTGAACGCACCGCGCTTGCCTTCAGGGGCGTGTTCCGCCACATACGTGGCGGCGCCGCCGTATTCGCCGCCCAGGGCCAGGCCTTGCAGGATGCGCAGGATGACGAGGATGATAGGCGCGGCGATGCCGATGGACGCATGGCCCGGCAGCAAGCCGACGATGAAGGTGGAGCCACCCATGATGATGATGGTGACGAGGAAGGTGTACTTGCGGCCGATCATGTCGCCGAGGCGGCCGAAGACCAGCGCGCCGAAGGGACGCACGATGAAGCCGGCGGCAAAGGCCAGCAGCGCGAAAATGAAGGTGGTGGTGGGGTCGCCGATGAAGAATTGCTTGGCGATGATGGAGGCCAGCGAACCGTACAGGTAAAAATCGTACCATTCAAAGACGGTGCCTAGCGAGGACGCAAAGATGACCTTGCGTTCCTCCGGCGTAATCGGAGTTCCCTTGGTGGAAATTTTCCGTACGTCGGCCGAGCCGGATGGTGTTGCCATGGTTTGTCTCCCTATATTTATAGTGAACCGTTGCCGAGGTCTTAGATTGACTATTCTTGCAACAGCTGGAGCCGAGTGTGTTCTCTTAACCTTACGTCATGCTTGCTTGAAACTTACACGGAGCTTACAGTGCGCGGCTTTTACGCGGGCGCAAAACAGCGTGCAACTTTGCGAACGACCGTACTTAAATGTGCTATTCTGCCTGCATGCACTGCACCATAGACATCACCACAAAACATTCCCACAAGGAGACACAGCATGAATGAAGCCGTCATCGTTTCGACCGCCCGCACGGGCCTGGCCAAGTCCTGGAAGGGCGCGTTCAACATGACGCATGGCGCCACCCTGGGCGGCCATGTGCTGGCCGCTGCCGTCGAGCGCGCGCGCATCGAGGCGGAAGAAGTGGAAGACGTACTGGTTGGCTGCGCGTTTCCGGAAGGCGCGACGGGCGGCAATATCGCGCGCCAGGTGGCCTTGCGCGGCGGCTGCCCCGTGACGACGGCCGGCATGACCGTCAACCGCTTCTGCTCGTCCGGCCTGCAGGCGATCGCCTTGGCGGCGCAGCGCATCATCGCCGGCGAAGGCGATATCTATGCGGCCGGCGGCGTGGAGTCGATTTCCTGCGTACAAAACGAGATGAATACACATATGTACCGCGACGTCTGGCTGCAGCAGCACAAGCCGGAAGTGTACTGGCCCATGCTGCAGACGGCCGAAACCGTGGCCAAGCGCTACCAGATTTCGCGCGAACGCCAGGATGTGTATGGCGCGCAAAGCCAGCAGCGCGCCGCCGCGGCCCAGGCCGCCGGCCTGTTCGACGCGGAAATCGTGCCGATGACCACCATCATGGGCGTGGCCGACAAGGCCAGCGGCATGCTGGTGTCGCGCGAAGTGACGATTGCCGCCGACGAAGGCATCCGCGCCGACACCACATATGACGGCGTGGCGAAGATCCGGCCCGCCATGCCGGGCGGCGTCATCAGCGCCGGCAATGCCAGCCAGTTTTCCGACGGCGCGTCGATGGCCATCGTGATGAACGCCAAAGTGGCCGAAGCGAAAGGCTTGCAGCCGCTGGGCGTGTTCCGCGGCTTTGCCGTGGCCGGCTGCGAACCCGATGAAATGGGCATCGGCCCGGTGTTTGCCATCCCGAAACTGTTGAAAAAAGCGGGCTTGACGGTGGCCGACATCGGCCTGTGGGAACTCAACGAGGCATTCGCTGTGCAAGTGCTGTACTGCGCCGACACGCTGGGCATCCCCATGGAGCGCCTGAACGTAAACGGCGGCGCCATCGCCGTCGGCCACCCGTACGGCGTGTCGGGCGCGCGCCTGACGGGCCACGCCTTGATCGAAGGCAAGCGCCGTGGCGTGAAATACGTGGTGGTGACCATGTGCATCGGCGGCGGGCAGGGCGCGGCCGGCCTGTTCGAAGTGCTGTGATGATCGCGAGTCCAGCCATGTAATCGCGTCTGCGGGCGGCCTTTGTGGCCGCCCGTTTGCATTCCGCCCCCTGTTCCTGCAGAGCGCGCCGATAGCGGTTACAGTAATGCTTCATTTATAAACAACCAGCCTGCCACCATGATCAAGCACATCGTTTTCTGGAAACTCAAAGACCATGCCGAAGGCGCGGACCGCGCCACGAACGCATTGAAACTCAAGGCTTTGCTCGATTCCTGCGCCGACCTGGTGCCCGGCATCGTGACATTCGAGGCGGCAGTGGCCCAGCCTGGCCTGGAAGCCACGTACGACATCGTGCTGTACAGCGAGTTCGCCAGCCGCGAAGCGCTCGATGCCTACCAGAACCACCCCGAGCATGTGAAGATCAAGCCGTTTTTCGGCGCCGTGCGCGAAGCGCGGCAATGCATGGATTACGAAGTGTAGGGACGCAGAACTAAACCTGCTGCGCGTCGGCACAGGCGGCCCGCGATGTTTACCGTACTTCAGTACGGTTGCGTTTCCCGGTTGCCTTCGCCTTGCGCTCGCGACGGTTTGGTACGGTGTCGTGAATATCAATGTTAGCCATCAACTTTATTGACAGGAGCATCATGAGCACATATCAACGCATCGTCCTCGCTTCGCGCCCCGCGTCCACGGATGAAGTCCAGCCGGCGCATTTTCGCCTGGAAACCAAAGACATTCCCGCCATCGCGGAGGGCCAGTTGCTGGTGCGCAACCATTATCTGTCGCTCGATCCCTATATGCGCGGGCGCATGAGCGCGAATAAAAGCTATGCGGCGCCGCAGGCGCTCGATGAAACCATGATAGGCGGCACGGTCGGCGTGGTGCTCGAGTCGAAGCATCCGAAGTTTGCCGTCGGCGACACGGTGGTGGGCACCCTGGGCTGGACGGAAGTGGCCGTGTCGGACGGCACGATGCTGCGCAAGGTCGATACCACGCATATCCCGGCGTCCGCCTACCTGGGCGCCGTGGGCATGCCCGGCATGACGGCCTGGTATGGCTTGAACCAGATCATGGCGCCAAAGGCGGGCGAAACCGTGGTCGTGTCGGCCGCCAGCGGCGCCGTCGGCAGCGTCGTCGGCCAGCTGGCGAAATTGCAAGGTTGCCGGGTGGTCGGCATCGCCGGCGGCGCCGAGAAATGCGCGTACGTCGTCGATACGCTGGGTTTTGACGCCTGCATCGATTACAAGGCGGGCAATCTGGCGGCCGACCTGGCGGCGGCCACGCCGGACGGCATCGACGCCATCTTTGAAAACGTGGGCGGCGCCGTGTTCGATGCGGCCCTGGCGCGCACCAACGCGTTTGGCCGCGTGGCCGTGTGCGGCTGGATCGCCGGCTACAATGGCGAGCCGACGCCGCTCGACAATGCGCGCCTGATCCTCACCAACCGCCTCACCGTGCGCGGCTTCATCGTTTCGGAACAGCCGGAATTCTGGCCGCAAGGCCTGGCGGAACTGGGTTCGCTGGTGGCGACCGGCAAGCTGACATTCCGCGAATCCGTGGCCGACGGCCTGGCCAGCGCGCCCGAAGCCTTCATCGGTCTGTTAAAAGGCCGTAACTTCGGCAAGCAGCTGGTGAAGCTGACTTGACGCGGCCGGGCTGAGTGCCCTGCTAAAGAAGGGCAGGCCGTGCGACAATAACGGCCTGTCTTTTACTACTGCCTACCATGACCAAGCACACCATCCGCCTCGGCGACTGGGCCACCCTGGGCCAGGACGCCACCGCCATCCGTTTCGAAGTCTTTGTCGATGAACAGAAAGTGCCGGCCGAGATCGAACTCGACGATATGGACGCCGTCTGCCTGCATGCCGTCGCCTATGACGCGGCCGGCGTTGCCGTCGGCACGGGCCGTTTACTGCCGGATAGCCACATCGGCCGCATGGCCGTGCGCCAGCCGGGCCGCGGCACGGGCGTGGGCGGCGCCATCCTGCAACTGCTGATGGAAAAAGCGCGCGAGCGGGGCGACCGCGCCGTCGTGCTGAACGCGCAAACCGTGGCCGCGCCATTCTATGCGCGCCACGGTTTCGTGCAGCAGGGGAATGTATTCGAAGAGGCGGGGATTGCGCATGTGGAGATGCGGCTGGAGTTTTGAGCCTTGCGCACGAGGTTGTCGGATGACGGCCTGCGGCCTCGGCGGCCCCGCCTAATCCGGCCTGCGTCGACCTGCTGCGGCTATGGCAGGCCGGGTCAGCGCGCAGCGCATAACCCGACATCACCAGCACAATCAGTTCTGCGCGTGCGACTGGCGCCATTTATCGAGGATGACGGCCAAGACAATCACGACACCCTTGGCCACATACTGCCAGAACGACGACAGTCCGAGGATCGTCAAGCCATTGTTCATCACGCCGATGATCAAGGCGCCGATGACGGTGCCCCAGACGGAGCCCACGCCGCCCATCAGGCTCGTGCCGCCCAGCACGACGGCGGCGATGGCGTCCAGCTCATAGCCTGTGCCCCAGTTGCCGTTGGCCGCGTACAGGCGGCTGGCCGACATGGCGCCGCCCAGGCCGGCGAACAGGCCGCTGATGGTGTAGACAAACATCAGCACGAGGCCGACCTTGATGCCCGTCAGGCGGGCCGCCTGGATATTGCCGCCGACGGCGTAGATATGCAGGCCCAGCGTCGTCTTGCGCAGGATGAACCACGTCAGCACGACGACGGCGGCGGCCAGCCAGATCAGCCAGGGCACGGCCAGGAAGCTGCCATTGCCCATCCATTCGAAACTGGGGATTTCCGTGTTCAGCACGCTGGTGCCGTCGGCCAGCAGGTAGGCGGCGCCGCGCAGGGCCGTCATGGTGCCCAGGGTCACGACGAAGGGGTTCAGGCCGACGAGGGCCACCAGCACGCCGTTCAGCGCGCCCAGCAGCAGGCCGACGATGAGGAAGGTGGGAATCGAGAAGCCGGCGAACTGGGCCGATAGCGACATCAGCATGCCCGCCACGGCCGAGACGGCCAGCACGGAGCCGACGGACAGGTCGATGCCGCTGGTCAGGATGACGAAGGTCATGCCCGAGGCCAGCACGATATTGATCGACACCTGGCGGAAGATATTCATGGTGTTGTTGCTGGTCATGAAGGTCGATGTGCCGTCGGCCGAGAAATACACGGTCAAGCCATACATGGCCAGGTACAGCACCACCAGCACGGGCAGCATGCCCAGGCGGCGCATCAGGTTCGAGGCATTGAAGGGTTCTCCGGCGCGCGCGGCGCCGCTGGTGGTACTCGTAGTCATGGTCTATCTCCTGAATGATTATGCTAATACGTATTCCTGGAACGCCTGACAAAACCGTAGCGGGCGGAAGCGGCTTGTGGTCGAGACGCGCAGCAGGTTTTGACAGGTGGTCTTATGCCGCTTCCAGCTGGGTGGCGTAGGCAAGGATGTTTTCCTGCGTGATGTCGTCGCCCGTCACTTCGCCCGTCAGCCGTCCTTCGCACATCACCATCACGCGGTCGCAGATGCCGACCAGTTCGGCCAGTTCGCTGGAAATGCATAGCACGGCCGTGCCCGCATCGGCCAGCTGGTGGATGATCTTGTAGATTTCGCTCTTCGCGCCCACGTCCACGCCGCGCGTCGGTTCATCGAGGATGAGGACCTTGGGCGCGATGGCCAGCCAGCGCGCCAGCAAGACTTTCTGCTGGTTGCCGCCCGACAATCCCCCGACGATGCCTTCCGGGCCCGACACCTTGACGTTGAGGTTGGCAATCGCCTCGCGCGTGAGCTGCGTCAGGGCGCCGCGGTTGACCACGCCCGCCGTGGAATGCTTGGAAAGGATATTCATCGACATGTTTTCCATGGCCGACAATTGCATGAACAGCCCTAGGCTCTTGCGGTCTTCCGGCAGGTAGCCGATGCCGTGGCGGATGGCCGCCAGCGGCCGCTGGATATGCACTTCCTGGCCGTCGAGCCAGACTTGTCCCGATTGCTTCTTGTCGGCGCCAAAGATCAGGCGCGCCAGTTCCGTGCGGCCCGCGCCGACGAGGCCGGCCAGGCCCGTCACTTCGCCCGCATGCAGGGCGAACGAAGCGGGCTTGACCTTGCCGCCGCCCACGTTTTCCACGCGCAGCCGTTCGGCGCCGCGCGACGTGCGGCGCTGGTGCGAGTAAAAGTCGTCGGCGGGACGGCCCACCATCATTTGCACGACTTTCTTTTGATCCAGCTCATCCTTGCCCAGCTCGCCCACATAGGCGCCGTCGCGCAGCACCGTGATGCGGCGCGCCAGGCGCTCCACCTCGGCCATGCGATGGCTGATGTACAGCACGGCCAGGCCCTTGTCGCGCTGCTCTTCGATGATGCGGAACAATTGTTCGGTCTCGCGGTCGGACAGGGCGGCCGTCGGCTCGTCCATGATCAGGATGCGGCTTTCGTGCACGAGGGCGCGGGCGATTTCCACCTGCTGCTGCTCGGCGATCGACAGGCTGGACACCATGGTGTCGGCATCGAAACGGGAACCGAGGTCGGCCAGGATGGCGTTCGTGCGCGCGCGCATCTCGCCGCCCTTGACGGTCCAGAACGGTCCTTGCGGTTCGCTGCCCATGAAGACGTTTTGCGCCACCGTCATGTTCTTGGCCACGCTCAATTCCTGGTAGATCAGGTTGATGCCCAGCGCGCGCGCTTCGCCCGGGTTGCGGATACGAATCGGCTTGCCGTCGAGGATGATTTCTCCTGCATCGGGGGTATAGACGCCCGAGAGGATTTTCATCAGGGTGCTCTTGCCGGCGCCGTTCTCGCCCATCACGGCATGGATTTCGCCGCTGCGCACCGTCAGGTGCACGCCGCGCAGCGCGCGCGTGGCGCCAAAGCGCTTCTCGATGCCGCGCATTTCAAAAATAATATCGTCGCTCATGGGAATATCCTTGCTGTGAAACTGTCGCCCGCCTCCGGGCCGGAGCCGGGGCGGGCGACATGTGGTTCAGGTCAGGCAGATCAGTTCTTTACCCAGCCCGTATAGGTGGCGACGTTTTCCTTGGTGATGGCAGGGGTCGGCAACAGCACCATGGTCTGCTTCGGCGTGCGGCCGTTCATGATGTCGTAGCCCATCTGCACGGCGTCGGTGGCCATGCGGTACGGGTTTTGCGCCGAGGTGGCGGCAAACAGGCCGGCCTTGTTTTTCAGGGCGTTCTGGCCATCGGGCGCGCCATCAACGGCCGTGATCAGTTTCACGTCCGTGCGCTTCGATTGCTTGATCGCCAGTTCGGCGCCGATGCCGGTCGGGTCGTTGATGGCGAACACGCCGTCGATCTTCGGATGGGCCGTCAGCAGGTTCGACATCACCGTCATGCCGCCGTCGCGGCTGCCGCCCGCATTCTGGTTGTCGGACAGGATCTTGATATCCTTGAACGCGGCCAGGGTCTTCTTGCAGCCGTTGACGCGGTCGATGACGGAGGTGACGGGCGGGCCGTTGAGGATCACCACATTGCCCTTGCCGCCGATCTGCTTGGCCAGGTAGGCGCACGAGACGTCGCCGGCCATGGTGTTGTCGGACATCACGGTGGCCGAGGCGCCCACGGCGCCCACGTCGACGGCGATGACGACCACGCCCGCATTGCGCGCCTTCTTGATGGCCGGCGCGATGCCCTTGGAATCGACGGCGTTCAGGATGATGATGTCGGTCTTGTTGGCGATGAAGTTCTCGATCTGGTCCACCTGGGTGTTGAGGTCGTACTTGCTCGACACGGTGGTGACTTTCACGCCGGGGCCGCCCAGCTTTTTCGCGCTTTCTTCCGCGCCGCGGCCGATGGCGACGAAGAAGGGGTTGGCCAGGTCGCCCACGCTGACACCGATCGATTTCAGCGGTTTGTCGGCGGCGAAGGCGCCGCAGGCGGCGGACAGCAGCAGGGTGGCGGTAAGGACTTTTTTCATGGGTATCTCCAAAGGGTTTTTATTGTGAGAGCAGGGGTGCTACGGGTAAAACTTATTGCTTCTTTAATTTTTCGATCATGGCGTCCAGCTTGCCCGCATCGACGGCGAAGCCGCGGATGCCTTCGGCCAGCTTTTCGGTGGCCATCGCATCGTCGTTCAAGGCGTAGCGGAAAGCCGCCTCGTCATACGTGATGGCTGCCTGCGCCGCGCCGAGGTCGCCGCCCAGGGCGCGCTCGAACGGCGCATCCGCCGCTTCCAGCTTGGCCAGCAAGTCGGGGCTGATGGTCAGCAAGTCGCAGCCGGACAGCGCCGTGATCTGGCCCACGTTGCGGAAGCTGGCGCCCATGACCTGGGTGGCGATGCCATGTTGCTTGTAGTAATTGAAGATGCGCGTGACCGATTGCACGCCTGGATCGTTGGACAGGCTGCGCGCCGCTTCGTCCCAGGCCGCGCCCAGCGATTTCTTGTGCCAGTCGTAGATGCGGCCCACAAACGGCGAAATCAGGCGCACTTTCGCGTCGGCGCAGGCGACGGCCTGGCAAAACGCGAACAGCAGGGTCAGGTTGCAAAAGATGCCGTCCTGTTCCAGTTCGCGCGCCGCCTGGATGCCTTCCCAGGTGGCGGCGATCTTGATCAGCACACGTTCGCGCTTGATGCCGGCCTGCTCGTACAAGGCGATCAGGCGGCGCGCCCGGGCCACGGTGGCGGCGCGGTCAAAGCTCAAGCGGGCATCGACTTCCGTCGACACGCGGCCCGGCACCACCTTCAGGATTTCCAGGCCGAAGCGCACCAGCACCTGGTCGACGATGTCGTCCAGCGAGGCGGCTTGATGCGCGGCGACCGTGCTTTCCAGCAAGGGCGCGTAATCGGGCTGCAGCACGGCCTTCAGGATCAGCGACGGGTTGGTGGTGGCGTCTTGCGGCGCGAAGCGGGCCAGTTGCATGAAGTCGCCCGTGTCGGCGACGACGGTGCTGTATTGCTTCAGTTGTTGCAGTTGAGTCATTGCTACTTATCCTTCGCTAAGTTGGTGCAAGGCCTGCACGGCAGGAAACAGGCTACGGTATCGACCGTAGCGGACGCTCAAGGCTGCGCTGTGCGCGGCATCGGGCAAGAAAGTATTTTTGACGGGCAAGCCCTGCGCCAGCAGGCTGGCGTCGCCGATGGCGGCAAAGCCCAGCTTGGCCGCGCCCAGGCTGGCCGACAGCTCGCTGTGGTGCAGGGTGCGCATTTCGCGTCCCAGCACATTGGCCAGCAGCTGCGCCCAGTACTGGCTGCGCGCGCCGCCGCCCACCAGCAGGCAGTGCGGCACCACGGCGCCCGTCGAGGTGACGGCCGCCATGGCGTCGCGCAAGGCAAAGGCCACGCCTTCGAGCACGGCATAACCGAGCTGGGCGGTATTGCTGTCGTGGCCCAGCTGCAGGAAGGCGCCGCGCACCTGCGGGTCGTTATGCGGCGTGCGTTCGCCCGACAGGTAGGGCAGGAACAGCGGCGCCGACGGCGCGATGGCGGCATCGAGCGGCAAGCCCGCTTCCACCAGCGCCAGCAGGGCCGCCTCGTCGGGCAAGCCCAGCACGCCCGTGGCCCAGCGCAGGCAGCTGGCGCCGGACAGGATGGCGCCCATCGCATACCAGCGCCCGGGCAAGGCGTGGCAAAAGCTGTGCACGCCGCCGGCCGGGTTGCCCAGCGGCGCTTCGGTGACGCTGACGATGGCGGCGCTGGTGCCCAGCGAGATAAAACTGTCGCCGCCGTTGACGGCGCCGATGCCCACGGCCGAGACGGGGTTGTCGCCGCCGCCGCCGGCCACCACCACGTTCGCCGGCAAGCCCAGCTTGTCGGCGATGGATGCCAGCACCGTGCCCGTGGCTGCATCGCCTTCGGCCAGCGGCGGCAATTGCTCCGGCGCCAGGCCGCAGGCGGCCACCATGGGCGCGAACCAGGCGCGCTTCGCTTCGTCCAGCCACAGGGTGCCGGCCGCGTCGGACATGTCCGTGAGCTTGATGCCCGTCAAGCGCAGGCGCAGATAATCCTTCGGCGACAGCAGGCAGGCGATGGCGGCAAAGGCGGCCGGCTCATGCGTTTTCAGCCACAGCAGTTTCGGCGCCGTCAGGCCCGCCATGGCCAGGCTGCCCGTCACGTCCGCATAGGCGGGATAATCGCGCGCCAGGGCGGCCGCTTCGGCATCGGCGCGCGCATCGTTCCACAGGATGGCCGGGCGGATCACGGCATCATGGTCATCGAGCAGCACGGCGCCGTGCATCTGGCCCGACAGGCCGATGCAGGCAATGTGCGCAAAGTCTTGCGGCCAGCCGGCGCGCAGCTGGCCCAGCGCGGCGACGCAGGCGGCCCACCAGTCGTGCGGCGACTGTTCGGACCAGCCCGGCTGCGGGCGGCTGACGTCGAGGCGCACGGAGGCCTGGCCGCGCAAGTTGCCGTCGCGGTCCATCAGCACGGTTTTCAGTTCGGAGGTACCGAGGTCGATACCGAGGGAAATAGCTGAATGCATGGGTGTCTGGCGTAAAAGTTCAGGGGCAACCGCAGGAATTGCGCACGCGCAAGGCTGGCGACAAGCGCTGCACATGCTGGGCGCGGCCCGGGTTGGCGATACGGTCGATCAGCAGGTCGACGGCCATGGCGCCCAGTTCTTCGAGCGGCTGCGCCATCACGGTCAGGCGCGGGCTGAAATAATCGGCCCAGTCGAAATCATCGAAGCCGGCCAGCGCCACGTCTTGCGGTACCGCAATATGGGCGTCGCGCAAGGCGTGCATGGTGCCGATGGTCATCAGGTTGTTGCCGGCGACGATGGCCGTCGGGCGTTGTGGCAAGGCCAGCAGTTCGCGCGTGGCCATGCCGCTGCGCTCGAGGTTCGAATCGCCCGAGCGCAGCAAGTCCCCATCGAAGGCGATGTTGGCGCGCTGCAAGGCCAGGCGGTAGCCCGCGATGCGCTCGTCCGTGGTGGACAGGCCCGGCGCGCCGGCGATGAAACCGATGCGGCGGTGGCCATGGGCCGCGATCAGGTGGCCGACCAGTTCGGCCGTGGCCTCGATGTTTTCCACGCCCACCTGGTCGAACGCCTGCGGCGACATGCGGTCGACCAGCACGGAAGCGATCTTATTGCTGCTTAAATAGTCGAGAGCGCGGTTGTGCGCGTCGCCGGACGGTGCCAGCACGATGCCGTCGACCCGGCGCTGGTGCAGGTTCTGCACCACCTTGAGTTCCTGCCCGGGGTCGTCATGCGTATCGGAAAACAGCATCATCAAGCCGTGGCGCGTGCAGGCGGCCTCGATGGCGCGCACGGTTTCGCTGAAATAATGGTTGGTGAAGGCGGAAATGGCCACGCCGATGGTGCCCGACGAGGAGCCGGCCAGTGCGCGCGCCAGCATATTGGGCACATAGCCGATCTGCTGCATGGCCGCGTTGACGGCGGCGACGGTTTTCGGGCTGACCTTGCGGGTGCCGTTGAGTACGTGCGAGACGGTCGACAGCGATACGTCCGCCGCCCGCGCTACATCTTCCATGGTGGCCATGGTGTCTCCTGATGGTTTTTTTATTCTTATGTACTGCGATTGGATGCGGCTGTGTCGCCGCGTTGGAATCCATCGTAAACAAAAGAAAGCGCTTGCGCAAGCGCTTTCTTTTTTTGTGCGCATGGATGGCGTGTGGGTTTTCGATGAGGATAGGGGAAGCTTGCGTAGGTCGGATCAGCGCGCCGGAGGCGCGCGTGATCCGACGTCGGGGATGGCGGTGATGCCGGTGGAGTGTGGTGGGTGGTGTCGGCTTACGCGCTGCGCGCTAACCCGACCTACCTGACTTTTTTGTGCGCATGGATGGCGTGTGGGTTTTCGATGAGGATAGTGCGTAGGTCGGATTAGCGCGCCGGAGGCGCGCGTAATCCGACATCGGGGACGGCGGTGATGCCGATGGAGTGTGGTGGGTGGTGTCGGCTTACGCGCTGCGCGCTAACCCGCCCTACTGAATCACCAGCTCATGCAGTTCGCCGGGGGAGTCGGGGAACAGTTTGACCACCGTGGACGTGCGCGTGCCGTAGCCCGGCGTTTCGATGCAGACGGCCGACAGCACGCGCTCGAGGTCGAGCGGCACGCCCGTGTCGGGCAGGCGGAAGTCGGGCGCGCGCGTGGTGTCGGCCAGCATGTCGAAATAGGCGTCGTCCGGGGCGCCCTGGCACAGCAGGCTGGCGAACTGGGCCTTGGTTTTCAGGACCTTCGGCCACGGCGCGTCGAGCAGGGCGTTCGACAGGCCGTAGATGCCCGGCGCCAAAGGCTGGCCGTTGCGCGCATCGCCATCGCCGCGGTTGGAGAACCAGATCAGGGTGCTGGCGTCGCCCAGCACGAGGTTGAAGCCGTTGTAGGCTTTGCAGCCGGGGCGGATCTGCGCGATGTAGTCTTGCGGCGACATCGTGCCGGCCAGGTAGTCGGCCACCAGGGCGCCGCGCGAGGGGGCGTCCGGGTTGCGGTCTTGCGGGCTGCGGATATTCGTGATGGCGGCAAAGCGCGAACTGCCGCCGCCCGTCTGCGTGATGCCCATCCAGCTGCCGCCCGCCTGCAGGTCGCGCCCGGCATACACTTGCGGGTGCTCGGGCCAGGCGCCGGCGGGGGCGCTGGCGCGCTCATAGAATTCGTCGCGGTTGGCGGCGGCAATCAGCGGGATGTGCGGATTGACTTTCCAGGCAAAAACGATCAGGCACATGGGGGCAAATCCATGAACACTTCCGTATGGCGGGCGCCTGCCGTCAGTGCCAGCAGGCCGGCCTCGTCGGCGGCGCTGGCCAGCAGGTCGGCAAAGCCTTCGCCGACGACGGGATAGATTTCCATCCACGTCTGCAAGCCATCCTTCGCCTCGGGGCGGCGCTTCAGCTGCGGCGCCACGCCGGAGGCGGCCGCCAGCTTGCCTTGCAGGGCGCGGACCCTGGCTTCCAGCGCCTGGGCGTGCTCGTCTTTTACCTGATAGTAAATGTACAGATCTTTCATGGCATTCTCACAAGTCGAGTGCGTCGAGCACGTAAGGCATGGGCAGGAATTGCACGGCGGCACCCTGGGCCGAGCCGTAGCGCACGGCACCGGCGTCGCTTGAACCTGATTCGATCGCCCCCAACTTCATTTCAACGAGGGCGTCAACGCCGCCGGCGCCGTTGGGCGCCGCGTTGACGACCATGCCGCAAGGCTGGTCCGGATCGCTGACGGCAAACAGTTCGCCGCCGGCCGCTACCGATGCCCCGGCGATGCTGACGAGGGTGGTGCGGCGCTTGAGCTTGCCCAAATACTGGCTGCGCGCGACGATTTCCTGGCCCGGATAGCAGCCTTTCTTGAAATTGACGCCGCCCAGCAGCTCGAAGTTGACCATTTGCGGCACGAACTGCTCTTGCGTGGCGGCCGTGATCTGCGGGATGCCCGCATGGATCTCGGCCAGTTGCCAGGCGTCGTTGCCGCCCTTGGCCAGCCGGGCAATCAATTGCGGCCACGCGTCGCGCGCCGTGGCGGCCGACGCCAGCCATTGGTAGCGGGGACTGCCGAAGGCGTCGGCCACGCGCAGCAGGGTGCCCGCCGCTGTCTCGACCTTGCTGAACGGCGTGGCGGGCAGGGTGGGGAACCAGGCGGACAGGGCCGCGTCGGCTTGCCGGCCGCCGACACCGAGCACGACCTGGGTCGCCGCATCGGCGGTGGCATCGTGCAGCTTGGCCTTGGCGCGCAGCACGAACATCTGCAAGCGCTTCTGGATGGCCGGCTGTATGGCGCGCGGCAATTGCAGATAGATGGTGGTGGCGTTGCGCCACATCAGGAAACTGGCCAGCAAGCGGCCTTTCGGCGTGCAGTAGCCGGCCAGGCGCACTTGTTCCTGGTTCAGGTGCTCGACATCGTTGGTCAGCTGGCCGTGCAGGAAACTGGCCGCATCGTCGCCATCGAGGCCGATCAAGCCCTGGTCCGTGATGGCCGCGACGAAGCCGTCTTGCAGCTGGGGCACTGTCAGGGACTGGCCGAAATCGGCGATGGGGGACGCGGTGGCGGGGACGGTACTGTCAGGCGCGCCTTCGGGAGGGACGGGACGGGCGCCTTGCGCAGCTAAAAATTGATTCCAGTTATTCATAATTTCCATTAGATCAGCGATTAAGCATTATCATTACGGGTTCATTATAGTGATGTCGCGCGGATCGCGTCGGCAGCGGCAAGAAACACAGCATTCGTGCAGGTTTGCGCAGACTTTCTTCACAAATGAACGATCACAACAAGCGGGCGCCGGCAACAGGCGCCGGCATAACAAGAATCGGAACAATGGCTTTCTTTAAAAAACTTGTAGTCAGTTCAGTCATCGCCGCCATCGGCGTCGGTGGTACTTTTGTGTACTGGGCGCAGCAGCCCATCACGACGGAAGGCGAAGCGATTCCGTTTACGATTTCGCCGGGCAGCGGCGCGCATGCGGCCGGCCAGCAGATCGCGGACGCGGGCGTGCCCATCGTGCCCATCCTGTTCAACTTGCTGGCGCGCATCGAAGGCAAGACGTCGAAGATCAAGGCCGGTTCCTACGAGCTGAAGCCGGGCACGACGCCGCAGCGTCTGATCACGCAGCTGGCGCGCGGCGAGTTCGCGCAAGAGTCGCTGACCATCATCGAAGGCTGGACCTTCAGGCAGATGCGCCTGGCCATGGCCGGCCACCCCGGCCTCAAGCACGACACCGTGGGCCTGTCCGACAAGGAACTGATGGCCAGGATCAGCCCGGAATATCCGCAGCCGGAAGGCCTGTTCTTCCCGGACACCTATCTGTTCGCCAAGGGCGCCAGCGAGATGCAGATCTTCAAGCAGGCGCACGCGGCCATGATCGGACGGCTGTCCGAGGCGTGGGACAAGCGCGATCCGGCCTTGCCGTATAAAAACCCGTACCAGGCGCTGATCATGGCCTCCATCGTGGAAAAGGAAACGGGGCAAAAGTCCGAACGCGCCATGATCGCCGGCGTGTTCGTGAACCGCCTGAAGACGGGCATGCTGCTGCAGACGGACCCCACCGTGATCTACGGCATGGGCGACAGTTACCAGGGCAAGATCCGCAAACGCGACCTGGAAGCGGACACGCCGTACAATACCTACACGCGCGGCGGCTTGCCGCCCACGCCGATCGCCTTGCCCGGCGCGCAATCGCTGACGGCGGCGCTGGCGCCGGCCCGCACGCAGGCGCTGTACTTTGTCGCGCGCGGCGACGGCACCAGCCAGTTCTCGGCCAACCTGCCCGACCATAACCGCGCCGTGAACCAGTATCAGCGTTAACATCAGAAAATAAGAAGTTTCATGACACAACAATATCAACCCCGCTTCATCACGTTCGAAGGCATCGATGGCGCGGGCAAGTCGACGCATATCGGCTTTGTCACTGATTACCTGCAGCAACAGGGCGTGCGCCTCGTCTCGTCGCGCGAACCGGGCGGCACCAGCCTCGGCGAAAAGCTGCGCGAATTGCTGCTGCATGAAAAGATGCACCTGGAAACGGAAGCCTTGCTGATGTTCGCCAGTCGCCGCGAACACATCGCGCAAGTCATCGCCCCCGCGCTCGAGCGGGGCGAGTGGGTCATTTCCGACCGCTTCTCGGACGCCAGCTTCGCCTACCAGGGCGGCGGACGCGGCATGGACTTGCGCAAGATGGAGCAACTGGAAGCGTGGGTGCATCCGCATTTGCAGCCGGACCTGACCTTCCTGTTCGACGTGCCGCTGGCCGTGGCCCGCGCCCGCCTGGACGCCACGCGCGCGCTCGACAAGTTCGAGCAGGAGCAGGCCGATTTCTTCGCCGCCACGCGCAACGAGTATCTGCGCCGCGCGGCCCAGTTCCCCGAGCGTTTCCGCATCATCGATTCCACGCAAAGCATCGTTGACATCCAGGTGCAGCTCGCGCAGTTGCTTGATGTGCTGCTTGAGAAAAGTATCGCAAGTCACTGATTAACAAAGAATAATATGACCAGTTCTCTCTATCCTTGGCAACAGGACGCGTGGCAGCAGCTGCAAGCCCTGCGCCCGCGCATGCCGCACGCCATCCTGTTCCATGGCGCGCAGGGCATCGGCAAGGCCGACTTCATCGAGCACTTTGCGCAAGCGCTGCTGTGCGAAGATGTGCGCGCCGACGGCCATGCCTGCGGCGCCTGCGCCTCATGCGGCTGGTTTAGCCAGGGCAACCATCCCGATTACCGCCGCGTGCGTCCGGAAGCGCTGGAAGACGAAGTGGCCGACGAGGGCGAAGACGGCGAGGGCGCGAAGAAAAGCGCCAAGACCAAGACGCCGTCGAAAGACATCAAGATCGAGCAGATCCGCAACCTGGCCGACTTCATGAACATCTCCACGCACCGCCAGGGCTTGCGCGTGGTGGTGGTGTATCCGGCCGAGGCATTGAACACGCCGGCGTCGAACGCCTTGCTGAAGACGCTGGAAGAACCGCCGCCAGGCACGTTGTTCCTGCTGGCATCGAACAGCCTCGACCGCTTGCTGCCGACCATCCTGTCGCGCTGCCGCAAGTTCGCGCTGCCCATGCCCAGCCACGAGCAGGCGCTGGCCTGGCTCAAGGTGCAAGGCTTGAACGACGCCGACAGCTGGCTGCGCGAGCAGGGCGGCGCGCCACTGGCGGCGCTGGCCCAGTCCGAGTCGGGCGGGCGCGAAGAAACGGAGCAATTGCTGCAGGTACTGGCCAATCCGGGCGTGGAAGCGGCCTTGAAGGCGGCCGACAAGCTGCAGAAGGCGCCGCTGGCGCCCCTCGTGGCTTCCCTGCAGCGCTGGCTGTACGACTTGTTTTCCATCAAGCTGTCGGGCACCATCCGCTACTACCCGCGCCACCGGCGCGAGCTGGAAGCCCTGGCCGGACGCATCAACGTGAGCCGGCTGATGGCCGCCATCAAGGCCGCCAACGAACGGCGCGCCATCGCCGAGCATCCCTTGTCGCCGAAGCTGTTCCTCGAAGATATGCTGCTCGACTACGCGGCCAGCTGCCAATAGGTAAAATTTCAATCAAATCAAATGCTTGCATTGCGTACCTCATCTGAAATATGAGAAAGAAAGTGCGCGATCCGGTCCTTCCGGGCCGGCGCGCCGCTTCCTGCCGCCATGCCTGTTTGCCACGCCCGGGCCATGGTGTTAAAGTGAAATGAAAGTAACTTTTCATAACGGGCATCGTCCCGCACCGGAGGCATCACATGAAACGGGTCACTGGCATCGGCGGCATCTTCTTCCACGCGCAAGACCCGGCCGCGCTGCGCGCCTGGTACCAGCGCCACCTGGGGCTCGACGTCTTGCCGTGGGGCGGCGCCGCCTTCACCTGGACGGATGCCGACGGCAAGCCCACGGCCGGCACCACCATCTGGTCCGTCAGCGAAGCGGGCAGCGATCAATTCGCCCCGGGCAAGGCTGCCTTCATGATCAATTACCGCGTCGACAACCTCGACGCGCTGCTGCAAGTGCTGCGGGAAGAGGGCTGTAACGTGCTGGACAAGGCCCCCGATTCCGAATACGGCCAGTTCGGCTGGGTCATCGATCCCGAGGGCAACAAGGTCGAGCTGTGGCAGCCGCCCCCGGGGCAGTAAGCAGGCAGGACGGTCATTGCCCTGGCGGCGCCTGGGCATCGTTTCCCTGAGTTTCGGGGAAAGTCTTCTTATCCGTGTCGTCGTCACTGAAAGGATGCACCATGCTGCACGTTCCAGATGGATACACCACTGCCCGCGACGCCCTGCTGACCCTGCCGACCGGGCAACAGCTCCTGCACAGCATCCGCACGGCCAACGTGCGCGCCATCATTTCCCATGACTTGAATGGGGCATATGGCAGAACCGTGGATGCCCTCACCATCCACCTGACGCCCAATTTCGCGCAATTATCGTTGCCGCAACAAGCCTGCGTGATCGCGCACGAGCTGACCCATGCCCACGACCTGAGCTATGCCAACCAGAACGCGGACGACTACCGGGACAGCAAAGGCCTCGGCGATACCGAAATCAACGCACACTTTAATCAGGGACAGGTACTGCGCGAGTTTCGCAGTGCGCGCGCCAGGTTCGCCGCTCCCGATGCCCTCGCAATCGACGCGGCATGCGCCGGCGTCACGGTGTTTGGCCGCTCCGTCGACTGGATTACCCGGGCCGACGTCGTCAGCCACCTGGCGAACGGCATGTACGCCGGCCATGTGATCGGCTGGCGCCTGGGCGCAGGGATTTACAGCGATGACATGTACACCAGTGCGGCGCGGCCGTTTCACTGCGACGAAAACTGGCATACCTTCAGGCGCGTGCTGCCCGTGGAGGACGAAGGCGAGATCGAGGAAATCCACGTCTAGACGCGTCCATGGCCGCAGGGCTGGCGTCGCCATGGCAATGCCGGCGTCTGGAATGCGGCGCGCGGTGCGTTCTTAGGTGCTGCCCGGTTCCAGGTCCAGCGAAAACTGGTGGCCGTCGACCACGACACCATGCACAATGGCGATATCCGCAATCCCATTCCCCCGCGTGAAACCGCAGCGTTCCAGCACGCGGATCGATGCCGCATTGCCATCGATGGCGCAGGCGTAGAGCCGCGCCAGCCGCCATTCTTCACGGGCCAGGCCGATCAGGTGGCGCAGGGCGGCCGTGGCCAGGCCCTGTCCCGCATGCTGCTGGCCGACGCGGTAACCGACTTCGGCCGTCTGCGCCTGCCGGTCGATATCCTTGAGGTTGGCGCGTCCGGCCAGCTGTCCGTGCTCGTCGAGGATGACGCACGGGTGCAAGCTGCCGCCCGCATGGCCTGCCAGGAAGTGCCGGATGTGGGCCAGCACGCCGTCCGCGCTGTAAAACTCGTCGGGCCGCGGATCGATGTGGCGTTCGAACCAGGCGCGGTTGTCCTGCTCGAAGGCCAGCAGTTGCGGCGCGTCGTCCAGGCGCAGGGTGCGGATGGTGTAGGGACTCATGAATGTTGTGGCGGCACGCGGCCGGCTCGCGATTGAAAGACATGAGTCTAGAGACGGAAGGCCGGGCCGGTCAATCTTGATTCGCGGAATCGACCATGCAGCCATCAACGCTACAATGGCGGCCATGAACAAAGACCTGTCCGCGTCCGAGGCGGCGCGCATCCTCGGCGTCAGCCTGCCCACCCTGTATTCCTACGTCAGCCGTGGCTTGCTCGCGTCCAGCGCCAGCGGGCCGGCGCGCCGCAAGCGCTATCCGCATGAGGACGTGCTGCGCCTGGCTGCCCGCAAGGGCGACGCCCGGCGCGGCGGACAGACGGCGGTGGCGGCCATGCACTGGGGCGTGCCCGTGCTGGAGACGCAGATTTCCCATATTGCCGATGATCAACTGCTGTACCGGGGCTGCGATGCGGCGGCGCTGGCCGGCCATGCAACGCTCGAAGCTGTGGCCTGCCTACTGTGGGACGATGGCCAGGTCGACTATTTCATGGCGGGCGCCCCCGTGCTGCCCGAAGGCCTGTTCGAGCGCGCCCTGGCCCTGGCGCCGGACGCGGCGCCGCTGGCGCGCGCCATGGCCACGCTGCCGCTGCTGGCGCAATGCCTGCCGGCGCCCGGCCCGCAGCCGCAGGCCATGCTGCAGTCTGGCCCGATGCTGATGCGTCTGCTGGCCGCCATCCTGCTGAAGGCGGCGCCAAGCGCCTTGCCGCTGCACCGGCAAGTGGCCCTGGCGTGGGGCGTTGATGCGGCCCAGGCCGAATGGATACGCGCCGTGCTGGTGCTGCTGGCCGACCATGAATTGAATGCGTCGACGTTTGCCGTGCGCTGCGTCGCCTCGACGGGCGCCAGCCTGGCGGCGGCGCTCGCGGCCGGCCTGGGCGCCTTGTCCGGCGACCGGCATGGCGGCGGCAGCGCCGCGGCCAGGCGCATGCTGGCCGGCGCGCTGGCCGCGACACAGCCCGAGGAATTTATCGCCAGCTATTACCGGAGCATCGCGCCGGAGCTGGCCGGCTTTGGCCATCCGCTGTATGCGCATGGCGATCCGCGCGCGGCGTATGTGCTCGCGCGGCTGGCGCCCCTGGCGCAGGAGCGGCCGCGGCTGGCCGCCATCCTGTCCGCGTGCGAGGCGGCGGGCCGGGTGCTCGACGCCCGCCCGAATGCCGACCTGGCGCTGGCCGTGCTGGAACTGGCTTTCGACTGGCCCGCAGCGGCAGGCAGCACGCTGTTTGCCCTGGCCCGCGCGGCCGGCTGGATCGCGCATGCGGCCGAGCAGGCCACGGCGGCCACGCTGATACGGCCGCGCGCCCGCTATGTCGGGCGTCACCAGCGCGATTGACGCTTAGCGGCTGGCGCCGGCCCTTGCAGCGGCCACGCGGTCCGGGGTGGCCGCGCCGTACTGTCCCTGCAGCTTGCCCTTGGCCCAGTCCGCCATCAGGTCGTAAAACCCGGCAGCGATGCGCGTCGACTTGCGCGTGCCGTCGGCCGCCTCGGTGTAATGCCACATGCCGTGGCCCGTCAGCGGGAACAGGTAGACGGCGATATCGTGGCCTTGCCGGCGCAACTGCGTGAGGCGCTCGAGCGTTTGTGCAATCGGCGCCTGCCGGTCTTCCGCCGCGAATGCCCACAGCTGCGGCACCTTGACGCCGCTCAATACCTGCATGGGCTGCACCGACCAGTCGATATCGAGCTTGTCGAATTGCGGCACGCCATGCTGGCGCAGTTCCTCGGCCGGTATGCCCAGCAGCACGCCCGTATAGCCGCCCTTGATGACGGCAAACCACGCTTCCTTCGCATGGCGCTGCTGGAACGCCGCCAGCTCGTCGAGCCCGTCCTTGTACGACGATTTGACGATCCTGGCCGTGATGTCGCTTGCCGCGCGGCCCAGCGCGACGATCTCGTCGCCATAGCCGCGCTCGCGCAATTCCTTGCTGACCTGGGCCGCGTCCTGTTCCGTGATGTCGACGGCCAGGCCGTAGCCGATGCCGAGAAACTCCGCCTTCGCGCGCTGCGCCGCCAGCGGGGCGATCCAGCCGCCCTGGCTTACGCCCAGCAAGCCGAAACGGCCGTAGCGGCCTTGCGCCAGCCGCTTTGCTTCGCCCGATGCCGCCACCAGGTCATCGGCCAGGCGCGGGAAGTTCTGCGTATATTCCCCTTCCGACAGCCCCGCGCCGCGCTTGTCGTAGACGAAGACGGAGACGCCGCGCCCGACCATCTGGTACGGGTCGCGCGCGCGGTCGATCCAGCCGCTGCCTTCGGAACCATGCGCATACACGACGAGCGGCGTCTGCCTGCCCGCGCCAGGCGGCTCCATCAGCCGTCCGGCCAGCATCACGCCATGCGAGGCGAAGCGCGTGTTCGACTCGGCGATCGCCACTTTCGGCCAGGTCTGCGTTGCCCGCACCCGCACGCCGTCCTTTTCGCAGGCGACGAGGGCGGCTGCATCCAGTGTATTGCCGACCGTGCCGTCGCTGAAGGTGTAGGCATAGCCTTTGCCTCCTTTCGTGAGGGCGACGAAGGCCGTCTCATCCTTGCGGTAAACGCCCGTTTCGCAGGCGATGGGTGGGGCCGCATCGGGCGCGGCAGCTGCTGGCGCAGGCGCAAGCTGGGCATGGACGGGAGCGCCGGCGGCGGCGAGCGCGGCGGCAAGGACGGGGGCGAGGAGGTGGTTTGTCATCGCACAATACTACCGCATGGTGTTGCCGCATTGTTAAAGAAAAGCTGAAGACCGCGGCGCCGGCCATGGCGCCTTACCGGCGCGCCCCTGGCCGCTGCCAGTTTCCTCCCGCTCCGGTACAATCTCGCCTATGTATATCGATTCCCATTGCCATATCAATTTCCCCGAGCTAGCTGCTCGCATGCCCGAGATTCTTGCCAAGATGGCCGAGAACAAGGTCACGCACGCCTTGTGCGTGTCCGTTGACTTGCCGGACTTTCCGCAAGTGCTGGCCCTGGCCGAGCAGTATCCGCATATTTTTGCCTCCGTCGGCGTGCATCCCGACTACGAGGATACGCCGGAGCCGTCCGTGGACGACCTGGTGCGGCTGGCCGACCATCCGAAGATCATCGCCATCGGCGAGACGGGCCTCGACTATTTCCGCCTGACTGGCGACCTCGAGTGGCAGCGCGAGCGTTTCAGGACCCACATCAAAGCTTCAAGAATCACGCGCAAGCCCTTGATTATTCACACAAGAGCGGCCAGTGAAGACACCATACGCATCATGCGCGAAGAGGGCGCCGGCGTGGCCGACGGCGGCGTGGCCGGCGTCATGCATTGCTTTACTGAATCCCTGGAAGTGGCGCGCGCGGCCATCGACATGGGTTTCTATATTTCGTTTTCCGGCATCGTCACCTTCAAGAGCGCCAAGGACTTGCAAGCCGTGGCGCTGGAAGTGCCGCTCGAGCGCATCCTCATCGAGACGGATTCACCTTACCTGGCGCCCGTGCCCTTCCGCGGCCGCATGAACGAACCGGGCTACGTGGCCCACGTGGCGGAATACCTGTCGACCCTGAAAGGCATACCGCTGGCCCAGGTGGCGCAGCAGACGACGGATAATTTCTTCAAGTTATTCAATCAGTTGCCATAACTTATTAAGGTTGATTATGATGCGAAAACTCGCGCTGGCGGCGCTATTGTGCTGGGCCGGGGCCAGCCAGGCGGCGCCGGAACCGGAAGCCTTCTCCCGCGCCGTCTCCGTCAACAATGACAGCGGCGTGCGCAGCATGCTGGCCGACGGCATGAATCCCAACCTGCCCGACGCGCAGCGCGGCGACGTTCCCCTCGTGCTGGCCCTGCGCGACGATGCGGACAAGGTCTTCGAGGTCTTGCTGGCCGCGCCCGGCATCGACCTGGAAGCCCGCTCGGCGAATGGCAACACGGCCCTGATGATGGCCGCCTACAAGCACAAGCAGGCGGCCGTGGAAGCCTTGCTGGCCAAGGGCGCCAAGGTCAACCAGAGCGGCTGGACGGCGCTGCATTACGCGGCCTCGGCCGGCGACTTGCCCATCATGAAGATTTTGCTGGACCGCGACGCCGTCGTCGATGCGCGCGCGCCCGCCAACATCACGCCGCTGATGTTTGCCGCCCGCGAAGGCCAGGAGGGCGCCGTCAAGCTGCTGCTGTCCTGGGGCGCCGATGCGCAACTCAAGAGCGACCATGGCTGGACGGCCATCCAGTTCGCCCAGGCCGGCGACAAGCCGGGCGTGGTGGCCATCATCGAACGCCAGCTGCAGGCGCGCGCCAGCCGCAAGTAATCGTTCCAGTATCATTCCTGCAATGTTTTCCATGCCAGCGCTCAAACTGGCATGGAATTGCCTCTCACCTCAGCCCTTTGTTCATCTCCCTGATTAACGATAATGATTGTGTCGCATTAATCAGGAGATCTTTCGCATGGGTAATCACATCAAGGCCAGGCGCCGGCTGTACTGCCGCCGCCCCGCGCGCAGCCCGTGCGATATCACTGCTTTCTGGAATGACAAAACCGACCGGCCATCGGAGCCAGACTCCAAGAGGACAGACATGCTGAATGAACGAGAAATCGAGAGTTGTTACCTGGGGCAATTTATCCCCGTCCATTACCACCACAATATGTTGATGGACCAGAACCGCATGCACGGGTTCAAGTCGGCGATCGATTACGCGGTAAAACCCGGCATGAAGGTGCTGGAGCTGGGTGGCGGCACGGGCGTGCTGTCGTGGTTTGCGGCGGCCCGCGCCGACAAGGTGTGGTGTGTGGAGTTCAATCCGGACATGGTCAAGGAAGCGCGCAAGATGCTGGCGCTCAACCCGAATGGCGAAAAAGTCGAGGTCGTGCATGCGGACGCCTTCGAATACCTGCCGCCCGAGCCCGTCGACGTGGTCATCTGTGAAATGATCCATGTGGGCATGCTGCGCGAAAAGCAGGTGGAAGTGATCGAATCGTTCAAGCGCCGCTACCTGGCCCGTTTCGGCGGCCCGCTGCCCATCTTCCTGCCCGAGGCCGTCATCATGGCCGTGCAGCCGATGCAGCAGGAATACGATTTCGAAGGCTTTTACGCGCCCATCGTGCAATTCCAGGAAACCACGGCCATCCATCCTGGCGTGCAGGAACTGGCGCCGCCATCCGTCTACAGCATCATCGACTTCAGCCAGCCGACGGACAGCGTGTTCGGCTTCGACGGCAAGTTCGTCGTCGAGCGCAGCGGCACACTGAACGCCTTGCGTTTCGTCACCAAGAACATCCTGGCCGTCGTGCCCGAGCGTTCCACCACCATCGACTGGCTGAATCACTACATGTGTTTGCCGCTGGCCATGCCGGTCGCCGTGAAGGCGGGCGACGTGCTGCAAGTGAGCTTCCAGTACCGCGCCGGCGGCTCGATCCCTTCGCTGGAAGCGTCGATCCGCGCGCAGGTCATCTACGACGTCAACCTGCAGCCTGTCGTGCAGAACGCCGTCTACGCCTGAACGCCGGCCTAAGCTGCTGCACGTCGCGATGTGCGGCCTGCGATGCTCGCTGTGCCCTGGCACAGCTGCGCTTCTCGGCCACAACCCGCTGCCGCTCGCGACGGTTTTTTCAGGCGTTTTGACGCACCTTTTGCTAACGCCGCAGGCATTTCGTCCTGCGGCGTTCGTCCATTCAGGGTATATTTCGTCCTTTACCCACCGGACAGCTTTACTATCATGGAACAGATCGATCAGCGTTACCTCGTGCAACAGAACAAAATCAGCGACGGCGAGACCAAGCCGCCCGTGTTTGCCAAGGTGATGCGCAGCAAGGAAGGCGTGTTTGAAGGCGTGTCCTTCATCAAGTCGAAGGACAAGGCGACCGTCATGACCATCGAGGACGCCAACCAGGCCATCAAATGGGCCACCAGCAAGAAACCGAACGCGCACGAGTACGTCACCAAGGTGATTTGCGTCGGCCAATAAACACGCCGCCAGCCGCCGTTCATTCCCGCTTTCGTCCCGTTCATCGTGCCATTGTGCCGTTCATCGCATTGCCGTTGCCGCCATGCCGGCGCTTTTATATAGTGGCGTCACGGTAGCGGGGCAAGCACAGCTTGCTCCGCACATTTCATTCAAGGGGAACGACATGCTGGGTTTTGTGCTGTGGCTGCTGCTGCTGATGCTGTGCTGGCCCCTGGCCTTGCTGGCGCTCGTGCTGTATCCGCTGGCCTGGCTGCTGCTGCTGCCGTTCCGCCTGATCGGCATCGGCGTCGAGGGCGTCTTCGAGCTGTTGCGCGCCATCGTCATGCTGCCGGCCCGCGTGCTGGGCGGCGGACGGCGCTGAAGCGCTCCTCCCCATAAAAAAAATGGCGCCCCCGGCGCCATTTTGTATTTGTCGGACAGTACTCTTACAGGTCGACCATGAAACCGGCGCCGATCGACTTTTGCGAATAGTTGTAGTCGATCAAGCTCTGGCCATAGCCGGAGAACAGCTGCAGATAGCCTTTCAGGTTGGCTTTCAGCGGGAAAGCCCAGCTGGCCTGCATGGAGCCATGCTTCTTGCTGAAATTGCGGCGGGCCGTGACGGCGTATTCATGACCCTTGTTGCGATAGCTCAAGCGTAAATCGCCATGTCCCATGTAATCGATGATGTCGATATTATCATTGTCGTTCGCGCTATTGTCGAGGCGGTGCCACACGCGCGCCGTGATGGCCAGATTGTCTTTTTCCATGCCCAGCTCGGCATATACGCGGTTCCAGCTGCGCGACAGGGTCGAGGTCTGGCCGTTTGACTGGTGCACCAGGCCGAAGTTCAGGTAATTGAATTCCAGGCCGGCGAGATTCTTGTTGATCGGCATGACCAGCATCAGTTCTGGCTGATAGTTCGTCTCGCGGAACGGGCTCGAGGCCTTGCGGTTGTACGCCTGCCAGAAGCTTTGCTGCGTGTAGCCGAACCACATGTCGATCGGCGTGCCGGCGATGTCTTCCAGCATTTTCATCTTAAAGCTCAGCTGGAAAGTCAGCTCCACATGCTGGCTCTTGATGCCGCCCGGCGTGAAATCCTGGAACGGTTCGTCATTGGAAGCGTTGCTGTAATTGGCCAGCAACAGATACGTGTCGCGGTGGGGGCGGAAGTTGAACAGGCCGCGTTTCGACGCCTCGTTCAATTCCCACGATTGCTGGGTGCGCGAAATCGGCGTTTCCGGCGGCGCCGCGCCAGCCTGGGCGATGGCGGGAATGGCGGCGTTGACGGCTTCCGGCGTGGCGACGCCAGGCGGGCTGATGAGCGTGAGGGGCGCGACCTCGGCGGCAGCCGCCAGGGTCACGGCCGCCGTCGCCGGATCGCCGCCGGCGGCGATGGTGGCTTTTTCCGCCGCCTTGGCCAGGGTATCGAAGCATCCCAGGCGGGCGCTGGCGTCACCGAGCACGGCGCAACGCTGCATTTGCTGCTCCAGTTCGCCTGCCATGGATAGCGCAGGCGACGCCAGCAGGGAAGAGAGAATTATTTTTCTTAGTTGAATAGTCATAGGCTGTGTGGGGCATGTCGTTCGGTGCGCACCTGGGCTGCATGCCGGCGGCGTCGCCTTGCATGGCAGGATGCCATGCATATTGATACTGATTAATCTTTGTTGATTTAGTACTTATGAAAGTATAGCTGAATCCGCAATTAGCCCCGGTGCGCCTGACGTGCGCGCGGCGGACAGTGTTGTGTGCATGGTAAACGGCCCGCTGCCGTGCCGCCAAAATCGATGTCTGCTACACTGGAAAACCGGCGCAAACCCTGGCGTGCCGGGGCTAGCCATGGAGATTGTGATGACCCGCAAAACACCTATCGAGCGCTACCGCAACATCGGCATCAGCGCCCATATCGACGCCGGCAAGACCACCACCACCGAGCGCATCCTGTTTTATACGGGGGTGAATCACAAGATAGGCGAAGTGCACAATGGCGCCGCCACCATGGACTGGATGGAACAGGAGCAGGAACGCGGCATCACCATCACCTCGGCCGCCACCACGGCCTTCTGGAAAGGCATGGCCGGCAATTTCCCCGAGCACCGGATCAACATCATCGATACGCCGGGCCACGTGGATTTCACGATCGAGGTCGAACGCTCGATGCGGGTGCTCGACGGCGCCGTGATGGTCTACGACGCCGTCGGCGGCGTGCAACCGCAGTCCGAGACCGTCTGGCGCCAGGCCAACAAATACCACGTGCCGCGCATCGCCTTCATCAACAAGATGGACCGGGTCGGCGCGGACTTCCTGCGCGTGCGCCAGCAGATCGGCGCGCGCCTGAAAGGCGTGGCCGTGCCCATCCAGCTGCCGATCGGCGCCGAAGAGCATTTCACGGGCGTGATCGACCTCCTGAAAATGCGCGCCATCACCTGGGATGACGCCAGCCAGGGCGTGCAGTTCAGCTATGGCGAGATTCCCGCCGAATTGCAGGCGCAGGCGCAGGAGTGGCACGAGCACCTGGTCGAGCATGCGGCCGAAGCCAGCTCCGAGATGACGGAACGCTACCTGAACGGCGACACCTTTACCGAGGCCGAGCTGAAGCAGGCCTTGCGGGCGCGCACCATCCGCAATGAAATCGTGCCCATGCTGTGCGGCAGCGCGTTTAAAAACAAGGGCGTGCAGGCCATGCTCGATGCCGTCATCGAATACCTGCCGTCGCCGATGGAAGTGCCGCCCATCATGGGCCATGACGAGCACGACAACGAGGTGGAGCGCCATCCGACGGACGACGAGCACTTTTCCGCGCTGGCCTTCAAGATCATGACGGACCCGTTCGTGGGCCAGCTGACGTTCTTCCGCGTGTATTCGGGCGTGGTGAACTCGGGGGACATGGTCTACAACCCCACCAAGAGCGCGCGCGAGCGGCTGGGGCGCATCCTGCAGATGCATGCGAACGAGCGCAAGGAAATCAAGGAGGTGTATGCGGGCGACATCGCCGCCGCCGTGGGCCTGAAGGCCGTCACCACGGGCGACACCCTGTGCGCCATCGACCACATCATCGTGCTGGAAAAGATGATCTTCCCGGAACCCGTGATTTCGCAGGCCGTCGAACCGAAGACCAAGCCCGACCAGGAAAAGATGGGCATCGCCCTGAACCGCCTGGCGCAGGAAGACCCGTCGTTCAAGGTGCACACGGACGAGGAGTCGGGCCAGACCATCATGTCGGGCATGGGCGAGCTGCACCTGGAAATTCTGGTCGACCGCATGCGCCGCGAATTCGGCGTCGAAGCGAATGTGGGCAAGCCGCAGGTGGCTTACCGCGAAACCATCACGCGCACGGTGGAAGATGTGGAAGGCAAGTTCGTCAAGCAGTCGGGCGGACGGGGCCAGTACGGCCACGTGGTGCTGAAACTCGAGCCGCTCGAACCCGGCACGGGCTACCAGTTCGTCGACGCCATCAAGGGCGGCGTGGTGCCGCGCGAATTCATTCCCGCCGTCGACAAGGGCATCGCCGAAACCCTGAAATCGGGCGTGCTGGCCGGCTATCCCGTGGTCGACGTGAAGGCCACCTTGACCTTCGGCTCCTACCACGACGTCGATTCGAATGAGAATGCCTTCCGCATGGCCGGCTCCATCGCCTTCAAGGATGGCATGCGCAAGGCCGCTCCCGTGCTGCTGGAACCGATGATGCAGGTGGAGGCGGAAACGCCGGAAGAGTTCATGGGCAACGTCATGGGCGACTTGACGGCCCGGCGCGGCATGGTACAGGGCGTCGACGACATTCCCGGCGGCGCGGGGCGCATCGTCAAGGCCCTCGTGCCGCTGGCCGAGATGTTCGGCTATTCCACCACCCTGCGTTCGCTGACCCAGGGCCGCGCCACTTACACGATGGAATTCAAGCACTATGCGGCCGTGCCCAAGCATATCCTCGACCAGGTGGCGGCGGCGGGCAAAACCAAATAGAGGCGGGTAGCGGGTAGGTCGGATTAGCGCGCAAGCGCGTCATCCGACGCCACCACCGGCAACGCCAACGATGTTGTCGGATGACGGCCTGCGGCCTGATCCGACCTACCCATCAATTCAGAAGATTCTGCGCAATAATCGTATCGGCGATCTTTTCCGCCTCGGCCACCGGCTGGCCCAGCGCTTTGGTCGTGTAGACGGTCGACGCCGCCATCGGCTGGTCCAGGGTCGCTCCTTCGCCATGGCTGGTCTCGACCGTCACGGTGGTGGACAGGCCGATGCGCAGCGGGTGGGCCGCCAGTTCCTTCGGGTCCAGCGCGATGCGCACGGGCACGCGCTGCACCACCTTGATCCAGTTGCCCGTGGCGTTTTGCGCCGGCAGCAGCGAAAACGCGCTGCCCGTGCCGGCCGACATGCCCAGCACCTTGCCGTGGTACACCACCTTGCTGCCATACAAGTCCGTTTCGATGGTGGCCGCCTGGCCGACGCGGATATTGCGCAATTCGGACTCCTTGAAGTTGGCGTCGACCCATAATTGATCGAGCGGCACGATGGACATCAAGGGCGTGCCCGGCGTCACGTGCGAGCCCAGCTGCACGCTGCGCTTGGCCACGTAGCCGGAGACGGGTGCGAGCACGGCGTTGCGGCGCACGGCCAGCCACGCCTGCACCACGTCGCCCCTGGCCGACAGCACGGCCGGATGGCTGGACAGGTTCACGCCGGCCACGCCCGACTTGGCGGACTCGGCCTGGCGCTGCGCCACCACCAGGGCCGCGTTCGCATCGTCGACGGCCTGTTTCGCGTGGGCCAGGTCTTCGCCGGAAATCGTCTGGTCCGCGGCCAGCGGCGCGCGGCGCGCCAGATTGCCCTGCGCCGTGGCCAGGGCCAGGCGGCGCTGCCCGATGACGGCGTCGTACTGCGCCACGCTGGAATACCGTTCGCGTTCCTGGCGCACGACGTTGCCCAGTCGCGCCTCGGCCTGGCGCAGGGCCAGGTCCGCATCGATGCCGTTCAGGGTGATGAGCGGCGCGCCCGCTGTCACCATCTGCGTCTCGTCGGCGCGGATTTCATCGACATTGCCCGTTACCTGGGCGGACAGGGTGACCAGGTTGCCGCCCACATAGGCGTTGTCCGTGACTTCTTCCTTGGCCAGCACCAGTTGATAGTAGGCGGCCCAGGCTACGCCGGCCACGACAAACGCGGCCGTGATGGCCATCAGTACGGCCTTGCGCTTGCCCGGTTGTTCGGTTGGGGTGCTTGTTGCTGTGGTATCGCTGCTCATGATGTGTTCCGTAATCGATGGTTATTGTTGGGCGGTGGCATTGGCGGAAAAGTCGCTGCTACCCCGGTAGCCGCCGCCCAGGGCCACGGTCAGGCCGATTTCCGCGTTCTGGCGCTGGTTTTGCAGCTGCATGCCCAGGTCCACCTGGCCGCGCACGGTCATTTCCGCGCTGAGCTGGGTGGCGCGGTCGGCCAGTCCTTGTTTCAGGCGGGCATTCGCATTGCGCAGCTGCGCTTCGCTGGCGCGCAGGTTTTCCTGCTGCAGGCGCAGCTGGTTTTCCACGCCCTGCACCCTGGCGCCGGCCTGCGCCACGTCGCGCACGACGTTGTAGACGTTCTGGTTGTAGTCGGCGATCAGTTCATTGCGCTCGCTGCGCGCGCCGGCAAGCTGCGCCTGCAGGCGGCCGCTGTCGAACAGGGGCAGCGACAACGCCGGGCCGATGAACAGGGTGCGGCTGCCGGACTCGAGCAGCTTGCCCAGCTTGATGGCATCGAGGCCGAACGAGGCGCCGAGGTCGATATCGGGGTAAAACGCGGCCTCGGCCGCCTCGATGCCGCTCAGCGACGCTTGCACGCGCCAGCGCGCCGCCTGCAAGTCGGGCCGGCGCGCCAGCAATTCCATGCCCAGCTTGCCGGGCAGGGCGTGCGGCAGCGCCTGCGCCGCCTTCTGCTGCAGGCTGGCCAGGGCCGTGCCATCCGCGCCCAGCAGCGCGCGCAAGGCTTCGCGCTCCGTGACGATCTGCGTTTCCAGCATGGCGATCTGCTGTTGCAGCAGGCTCAGCCGCGTTTGCGCGGACAAATGGTCGTCGCTGACGCCGAGGCCGTTGGCGATGCGCTTTTCCTTATCCGCCACCAGTTGCTGCTGCAATGTCACCAGCGCATGCAAGTTGTCCATGCGGGCCCAGCCGTTTTGCATGCTGAAATAATGTTTGGCGATTTCGGCCGCCAGCATCTGCTCGGCCATCGCGTACTCGGCGCGGCGCGCGTTGATTTCGCCCAGGGCGGCCGCGATCTGCGCCTTGTGCCGGCCCCACCAGTCGAGGTCGTAATGGGCTTGCAGGCCCACCGTCGCTTCATTGTAGTAATTGCCGCCGATGGGAGCGGGCATCAGGCCGTTGCCTGAATAGCGCTGGCGGTTGGCGGCGGCGTTCACATCCACGCGGGGGCCGCGCTCCGCATGCCGGGCGTCAAAGGCGGACAGGGCCGAGCCGATGCGGGCATGCGCCACGTCCAGGCCCGGGCTGGCGGCCAGCGCCTGCTCGACCAGCTGATCCAGCTGCGGGTCGCGGAACTGGCGCCACCACTGGGCCGCGGGCCAGCCTTCGCTGGCCAGGTGGATGTCGGCCGCCAGCTGGACGGTGGCCAGGTCTTGCTGCGGCAGCCGTTGCGCGTCGGGCGGGATGCTGGCGCAGCCGGCCAGGGCCAGCGATACGCTGAGGGCCAGTATGCCGAGGGAGAGTTTCATAGGTGTGTGCATGAGGGTTATTCCATGGCCGCGTGGTCGCCCACGACCGGCGCATTCTTCTTCGGTGGTTTGATCAGGAGCAGGAGCGGCAGCACGAGGATGGTCAGCCACATCATCAGCCAGAAATCGTCGAGGTAGGCGATCATCGACGCCTGCCGCGTGATTTCGCCATTCAGCGCCGCCATGCCGGTGCCCGTGCCCAGGTCGAAGACTTGCGCGATGCCCGGGTCGTGCAGGGCGGGGTTGCCGATATTGATGTGTTCCGTCAGGGACGCATGGGCAATCTGCGTATTGCGCACCAACAAGGTTTGCACGAGAGCGATGCCGATGCTGCTGCCGATATTGCGCACCAGGCTATAGATGGCCGTGCCTTCCGCCCGCATCTGCGGCGACAGGGTGGCAAACGTGGCCGCGCTCAGGGGCACGAAGACGAGGCCCAGGCCGATGCCCTGGATGATGCCGTTCCACACGACGGTCTTCGGCACGAGGTCCAGCGTGAAATTGGCCATCTGCCACAGCGAGAACGCCGTGATGGAAAAACCCACGCCCAGCAGGATGCGCGTGTCGATTCTGCCCGTGAGCTTGCCGACGATCAGCATGGCCATCATCGTGCCCAGGCCGCTTGGCGCCGTCACCAGACCGGCAATGGCCGCCGGGTAGTTCATCAAGCCTTGCAGCATCGACGGCGTCAGCACCCGGGTGGCGAACAGCACCAGGCCGACGATGAAGATGAACAGCAGGCCGCTCACATAGTTCGAGTTCTTTAACAGGCGGTAATCGAGGAAGGACTTGCCGGCCGGGCGCAGGGCCGTATGGGCGATGAAATAGCACAAGCTCATGGCCAGCACGATGGCTTCGATCCACGTTTCCGTCGAGGAAAACCAGTCGTTCTGCTCGCCACGGTCCAGCAGCATCTGCAAGGCGCCGATGGACAGGCTCAGGGTGGCGAAGCCGAACATGTCGAAATTCATGCGGCGGTTCGGCGGGTCCTTGCGGATGTAGCGCCAGATGCCATAGAAGGCCATGGCGCCGATCGGGATATTGATGAAGAAGACCCAGCGCCAGCTGTAGCTGTCCGTCAGCCAGCCGCCCAGGGTCGGTCCCAGGATGGGGCCTATCATCACGCCCATGCCCCAGATGGCCATGGCCGAGCCGTGCTTTTCGCGTGGATTGATGTCGAGCAAGACCGCCTGCGACAGCGGCACGAGGGCCGCGCCGAACACGCCCTGCAGCAGACGGGCGGCGACGATCTCGGACAGGGTGCCCGACAGTCCGCACAGCACGGAAGCGAGCGTGAAGCCGGCCACGGAGACGAGGAAGGTGTTTTTCTGGCCGAAACGGTCGCACAGCCAGCCCGTCAGGGGCGTGGCGATGGCGGCGGCGACGATGAACGACGTCAGTACCCAGGTGATCTGGTCTTGCGAGGCGGACAGGCTGCCCTGCATGTGGGGCAGGGCGACGTTGGCGATGGTGCCGTCGAGCGCCTGGATGATGGTGGCGAGCATGATGGAAATCGTGATCATGCGCCGGTTCAGCGTGGGATCTTGCGCAGCCGGTACGGAGGACGCGGCAGTGGCCGAACTCATGCGGATTTCTCCGTGGCCGCCTGCAAGGCTTCCAGCAGTTCGGTGGCGGCCCGCAATTGTTCTGGGTCAATGCCTTGCAACAGTTCCTTGCGGAAGCCATCCGCTTCCTTGCGCACTGTGTCGTACACCTGCATGCCCGCGTCGGTCAGCACGACGAGTTTCACCCTGCGGTCCGTTTCCGATGGCTGGCGCTGCACGAAGCCCGATTTCACGAGCCGGTCCAGCATCGACACCATGGTGGGGTTTTCCACCCCCAGCTGGTGCGCCAGCTCGCTTTGCGACGGCGGCTGCGGCGACTTGGCGATCATGGCGATGGCCATCCAGCTGGCCTGTCCCAGGTCCAGGTCTTTCAGGCGCCGGTCGATCGCATGGCGCCAGCCGCGCGCCGTCTTGTGGAGCGCGGCGGAGAAACGCTCTTCGATAGAAATCATAAAGTAAGTCGTCTAATAGTTAGGTCTCGAACTAATATTCTAGCATGCAGATGTGCGCCGCGTGCAGGCCTTTCTGTTTTCCCCCGCCGCTGTTACATTAGTGCCAGTCCATCACCTTCAGGAGACAGCATGACGACCGCAGAACAGAAACAGGAAGGACAGCACCGTGACGGCAGCGACTTTGTCATCACGCAAACTTTCGACGCGCCGCGCGAGCTGGTGTTTCAGTCGTGGGTGGAGCCGGAGCGCCTGGCCCAGTGGTGGGGCCCGGTGGGCTTCGAATTGAGCGTGCTGGCGCTCGACCTGCGGCCGGGCGGCATTTTTCATTACGGCATGCGCGCCGACAATGGTTACGAGATGTGGGGCAAGTTCACTTACCAGGCTATCGACGCGCCGGAAAAGATCGTGTCGATCCTGTCGTTCGCCGACAAGCAGGGCAATGCCGTGCAGCACCCCGTCAGCGCCACGTGGCCGCTGGAATCGTTCAATACCATGACGCTGACCGAAGAAAACGGCAAGACGACGATGACCCTGCGCTCGACGCCGCATAAGGCGACGGATGAGCAGCATCGGACTTTTGTGGAAGGGCATGAGTCGATGACGGAGGGCTTCAAGGCCACGTTCGGCCAGCTGGCGCAGTACCTGGCACGCGTGCAGTGATCTGGCGCGGTTTCGTTAACAACGGCGGGCCGGAGTCGCGGGCCTGAGAAAACGGCCATGGCCATTCTTCAGGCACGCTGGGTCCGAAGGGCCCGGCTTGGCAGCGGGAGCCTGCCCGGCTTGCTCCTGTCTGCCCGTTTGGTGTTCGCCGGCAAGCACCGGCATGAACGCGGGCAAGTCGCCGCCATGCCTATGTGTGCGACAGAATATTGATGAGCTTGCCGAAAGGGTCGCGCACGAAAAAGCGCCTTACGCCCCAAGGTTCATCGACTGGGCCATATTCAATGGGAAAGCCTGCCGCAGACATGCGTGCCAGTGCCGTATCGACGTCATCGACTTCAATGGAAAGGTCGGGCACGGCAGTGTTCGAGCCGCCTTCCGTCGCGAAGCTCACCTGAACGCTCATCTCGGTCTGCAAACCATATGTCCTGATCCAGCCATGATCCATTAACAGGCTGAGACCCAGCACTTCCTGGTAAAAAGTCCGGGCCAGCCCCAGGTCCGGCGCCGGGAAATTTGCCACTATCCGCATGACTTGCATATTTTTCCTCACTGCCAAAGATTGAACAATTCAACACCCGCCTCTAAGCGTCAGTTTTGGCTATACCAGCCTCCAGCAGGCTGTGACAGGCCGAGAAAATCTCATCGAAACAATCCTCTGCCGCAATGCCAAAACACTGGTGCCCTGTTTGTTCGTGCGCCAGCACCGTGAAGTCTTCCAGCGATGGAGGATGTCCAAGCTTTCCTGCGATGGTTGCTATCAGGGCGCAGCCCTGGTTGGCATCGAGCGACCTGTCCAGCACGTCGCGAGCCAGAAGAAGGGCGTCACCGATGGTTTCATACTGCCTCATATCGTTCCGTTCGCATTCATGGCCGCTCCGGCTATTGGCAGTGGAAACGTCTTATGAGAAAGAATGACATTCCCATACTTCATTGGTTTGCCGTGTTGCCAGGATGCATTCTCGAATCGCACATAGTATTCCTTGCTGTGGGCGGCACTGACCAGTTTGCTTAACATCCGCAAAAATTCATCGAGTGAAAAATGGGCGCGATCAAAGTCTTGCGGGAAAAAGGTAAGTTCGCAGAATATGCTCCCTGCGGCGTCCCAGTAGAAGAACGCCTGAATGTGCTTGGGATTGCTGCCATCGTCCCATAGCGTCGACAGTGCGCCGGTGCGCTGTTCCAGGAAGCGGGCCAATGCCGCGTATGGAATGTCTTCGCCGCTGTAGGTTTTCGCCTGCCTTAGCTGCCAGTAAGCAGCCAGAACATGGAGGACGCCGATAGCACCAGACGTCGAGATGCATTCCGCAAAGTTGATGTCCCGGCAGGAGCCGTCATCATCCAGCAGGGCAGCCTCGACAGCGTTCAACATGGTTTGTTCATTGATTTTCATGAATGATTTGCGCATCCGGCACCTTGAACACCGTTTCCCCAGAGACAGACGCAATGCCCCACGGCTGCTCCGTACTGACCCGCGCCAGGCGGCGCCATCTGCACGGACAGGCTGGCCACGCGGGGAACGGTCATGAATCATCATCCCGCTTGGCATCGCGCTCGCGGCAGCTCAGGGATGCATAGTGCCCCTTGGGGACCTTGTTCCTGATCGCCACCTCGCGCAGTTCATGCGCCAGATCAACATGATCGCTCAGGGTGCAGCGGTTGGCGCGGGCAAACTGTTCCAGGTTCCTGGTACTGCCATGCACCTTCACCGTGACTCCCGCACCGGGGCTGACGCAGCAGCCGATGTATTGCGTGATGTACTCCTCCTCGATCAGCACCAGTTCATGACCGAGGAAGGGGGCGGGTGTCTTCAAGAGGTAGTAGTCGGTGTAGTCGGCGCGCTGGTTGGGCTTCTTGCCGACCAGGCCAGCCCGCATATAGGCCTCGATGGCCTGGCCGGACGTGCCCGTGCGCTCGGTCGTGCCCTTCTTGAGTTGCAAGGCATGCAGCAAGCCGCTTTCCAGTGACGTGGTGTCGGCGGCGAACGCCATGACGGAGCAGGCGGCAAGCATGGCACAGGCGATGGCGTGTTTCATTGTGCTTCCATCCCCAGCATCTGTTTGATCACCGGCAAGATCATCCGCCACGCGGGCGACGTCGCGGCGATTTCGTCGTAATGGCTGGCGCCGGGCAGTATCAGTACTTCCGCATGGTCGCCGGCCAGCTTCGCCTTGGCCGCATAGTCGTGCGCGACGCGGGGCGGCGAGATGGTGTCGAGTTCGCCCGTGGCCAGCACGGTGCGGCTGCCGTTGGGCATCAGGTCGGCCGCGTTGGTGTCGCTGTAGATGTCGGGACGATCATTGCTGGCGCTGCCCGCCAGTTGCACCATATCGCGCTCGCAGCTGCTCTTGATCAAGTCTTTCTCGTGGCGCAGGTCGGCCAGGCCGCCGAGGCTCAGGATATTTTTTACTGGCAAGAACTTGTCGCGGTACAGGGGGCTGGTACGCGGCAGTTTTTCACGCCCGGCGATCCATTGCACCAGCTGCCCGCCCGCCGAATGGCCCATGGCCACGATGCGGCCCGTGTCGAGCTGGTACTGGAGCGCATGCTGTTGCAGGCTGTCGAGCGCCGCGTGCATGTCTTCGTAGGTGCCGGGATAGCCGCCGCCTGCCTCGTCCACGCGCCGGTACTCGACATTCCACACGGCGATGCCCTGCGCCACGAGGGCGCCGGCCACGTTGCGCATCTGCGTGATGCCGCCGAACGCCACCGTCCAGCAGCCGCCATGCACGAGCACGACGACAGGAAACGGTCCGCTGCCTTCGGGCCGGAACAGCTGTGCGTACTGCGACGGCGCCGCGCCATAGGCGATCCGTGTCGTGGGCGCGGGGCCATGCAGGGCCAGGTAATCGTCCAGGCTCATGGGAGCGGCGACGGCGCCGTGGCTGGCGGCGAGCAGGGCGGTGGCGATCAGGGAGGGCGGCAGGGACATGGTCATGTGCGATTACGCTTGAGAGAAGAGCAACACTCTAGCATAGGCTGGCGCGCTCATCACTCCCGGAGATGCGGTTTTCTCCTATGGGAAGCGTTGCCCCATGGTATATTTCGGGCATCAGTTACCCGCTTATCGACACGGTGCACGCAAACAACATCATCACATTGCTGGACGCCGAGCATCGCGCGCTGGGAAGCATCGCCGCCGGTGTCGACCTGGCCCATGCTTTGGAACATTTGCTGCTGGCGCTGGAGTCGCAGTCCGACGAAGCCATGCACGCCTGTCTCGTCCTCATCGACGAGACCGACCGTTTTTGCGGCCTGGCCGCGCCCAGCCTGCCGCAGGACCTGTGCCTGGCCTTGCGCCACGGCGGCGAACAGCCATCGCCGTTCAGCACGGCCGCCTTTTCCGGCGCGCCCGCATACTGCGGCGACATCACGCGCGACTTGCAATGGAGCGCCGGGCGCAAGGAAGCGGTGCTGCATGGCTATCGTGCCTGCTGGGTCGCTCCCGTGTTCGGCGCCAGTGGACATATCCTGGGCGTGCTGGGCTTGCTGTTCCAGGCGCCTTGTCACCCGACCCAGCCCGAGATCGAGCTGCTGGCGCTGGCCGCCCGCGTCGCCTCGCATGTGATCGAACGGAGCCAGCTGGAACGGCAGCTGCACGACAGCCGCGAACACTTTCACTACGCCATCGAGCTCAACACCCAGGTGCTCTGGACGGCCGACATCGACGGCAAGCTCAACTATGTGGCGCAGCGCTGGCGCGAATGGACGGGGGGCAGCGGCCTGGGCACGAGCTGGCTCGAGGCCCTGCATCCCGAGGATGTACCCCATTCCCTGGCGGCATGGAGCGAAGCGGTGGGCAGCGGCCAGCCGTTCGAGGCGGAAATGCGCGTGCGCCGGCAGGACGGCCAGTACCGCTGGATGCATACACGCGCCTTTTGCCGGCAGGATGAGCGGGGCAATCCCTTGAAATGGTATGGCTCGTGCGAGGATATCGAAGAGCACTGGCAAGCGCGCAACGCCTTGCTCGACAGCGAAGCACAGTTCCGTTCGCTGGCCTCGACCATGCCCAACCAGGCCTGGCTGGCGCACGGCAACGGCGCCACCTACTGGGTCAATGAACAGGTCTGCGCCTACACGGGCCAGTCCATGAAGTCGCTCGTGGCCAGCGGCTTTCGCTACTGCGTGCACCCGGACGATATGCAGGCCACGCAGCAAAGCTGGGAGCGGGCCGTCAGCACGTCCAGCGCCTATGAATACGAGTTCCGCATGCGCCGCGCCAGCGACGGCCAGTACCGCTGGTTCCTGGCGCGCGCCTTGCCCCTGTTCGACGAGGCCGGCAAGGTGCTGCGCTGGGTGGGCACCAACACGGACGTGCAGGAACAGAAGAACGTGCTGGAAAAGATGGCCTACCTGAATTCCTCGCTGGAAGTGGAGATGGCCAACCGTACGGCCGACCGCGACCGCATGTGGCGGCTGTCGACCGATATCATGCTGGTGGCCGACATGAGCGGCATGATCATCGCCGTCAATCCCGCCTGGACGGGCATCCTGGACCGGCCGGAAATCGAATCGCTGGGCATGGATTTCATCAGCCTCGTGCATCCCGAGGACCGCATGGCGGCCTTGAAGGACCTGTCGCGCCTGGCCCATGGCGCGCCGACCCTGCGCATGGAAAACCGCTACCGGCGCCGCGACGGCGGCTACCGCTGGATTTCCTGGACGGCCGTGCCGGCGCAAAAGCTGATCCACGCCATCGGCCGCGACGTCACGGACGAGAAAGAGGCGCGGCTGGCGCTGGTGCGCAGCGAGCAAGCCTTGCTGCAGGCGCAAAAGCTGGAATCGATCGGCAAGCTGACGGGCGGCGTGGCCCACGATTTCAATAACGTGCTGCAAATTATTTCCGGCAACCTGCAGCTGCTGAAGCTGACGGTGGCCGACAACCCGCAGGCGGCGAAACGCCTCGATTCCGCCGCCTCGGCCGTCGAGCGCGGCGCCAAGCTGTCGTCGCAATTGCTGGCCTTTGCGCGGCGTCAACCGCTGAAACCGCTGGTGACGGACCTCGGACGCCTGCTGCGCCGCATGCATGAGCTGATACGCCGCGCGCTGGGCGAGGCGGTGACCGAGGAAACCTTCATCAGCGAAGGCCTGTGGCATACGCTGGTCGACCCGAACCAGATGGAAAACGTGCTGCTGAACATGGCCATCAACGCGCGCGACGCGATGGAAGGGGGCGGCCGCCTGACGTTTACCTTGAGCAATGTGACGCTCGACGCCGCCTATGCCAGCCTGCATGCGGACGTGCTGGCGGGCCAGTATGTCTTGCTGACCATCACGGACACGGGCCACGGCATGGAGCGCGACGTGATCGACCAGATCTTCGAGCCGTTCTTCACCACCAAGCGCGAAGGCGAGGGCACGGGCCTGGGCCTCTCCATGGCCTACGGCTTCATCCGCCAGAGCGCGGGCCACATCAAGGTGCACAGTGCGCCGGGAGCGGGCACGACCTTCAAGATATATCTGCCGCGTTCGCTGGAAAAACTGGCCGAGCCGCCGCCCGGCCTGGCCGGACCCGTGCTGGGCGGCGGCGAGACCATCCTCGTGGTGGAAGACGACGCGCCCGTGCAGCACACGGTGGTCGACATGTTGCGCGGCCTCGGCTACGACGTGCTGCACGCGGACGACGGCGCCTCGGCCCTGGCCCTGCTGCGCAGCGGCGTCGCCGTCGACCTGCTGTTTACGGACGTGGTCATGCCGGGTCCCGTGGGCAGCAAGGAGCTGGCGCGCCAGGCGCGGCTGCTGCTGCCGGAACTGGCCGTGCTGTTTACCTCGGGCTATACGCACAACGCCATCATGCAGGGCGGCCGGCTGGACCCGGGCGTGGAGCTGCTGAGCAAACCGTACCGGCGCGAAGACCTGGCCCGCACGGTGCGCCATCTGCTGGCCGACCGCCGCCTGGTGGGCGCGCCCGACCCGTCCGGACGACGCATCCTGCTGGTGGAAGACAATGACGATGCGCGCGAAATGAGCACGGAAATGCTCAACATGCTAGGCCATACCGTGTATGGCGTGGCCAGCGCCGAGGACGCCTTGCCCCTGCTGGCCTTGCCGGGCCTCGACGTGCTGGTCACCGACATCAGCCTGCCCACCATGTCGGGCCTGGAACTGGCGCGCCATGCGCGCGAGCACTGGCCGCAGCTGGAAGTGATCTTCGCTTCCGGCCACGACTGGGGTGCCAGCCTGATGCAGGACGCCAGCGCGCGTTTCCTGCGCAAGCCGTTCAGCCTGGAAGAGCTGGCCGCGGCCCTGAAGGCGCGCCGGCCCGGGACTTAAGCGCCTGTCTTGCCGGGCGGCAGCAAGACCTGCTGCAGCTGTTCGAGGGTAAATGGCTTGACGAGGAAGCGCGCCGCCGGGTCCAGCACGCCGGAATTGGCCGGCGCATGGCCCGTGGAAAACACCACTTCCAGCCGCGGATGCTCGCGCGCCACCAGTTCGGCCAGTTCGACGCCCGACATGTGCGGCAGGCTGATGTCGGTCAGCAGCAACTCGAGTCCAGGCGTGCCCAGCAGCGGCACGGCTTCCTCGGCCGTGCCCACGGCCAGCACCGCATGCCCGAGCATGGCCAGCAGTTCGCCCGTCATGGCGCGCGCGTCCGCATTGTCTTCCACCAGCAGGATGTGACGCGTGCCGGGCCGTGCCCCGGGCAGCGCGGGCGCGGCCGGCTGCGGCGCCAGCTGCGCGCGGTATTGCTGCAGGCCCGCCACGTGGCGGCCATTGGCCAGCAAATGGCGGATGCGCCGCGCCAGGTCTTCGCGCCGGTAGGGCTTACTCAGCAGCTCCACGCCCGGTTCCAGGCGGCCGCCCTGCATGATGGCATCCTGCGTGTAGCCCGAGGTAAACAGCACGGCCAGCTCCGGCAGCAGCAGCCGCGCCTGGCGTGCCAGCTCCGTGCTGGCCACCTTGCCCGGCATCACCACGTCCGTAAACAGGAGGTCGATGGGGATGCCGCTGCCGATGATGTTGAGCGCGCTTTCGCCATCGCTGGCGCGCAGCACGAAATAGCCGAGGCCGCGCAGCATGTCGACCACCGTCGTCTGCACCTGCAGGTCGTCTTCCACGACGAGGATGGTTTCCTTGCCGCCGAGCACGGGTCCACTGAGCTGCAGCGGCAGTTCGGATTCCGCTTCCAGCGAACGGGGCAGGTAGATGCGGAAGGTGCTGCCATGGCCGGGTACGCTGTCCACCTTCAGGTGGCCGCCGCTCTGGCGCAGGAAACCATACGCCATGGACAGGCCCAGGCCTGTGCCTTCGCCTTCGCGCTTGGTGGTGAAGAAGGGCTCGAAAATCTTGTCCAGCAGCTCGGGCGGAATGCCCGTGCCCGTGTCTGACACGGCCAGCTGCACATAGTCGCCGGGCACCACGTCCGCATGGCGGGCCGCATAGGCGCTGTCGAGCACGCTATTGCTGAGTTCGATGGTCAGCTGGCCCTGGCCCTCCATGGCGTCGCGCGCATTGATGGCGAGGTTGAGGATGACGTTTTCCAGCTGGTGCGGGTCGACCAGGGCGCGCCAGGCGCCTTCATCGAGCAGCAAGCGCGTGTCGATGGTCTCGCCCGTGGCGCGGCGCAGCAAGTCCTCCGTCGAGCGCAGCAGGTGCGCCAGGTCCGTCACCAGCGGTTTCAACGGTTGACGCCGCGCAAAGGCCAGCAACTGCGCCGCCAGCTTGGCGCCCCGTTCCACGGCGGCCGTGGAGCTGGCGATGCGCCTGGCGGCCCGCGGATCGTCGCCCACGGTCATCTGCAGCAGCTGCAGGTTGCCGGAAATGATTTGCAGCACATTGTTGAAATCGTGGGCCACGCCGCCCGTCAGCTTGCCCAGCGCTTCCAGTTTTTGCGACTGCAGCAGCGCCGTCTCGCTGTGGCGCAAGGATTCCTGCATGCTGCGCAAGGTGCTTTCCGCCTCCTTTTCCAGGGTGATGTGGCGCCCCGTGGCGAACACCAGGTCGCCTTCGGGCGCGGCCACCCAGGACAGCCAGCGGTGGCCGCCGTCGCGGTGGCGGTAGCGGTTTTCAAAGCTGGGCATGGCTTCCGGCGTCACTTGCGCCACCTGCGCCAGTGCCCGGCGCGTGGCGGCGGCATCCTCGGGCAGCACGAAATCGAACACGCTGCGGCCCAGCATTTCCTCGGGCAGCCAGCCGAGGATGGCGGCCGAGGCCGGGTTGACGGCGGCGAAGCAATATTCGGCATCGACGGCCACCATCAGGTCGTGCGCGCTGCGCCATAGCCTTTCGCGTTCGCTGTTGCGTGCCGCCAGGTCCGCTTCCAGCTTCTTTTCCACGCTGATGTCGCGCGCGCTGCAATACACCTTGTCGCCCTCGGGCACGGCCACCCACGACAGCCAGCGCCAGCCGCCGTGCTTGTGGCGGTAGCGGTTCTCGAAGCGCAGCGCCGGCTGGCCCTGGTTGGCCGCCTCCCACGCCGCATAGGTGCGCTTCAAGTCGTCAGGGTGGATCAGTTCCAGGAACTTCGTCGTGCGGATTTCCTCTTCCGACCAGCCCAGCGTGGCTTGCCAGGCGGGGTTCGAGTGCTCGAAATAGCCGTCGAGGTTGAGCACGCCCAGCAGGTCGGGGCTGACTCGCCAGGTTCGGCCGAATTCGCGCGTGCGCTCGGCCACCTGCTGTTCCATGTTGGCACTGAGCAGGCGCAGCTGTTCTTCCGCCTGGGCCCGCAAAATGGTCGACCAGACCCGTTCCGACACTTGCACGGCCAGTTCGATTTCGTCCGCGCGCCAGATGCGGGCGGCGCGGCTGTGGACGACGAACAGGGCCGCCAGCCGGCCATCCTTGGCGATGGGAATGTTCAGGAAGGCGCGTATGCCCAGCCGCGCGAACGTGGCCAGCGCGGCAGGCGCGGCCGTGCGCGGGTCGCTGGCAACGTCGCTGACGGCCAGTGCGTGGCCGGCCGACAGCGTGTCGGCCAGTCCGGCGGCATAGTCACCGAGAAAGTATTCGCCGGCGGCGCCCGGCGCCAGGCCATCGCTCCATGCATGTTGCAGGGTGGGGCATTGCAGGGTCTGGTCAATGTCGAAACAGGCGACCTGCTGCGCGCCCAGGCGCTGGCCCAGCATTTGCGCCGACAGGGCGAGGATGGCGCCCGTGTCGTGCAGCAGGCGCAGCCGGCGCTCCAGTTGCAGCAGGAAGGCCACGCCGCTGGGGCCGGTGGTGGTGCGGTGTTCCGTCATGCCGGCCTCAGCTTCCTGCCAGCGGCAGGGTGACGCTGAACAGGGCGCCACTGCCGGGCTGGCTTTGCAGGGTGATGGCGCCGCCGTGCGCATCGACCAGCTGCTTGGTGATGAACAGGCCCAGGCCCAGGCCGCCCGAGCGGTCCTGGTACATGACGCGCTCGAAGGCGTCGAAGATGCGTTCCTGGTCCTTGGCGCTGATGCCGATGCCATGGTCGCGCACTTCGATGACGGCGCTGTTCTGCGTGTGCGCCAGGCTGATTTCCACGGGCTGGCCCTGGCCGTAGCGCAAGGCATTGCTGATCAGGTTGACAACGATCTGTTCCACGCGGAAGGCATCCCAGTAGCCGTGGATGGGCTCGAAGGCCAGCACTTCGAGCACGCTGCCCGTCGTCGCCGCATAGTGGGCCAGATCGTCGGCCACGCGGCGCACGAGGCACGCCAGGTCGACCGGCTCGCGGCGTATCGACAGCTTGCCGCTGGTGATGCGCGAAACGTCGAGCATGTCGTCGATCAGGCGCACCATGCTGCGGATCTGGCGCCCGTCGCGGGCCACCATCTTGTTCAGCTTATCCGCTTCGAAGGCGGCCAGGTTGCCCCGCTCCAGGTTGACGGTGCGCATCTGGGTTTCCAGGAACAGGGTGTTCAATGGCGTGCGCAATTCGTGCGCCACCATGGACATGAATTCGTCGCGCAGGCGCAGCGAGCGCTGCAGTTCGGCCTGGGTGGCGCGCAATTCCTTGAGCAGCGCTTCCTGCTGCTGGCGGCTGTACTCGAGCGCCTGCACCTGGCGCCGCGTTTCGTTGCGCTGCTGGTGCAGGGCGACAAACACGTTGACCTTGCTTTGCACGGCATTGATGTCGAGCGGCTTGTGCAGGAAATCGACGGCGCCGCTCTCATAGCCCTGGAAGGCGAAATTCATTTCCTTGCCGGCCGCCGTGACGAAGACGATGGGGATGTGGCGCGTCTTTTCCGTGCCGCGCATCAGTTGCGCCAGCTCGAAGCCATCCATTTCCGGCATTTGCACGTCGAGGATGGCCAGCGCAAAATCGTGTTCGAGCAGCAGGGCCAGCGCTTCCTCGCCCGAGGAGGCCTGGTAGACGCTGCGGTCGCTCTCGCGTATCAGGGCATTGAGCGCGCGCAAGTTTTCCGGCAAGTCGTCGACGATTAATAATTTGGTACTGGTTTCAGTCATCATGTGTCATTCCTGGCATGGCTTTGCCGTCCAGCGTAAGAGGGCGCGGCGCGCGATGGCGCGCGTTTGCGGTAGAGTTTTTCGACGCCGGGCAATGGCTCGAACTCGGTGGAAAAACGGGTGAAATGCGGACTTTCCTTGCTGCCCAGCCCCAAGAAGCCCCGGTGGCACAGCGATTCATGAAACAGGCCCAGCGCGCGGTCCTGCAGCTGCTTGTTGAAATAGATCAGTACATTGCGGCAAAGCACCAATTGCGTTTCAACAAAGACGCTGTCCGTCGCCAGGCTATGGTCGGCGAAATTGATCTTGTCGAGCAGTTGCCGGGGGAAGCGCGCCGTGGCGTGCTCGACCGTGTAGTACTCGGCCAGCTGGCCCAGGCCGCCAGCTTCCCGGTAGTTGTTGCCATACTCTTCCATCCGGTGCAGCGGATACGTGCCGCGCACGGCCGTGGCCAGCGCCTGCGGGTTGATGTCGGTGGCGTAGATGCGGCTGCGCTCGAGCAAGCCTTCCTCGTGCAGCACGATGGCCAGCGACAACGCTTCCTCGCCCGTGCAGCAGCCGGCCACCCAGATGGTTGGCGACGGGTAGGTTTTCAGCACGGGCACGACATCTTCGCGCAAGGCGAGGAAAAAGGCCGGGTCGCGGAACATTTGCGTGACGGGCACGGTCAAAATCTGCAGCAGCCGGCCAAAGGCGGCAGGGTCGTCTATCACCAGCTGCTGCATGGCGGGCAGGTCCGCGCACTGGAAGCGGTCCAGGGCATGGTTCAGCCGCCGGCGCTGCGAGGGCAGCGTGTAGTCGCGGAAGTCATAGCTGTAGCGCTGATAGATGGCTTCCATCAGCGCCTGCAGTTGCGCATCCGTGTGGCGCGCGGACATCAGTGCCGCTCCATCCTGTGCGAAACAGGCGAAAGGCGCGCCATCACATGCGTTCCATCTTCGGCATCCACACGCGCAGCAGCGAGTACAGGCGGTCGAGGTCGATCGGCTTGGCCAGGTAGTCGGAGGCGCCTGCCTGCAGGCACTCTTCCTGGTCGTTCTTCATGGCCTTGGCCGTGATGGCGATGATGGGCAGCTTGTTGTAGCGGCCGTCGGCGCGTATCAAGCGCGTCGCTTCCAGGCCATCCATGCCCGGCATCATGACATCCATCAACACCAGGTCGATATCGTCCACGCTATTGAGCTTGCTGATGGCTTCGAAGCCGTTGCGGCCGATTTCCACCACCACGCCTTTCTGTTCCAGCGCATTGGTCAGGGCAAAGATATTGCGCACGTCGTCGTCGACCAGCAAAATCTTGCGGCCTTCGAATACGCGTTCGCGGCTGCGCACCTGCTGCAGCATGCCCTGGCGTTCGCTCGACAGTTCGGACTCCACCTTGTGCAGGAACAGGGTCACTTCGTCGAGCAGGCGCTCGGGCGAGCGGGCGCCCTTGATGATGATCGAGCGCGAGTATTTCATCAGGTCCGCCTCTTCCTCGCGGCTCAGGTTGCGGCCCGTGTAGACGATGACGGGCGGGAACGAGCACAGTTCCTCGTGTTCCATGCGTTCGAGCAATTCGTTGCCCTGGATGTCGGGCAGCTTCAAGTCGATGATCATGCAATCGAAAATCTGCGTCTTCAGCAATTCCAGCGCCTGTTCGCCCAGGGCCACGGCCGTGATTTCCACGTCGTCGTCGCTGATCAGGTGCACCACGCTTTCGCGCTGGCGTTCATCGTCCTCGACCAGCAGGATGCGCTTCATCTTTTGCGTGAACTTCGATTCGAGCTTGCGGAACACGTCCTTCAGCTGTTCGCGCGTGCGCGGCTTGGTGGCGTAGCCGATGGCGCCCAGCTGCATGGCTTCCTGCACCTGGTCGTTGCCGGAAACGATGTGCACGGGAATGTGGCGCGTCAGCGGGTTTTCCTTCAGCTGCTGCAAGACCAGCAAGCCGGGACGGTCAGGCAAGCCCATGTCGAGCAGGATGGCGTCGGGCAGGAACTGCTCGGCCAGGCGCAAGCCTTCGTCGGCGCCATGTGCCACCAGGCAACGGTACTGCATTTCGTGGGCCAGGTCGAACAGGATGCCGGCAAACGAGGGCTCGTCCTCGATCACCAGCACGGAGCGCTGGCCGCTCTTGCCGGCCGGTACGCTGTCGCGGTCATCCTGGAAGGTGGCCAAAGGCACGGGCTTGGCGGCGGGCACCGCTTTCGGCGCGGCGGCTACGGTGGCTGGCCGCGCCACGGCAGGCTGGACGGTGACGGTAGCGGGCGCGAGGGCGTCCGGCGCCGCTGCGCGCTGCGGCATGGCCGGCGGCAGGACCAGGGTAAACGTGCTGCCCTGGCCAGGCGTGCTGGCCAGTTCGATGGTGCCGCCAAGCAAGGCTGCCAGGTCGCGCGAGATCGACAGGCCCAGGCCCGTGCCGCCATAGCGGCGGCTGGTGGTGCCGTCGGCCTGGTGGAAGGCGTCGAAGATCTTTTGCTGCTGGTCGTCGGCGATGCCGATGCCCGAATCCTGCACCTGGAAGCGCACGTTGCCGCCGTCATCGGTGCTCACCTGCAGGGCCACCGTGCCCGCATCCGTGAATTTGATGGCGTTCGACAGCAGGTTTTTCAGGATTTGCTCGAGGCGCTGGCGGTCGCTGACAAACGACGCGGGCGCATCCGGCGCCACGCTGACGTTGAAGGCGAGTTTCTTTTGCTGCGCCTGCGGACCGAACAGCATGCGCATGCTGCTCAGCAGTTCATCGAAGGGCACGGTGTCCGGCATCAGTTCCAGCTTGCCCGCCTCGACCTTGGAAATGTCGAGGATATCGTTAATGAGCGTCAATAAGTCGTTGCCGGCCGAATAAATGGTTTGCGCAAACGTCACTTGCTCGGGCGTCAGGTTGCCGCCGCTATTGTCGGACAGCAGCTTGGACAGGATCAGCGAGCTGTTCAAGGGGGTGCGCAGTTCGTGCGACATGTTCGCCAGGAATTCGGACTTGTAGCGGCTGGCCCGCTGCAGCTCTTCGGCGCGCGCCTCGAGCTGGGCATGCGCCTGGACTATCGCCATGTTCTTCTGGTCCAGCGCCAGTGCCTGCACGGCCAGCTGCTCGTTCGACTGTTCGAGCGCCGCCTTTTGCTCTTCCAGGTGGGCCTGCGACTGCTCCAGCACGCGCGACTGCTCGCCCAGTTCCTCGTTGGCCGTGCGCAGCTCTTCCTGCTGCACTTCCAGCTCTTCATTCAGCTGCTGCGTTTCTTCCAGCACGTTTTGCAGGCGCTGGCGGTACAGCGCCGCTTCCAGCGAGGTGCCGACATTGGCGGCGATCAGGTTCAGCAATTCTTTCGCGCGCTGGCTGACGGGATGCGTGAAGCCCAGCTCGATCACGCCGTTGACGGCGCCCTCGTTGTTGACGGGGGTCAATACCAGTTCCAGCGGCGCGCCATGGCCCAGGCCGGACGTTACGGTCAGGTAATCGTGCGGCACCTGCTTGATGTGCTTGAGCCGTTTCTCGCGCGCCGTTTCGCCCACCAGGCCTTCGCCCAGCTTGAATACCTGCTTGTCCTTCACGCCCTGTTCGTTGAAACCGTAGACGGCCGTGCGGCGCAGGCTGCCGTCGTCATCGATTACATACATGGTGGCGACGGCCACGTCCAGGCGGTTGGCGAGGAAATCGAGCACTTGCCGTCCCAGTTGCGGCAAGGCCAGCTGGCCGCTCGTATGCGCGGCCAGCTCCGTCTGCCCCGTGCGCAGCCAGGCCTGTTCCTGCAGCACGTCGTTATCCTTGCCGCGCTGTTCCAGCGCCTCATTGTAGATGTCGGACAGGCGCAGCAGTTCGCGCCGGCCCAGGTAGGCCAGCAGACCGGACAGTCCCAGGCTCAGGAGCAGGAACACCACCACGGCCAGCACCGTGCGGCTTTCGGCCGTATCGCCGCGCTCCTGGCGCAAGCGCTGCTCCATGGACAGGAAGGACAGGAATTCGCGGCGGATCTCGTCAAATTCCAGCTTGCCTTCGCCCTGGCGCACGCGCGCGAGAAATTCCTGGTTGCTGCGGCGCTGCCCGATGACGCTTTCCGCGTATTCCATCCACTGGTTTTGCAGCGCGCGGATGCGGCGCAGGCGGTCCACCTGGACGGGACTGTCGGAGACCAGCTCGAGCAGGGTATTCATCTCGACGGCGATCTTTGCCTTGCCCGATTTATACGGCGCCAGGAAGGTTTCGTCGCCCGTCAGCAAATAGCCGCGCATGCCCGTTTCCAGGTCGACGGACAGCTTCATGACTTCATTCGCATTGCCGATGACCCTTTCGGAATGTTCGACCGAGCGCAGCGCCGACAGCAGGTAGGCGATCAGGCCGACGAATACGAGGGCCGTGACGACGCCGATGACCAGGGGCAGGGTGACGTTGCGGGCAAGGATGCGGCGAAAGCTGAAGGAGTCGATCGGGGTCTTGGTATTCATCATGTCCGGTAAGGGCTGGTGCAAAAAATCAATTTTAATGGAAATGCAAGTATTTATGCGGATTGCGCATAGCGTGCGCTAGCATAGCAGCCTTGCGCTAGTTTCATTGCTGTAATACTTGTGTATGCGAGGCAGCGAACAATGCGATGCGGGCCATGTTCAAGTTCGCCAGAAGTCAATGCTTGCACGTTTGATATAACGCAAAGAGTGCGCCGGTTTGCGTCCTAGTATGCAGATGGTGGTGGCGTCCGTGCGGCTGGCAGCTTGCCGCGCGGCTGGCCACCGTGTGCAATGCCATTGCCCATGCAGGAGGACATCATGGCCAATCATCTGATCCACCGCGATCCGCTCAACCCGCTGGCGCGCTTCGACCCCTTCAGCGACATGGAAGAGCTGATGCGCGATTTCTTCACGCCGGCCCTGCGCCTGCGCGAAGGCGGCGCGCCGCGCATCCGCGTCGATATTTCCGAAACCGAACAAGCTTACCTGGTGCAGGCCGACATACCGGGCGTCAGCAAGGATGACATCAAGGTGTCGATCGACGGCAACCGGGTATCCATCGCCGCCGAACTGAAGAATGAACACGAACTGCGCGACGGCGGCGGCAAGGTCGTGCGCAGCGAGCGTGAATATGGTCAGCAATACCGCAGCTTCGTGTTGCCGCATGAAGTGGAGGAAGCTGGCGCCCAGGCCCGCTATGAAAATGGCGTGTTGTTGCTGGACTTGCCGAAAAAGGCGGGTACGGGCGGCAGGCAGCTGGCGATACAGTAGCCGGCGCCAGCAGCGGGGCATGGCGCCGGTTCCGGCGCGGCCGGCGCGCAGGGCCGGCGACAAAAAAATGCGCCGGACGAATCCGGCGCATGGCGTACATGGCGGCATGCGGCAAGCGCACGCCTGTCTATATATATATGTCAGTCGCGGATTTCCAGCGCCCGGTTCAGGCTCAGCGCGGCCAGCGAGGCGACGGCGCCCGACAGCAGGTAGAAGCTGACATAGGCGAGGCCGAAGTTGGCCGACAGGCCCAGCGCCACCAGCGGGGCGAAGCCGGCACCGACCAGCCAGGCCAGGTCGGACGTCAGGGCCGCGCCCGTGTAGCGGAAGCGGGCAGGGAAGTTGGCCGTCACGGCGCCGGCCGCCTGGCCGTAGGACAGGCCCAGCAGGCTGAAGCCGACGAGGATGAACACGTCCTGGCCCGTATTGCCGCCGCCCATCAGGATCGGCACGAAGGCGCTGAAGATGGCGATCAGCACGGCCAGCACACCCAGGGTGGTGCGGCGGCCCACTTTATCGGCCAGCAAGCCGGAAATCACCACGCCGACGGCGGCCAGCACGGCGCCCAGCATCTGGATTTGCAGGAAATCCGGCGCGGAACGGGTCTGGTAGACGGAAATCCACGACAGCGGGAACACGGTGACCAGGTGGAACAGCGCGTAGCTGGCCAGCGCGGCGAGGGCGCCGATCAGCACGTTGCGGCCCTGGCCGCGGCTCATTTCAAACACGCTCACAGGCTGCAGTTCGCGTTCGTCGAGCAGGCGCGCATATTCATTCGTCGATACCAGGCGCAACCGGGCAAACAGGGCCACCACGTTGATGGCGAATGCCACATAGAAGGGATAGCGCCAGCCCCAGTCGAGGAAATCTTCATCCGTCAGCGTGGTCAGCATGAACCAGAACAGGCCGGCGGCGATCAGGAAGCCGACGGGGGCGCCCAGCTGGCCCAGCATGGCGTACCAGCCGCGCTTGTTTTCAGGCGCGTTCAGGGCCAGCAGCGACGGCAGGCCATCCCACGAGCCGCCCAGCGCCACGCCCTGGCCGATGCGCAGCACGGACAGCCAGATGATGGCGGCAAAGCCCAGGTGCGAATAGGTGGGCAGGAAAGCGATGCCGGCCGTCGACACGCCCAGCAGGAAGAGGGCGAACGTCAGCTTGGCGCTGCGCCCCATGCGGCGCTGGATTTCCATGAAGATCACGGTGCCGAACGGACGGGCGATAAAGGCGAACGAGAAGATCAGGAACGCATACAAGGTGCCTTCCAGGCGCTCTTCGAAGGGGAAGAAGACGCGCGGAAACACCAGCACCGAGGCGATGGCGTAGACAAAGAAGTCAAAATACTCGGAAGCGCGGCCGATGATCACGCCGACGGCGATCTCACCGGGGTCGATATGCGATTCGACCGTGCCGGCCCCGCGTGCGTCGCGCAGGGAATGGGGGGAAAAGTCAGCGGGTACATCCCCGCTGTGTATGCGCGTGCTGGACATGATGATCGTCTCCAATATAGTTTCGAGTTCGGCCAACGCGTAACATACCCCGGGTGTCTCACGCCCGGAGTAGGACTATCCATCAGGTAGTCGTAGGAAAACTCCGTACGTACACAGTGAAAGTCCGAGCAAGGGGTAGGACAAAACGTCCAATTGCCAACGCGCTCCAGTGAGAATACAGTACCATATCTTCATCCCCTGTACTGGACTTTCCTGTATGTTTTCATTAAAAGTTCGTCGCGGACTGCTTCTTTTACCCCTCGCATTGTTGGCTGGTTGCAATACGGTGGTACTGAATCCGTCCGGAGACATCGCAGTTCAGCAAGGCAATCTGATTGTCATCTCGACATTGCTGATGCTGTTGATTATCGTTCCGGTAATCGCCCTGACCCTGCTTTTCGCATGGCGCTATAGAAAAAACAACACCGCGGCCAAATACGAGCCGGACTGGGACCACTCGACTCGCCTCGAGCTGATCATCTGGGGCGCGCCCCTGCTGATCATCATCGTGCTGGGCCTGCTGACCTGGATCAGCACCCACACCCTCGATCCTTATCGTCCGCTGAGCCGTATCGACGCCAACCGTCCGATTCCTGCCAGCCACAAGCCGATGATCGTCGAAGTCGTGGCGCTGGACTGGAAATGGCTGTTCATCTACCCTGAGCAAGGCATCGCTTCGGTCAATGAACTGTATGCGCCCGTCGACCGCCCGATCCGCTTCAAGATCACCGCCTCGTCCGTCATGAACTCGTTCTTCATCCCCGCACTGGCAGGTCAGATCTACGCCATGCCGGGCATGGAAACCCAGTTGAATGCCGTCATCAACAAGCCAGGCGTGTATAAAGGCTTTTCCGCCAACTACAGCGGTGCCGGTTTCTCGGGCATGCGCTTCAAGTTCCATGGCGTGAACGATGCGGACTTCGACAAATGGGTGGAATCGGCACGTGCCGGTGGCGGCGCGCTGAACCGCGACGACTACCTGACGCTGGCCCAGCCGAGCGAGCGCGATCCCGTGCGCCGCTACAGCGCGGTACCTAGCGATCTGTACAAGGCAATTTTGAACCGCACCATCGTTTCCGACGCCCTGTGCGTGACGCCGGTCGAGCCATACAAACTGGCGGTGGCAAATAGCCCGGTAGCGGCCGTAACGGCAGTAGTCGCTAGCGATGCAGTGGTTGAAAAGGGCGTTCAAGCCAAGTAACGACTGCATGAATCCCGCAGCGCATAAGTACTTAGCGCTGCAGATACTGGCGCCGCTTGCCTGGCGCCTCCCTTTTTTCTCTGAGAGTAACAATGCTAGACCATATTGATCTGACGAAGCTTATATTCGGCCGTCTGACTTGGGATGCAATTCCATTTCACGAACCTATCCTGCTGGTGACCTTTGCCATGGTTGCCCTGGGCGGTATCGCACTCGTTGCGGCACTGACGTATTTCCGCGTCTGGGGTACCCTGTGGCGCGACTGGATCACCAGTATCGACCATAAAAAAATCGGTATCATGTATATGATTCTGGGCCTCGTCATGCTGCTGCGCGGCTTTGCCGACGCGCTCATGATGCGTACCCAGCAGGCCGTCGCCTTTGGCGACAATGCCGGCTTCCTGCCACCGCATCACTACGACCAGATCTTCACCGCCCACGGCGTGATCATGATCTTCTTCGTCGCGATGCCTTTCGTGACGGGTCTGATGAACTACGTGGTGCCGCTGCAAATCGGCGCGCGCGACGTGGCTTTCCCTTTCCTTAACAACTTCAGCTTCTGGATGACCACCATGGGCGCCGCCCTGGTCATGGCTTCGCTGTTCGTCGGCGAATTCGCCCGTACGGGCTGGCTGGCGTATCCACCGCTGTCGGGCATCGTCGGCAGTCCGGACGTGGGGGTAGACTATTACATCTGGTCCCTGCAGATTGCCGGGGTCGGGACGCTATTGTCCGGTGTCAACCTGATCGCCACCATCGTCAAGATGCGCGCGCCCGGCATGACCTGGATGAAAATGCCCGTCTTCACCTGGACCGCACTGTGCACCAACATCCTGATCGTCGCCGCCTTCCCGGTGCTGACGGCCGTGTTGGCCATGCTGTCGCTGGACCGCGTTGCCGGCTTTAACTTCTTCACGACGGAACTGGGCGGCAACGCCATGATGTACGTCAACCTGATCTGGATCTGGGGTCACCCGGAAGTCTACATCCTGATCCTGCCGCTGTTCGGCGTGTTCTCGGAAGTGGTCGCCACGTTCAGCAGCAAGCGCCTGTTCGGCTACGCCTCGATGGTGTACGCCACCTGCGTCATCATGATCCTGTCCTACCTGGTCTGGCTGCATCACTTCTTCACCATGGGTTCAGGCGCCAGCGTCAACTCCTTCTTCGGCATCACGACGATGATCATTTCGATCCCGACGGGCGCGAAGATCTTCAACTGGCTGTTTACCATGTACCGCGGCCGTATCCGTTTCGAACTGCCCATGCTGTGGACGATTGGCTTCATGGTCACCTTCACCATCGGCGGCATGACCGGCGTGCTGCTGGCCGTACCACCAGCCGACTTCGTGCTGCATAACAGCCTGTTCCTGATTGCCCACTTCCATAACGTGATTATCGGCGGCGTGGTCTTCGGCGTCTTCGCTGCGATCAACTACTGGTACCCGAAAGCCTTCGGCTACAAGCTCGATGCGTTCTGGGGCAAGTGCTCGTTCTGGTTCTGGTTCGTCGGCTTCTACCTGGCCTTCATGCCGCTGTACGTGCTGGGCCTGATGGGCGTGACCCGTCGCGTCAACCACTTTGAAGATCCATCGCTGCAAATCTGGACCATCATCGCCTGGTTCGGCGCCGTCTCGATCGCGCTGGGCATCGCTTCCATGCTGATCCAGTTCTATGTCAGCTACCGCAACCGTCACGCCCTGCGCGACGTGACCGGCGACCCATGGGGCGGCCGTACGCTGGAATGGTCGACGTCGTCGCCACCGCCAGACTATAATTTCGCCTTCACGCCACAAGTGCACGAACTCGATGCATGGACCGACATGAAGAAACACGGTTACCAGCGTCCGACGTCCGGTTTCACGAAGATCCACATGCCGAAGAACACCTGGGCTGGTTTCGTGATCGCCGCGTTGAGCGCACTGGTTGGTTTTGGCCTGATCTGGCAAATGTGGCTCGTCGCCAGCATCGGCTTCGTGATCATGATGGTCACCATCATTGTCCATACCTTTAACTACAAGCGCGATTACTACATTCCTGCGGAAGAAGTGGTCCGTACCGAAGACGCTTATACTAAATTGCTGAGCAGCCATGTCTGATACCATCGCCCATAACACCGGCGCCGCTGGCGCCGCACCAAGCACGCGCAGCTACTTTGTGCGCGAGCACCACCCGGAAAACGGCAGCCTGCTGGGTTTCTGGCTTTACCTGATGAGCGATTGCCTGATCTTCGCCTGTCTGTTCGCCACGTACGCCGTGGTCGGCCGCAGCTACGCGGACGGCCCGACGGGCGCCGCGCTGTTCGACCTGCCGCTGGTGGCCGTCAACACGGCCATGCTGCTGCTGTCGTCGATCACCTACGGCTTCGCCATGCTGGCCATGCAGCGCAAGAATTTGCGCAGCACCCTGGTCTGGCTGGGCATCACGGGCCTGTTCGGCCTGGCCTTCCTGTCGCTGGAAATGTATGAATTCATGCATCTGATCCACGAAGGCGCCGGTCCGCAGCGCAGCGCGTTCCTGTCCTCGTTCTTCGCCCTGGTCGGTACCCACGGCTTGCACGTGACGTTCGGCGTGATCTGGCTCGTGACCTTGATGTTCCAGTTGAACAAGCATGGCCTGACGCCGGAAAACGGCCGTCGCATGATGTGCCTGTCGCTGTTCTGGCACTTCCTGGACGTCATCTGGATCGGCGTCTTCACCTTTGTCTACCTGATGGGAGTGCTGCCATGAGCGACCACCACACACACGGCGATAGCCACCACCATGACCATCACGATCATGGCAGCCTGAAAAGCTATGCCATCGGCTTCATCCTGTCGGTGATCCTGACGGCCATTCCTTTCTGGCTGGTGATGACGAAAGCCATCACCAACTCGGGCACCATGGGCCTGGTCCTGCTGGCGTTCGCGGCTGTTCAAGTGGTGGTGCACATGGTGTACTTCCTGCACATGAACACCAAGTCCGAAGGCGGCTGGAACATGATGGCGCTGATCTTCACCATCATGATCGTGGGTATTGCCATGGCCGGTTCGCTGTGGGTCATGTACCACATGAACCACAACATGATGCCGGATCTGATGCCTGAGTACATGCATACGAAAACGGCTCCATGATGAGTCAAACGCGCCCAAGCAGCACCGGGCGCGCCCCTGGCGCCGCATCGCAAGATGCCGCGCCAGGCCCACGTGGCATGGCTGTGCATTATTCAAAAATTGCACTGGCCTTGCTGGCGGGGATCGTTTTTGCCGGTTTCTGTGCCCTGGGCACCTGGCAAGTCAAGCGCCTGTTCTGGAAGCTTGACCTGATCGAGCGCGTCGAACAACGCGTACATGCGCCCGCAACGGACGCACCTGGACCCGCAGCCTGGGCCAAGGTCACGCAGCAAACGGATGAATACCGCCATGTGCGACTCTCCGGTACTTATCTTCCCATTTTCAATACCCTGGTGCAGGCAACGACGGCACTGGGCAGCGGCTATTGGCTGGTGACGCCCTTGCGCCTGGCCGATGGCAGCACCGTGCTGGTCAACCGCGGCTTCGTGCCCAGGCGCGAAGGCATCGGCGCCAGCACGCCGGCCGGCATCGTCCACGTCGATGGCTTGCTGCGCATCAGCGAGACGGGCGGCGGTTTCTTGCGCGAAAACAGTCCTGCCACGCAGCACTGGTATTCGCGCGACGTAGCCGCCATCGGCGCCTCGCACATGCTGAGCAACGTGGCGCCATACTTCGTCGATGCGAAGGCAAAGTCGGAAACGGCCGCGGACGCGCCCGTCGGCGGCCTGACCGTGATTTCCTTCCACAACAACCACCTCGTGTACGCCTTGACCTGGTTCGCGCTGGCCTTGATGGTGGCGGGCATCACGTGGTGGATCGTGCGCGAAGACAAGCGCCGCCGCGCGCGCAAGGCGGGCTTGTCGCAACAACACCCTGATCAATCGCAAGAAAGCGACCATGCCGGGCAGGATTGAGATCCTGCCCAACCGCGAAGTGCTGGAGCGCGGTGCGGTAGCGGCCGAGATGGAACATCCGGCCGGCCACCAGAACATGAAGCTGCTGATCCAGCTGCGCTGGCTGGCCGTGATCGGCCAGATCAGCACGATCTTCGGCGTCGGCGTGGGACTGGGCATCGCCTTGCCCGTGCCCTACATGCTCGAAGTGCTGTCCTGCCTCATCGCCTTCAACCTGGCCAGCCTCTTGCGCTGGCACGAACGCCAGCCCGTCTCGAACACGGCGCTGTTCCTCGCCTTGCTGGTCGACGTCACCGTGCTGACGGCCCAGCTCTACCTGAGCGGCGGCATCAGCAACCCGTTCGCCTTCCTGTATCTGCTGCAAGTCATCCTCAGCGCCGTGCTGCTGGAAGTGTGGTCGACCTGGATCATGGTGGCCATCACCAGCCTGTGCCTGGCCGGCCTGGCCTTGCTGCCCGGCCCCCTGATCCTGCCGATCGACCCCGAGCGGGGCTTTTCCAGCCTCTACGTGCAGGGCTTGCTGATCTGTTTCATCCTCAACGCCGCCTTGCTGGTGGTGTTCATCACGCGCATCAACCGCAACCAGCGCGCCGGCGACGCCAAGGTGGCGGACTTGCGCCAGCGCGCGGCGGAAGAAGAGCACATCATCCGCATGGGCTTGCTGGCATCGGGCGCCGCGCACGAGCTGGGCACGCCGCTGGCGACCCTGTCCGTCATCCTGGGCGACTGGCGCCGCATGCCGGAATTGAGCAAGAACGGCGAATTGCTGGAAGAAATCACGGAAATGCAAGCGCAGTTGCAGCGCTGCAAGAGCATCGTCAGCGGCATCCTGTTGTCGGCAGGCGAGGCGCGCGGCGAATCGTCCGTGAAGACGACGATCAACACCTTCCTCAACGACCTCGTGGAAGAATGGCGCACGAGCCGGCCCATCCACGATTTCGAGTACGATAACCGCATCGAGCACGACGTGCCCGTCGTCTTCGATTCGACCCTGAAACAAACCATCTGCAATGTGCTCGACAATGCGCTGGAAGCGTCGCCCGACTGGCTGCGCTTCGAAGCGACGCGCGAAGCGGACGCCTTGCACCTGGTGATCACCGATGCGGGCCCCGGCTTCGAGCCGTCGATGCTGACGCACCTGGGCAAACCGTATCAAAGCAGCAAGGGCAAGCCCGGCGGCGGCCTCGGCCTGTTCCTGGTGGTCAACGTTGCGCGGACTTTGGGCGGCACGGTGACGGCGCGCAACCGCGTGCAGGGCGGGGCGGTGGTGCACCTGGCCTTGCCGCTGGCGGCCATCAAACTGGAAAGAGAAAGTGACCACCATGCAGGATGACCGTCTGTTACTGATCGTGGAAGACGACGCCGCGTTTGCCCGCACCCTGGGCCGCTCGTTCGAGCGGCGCGGCTACCAGGTCATCCTGGCCACCAATTTCGATGAGGCGAGCGCCTTGCTCGAGCAGCATTGCCCCGATTACGCCGTCGTCGATTTGAAGTTGAATGGCAATACCTCGGGCCTGGCCTGCGTGCAGATGCTGCACCAGCACGATCCGGACATGCTGATCGTCGTGCTGACGGGCTACGCCAGCATCGGCACGGCCGTCGAAGCGATCAAGCTGGGCGCCTGCCAGTACCTGGCGAAACCGTCGAACACGGACGATATCGAAGCGGCCTTCGGCCACGTGGCCGGCAACGCCGACATCGAACTGACGAGCCGCGCCACCAACATCAAGACCCTGGAATGGGAACGCATCCATGAAATGCTGGCCGAGACGGATTTCAATATCTCGGAAACGGCACGTCGCCTGGGCATGCACCGAAGGACCCTGGCGCGCAAGCTGGAGAAGCAGCGCGTCAAATAGGCAGGCGTTTAGCCGTTGATGTTATAGCCCGACACTTTCCAACTGGCATCTTTTTCCAGCACGGTCGTGATGGTTTCGCGCACGTCGGCCTTGTTTTCATACTGGCTCACGTAGTCGATGACGACCTTGTCCGGGCCCGGCTTGCCGGCCGGCGCCTTTTGCAGGGCGGCCGACTTCAGCTTGCGCGACTTGAACTCGCCCAGCGGCCAGTGCACGGCCGTGATCAGCATCTTCCAGCCCGACTTCGACATTTCGCTGCGCAGCGAGGCCGCGCTGCTGTCCCACGTGCCCGCATCGTCGCCCGCATCCATGCGCTTGAGCCAGCTGTTCGCGGCGACCTTGGCGGCCGCCACTTCCGAGGATTCCTGCGCCATGGCGGGCTGGGCGCCAAACAGGGCGGCGGCGACGAACATCGATGTGATGAGTTTCATGGTGGTTCCGCAAGAGATTGAACAGGCACCAAGATTAGCGCCAAAGCCGGGCCCGGCATAGCGTTTTCTAAGGGGCGGTGCGGGCGCGCAACATCAGGCCGGCGCCAGCCACGCCATCTTCTGCACCTGGATATGCGGGTGGCTCTCCAGCGCTTCCCATTCCGGCAGGAAGACAAAACCCTGCTTCTGGTAAAACGCCGCCGCGCGCACATTTTCCGGCGCCACGTCGAGCACCAGGCGCGCATGGCCAGTGGCCACGGCCTGCCGTTTCACGGCATCGACCAGGCCCTGCGCCACGGCCATGCCGCGGTATTCTCGCTGCACCCACATGGCGATCAGGTTGCACTCGCCATTGCCGGCGACCACTTGCGCGGCGATGCCGATGGCGTGTTCGCCGTCAAAGGCGAGGAAAAACGTCCGCTGCGCCGTGCTGACGGCGCGCTGCCGCCAGTCCGCGTCGGCATAGGCGGCCGCGCTGGCATGGCTGACGCCAAAGGCGGTCGGCGCGTCGAGCAGCGAAGCGAGGCGCGTGGTTTTCAGGGCGGGCCAGTCGGCCGGGGTGGTGGGGCGGATGTGGATGGTGGTCAAACCAGGGGATTCCTTGTGGTGTGATGTTGCCGTGGACTATTTGCCAATATTAACAGCATCGCTGCCGTGTTCGAGCATTTCCGCACGCTAGGCGCCCGCCCAGGTGCTGGCTGAACCAGGCGAGGTGCTCTATTTGCTGTGGTACCTTGTCGTGACGGGGTTTCATGGTCTGTTTGGCCTGCTCAGCTCCTGGCATCGAAGGCCGGATGATAGGCGACATTCCCCGATGGCAGCGCCGAATCGAAAGCCAGCGCCTGGAAATATTCGGCCGGCACGCCCGGCAACACCAGCGCGCCGTGTGCCTGGAAGCCGAAGCGCCCGTAGTAGGCAGGCTCGCCCAGCACCACGCAGCCCGCCGCGCCCCGCTGGCGCAAGTCGTCCAGCAACTGCTTGATGAGCTCGCTGCCCACGCCTTGCTGCTGATGGCTGGGGGCCACTGAAACGGGCCCCAGGCCAAACCAGTGCGGCGCGCCGTCGCTGATGGCGACGGGCGAGGCGGCCGCGTGGCCGATCAGTTCTCCGTCCAGTTCGGCCACCAGCGAGACGCTCAGGGCGCCCGCGTCGCGCAAGCCTTTCACGATGAACTGTTCCGTGTGGTCCGTGTGCGCGGCGTGCAGGAAGGCGTCGCGCGTCAGCTGGTCGATGGCCCCGATGTCGGCCGCGGTTTCCTTGCGTATGATCAATGTACTGTTCCTCATGACTGGTCCCACACTTCAATGGTCAGGAGCTGGCCTGGCGCGCAGGCGGCGATGCGGTCCCCGTGCACGGTGATGCAGCCGGGCCAGCCCGTGGGCTGGTCGTGGGGAAAAACGCCATCCTGCGCGACGGCGATGCCGTTTTCCAGCAGGGGCAGGATGTCGCCCGCCATCGCCGTGTAGCGGTTGGGAAAGCCGTTCGACGACAGCTGGGTCGCCTTGCCTTGTGCACACAGTTGCGCGATCCAGTCGGCGCCGAACAGGCCCGCTTCCCACGTGGCCAGGAACGCTTCCTTGTTGACTTTCGTCATATCGGCCATGCGTTGCGGCGTGTCTGTCGAAATGATGGTCCACCAGCCTGACATAAATGATTCCCTGTAATAAGTAAGTGCTTCAGCGCGTCATGGCCCGGCGCAGCACATAGCTGAGGCCATCAACGGCCGCCACCATCAGCAGCATGGCGATGATGACGGTGGCGGCGCTCTGCATCTGGAACAGCGACAGATGGTATTTCAGCATCTGCCCCAGGCCGCCCGCGCCGACGACGCCGAGGATGGCGGCGGCGCGGATATTGTTTTCCCAGCGATACAGGGTGTAGGACATCATCTGCGGCCCGCACTGCGGCAAGGTGGCGTACAGGAAGGCCACGGCCGGGCGCGCCCCGTTGATGCGCAGGGTGGCGGCCGGCAGCGGCGGGCAATTCTCGAAGGCGTCGGCAAACAGACGTCCCAGCACGCCCACCGTGTGCAGGGCCAGCGCCAGGGTGCCGGCGAACGGGCCCAGGCCGGCGGCGATCAGCAGGATCGAGGCCCACACGAGTTCGGGGATCGAGCGCAGCACATTCAGGACACCCCGTGTCGCGTTGCGCGCCACATTGCCGAAGCGGCCGCTGGCAGGCAGGGCCAGCAGTGCACCGAGCACGGCGGCAATCACCGTGCCGATGGCCGACATGGCCAGGGTTTCGAACGTGGCCACGCCCACCTTCACGAGGAAGGCGCCGGCCAGCTCGGGCGGGGCGAAGCCGTGCAGGAAGTCGGCCGTCGTGCGCAGCGCGTCCTGGCTGAAGAACTCGCCCCATTTCAGGGGCAGGGTGGCAAAGCTGGCGATGACGAGCAGCAACAAGCCGGCCAGCAAGGCCCAGGTCGACCAGCGTACGGGGGTGGAAACAGGCAGCATGGACGTGTCGTTCTTCATGCCAGCCTCCGGCGCAGCATGGCGGAGACGGCGTCGGCGCCCGCCACCAGCAATACGAATACCATCAGCATGGTGGCCAGTTCATTGCCTGCCATCATCTTCATCGATTCATCCATGCGCTGGCCCAGGCCGCCGGCGCCGACGAAGCCCATGACGACGGAACCGCGGATCGCGCATTCCCAGCGGTAAATCGTATACGACACGAGTTCGGCGGCCGATTCGGGCAGGGCGCCGTACAGCAGGGCCTTGAGGCGGCCGCTGCCGTTGTGCAGCAGGGCGTTGCAGGCGGCGGCATCCGACGATTCGAGGATTTCCGCGTAGACCTTGCCCAGCATGCCGCAATAGGTGAGGGCGATGGCGATCACGCCCGCCGTCGGCCCCAGGCCGACGATGCGCACCAATAGCAACGCCCACACCAGTTCCGGCACGCTGCGCAGCAGCACCAGCACGGCGCGCACGCCGTGGCGCAGGGCGGCGGCCGGCGGCGACACGTGGCCGGAACCGATGCGCGAGATCGACAGCCGTTCCGTCACCAATAAGGTCAAGGGGATGGCGCCCAGCATGGCCAGCGCCATGCCGGCCGTCGCCATGGCGATGGTTTCCCAGCTGGACACAGCCACCAGGCGCAGGAATTCCAGCGAGTGCGCGGGCGGCACGAAGCTGGCGATGAAATTCCACGTCGCTTCCAGGCTTTGCGCGTCGAACAGGATCCACGGCTTGAACTCGGCCTGCACCAGCATCGGCCACAGCACGAGCAGCACGATGGCGGCGGCGCTCAGGCGGCCGCGCCAGGCGGGGTCGCGCGGCAGGGCGGCGTCGGCGGCCTTCAGCAAAGGGGCCTCGCGGCGTCCAGCCGCGCTTCCACGGCCTCGAATGCGGGCGCGGGGTCGGCCTGGTTGCGGTACAGCGCTTCGATCATGGCGTCGCTGACGTCGGCGCTGGCCGCATCGAACACCACCTTGCCGTCGCGCAAGGCGATGATGCGCGGGAAGCAGGCGCGCGCGATTTCCACCTGGTGCAGGCTGCAGATCAGCGTGGCATGACGCGCTTGCGCTTCCGCCTGCAGCACGGCGATCGTTTGCTGGGCCAGCGTGGGGTCGAGCGCGGACAGCGGCTCGTCGACGAGGAAGACCTCGGCATTCGAGACGAGCGCGCGGGCCATGCCGCAGCGCTGGCGTTCGCCGCCGGACAGGCGGTCGACGCGCGCATACAGCTTGTCCTGCAGGTTGAATTTGCCCAGGGCCACCCAGGCGGCGCGTGGGTCGACGGGCGCCAGCAGCGAACGGATGGCCGTCCACAAGCTCCATTGCGGCAGCCGGCCGGCCAGCACGGCGTTGACGACGCGCTGGCGCGGCGGCAGCGGCGGCGTCTGCGGCGCCAGGAACAGGCGCGCGCGCAGGGCGTGGCGCTGCGCGCTGCCGATGTCCCACGGCGCGCTGCCAAGTATATTCAAGGTACCCGCTGCGGGACGCAGCGCGCAGGCCAGCGTGTGCAGCAGGCTGGTCTTGCCGGCGCCGGAAGGGCCGATCAGGGCGATCTGTTCACCCGGCGCCACGTCCAGGCTAAGCTCGCGCAGGGCCAGCGCATTGCCGGCGGCGCCCGCGTGGTGGACGCTGACCTTGTGAAGTTGGAATGTCATGCGATGTTCGGTCTTGGGGAGGGGCGGTGTCGGATTTCGTGGCTGGGCCGCTAATCCGACCTGCGCCATGCAATAGCAGCGCAGGTCGGATCAGTCCGCAGGACGTGATCCGACAGGTTTCAGCAGTTACTTCAACAGCTTCGCATCGCGCGCGGCCGCTTCGATATCCTTGTAGTTCTCGGCCTTGGTCGGGATAAACCGGGTGGCGCGCTGCAGTTCGAGGATTTCCTTGCCTTCAGGCGTGGACGGGTCCAGCGCCAGGAAGGCGTCCGTCAGCTTCTTGCGCACGACGGGATTCATGTCGGCGCGCACGCTCCAGTTGTAGTCGTAGTAGCCGGGCGTCGTGTAGAACACGCGCACCTTGGCCGGATCGACCTTTTTCGCTTCCACCAGCTTTTCCCACACGGAGATGTTCAGGGTGCCCGCATCGACCTTGCCGCCGGCCACGGCCGCCACGGTGGCGTCATGCGCGCCCGAGAACGCGATGCGCTTCATGTCCGTATCCGGGTTGATCTTGGCGGCCAGCAAGTAGTAGCGCGGCATCAAATGACCGGACGTCGACGATTCCGAGCCGAACGTGAAATTCTTGCCCTTCAGGTCGGACAACTGGTTGATGTCCTTGCTGGTGGTCACGAACACGGAGCGGAACTTCGTGTCTTCCTCGCGCTGCACCAGCGGCACGATCTTGCCGCCGCTGCGCACGTTCGCCTGCACGAAGGTGAAGCCGCCGAACCAGACCATGTCGAGCTTGTTATTGATCAAGCCTTCCACGGATGCCGCGTAGTCGGTCACGGGCGTAAATTCCACCTTCATGCCCAGCTTTTTCTCCAGGTAGCTGCCCAGCGGCTTGAACTTGCGCTGCAATTCCGTCGGCGCTTCGTCGGGAATGGCGGACACGCGCAGCACTTGCTGCGCCTGCGCCAGGCCGCTGTGGATGGCCAGGGTGGCGGCGACGGTGGCCAGGATGGCGGGGAATTTAGAGAACGTGGTCATGGGACTGCCTTTGCAAAAAATATTCATTAAAATACGGAAACCCCGGTGTTGCCTTCCTGCATCTCGCCGATCACGGTTGCCTCGGCAAAGCCTTCGGCACGGAAAATCGCCAGCACCTGTTCGACGGCTTCCGGCGCGCATGCCACCAGCAGGGGACCGGCCGTCTGCGGATCCGTCAGGATGGCCTTGTCGATGGCGCTGAGGCCATCGTCGAGCTGCACCTGCGCGCCATAACCTTGCCAGTTGCGGCCCGAGGCGCCCGTGATGTTGCCGTTCTCCGCCAGTTGCTGCACTTGCGGCAGCAGCGGCACGTCGCGCATTGCGATGCGCGCCTGCAAGTTGGCGCCGCGCGCCAGTTCCAGCGAGTGGCCGAGCAAGCCGAAGCCCGTCACGTCCGTCAGCGCATGCACGCCGTCCAGCAGGGCCAGCTTCTTGCCCGGGGTATTCAATTTGGTGGTGTTGTCGATCAGCGAGGCATAGCCGCCCGCGTCGAGCGCATTCTTCTTCAGCGCGGCCGACAGGATGCCCACGCCGATCGGCTTGCCCAGCACCAGCTTGTCGCCGGCGCGCGCGCCCGCGTTGCGCTTCACCTGCGACGGGTGCACGAGGCCCAGCACGACGAGGCCGTAGATCGGCTCGACGGAATCGATGGTGTGGCCGCCGGCGATGGGGATGCCGGCCTGGGCGCAGATGGTTTCGCCGCCTTTTAATATCAGGCCGATGGTTTCCACCGGCAGCTTGTTGATCGGCATGCCGACCAGGGCCAGCGCCATGATGGGCGTGCCGCCCATGGCGTAGACGTCGGAAATGGCGTTGGTGGCGGCGATGCGGCCGAAGTCGAACGGGTCGTCGACGATGGGCATGAAGAAATCCGTCGTGGCGATCAGCGCCTGCTCGTCGTTGAGCTGGTAGACGGCCGCGTCGTCCGAGGTTTCTATGCCGACCAGCAATTCCTTCGGCAGGGGAAAGCCGCCGCTGCCTTTCAGGATGTCGGCCAGCACGCCAGGTGCAATTTTGCAGCCGCAGCCGCCGCCATGGGCAAATTCGGTCAATCGGATGGGGCTTGGAACGCTATCGGACATGGTCTTCATCCTGCTGAAATAAGTAATTAGATGGCAAGCCAGGCATCACACGGCGCTGGCGGTACGTTGTTCGCCGACGATAGCACATAATGCGCGCGCGGCTTGCTCAAAGGCATGTTCTGAAATATCGGGCAAGACCAGCGGCGTCGCCTGCGCGTAGCGGCTGAAATTGCGCGCGATCGATTGCCGGTACACGGGGTCGTAATGCTGGACCAGCAATTCCTCCACCAGCTCGGCCATGCGGCCCGCCGTCGCCAGTTGCTGCCAATGGGCGATTTTCTCGCGGCCATGCAGCTGCGTCAACAGGGCCAGCTGCACGTTCAGGCGCGCCGGGTCGCCGACGAAATGCGCGTAATCGTCCATCAGCAGGCGCACGCGCTCGCCGATATCGAGCCGCACGTCGGTGCAGGCGGCCGCGCGCATCTTTTCCATCAGCGCGTCGGGCACGCGCAAGCGGCCCACTTTCTTGCTTTCGGATTCGATGAACACGGGGAGTGCCGGGTCGAAATGGCGCAATTGCTGCCACAGCGCGCTTTCAAACGCCTTTTGCGATGGCTGCTCTTCTTCCGGCAAGCCGCCCAGCACGGAGCCGCGGTGGGCGGCCAGGTCTTCCAGGTCGATCACTTGCGCGCCCTGGCGGTCCAGCACCTGCAGCAAGCGGCTCTTGCCGCTGCCCGTGGGGCCGCACAGCACGTTGATGAAATCGAAACGCTCGGGCAGGGTGGCCAGCTCGGCGTTTACGTGGCGCCGGTATTCCTTGTAGCCACCGTCGAGCTGGGTCACGGGCCAGCCGATGCGCGCCAGGATATGCACCATGGCGCCGCTGCGGTTGCCGCCGCGCCAGCAATACACGAGCGGCTTCCACTGTTGCGGATGGCCGAGGAAGCCGTCTTCGATATGCCGCGCGATATTCTGCGCGATCAGCGCTGCGCCCAGTTTCTTCGCTTCGAAGGCGCTCGTCTGCTTGTACAGGGTACCCACGCGCACGCGCTGTTCGTCGTCCAGCACGGGCAGGTTGATCGCGCCCGGCAAGTGGTCTTCCGCGAACTCGGACGGGCTGCGCACGTCGATGATGGCATCGAATTCGGTCAGGCGGGGCAGGATATCGCTGAAAGGCAGGACTGCGGGGTATTTCATCGTGGCGAGGGCGCTGGCAAGGGGAAACGCATATTATCCCCGATAAACGCCCGTGCCGTCGGTGTTTGCGCCGCCTAGCCTGGTTCTTTCTGCTCCGCAAAGAAATTGAGCAGGCTGTGCGGCGCGTCCTCGCCAAAACACAGGCTGAAGACGCGCCCGGACTCCGCCGCCGCCGCGCTGCTGCGCGCAAACAGCGCCGTTTCATACGCTTGCAGGGCCGCTTCCACGTCGCCGGGATGGGCCGCCAGCGCCTGCGCCAGCTCGGCGCCGTCGAGCATGGCGAGGTTGGCGCCTTCGCCGGCGGGCGCCATCAGGTGGGCCGCGTCGCCCAGCAAGGTCACGCCTGGCACGCGCCGCCAGGCATGGTCGGGCGGCAAGGTATGCACGGGACGGGGCACGGGCGGCGTCTCGCCATCCGTGATCAGCGCCGTCAGCGCCGGCGCCCAGCCGGCAAATTCCGCGGCGACGCGGGCGCGGGCGGCCGCGGGATCGTCAAAGTCGATGCCGGCCAGCCATGCCTCCGGTTTCTGCAAGGCCACATACGTATGCAGCACGCCATCGGGCTCGCGGTGGGCCTGGATGCCCTTGCCGGGCGCCAAGGCAAACAGGGCGCCGGCGCCCACGGCTTGCGCGCTGGCCTGGTGCTGGCGGTCGCTATCGAGCAGATATGTTTCAATGAAGGACACGCCCGAGTACACGGGCTGCGCGCCGGACAGCAGGGGGCGGACCCGGGACCAGGCGCCGTCCGCGCCCACCAGCAGATCGGTTGTTGCCGTCGCGCCATCGGCAAAGGTCAGCCGGTGCCTGCCTCCGCCCAGCGCGGTGGCGGCCGCAAGCCTGTGGCCCCAGCGCACGGTGCCGGCCGGCAGCGAGTCGAGCAGGATGCGGCGCAGCGCGCCGCGCGGCACTTCCGGACGCCCGCCCGTGCCATCGTCGCCCTCGTCGAGCAAGACCGTGCCGTGCATGTCCAGCACCCGGCTCGCTTCGCCGCCCGCGTGGATGATGGCGCGGAACGCGTCATACAGGCCGGCCGCCCTCAGCGCGCGCTGGCCATTCTCTTCATGAATGTCGAGCATGCCGCCCTGGCCGCGCGCCTGCGGCGACGCATCCGCTTCATGGATGGTGGCGGCGATGCCGTGGACATGCAGCACGCGGGCGAGCATCAGCCCGCCCAGGCCCGCGCCGATGATGGTGATGTGTGGATGCATGGGAATTCCTTAAGGGGAGGGGCGGGAGCGTTCAACCATATGAATGGAACGGTGTTCCACAAGAATTTTGCGGCATCGCATCATCTGTGTCAAGATAAGCGATGCTGAAAAATGTAACGAAACCACCACGGCGCGACACCTCGCTGACGCGCGACACCATCATCGACGCCGCCATCAGCCTGCTGGACACGGCCGGCGAGAGCGGCCTGACATTCCGCGCCCTGGCCGCGCGTCTGGCCACGGGGCCGGGCGCGATTTACTGGCACATTGCCAACAAGGACGAGCTGTTCACGGCGGCCAGCGACAGCGTCGTCATGCGCGCCATGGAGGCGGTCTTGCCTGGCGCCACGCCGCCAGCCTGCATCCGGGCCGTGGCGCTGGCCGTGTTCGAGGCGATGGATGCGCATCCGTGGCTGGGCTCGGCGCTGGCGCGCGCGCCGGGCCAGTTGCCCACCGTGCGCATCCTCGAGCGCCTGGGGCGGCAAGTGGACGCGCTGGGCGTGCCGGCAGAGCGGCAATGGCTGGCCACCTGCACGCTGCTCAATTATCTGCTGGGCGTGAGCGGGCAGAATGCGGCCAACGCCGCCATCGGCCGCGCCAACGGCCTGGACAGGTCTCATTTCCTTGACAGCCTATCAGCCGCGTGGTCGCGCCTCGATGCGCAGGCGTTTCCGTTTGCCCGCAAGGTGGCGGGGCAGCTGCGCGCGCACGACGACCGCGAGGATTTCCTGGCGGGCATCGACCTGATCGTGCATGGCATGCAGGCGCTGCAGGCGGGCCGCTAGCCCAGCAGGCGTCCCAGCAGCGGCGCCAGCAAGACCGTCACGACGCCGGAAAAAATCATCGTCAGGCTGGCCACGGCGCCTTCTTCCGTGCCCACGCGGCGCGCCACGGACAGGCCGAAGCCGTGCGCGGCCGCGCCATACGGGGCGCCGCGGGCGATGCGCATGCGCAGGGGCAGCAGTTTCAGCAGCGGTTTGCCCAGCATCAAGCCAAACAAGCCCGTCATCACGACAAAGATGCCCGTCAGCTGGGCCGAGCCGCCCATGTGGCGCGACGCTTCCAGCGCGAACGGCGTCGACACGGAACGCGCCAGCAGGCTGCGCGCCATGTCGCCGTGCACGCCCAGCAAGCGGTCCAGCAGCAGGGTGGCGGCGACCGAAGCCACGATGCCGGCGCAGCTGCCCAGTGACAAGGCCAGCCAGTGCTTGCGGATCAGCTTGCGCTCCTGGAAGATGGGCAGCGCGAACGCCACGGTGGCGGGGCCCAGCAGCCACGGCAGCCAGCGCGTCTCGCCGAAATACGTGGCGAACGGCGTCGCCGTCGCCTGCACGATGACGATCAGGATGGCCGAGGTGCAGATGGCCGGCGTCAGCAGGAAGTGCGGGTGGCGCTTGTGCACGGCCTGGTTGGCATAGAACAGCACCAGGGTCAGCAGCAAAAACAGCAAGGACAAGACCAGGGTGCTCATGCTGCTGCCCTGGCATTGCGCTGGCGCCGCAGTGTTTGCAGGCGCAGCCGGCGTTCATAGCGGCACACCCATTCCACGGTCAGCGCCGTGGCCAGCATCACGCAGGCAAAGCCCAGGCCGATGTTCACGAACAGCATCAAGCCCTGTGACTTCAACAGCTGCGTAAATTGCACCACCGATACCACCAGCGGGATGAAGAACAGCAGCATGTTGGCCAGCAGCCAGTTGGCGCCCAGCTCGATGGCGGCCGGCCGCACCCAGCCCGCCAGCAGCAGGGCCACCAGCACGAACAGGCCGACGACGCCGCCGGAAAACGGCAAGTGCAGGGCGGCGGCGGCCTGGTCGGCCAGCCACCAGGCGGCGATCAGCACGCCCACTTGCCACAGCGTCTGCGCCGGCTGGCGCCAGGCGGGCATGGAGGGCAGGGTGGCGACAGGATGGGGGACGGCTTTCACGGCGGGCTTTCAAGTTGCAGGGGGAAGTTTTCATTGTAGGGATTGCACATCAAAAGATAAAATGACTTAAACTCATGATCATCATTCGATATTGGAATGCATCATGGATATCCGCTCCCTGCGCTACTTCGTCGAAGTGGTCGAGCAGAACAGTTTTACGCGCGCGGCCGCCCGGCTGCACGTGACGCAGCCCACCGTCAGCAAGATGATCCAGCAGCTCGAACAGTCGCTGGACCTGGCCCTGCTGGACCGCGCCGGCAAGCGCTTTACCCTGACGGATGCGGGCCAGGTGGTGCTGTCGCGCGCGCATGAGCTGCTGGCCCTGCATGCGGAACTGAAGGTGGAATTGCGCGACCTGCAGCAGCTGGAGCGGGGCGAGCTGCGCGTGGGCGTGTCGCCGCAGACCCATTCCACGCTGGCGCCGTGGCTGGCCGAATACCACCAGCGCTATCCGGGCATCGAGCTGAAGATGTATGAAAGCGGCACGCAAGCCATCGAGCGCGACTTGCGCACGGGCACGGTGGAGCTGGGCACCATGCTTGATTACCCGGGCAATGCAGCCACCTGGCAGGATTTCGACGCCTTGCCCCTCGTGCGCTCGCCCCTGTGCCTGCTGGCACCGGCCGACAGCGTCTGGCGCGGCCGCGCCGCCGTGGCCCTGGCCGAGCTGGCCGGCAGTCCCTTCGTGTTCTACGGCGCCTCGTTCGCCCTGAACGACATCGTGCTCGACGCCTGCCAGCGCGCCGGTTTCGTGCCGCGCATCGCCGGCCGCAGCGGGCAGTGGGATTTCATCGCCTCGCTGGTGCGCCTGGGCGTGGGCGTCTGCCTGCTGCCGAAGATGTATTGCGACACGCTCGACGCCGCGCAATTTGCCGTCATCCCGCTCGAAGGCCCGCCCGTGGAGTGGAATTTGATGCTGGCCTGGCGCCGCGGCGGCCGGCTGTCGTTCGCCGCGCGCGCCTGGCTCGATCTCGTCAGGGCGCACATGGCGCCGCCCGGGCGATTACAATAGGCGCTCGCCAACCACCGCCAAACACATGAAGAACATCGGTAACGCCAAACTCAAGCGCACGGCAGGCTCATTGCTGCTGGGATTGCTGTGCACTGTGGGCCTGATGAGCGAGATGGGCCATGCCCAGGCCGCCATTCCCGTTTATGGCTACTTCGTCAAGAATAGCTATCCGCACGATCCCCGCGCCTTCACGCAGGGCCTGCTGTTCAAGGATGGCCACCTGTATGAAAGCACGGGCCAGAATGGCCAATCGTCGTTGCGCAAGGTGGACCTGGCGACGGGCAGGGTGCTGCAGCGGGTCATGCTGGACAAGAACGTGTTTGGCGAAGGCATCACGGCCGTGGGCGACGAGATCCTCGGCCTGACGTGGACCTCGCAGACCGGCTATGTGTTCGACCAGAAAACCTTCCAGCTGAAGCGCACTTTCAGCTACAAGGGCGAAGGCTGGGGCCTGGCCAGCGACGGCAAGGCCGTTTACATGAGCGACGGCACGTCCGCCATCCGCGTGCTGAACCCGAAGACCCTGGCCGAGGTGCGCCGTGTCGAGGTGAAGGCCGAAGGCCGTCCCATCGAGCGCCTGAACGAGCTGGAAATGGTCAATGGCGAGCTGTTCGCCAATGTGTGGGGCGCCGACGTGATCGCCCGCATCGACCCGGCCAGCGGCAAGGTGGTGGGCTGGATCGACCTGACGGGCCTGCTGCCGCCCGAACAGCGGGGCACGGCCAATCCCGACGCCGTGCTCAACGGCATCGCCTGGGATGCGCGCGGCAAGCGCCTGTTTGTCACGGGGAAATTGTGGCCGAAGCTGTTCGAGATCGAGCTGATCGAGATCCAGCGCCATTGATGTTTCCTGCAGGACAGTGTTGCTGGGGATGAATCGTTTATGATGTTCATCCTTCGCCCGGTGCGACCTTTACAGGATGCCATGCTGTCCCTACCTTTACGCCGCCTGGCGGCCGCCGCCGTCCTGGCCGCCGTCATCTTGCCCGCCGCGCAGGCGCAAACACCGTACGTGCCGGTGAGCAAACAATATGGCGACTTCGTCGTCACCAACGACCGCCACGACCCGCTCGTCACCTTGACTTTCCGCAAGCAGGGCTATTGGCCCGGCGGCGCGCGCGAAGTGGTGGAAGTGCGGCCCCTGCCGGCCATGCGCGAAGGCCAGCCCATGCTGCTGGCGTTCACCAAGGGCTATACGGGCCAGGGCACCATCCTCATCGGCGTGCAGAACGGCGAACCGCTGATGCGTCCCGTCAGCCCCCTGCAGCGCGACAGCATGGTGCGCACGGAGCGCGACCCGGAATGGGGCGTGCCGCAGCGGGGGCGCGACAGCCTGCTGCTGTTTGCCCGCGACGGACGGGCGCTCGATACGCGCACGGGCGAGCTGCTGTGGTTTGACGTGCAGGGCGTCGTCACTGGCGATTATCCGAATGCCATGCTGGTGTCCGTCTCGCCCGACAGGCAGCGCGCCGCCTACCTGTCGAATGCGCTGACCAAGGTGAAGATCATCGTTGCCACGCGCGACGACGGCATCGCCGGCGCCCTGGCCTTGCCGCCCGATACCTACCAGCGCTGGCTGAAGCCGCTGTCGGACAAGGCGTCCGAGCAGGCGCACGTCGCCATCAAGGCAGGCAAGGGCCGCACGGATTCGAACCGCATCCGGCGCGAACTGGAACTGGCCTGGTTTGGCGAGCAATTTCAATGGAAACAGGGCCAGCACGGCTGGCAAGTGACGGGCCTGGGCTTGACGACCACGCCTGTCGCCGCACAAGGAGCACAGCCATGAAAATCCATCACCTCCTCGGCGCCTGCCTTGCCGCGGGCTTGCTGGCCGGCTGCGTGCATGGCGAAATGTTCCCCAGGGATTACCTGGCGCAAGACATCGACAGGCAGCAGGCATTGCTGGAACTGGACGTCGCCTTCGAACAGGCGCCCGACTACAAGCTGACGTCGCGCAGCTCGGCCCGCGCCGACGGCAGCCTCGAGTACTCGGGGGCGCCGCATATCGTCGTGCCGTTCTACCAGAAGGGCCTCGGCTTCGACCAGGGTTTTGCCGGCACCTACATCTTTGCCGTCGTGTATCCAGTTGCCAAGGTCGAGACAGCCACGGCCAGCAGCCGCGTCTTCGGCCAGCAAGTCGATGCATCGCAGCAGGGCGGCCAGCGCTACCGCTTCCGCGTGCCGGGCAAGGCGCAGTGGAACAGCAATGAAACCTTCATGCTGAGCTTTGCGCGCAAGGACCGCCGCGAGGAAATCACCTTCCGTTTCAGCAACGAAAAAAGCTGTCCATCCGCCTTCAAGGCCATCACGCCACGCTATGGCTTTCCGATCAGCGTCAGCGCCACCTTCAAGGATGGCAAGGGTTGCCTGAAAGTGTGCGACAGCCGCGACCAGTATCCGGGCTTCTGCGCCTTCCAGCCGCCGCCAGCCGCCTGACTATCATCATGCAAGCCACGCGCCGGCGCTTGCCGGCGCGGCGCTTATACACGTGCGCCTGGCCGGCAATCTCTCCAATTGTCATCGAATTGCGCATAAACCCCGCCTTTTGCCAGGCTAGCCTGGCTGAAAATTGACGCAGATCAATTCCCGCATCGGCATGCAACTCTTGCCGCAAAAACATCTTTCCTAAGCGTATTATATTCTTGCCGTTTTCAGCGCACCTTGCATGGCGCGGCGACGGCCTGACATCCGAAACGCCTCATCCCGTGGAGAGACCAGAATGAAAATGCCCGTGTTAGGAAGTACGCAAGCCGCCATTACCAACCGCCCGCTCGACATGCTGGCCACCGACACGGCGGCCGTGCGCGCCATTGCCCAGGCGGCCGTCAGCGTCGAGCTGTTCACCATTCCCCTGTACATGGCCACCATGTATTCGATCCAGGGCACGCACCAGATCAATTCGCAGGGCATCAGCTATTACGAGGGCCGCCAATGGCCGGGCATGGGCACCACGGCGCGACCGGAACTGGCGGAACAGAAAGCCTTCAACATCATCTTCAGTGTCTTCATCCAGGAGATGCTGCACCTGCAGATGGCCGCCAACCTGGCCACGGCCATCGGCGCGGCGCCGTGCTTCACGGGCTCGGAACTGCAATCGCAGGAGCATGGCTGGACCTGCTATGGCAAGGACTGTACGGTGATTCCGCACATCGTCGACTTGCAGGACACGTCCGGCTACCGCCATGTGCGCGTCAACCTCGAGGAATTGAACGGCAACCAGTGCGACCTGTTCCTTGCCATCGAGCAGCCGGAAGAACAGGCGCGCGAACAGTTGCGCGCGTTCGACCGCCAGGATCACACGAAATACTTCCCCGACGTGCCGCTGGCCGGCTGGACGCCGGGCAAGCATGTGCACGACCTGCCCCTGTTCGGCACCATCGGCTATATGTACGAGTGCTATGCGCGCTATATCAGCATCGAATACACGGACGGCGAGGCGCTGTGGCAAAAGCTGTTCGTCAACGGCTCCGTGCAGCAAGACATGTTCAACAAGAAGGTCGATGGGCATGAACAGGCCGAGTTTCCCCGTTTCGACACCTGTTTCGGTCCGCAAGACCAGGATGGCGGCCTGACCGGCTCGTTCAACAAGGCCATCGACATGATGGCGGCCATCACCGACCAGGGCGAGGGCAGCGAGACGGCCATCAAGCGCTACCGGCGCGACGCGGCCGCGCGGCTGATGGCCGTGCAGCCCGACTACCGCGAAGACCTGGCGGCCCTGAAGGTCGATTACCCCTCGTACTCGAACGATGGCAAGGAGGCGGCATCGCGCGATGCGGCCGCGCGCCACGACAGCGCGCCGTTCGACCATTACGAGCGCTTTGGCCAGGTGAAGGAGATGCTGCCCGTGAAAACCTGGGCCCAGTGGCACAAGGAGGGCCACCGCTGGGACGAAGCCATGCTGACCAACGAGCGCTATCACAAGGCAACGGCGCCGAAGAATATTCCCGCGCCGGGCGACGTGGCGGGCGCGCTCAACCGCCTGAAGGACACGGCCGGTACCTTGAAGATGCTGAGCACGGTGGCGACGGGCGCCATCTATGGCATCACGTCGGTGCTCGACACCTACTGGCAAAAGCAGGGCACGGAGTTCCCCTACCCGTCGATGGTGGGCGCGGGCGACCGCATGGCCATCTGCTGGGCCGTGCTGGGCCAGGCGCCGAACCTGGCGACGGGCGTGCCGGTGGCCGAGAAGGGCGTGCTGTACCACGCCTGCCAGGGCATGCACCTGGCAGGCGAGGCGTCGTCCACCTGCGCCGCGCTGGCCGTCTACCATACCTGCCGCGGCTCCAACGGCTGCCATGCGCAGGGCGGTTGCGGGTTTGCCCAGCCGGACACGGGCGGCTCGTCCTGCGGCCATTCGGTGAAAGCCGTCGCGGCAGCGGGCAATCTGTGCGGCACGCCCAAGCCGGTTCCGCCAGGCAAGCAAATCTATAGCGCGCCCAGCGACAACAAATGCGCGACGTTCGGCGGCTGCGCCGTGCCGATCTCGGCCTCGCAGCTGTATCCGAACACCACCAAGACGCAACCGCCCGAGTCCGCCACTATGGTGCTGTACGATTTCGGTCCCGCGCCCGACCACCACCCGCTGCCGCTGCAGCAGACCCTGACGTTTTCGCTGGGCGACAATGTCTATGACAAGGCCTGGGAAGCCTACGGCAAGGTGATGGCGGCGCGCGGCACGCCCGTGGGCGCGGCGCCGGCGCCCACCGACCTGCGCCTGGCCTTGCCGCCGTCGACCTGATGCCGGCCGCCACGACCGGCGCGCCACCGCGCCTGGGCCTGCCGAACCTGGGCCTGGGCGTGGGGCTGCGGCCGCAGCACTATGAGCACATCCTGCGCCACGGGCCGCAGGTGGACTGGTTCGAGATCATCAGCGAGAACTTCATCGACAACCACGGCTATGCGCGCCATGTGCTCGAGCGCGTGGCGGCGCAGGTGCCCATCGTCATGCATGGCGTGTCGCTGTCGATCGGCAGCAGCGCGCCCCTGGACCTCGCGTATCTGCGCCAGCTGCGCCAGCTGGCGGCCGAGGTCCGGCCCGCGTGGATTTCCGATCACCTGTGCTGGACGGGCGCCGCCACCCTCAACAGCCACGACTTGCTGCCGCTGCCGCTCGATGACGCCAGCCTGCGCCATGTGGCCGCGCGCGTGCGCCAGGTGCAGGAATTCCTCGGACGGCCATTGATCCTGGAAAACCCCAGCACCTATGTGGAATTTTCCCGCTCCAGCATGCCTGAATGGGAATTCCTGGGGCGCCTGGCCGAGGACACGGGCTGCGGGCTCTTGCTTGACGTCAACAATGTCCACGTGTCCGCGCATAACCATGGCTTTGACGCGGCGGCCTATATCCGCCAGTTGCCGCACGACCGCATCGTGCAGCTGCACCTGGCCGGGCCCACCGATTGCGGCGACGTGCTGGTCGACACGCACGACGCGCCCGTGCCTGCCGCCGTCTGGCGCCTGTATGCGCTGGCGCAGCAGTTGACGGGCGGCGTGTCGGCCTTGCTGGAGTGGGATGCGAAGATTCCGCCGTATCCGCAGCTGCTGGCCGAACTGGACAAGGCGCGCGCGGCCGAACGGGGCGTGTTTGCGCAGGACGCCATGGCGGCGGCCACGGGCGGCGCCACCTCGACGCCGCTGGGCTTTCACCTGGAGGCCATCCATGCCTGAACCAGTGGTCCTTGCCCTGTCCGCGGCCGAGCCGCCGCTGGCGCAATTGCAAGCCTGGTTCCTGACGGCCATGACGGCGCCGGGCGGGGCGGCGCGCGGCGTGGCACTGGCGCAGCAGCGCCACGGCCTGGCGCCGGGGCACGTGCTCAAGGGCGGCGAACAGGGCGTGGCGCGGCTGCGCATCCATGCCGACGGCTATGTGCAGCGCCTGCTCGAATGCCTGCAAGCCGACTATCCCGTCTTGCGCAAGGTGATGGGCGACGAACTGTTCGATTTCTTTGCCCGCGCCTATATCTGGCGCCACCCGTCCACGTCCACGACCTTGCATGACCTGGGCGCCGGCTTTGCCGGCTTCCTCGCCGCCACCCAATCTGGCGCCGGCGCGCGCGCCGAGGCGCTGCGTTTCCCCATTGAACTGGCGCAGCTGGAGCGGGCGCGCAGCGAGGCGGCACGGGCGCCGGGACTGGAAAATCAGCCCCAGCCGCTACTGCCGCCGGGACTGGAGTTGCTGCTGGGAGGGACGCAAGCGTGGCGCATGGCGCCGTGCACGCGGCTGCTGGCCGTGACGTTTCCCGTCTGTGCCTTCTGGGAACAGTTGCAGGCGGCACCAGAAGGCGAGGCACCGCCCGAGCCTGCGGCGGCGCCCGGGTTTGTCGCGATAAGCCGCCTGCATTATCGAATTGCCATGCATGCGGTGCAGCCATGGCAATGGTACTGGCTGCAGGCGCTGGCGGACGGGGCGTCGCTTGCGCAGTGCGCCCGGCGGGCCGCCGTGGCCAGCGGCAGGCCACAGGACGAGGTGCTGGCGGACGCCATGTTGTGGCTGCCAACGGCGGCCGCGGCCGGCCTGATCGCGTGTGATGCCTGAGGACGAGGCGCGCGCGGCAGGCGCAAAAAAGGCCGATGGATATCGGCCTCGATGGGAGTGCGGTGCTTAGCGGTAAATTAGCGGTAAAACGCTTCGACTTTGCCCTTCAGCTTGATCTGCAGCGGACGGCCGCGGCGATCGAGGGACTTGGTGGAAGCGACCTTGATCCAGCGTTCGCTGATGCAATATTCTTCCACGTCAAGACGCTCCTTGTCGTTGAAGCGGATGCCGACGTCGTTTTCGAACACGGCTGCAACGTGGTAAGGGCTGCTAGGGTCGATCGACAGGCGATCGGGCAATGGGGGTAAGGTGGTGGTATCGTTCATGGCCGCAATTATCGCCCAGAATGCCAATCCAGACAACGGGGTTTCGCATGCCCGCCCGCCGCGCCGTCACGCCAGGCGGGACGCCGCCGCCTGCCGCGCACTATAATGGCGCCTGCCCTAGCGAGAGGAGTCAGCATATGGAAATGGCAGTAAGCGACAGTCTGCGGCGGCAGGCATATGCGCTGGCCGAGGCCTTCGTGCAGGCGCTCGACCGGCGCGATCCCGTTGCGCTGCAGGACGGCTGGGCCATGTCGCCCGCGCTGGCCGGGGAAATCGTCGACATGGTGGACGGTTATTTTGCGCCGCGCCAGCGCCTGTCTCTGGCGCCCCTGGCAGATGCCTTCATGGCGGGCAGGGGCGGGCGTCCGCCCGTCGATGTGTATGCCACCGATGCCGGCCCGCTGGGCATGGAATGCCTGCTGCTTGCCGACGGCAAGCCGGACGAAGCGGTCCTGCACCTGGAAGTGTCCGGCCACGATGGCGCCTTGCAGTTATCTTATAAATACATCGGTTCTTGATAGAAATGAACGACATGGTCAGCGAAAGACAGCAGCGCATCTGCGATAAATTTGATTTGCCGGCGCAGGCGCCCGAACCCATGGTGGCCCTGGCCATCGGCAGCCTGGCGCAGTCGCCCATCTATGGCACGCGCGTCGCGTTGCCCGAGAATGGCACCATCAGCTGGTTCATCCATTGCGGCGAGCACGACGACGCCCTGGACTTTTACCAGCCCCTGCATGCGGAACACTTGCACGAGATGCTGCCGCAGGTGCTCGATTACCTGGCCTTGCCCAGCGGCGCCAAGTTCATCCTCGACCGGGAAGGGTACGAGGATGTGTGGCTGGAAGTATAGGTTTCTAAGTAGCAAGATTCTCGTTGACGTTGGTAAATAGGTATGTGATGCTGCGCGGTCCGTTTCTTTACCTTCGTCCTCGAGAAAGAACCACCATGCCCGTACGTTTCCCCGCCGCCATCTTCGTCATGGCGCTCGCCGCCGTCCCTGTTGGCGCCATGGCAGCCAAGGCTGCGCCGTCCAGCCAGCAGCAGCCCGCCCGCGCGGAACACGATATCGCCGCCTTCCTGCGCAGCGAAATGCAGGAACGCCAGATTCCCGGGCTGCAACTGGCCGTCATACAGCGGGGCAAGGTTGTCCTGGCGCGCAATTTTGGCGTGGCCAGCTTGCAATACCAGGTGCCGGTGACGGACGCCAGCCTGTTTTCCATCAATTCGGCCACGAAAGCGTTTGCGGGCGTGGCCGTGATGCAGCTGGTGCAGCAGGGCAAGATCGACCTCGCCGCGCCGATCGGCAGCTACCTGCCGCACTTGCCCCCTGCGTGGCAAGCCGTGACGGTGACGCAGCTGCTCAACCATACATCGGGCTTGCCCGACGTGCTCGATCAGCGCAGCGGCAAGCTGGTGGGGCCGCAGCCGGACGATGCCGATGCGGCGTGGACAGCCGTGCAGGCGCTGCCGATGGATTTCCAGCCGGGCACGCGCTACCGCTATAACCAGAGCAATTATGTGTTACTGGCGCAATTGATCGAGCGTCAGGGCGGCCAGCCCTTCGTCGACTTCGTCCAGCGCCACCAGTTCGACGTGGCCGGCATGCGGCACAGCGGCTTTGGCGATGCGAAGGACGTGGTCGCCAACAAGGCCAGTTCCTACGTGCTGGCCCGGGGCGGCAAGGGGTACCGCAACGTCATCGAGGATTTCCCCGTCTTCATGCGGGCCGGCGCCGGCATCAACAGCACGGCGGGCGACCTAGCCAACTGGCTCATCGCGCTGCAGTCGGGGCGCCTGCTGGCGCCCGCCAGCGTGGAGCGGCTGTGGCAGCCGACCACTTTCAGCGATGGCAAGCCGGCGCCGTGGGCGCTGGGCTGGCCCACCATCCGCCGCGACAGCCACCGCGCCGTGGCCGGCATCGGCGGCGCCCGCTCGGCATTCTATGTGTATCCGGATGATGGCCTGGCCATCATTATCCTGAGCAACCTGGCCGGCGGCCAGCCGGAACAGCTGATCGACAGCGTGGCCGGCTTTTACATCCCGGCACTGCGCCAGCAGAGCGGCGGCGCCTATGCCGCGCACCTGTTGCGGCAAAGCCTGGGCAATGGCGCGTATGCGGACCTCGGGCAGAAGCTGTCGGCCATCCGGCAACAGCACGCCTTGCCGAATCCGCCGGAAGACGACTTGAATGCCTGGGGCTACCGCCTGCTGGCGCGCCAGCAGCCGAAGCAGGCCGTGGCCGTGCTGCAACTGGGCGTCCAGCTGTATCCGGACAGCGCGAATGGCCACGACAGCCTGGCCGAAGCATTCGAGGCGGACGGCGCCACGGCGCCAGCCATCGCGCACTACCGCCGCTCGCTGGAACTCGATGCGGGCAATGCGCACGCCGTGGCGCGCCTGAAAAGCCTGGCCGCCAACTAGCCGCGCGGGTCGGGGGCGTCAGCCCTGCTTGCCGTGTTCGGCCCCGTGCATGGCCAAGTAGGCTTGCAGGTTGTCGTCGTCTATGCCCAGGGTGCGCAGGATTTGCGCCGTGAAGGTGACGGGCGCCGTGCCCGGCGCCGTGATGATGCGCTGGTCGGCCACGGCCCACGGCACGTCCTGGTACAGGGCGGCGCCCGCATAGCCGACGGCTGTCAGGTTCTCGGCGGAATTGGAAGTGTGGCGCACGTTGTCGAGCACGCCAGCTTGCGCCAGCACGCGGGTGCCGTCGCAAATGCCGGCCAGCACGATGTTTTTGTCGCGCGCGGCGCGCAGCAGGGCGCCCAGCTCGGGTGCCTGCGGCGTCTGCCAGCTGCTGCCGCCGCAAACGATGAGCAAGTCCAGTTCCTCGAGTGAAATGGCTTCCAGCGCCAGCTGGGGCGTGACCAGCATGCCGCCCGACGAGGTGACGGCATGGCCGCCCGGCGTGGCAAACTGGGTATAGAAGCCGTAGTACAGGCGCGCCGTGGAGTTGACCAGGGCGGTTTCCCAGTCGGCGAAGTTTTCGGTAAGGATGGTGATGGCGCGTGTCATTGCAAGATCCTGTCTCAGGTGGTGTCGGCATGGTACGGGCCGGCTGGCCCGTTGGTGGCGAAATCATAATAAAAGGTACTGACAGTTTCTGTCAGGAGCGCAGCCATGGCACCGGGTTCGCTGCCTTGGGCTGCAGATGCTATCGGCAAGAAATGATGATACAAACCGCAACAAGCTGCGCTACAATCGCGCACCCGTCCACGCGGACGGTGCCGTGTCGCCCGTAGTCATTCCTGCAATCTATCTCTAGCCAGCCATCGCCGCCATGCTGATCCTGTTTTGCCGTGTCCTGCTCAGCATTGCTGGCCTGTTCGTGTTCTTCCTCCTCGATCAGTTAAGCGCGAACGAATTCGCCAAGCTGGGCGTCCTGCTGGCCGCGCTGCTGCTGGGCGTGGGTGGCGCGCTGAACGCATGGGGCTGCCGCGACGGCGCCATCACGCTGCTGCTGCGCATTGCGCTGCCCGTGTTTTATCTGGATGCCGCCATCAAGGGCTTTTTACGTGGCTATTTTGGCATGCGCCCCAATCCGAATGCGGTTTTGCAGGCAATGTTTGCGACAGATCAAGCGGAAACGGCGGAATTCTTCCAACATAACAGTCTGGCCCTGCTGCAGGCGGCCGGCTGGTTTGGTGCGGTGACGGCGGCCGTCATGCTGGCCGACCACTGCCTGCAGCGCCGGCAGCGGATGCATGCCATGGCGCCGGTGGCGCCGGGTCCATGGCAGCGGGGCTTTGCCGCCTTCATGTGCGTGTTCCTGGTGCTGCTGCACGTGAATACCACCATGCGCCGCGAAAACCCGCTCCTGTTCTGGCCGCTGCGCTACCAGCAGTACGATGCCCAGCTCGAAGCGATGCAGGCCATGCAGCGCGCGCTGGCAACGAAGATGGCGTCGCCGCCGGACTGGCAGGTGCGCTACGCGGGCGAGGACGCGCACACGGTGATCCTGGTGATCGGCGAAAGCACGAACCGCGCCTCGATGTCGCTGTATGGCTACCCGCGTGCCACCACGCCGCAGCTCGACGCCATGCGCTCGCAGTTGCTGGTATTTAATGACGTGATTTCACCGGCCTCGAGCACGGTGGAATCGATGATGACGATGCTCACGCCGGCCGACATCGGCAATCCGACCGCATGGATGGCCAAGCCGAACCTGCTGATGCTGGCCGAGGCGGCCGGCTACAAGACGTTCTGGGTGTCCAACCAGGCGCGCAACGATGGCTGGATAGGCTTGCTGGCGGGCGAGGCCGATGAAAGCGACTTCATCAACTTCGGCACCGGGCGTGGCGAAAACAATTTCGATGGCAACCTGTTCCAGCCATTTGGCCATGCCTTGCGCGACGAGGCGCCGAAAAAGCTGATCGTGGTGCACTTGCTGGGCGCCCATCCCAGCTACGACATGCGCTATCCCAGCCGTTTTTCACATTTCGACAAGCAACGCGACACCGTCAGCGCGCAGATGGCCAGCCAGGGCCGCTCCGCGTGGATACGCAACCAGCGCGACGAATACGACAACGCCATCCGCTATGGCGACTATGTGCTGGGCAATCTGATCGCCATGACGGACCTGGCCAAGTCCGACCGCGCCGCCTCGCTGCTGTTCGTCTCCGACCACGGCCAGGAAGTCGGTCACAGCCGCAATCACGCCGGCCATTCCGCGTCGGACAAGAGCGGCTATGAAATTCCGATGCTGATGTGGAGCAACCGGCAGCTGGGCCAGTCGAACGTGGCGCGCGCCGCGCTGGAAAGCCGGCCGTACCAGACGGACAAGCTCGATGCGACCGTGCTGGGCTTGCTGAAGATCGAGACGCGCTACTATGCGGCGCACGACGATATCCTCAGCAACGCCTTCACGCCCGTGCCGCGCTTCATGAACGGCGTGCGCTACCAGCGCGGCGCGGTGCCGCCGCAGGCGGCGGGCCGGCAAGCCATCCTGCGTTGAGGGCGCGCTGAAACGACAAGGGCCCGGCGCCGCCGCGCAGTGCGGCGGGGCCGGGCCCCAAGGGTAATGCTTGATTACTTTTCGGCGAATGCGCGCTCGACAACAAAGTCGCCTGGCGTCGAGGTGTTGCCTTCCTTGAAACCACGCTCTTCCAGCATGTCTTTCAGGTCGCGCAGCATGTCCGAGCTGCCGCAGATCATCACGCGGTCTTCGGCGGGATTGAGCGCAGGCACGCCCAGGTCTTCGAACAGCTTGCCGGTTTCGATCAGTTCGGTGATGCGGCCCATGTTGCGGAAGTCTTCGCGCGTCACGGTCGGGTAGTAGCGCAGCTTGTCGCTGACCATTTCGCCGAGGAACTCGTGGTTCGGCAGGTGCTCGACCAGCAGGTCGTGGTAAGCCAGCTCATCGACCTGGCGCACGCCGTGCACGAGGATCAGCTGGTCGAAGCGCTCGTAGATGTCCGGATCGCGCACGATGCTGAGGAAAGGCGCCAGGCCGGTGCCCGTCGACAGCATGTACAGGCGCTTGCCTGGCAGCAGGTAATCGGAGACCAGGGTGCCCGTCGGCTTGCGGCCGACGATGACAGTGTCGCCCACTTGCAAGTGCTGCAGGCGCGACGTCAATGGACCGCCCGGGACCTTGATGCTGAAAAATTCCAGGTGGTCTTCGTAATTGGCGCTGGCGATACTGTAGGCGCGCAGCAATGGCTTGCCGTCGACGCGCAGGCCGATCATGGTGAAATGGCCATTCGAGAAACGCAGCGACGGGTCGCGCGTGGTGGTAAAGGAGAACAGGGTATCCGTCCAGTGGTGCACGCTTAATACGCGCTCTTCATTCATCGAACTCATAGTGTTTGTTGGCTGGTCAAAAAAATGGTTAGTTGCTGGCAACTGCTGGCAAAAGTGAAACCCTGTGTAGGCCCAGACGCTATTGTACTGGCGTCCACACGAAATTGTTACCGTCTATCGCCGCCATTGCTGCCGCACGCGGTGCCGACATTATAGTGCGAATGGCAAGGCGGGGCTGGAATTCGCCCGGAAACACGCGGCCGGCATGCGCTCTCTTGACCTGGCTCACTTTTTCGCCTGGCCAGGTATCGCCGGGCCGGGCCGTCAGGCGCCGCGTGCCTGCAGTGCCGCCGCGGCCACGTCGTGCATCTGTTGCAGGGCGGCCGCCAGCGCGCTCAGGCTGGGGCTGTCCTCGCCAAACCGCTCGTCCAGGCAGCCAGCCAGCGCGTCCAGGCTGCTCAGTGCCTCGTCCAGCCGCGCCTGCAGATCCAGATAGAACGCCGCAGGCGTGGCGGCCACGGCAGCGGCGAGCCCGGCAAGGTCCGGCCCCGCATCCACAGCCACTTGCTCGCCGCCATGCTGCCGCAGCTGTTCCTGGCGCCGCGCCCGTTCCCAATCGGCAAGGGCAAAGGCGGGCTCGCCGGAAGTGAGCGGCAGCAGGCGCAAGTCTGGCAGCAGCTTTTCATTGAGCCTGCGGAAGATGGTCGCGCGGTGCTCGTCGTCGGCCGGGTACAGCGCCTGCCAGTAGCGCGCGCACAATTGCTGCAGCAGGCTGAAGCCGGGGGCGAGGGCGTCGACACCCGTGCGATGGACTTGCGCTTGCAGCAGCCATGCCGCCAGTTGCAGATCCTTGCTGTCGTGCGCCAGCGCGTGCGCGGCCAGCCCGGCCACGCGCTGCCAGTCGGCCTGCCTGAGCTGATGCTCCCAGGCGCCCATCGGCAAGCTGGCATCATCGTGCCGGCGCGCCTGTTCGATGGCGTGGTACACGGGACCGCCGTGCAGCGGGGCGCCGGCGGGAGCGGCGGCCGCGGTGGACGCATCGAGGGGAGCGATCAATTGTTCGAAGGAAAAGCCCGTGTTCGCCTGGAAATAGGCATGCGCGCGGCTGGTGTGTGCTGGAGTCATGGCGTCCTGGCCTGGATGGCAAAAAGCATAGTTTGCCATTGCCACAAGGCAAAGTGCTATGTTTTTATGCCGCAGCGCCGGCAGATGCAGGCCTTGCCCCGTTGTTCGGGCGGCACGCGGGCGCGCGCGGCCGCGTCAATGGGCTGCGCCTGGCACCAGCAGGGCGTGGCAAAGCTGCCCGACCGGGCCGGTGCGCAGCCGTTCGGGCCGCCGCACAGGGGGCAACGGTGCTCCGGGGCGGGAACGCCTTTTAAAGGGGTCTGCATCGCCGCCTATGGTACGCAGGAAGGCGCGGCCGTGGCGCTGCGCCGGAAGCGCCGGCGGATGGCGGCGTTGGCCGGCTCGGACAGGTAGCGGGCGACGAGGGCTGCCGCCAGCGCCGTTGCGGCGAGGAACACCAGCAGCCATGGCAGGCGCTCCGCATAAGCGAGGCCCGCCTTGTCGACGACGTTGCGCATGCCAGCCAGCACGATGATATGGAATAAATACAGTTCATAGCTGTGGCGTCCCAGCCACTGCAGCGGCGCGAACCGGGGCGGGCGGGCCGCCTGTGCGGTCGTGCCGCCCAGGATGAAGGCGGCGCTGGCCACGGCGATCCAGGTAAAGCCAAACACTTCGTGGCCGCCGATGCCGCGCACATACAGCGCCGCCAGGGCAAGGCCGGACAGCAGGCGCAGCAGCTGGCCCTGGCGTGGTCGCAGGCGCACGGATTGCGCCAGCAGGGCCGTCAGGCAGCCGATGGCGATGGCGTCGAAACAGGCGAAATAGCCGTACATGAAGTAGATTTCATTGTCGGCGTGCAGGCTGCGGTAGGCGGGCCCGGCCACGATGGCGGCGCCGCACAGCAGCAGGATCCAGTGTCGCTTGCGCAAGAGCCGGCACGACAGCGGCAGCAGCAAGTAAAACATTTCCTCGACCGATAGCGACCAGTACACGTTCAGGCAGTAATTGAAATAGCCGGCGCTCTGCATCAGCACGTTGTGCCAGAAGGTCAGCACGGAAGCGATGGCGATGACGAAATAGCTGGCCGGCAAGTCCTTGCCGCCGTCCGAGTTGGCGAAGAAGGGCACGTCCAGCGTGCCCAGCATGACGATGATGGACAGGGCCAGCAGCAGCGACGGCAGCAGGCGGGCGATGCGGTAGACATAGAAGGCGGCCAGGTCGATGCGCGCCAGGTCGCCCCAGCGGCGCAGCGACGTCGACGTGATCAGATAGCCGGAAATGACGAAGAACATCGTCACGCCATAATTGCCCTGGTAGGCGGCGCGCAGCAGCCAGCCGGGCAAGGCTTCGAGCGGGCTGTTCTTCAAGCCGTAGGCCAGCGCGAAGTGCAGCACCAGCACGCACAGGATGGCGGCGCCGCGCAGGGCGTCGATATGGCTGTTCCGGGTATTCAATGTGCATCCTTGTCGCAAGAGGGTGGCGGGTACGCGCGCGGCCAGCGGCCTATGCCGGCTGGCGACTGAAGGGGCAATTATGCGACACGTGTCGCTCAAAGGTCAACGATTTTCAAGATAGTGGACAGGCATTGGCGCTACAGAGCAAGGGGCGGTGAAGTCTTGCGTGTATGATATTGCCGAACAGAATTGTTGGGCATCTGTCATCTTCAAAGGCGCGTTTTTCCCGCGCGTCCGCCCGAGACTCTGCGCGCACGATGCCGCTTGCCAGGATGCCTGACCCACAGTGAAAGGTAACGATGATGTATAAGACAGTGCGCGACATGTTCCTGCATTTCAAGGAAGCCGTCCCATTCCGGCTCGTCCCGGCCCTGATTTGCACTGCCTTGCTGGTTGGCATGTTATTGCTGCCGGCGCCGGAAGGCTTGACGCCGAAGGCCTGGGGCCTGGTGGCGATCTTCCTCACCACCATCCTGGCGATCATTTTAAAAGTCATGCCCATCGGCGTGATGGCGATGATGGCCATCGTCATCGTTTCGCTGTCGCAGGTGACGTCGACCTCGTCCAAGGGCGCCATCACGGATGCGCTCAGCAGTTTTTCGAATCCCCTGATCTGGCTGATCGTCGTGGCCATCCTGATTTCGCGCGGCCTGAAAAAGACGGGGCTGGGCAGCCGCATCGGCCTGCTGTTCATTTCGCTGCTGGGCAAGCGCACCATGGGCATCGGCTATGGCCTGGCCATCTGCGAACTGGTGCTGGCGCCCTTTACGCCGAGTAACACGGCGCGCGGCGGCGGCATCGTCCACCCCGTCATGAAATCGATCGCCAACGCCTTCGACTCGGATCCGGCCAAGGGCACGGAAAAGAAGGTCGGCACCTACCTGGCCCTCGTCAATTACCACGCCAACCCGATCACCTCGGCCATGTTCCTGACGGCCACGGCGCCGAACCCGCTGGTGGTCGACTTCGTCGCCAAGGCCAGCGGCCAGACCTTTCACCTGAGCTGGACCACCTGGGCCCTGTGCATGCTGCTGCCGGGCCTCGCGTGCCTGCTGGTGATGCCGCTGGTCATTTACTGGCTGTCGCCGCCGGAACTGAAGGCGACGCCGGACGCCGTCACCTATGCGAAGGCGGAATTGAAAAGCATGGGCCCGCTGTCGCCGTCGGAAAAAGTCATGCTCGGCACCTTCGGTTTGCTGCTGCTGTTGTGGGCCAACGTGCCCGCCATGCTGTTCGGTCCCGCGTTTTCGCTCGATGCGACGGTGGTCGCCTTCGTCGGCCTGTTCGTGCTGATTATTACCGGCACCATAGCCTGGGACGACGTGCTGTCGGAAAAGAGCGCCTGGGACACCCTGGTGTGGTTCGGCGCCCTGGTGATGATGGCCGAGCAACTGAACAAGACGGGCGTGATCGCCTGGTTCTCGGCCGGCATGAAGGCGGCCATCGTCGCCAGCGGCATGGACTGGCTGCCGATCGCGGCCGTGCTCGTGCTGGTGTTTGTGTTTTCGCATTACTTCTTCGCCAGCACCACGGCCCACATCAGCGCCATGCTGCTGGCCTTCCTGACCGTCGGCCTGCACCTGATCCCGGCCGCATACCACGTGCCCTTCATGCTGATGATGACGGCCGGTTCGGCCATCATGATGACCCTGACCCACTATGCGACGGGTACGTCGCCCATCATCTTCGGCAGCGGCTTCGTGACGATGGGCAACTGGTGGCGCGTCGGCTTCATCATGTGCGTGCTGGAACTGCTGATCTTTGCCGTCGTCGGCACCACGTGGTGGAAGCTGCTCGGCTACTGGTAAGGCGCACGCTACAGCTGGCGCGCCAGGCTCTGCATCGCAGCCAGGCAGTGCGCCAGCTCGCCGCCGACGGCGCGCTGCCACAGGACGGCCGTTTGCGACCAGGCTTTTTGCGCCAGCAAGCCACGGATTTCCTCTTGCAGCGCTGGTGGCAAGGCGCCGAACCGGCGCAGTTCCAGAGAACGGGGCTGGCCGTGGCGGCCCGCCGGGTCCAGCTCTTCCAGCGCGCCGTGCAGGCTGCCGGGCCGCTGCGGCGCGCCGGCGTCGGCCAGATACGCCAGCTGCAGGTCGGGCGCGTCCTCGACGTCGTAGCCGAGGTCGCGGCAAGGCTCGTCGATCAGCTGGGCCACATTGTAGATCGTCAACACCTGCGCGGAACGCACGACGTCCGTCAGGTCGTGCACATCGACACCGGCGTCCAGCAGGCGCTGCAGGGCCGGGGAGTTAATGAAGGGAAAGCCCGACTCGCCCAGGTCGCGCCAGCGCTCGAGCCACTGCGGCTGCGGCTGGCTTTCATCGACGACGTCGGACCACAGGCCGCGCAGCAGCAAGTACCGCAGCAAGGGCCCATGGTCCTCGCGTTGCGCCGCCTGCGCCAGGGCGTGCGCCTGGCTGTCGCTATATCCCAGTTCCTGCAAGCGTTCAGAGATTGAGGTCATCGCCTTACTTTCTTGTCATAAAGATTCCGGCATGATAGCCGCTGCGGGCTAATGCAGTCCGCTCAGCCGTGCATGCGCGGCAGCCACATGCTGATCGCCGCCACGGCGATGCCCGCGCCCATCGCCACCGTCAGCAGCGCCAGCACGGCCGCCATGCCCAGGCGCAGCATCGGGCCGCCGCCATCGCGGCAGCGCAGATAGGCTTCCAGCACGGCCAGCGGCAGTAGATACTGGGCAAAGGCGAGGATGCCGAGGGCCGGTCCCGTGAAGGTGGCCGGGTCGAAACCGGCCGGGCCGCCGTTGACGGCCAGCCAGAACATCAGTCCCACGCGGAAAAACCACACGCCGCTCACCACCAGGAACAGGCGCAGCGCCCAGCGGCGGTGCGCCGCGATGTCGCGCCGCACCGCGTTTTTCAGCGCGAGGCCCGCGAACAGCAGCACCAGCACGGCATTGAGGCTGATGCCGAGATGCTGCACCATGTCGCCCACGGCGCCGCGCCACCACAGCATATACAGTCCCGACACGGCGGCCAGCACGGCGCCGGCCAGATATATGCGGCCGTTCCAGCGGTGCAGGCGGGGCGCGCGGCGGCGCACCTGCGGCACCAGCTGCAGCGCGCCGCCCAGCATGATGACGGCCGCCAGCAGCAGGTGCACGCCGGTGGCCAGGTTGCCGATGCCGTCGCCGGGTACGTGGCCATGCGTCATGACCGTGTTCCAGCCCTGGAAGTGGCCACGCGCGGCATGGCCGCCGTACAGGGCCACGATGTAGGCGGCAAACACCAGCTGGCCGATGACGGTGGCGAGGAACCAGAAGGCGGCGGAGGCGGACAGCGCCGTGGTGCTCCATGTTCCGGCCGTGGCCTGGAACGGCGCGGGGCAGGGCATGGCGGTGGAAGTTGCGGATGGCATGGGGTCTCTCCTGACAGGGTGTGCAGCCATCAGCATAGGCGGCCGCCTGCCTGGCGGGCGCGAACAGGCGGCGACGGTGCGACGAACGGCGGTTTTCAGGGCTTGAATGGCGGCCGCTTCCCGCGTATCGTGGCGCCATGATGCCCGCGCCTGTCACCACCCGCCGCACCCCAGCGTTCCTGCCGACCGCGCGGCAGGCGCTCGTCGTGACGGTCTTCACCTTGCTGCTGTCGTGGCTGCTGCATCTGCTTAGCGGCACGCCCTACCTGGGCGTGTTTGGCCGCATCGGCTTTATCGGCGCGGTGCTGCTGCTGGCGTACTCGGCGGCGGGAGCCTTGCGTCCGCGCTGGCTGTCGCTGGCGTCCGCGCGCCTGGGCGCCGTGGTGCTGATGGCGCCCGTGGCTGCCCTGGTCACGGCGCTGGCCACGCAGCGGGGCCAGTTCTTTGCCTATCTTGCGCAAACGCAAACCCTCGTCGGCCACTTCCTGATGGTCTTGCTCGCTGTCGTCTTCGGCGTGCTGTTTTCCCTGCTGGCCATGCGCAGCGAACGGCGCGAGCGCGAACGGGCCGACCGCCTGCAGGTCGAACTGGAGAAAAACACCCTGGAACGGGAACTGCTGGATGCGCGCCTGCGTCTCTTGCAGGCGCAGATCGAGCCGCATTTCCTATTCAACACCCTGGCCAATGTGGAAGCGCTGGTGGCGTCCGGCTCGCCGAATGCGGGCCCCGTGCTGCGCCACCTGATCGCCTATCTGCGCGCCGCCATGCCGCGCCTGAACGACGCCGGCGCCACGCTGGAGCAGGAATTGCAGCTGGTGCGCGCCTACCTCGAGCTGATGCGGGTGCGCATGCCGGACCGCCTGCAGTTCGACGTGGCCCACGTCGCGCAGGCGGCCAGCCTGCGCTTTCCGCCGATGGCGTTGCTGACCCTGGTGGAAAACGCCGTGCGCCACGGCATCGATCCCGGCGTGGCGGGCGGGCGCATCGCCGTCGGCGCGACGGTGGACGCGGCCGGCGGCGCGAGCTGCGTCTGGGTCAGCGATACGGGCGTGGGCATGGCGCCGACGGCGCAGCCCGGCACCGGCTTGAGCAATGTGCGCAGCCGCCTGCAGGCCGTGTACGGCGCCCATGCCCGGCTGGAACTGCACGCGGTCGCCCCGCATGGCGTGCGCGCCGAACTGCATTTTTCTGGAGGCAGGCATTGAACACTATTTCCGCGCTGATCGCCGACGATGAACCGCTGCTGCGCGAGCGCCTGCGCAGCCATCTGGCCGCCCTGTGGCCGGCCCTGACTGTGATCGGCGATGCGCGCAACGGCGCCGAAGCGCTCGAGCTGTTTGAGCTGCATCAACCCGACATTGTCTTTCTCGACATCCGCATGCCTGGCCTGGACGGCATCGCCACGGCGCGCGCGCTGGCCCGCCGCGCCCAGCTGGTGTTCGTCACGGCGTACGACCAGTATGCGCTGCAGGCGTTCGAGCAGGGCGCCGTCGACTACCTGGTAAAGCCCGTCGACCCGGCGCGCCTGGCCGACACGGTGCAGCGGCTGCAAGGCCGGCTCGCCACCCGGCTGGCCGATGGCGGCGCACTGGACGCCATGCTGGACCAGCTGGCCAGCCGCCTGGGGCAGCGCGCCGCGGCGCCTGCCTGGCTGCACTGGATCCGGGCATCGGTGGGCAACAGCGTGCGCCTGATTCCCGTTGAGCAAGTGCGCTATCTGCGCGCCGAAGAGAAATACACGCTGGTGGCGTGGGAGGAGGGCGAGGCACTGATACGCACCAGCATCAAGGAACTGGGGGAACAGCTGGACCCGGGCCGCTTCGTGCAAATACACCGCGCCGTCATCGTCAACCTGGCATATGTCAGCCAGGTAACGCGGGGCATGAATGAAACGGCGCAGCTGCACTTGCGCGGCAGCGACGAAACCCTGCCCGTCAGCCGCAGCTACCTGCAGCATTTCCGGCAGATGTGATTGCATTCACGGACAACTACCTATACAAGGAGCGGCAAATGGCAATTATTCCAGCGGCAATGACGGAACACCTGTTTTCCTACGGCACCCTGCAGCAGGCCGATGTGCAGCTGGCCACCTTCGGACGCCTGCTCGACAGCCAGCCCGACCAGCTGCCGGGCTACCGCCTGGCGCTGCTGGCCATCGACGATGCGCAGGTGGTGGCCACCAGCGGCAAGACGCATCATCCGATCGCCTCGCGCAGCGGCGAACCGACGGATTGCGTGCCCGGCGCCGTGCTGGCAGTTTCGCCGGAGGAATTGCGCCAGGCGGACGGCTACGAGGTGGCCGCCTACCGGCGCGCGCGCGTCACCCTGGCATCGGGCAGGCAAGCGTGGGCTTACGTGGATGCGCGCGACGCGCCGCCCTGACCGCTTCCTTCGCTCGCTATTTACGGTGTGACAATGCGTGTATTTTCATGCAGGGAATCCCGTTAACATGGCCGGCAAACCCTTTCCAGCCTGCATGGCGGACGTGCAATGCAGGCGGCTTCTCTTTCCCTATCGCATCGCTCAACGCCTACAAGGAAATATGTCGAACGCAACCATAGAGATTTTATCGGGCAACAATCAAAACCAGTACAGGCTGGTTACGGCAGCCGGCAATGCAGTCGCGACTTTCGCGCCGCTTTCCGTCCGGGTGTCTTCCGGCGGCGTGCCGCTTGCGGGCCGCCAGGTCAGCTGGAGCGCGTCCGGGCAGCCGGCGTCCATGGCCGTGCAGACAGAGCCGGGCGGGGGCGCTGGCAGCGTCACCGTCACGGGAGCCGATGGGGTGGCCGTCCTCGACAGAATGGGCGGCAACGCCGTCTTCGCCTACTATGCCGATGGCGGCTTCGGCGTCACAGCGGCATGCGATGGGGCGAGCGCCGCATTCAAGCAGACGGTTGCCGGGCTGGCGCCGCCCGCGCTCGCACTGAGCGTGCTATCCGGCGATCACCAGAGCGTGGCGCGCGCGGGTTTCGCGGTGCCCGGCGGCAAAGCCGTCTTTGGCACGCTGCAAGTCAAGCTCACCGACGCGTCGGGGCGGCCGGTACCCAAGGCGGACGTCTATTTCAGGGGGGGCGTCAAGCCGGAGGGCATGGCCATTCAGATGAGCTCGAATTCGGAGGGTGCCCTGCTGACCACCGATGCGAATGGCATCGCCACCCTCGACAGGTCTGGCAACCACGGCCTGGCTTGCTACTACGCGGAAGGGGCCTTCACGATCGTCGCCGGCGCCAATAATTCATCGACGGCAACTTTTTCGCTCACCGTGGCGCCGTCCGCGCCGCCGCCCGCGCCCATTGCCGGCGCAAGCCTGGCCGTGCACGCGGGAGATGGACAGACGCAGGCGCGCATCCATGGCGCCGGACGCAGCGCGGCGGCGAACTTCGCGGCGCTGACGGTGCAGCTCAAGGGGCCGGACGGCGTGCCCCTTGACGGACAGCAGATCAGCTGGTCGTCACCATCCCATCCGCGCGAGATGGCGCTGCAGACGGAGCCGGGTGGCGGCATGTCCTCCATCACCTTTACCGACGCCAACGGCATGAGCACCCTGAACCGGATGAGCGGCTTCAGCGTCAGGGCCTACTTTGCGGATGGCCCGTTCACGCTGCAAGCTTCCCACGGCTCTGCCACGGCGCTGTTCCACCTGACCGTGGGCTGAGGCCAGCTGCCGCTTCCCGCGCAGGCCTTGGCGCGCGCGTCAGGCGCAGGCCGGATTTTCAACGCCGGGAACAGTGCGTGAAAGCCAAGGGTAGACAGGCGCAGCAAACCATCGAGTCGAATGCGCCGGCGTTTCAAAGAACGCCGGCGGCATTTTCCCGCAGCCGCTTGATTTCTAAAAAGAAAATTCCGCCGACCACCAATAAATGATTGCGCACGGTGCTGTCCACTGTGCTGCCCATAAGCGGCGCCGTGCGCCGTTTTGCATGGCGACTGCTTATGTCCTTTGCGGTTTCGCAATAATTTCTCGTGTATTGCTTAATTCTTCAGGCGGCAAAAGGACGTCGAGCGGTCCTGCGTGTAATAGTGCTCCACCAACTTGCGTTTTATCGCCGGGGTCTGCACCAGCAATACCGCGCGATGCGAATCCGCTTCGCCATCGGCGCCGATACCCAGACGGTATTGCCCGGGCCACCCGCCACCGCGCGCGTCTTCGCGTCAAGAATGAATATCATTAAAGTTTATAAAATATTACTATTCAATTGTCGCGCGATGATAAATATCTGTCTATTGTCTATCGGGAAATTGAATGGTGAGCTATCGCGGAGAATAAATATATTGCAGGGTTTCTGAAAAACACATGCAGACTTTTACATTCAGGTGACAATGTTTGAGTCTTTTGGATTTTCAATTCGCTATGCTGTATGGCAGTTACTGGCAGCCGGCGAGCCGGTAAATACCTGCCGTTCTCCCGATATTCTGTTGTTGGGTATATTCGATGCAGAATAAAGGATGACTTCATTGATTTAAATCAATTACTTCTGATAGGAATCTGCATGAGCCATGACCACCTCGGTTGCGCCTGCTGCAACCTGCCTCACCTGCCAACGCTGACCAGCGGCCTGCTGACGGAAACCGCACTCAGCGGCGAACTGGATGCCGCGTTTCAACAAGCATATGCGCCGCACGGCGGGAAGCTGGGGCCGCAAGCCGTGATCTTTTATAACGGCGTCATCCATACCCTGGCCACGGGCGGCAGCGAGCAGGTGGATGCCCTGGGCATCGCCGGCGGCACCATCATCGCCACTGGCACGCTGCACGAAGTGCGCCAGGCCATGCAGGCGCACCAGCCGGACGAGACGGACCTGCATGGCCGTACCTTGCTGCCAGGCTTCGTCGAAGCCCACATGCACGTGCTGCCCAGCGCGCTGTACAAGAGCTGGCTGTCGCTGACGCCTTTCCAACAGGCACCCCGGCAACAGGAGTTGAATCCGGAATACAGTTTCCAGAGCATCCGCCAGCAGATACTCAGCGCGCTGGCGCAGCCGGAAAAGCTGCAGAAAGACAAGAAAGGCAATCCCTGGCTGCTCGGTTTTGGCGTCGATCCTTCGCTGATGCAGCCTTGGGAAGACATCACCGCCAGCCAGCTGGACCCGTTGAGCAGCACGGTGCCCATCCTGCTGATGAACTCTTCCGGCCACCTTGCCTATCTGAATACCGCTGCGCTGAACGCGGCGAACATCCAGGACAACCCTTCCGGCGTGCTGACCGAGATCAAGATCGCCGAAGCGCTGCTGGCCGCGCCGCAGCCCAAGCTGCCGGAATTTATTGCTAGCCTGAAGCAGGTGCTGGAGAATGCCTCCGCCATGGGCTTTACCACCGTCTTCGACGCCGGCCTGGGCGCCACCGAGCAGCCGCAGCTGGAGATCGGCCTGCTCAAGCTGGCGGCCCACCTCGGTCCCGTGCGCATCGGCGCCGCGCTGTTTACCAAACCCGAAGCCGCAGCGCTGGACAAGTGGCTGCAGCATTACAAGCCGGACCTGGACAGCCACGGCGACCAGCGTTTCAGCATCAAGGCGATCAAGCTGATTGCCGATGGCTCCAACCAGGGCTTGACCGGTTACCAGAACCAGCCTTATGCCTGCTCGCATGAACATTCGATACCTGGCGTGCCCGACACCGGCTTGAGCAATTACCCCCAGACATCCCTGTTTACAAGCATGCTGGGCAAGGCGGTGGGGCAGGGCTGGCCCGTGCTGGTCCACGCCAACGGCGACAAGGCGGTGGAATATGTGCTGGACAGCTACCAGCAGGTATTGACGGCGCAGCCGGGCGGCATCAGCGAAGAGGAAGCGCAAAAGCGGCGCAAGCTGCGCCTGCGCGTCGAGCACGCATCGCTGCTGAATGATGTAGCCATCAATAAAATGGCGGAACTGCAATTGAACCCCAGTTTCCTCATCGGCCACGTCGGCTATTGGGGGTACTCGTTCCAGAGCACCATTTTTGGCCGGGAGCGGGCCCAGTTGCTGGACCGCTGCCATTCGGCAGTGCAAGCGGGTATGCACATCAGCTTGCACTCGGACCATTTCGTCTCGCCGCTGGGGCCCTTGCGCATGATGGAGCAGGCGGTGTTCCGCACCATGGAAGCGACGTCGGGGAAGGAAGTGCTGAATCCGGGCGAGTGCCTGAGCCGCATGGCGGCCTTGCGCGCCGTCACGCTCGATGCAGCCTGGCATTGCCACATGGATCATCTGGTAGGCTCGCTGGAAGCCGGCAAGCGGGCTGACCTGGTGATCCTTGCGCAAGACCCGCTGGACGAGACGGTGCGCAAGCTGCGCGACATCGTGGTGGAGGAGACCTGGCTGGCAGGAGTCAGAGTGCATCGCCACGGCAATGCGCCAGGCAACATTGCGCGATAAGCCGCCGCAATGCAACAGCCCCCGATAGCTGCAGGCAGCTATCGGGGGCTGTTAGTTACTGCGGGACGTTACCGGATCAGGCCAGCTTGTGCTTGCCTGCCGAGAAACGGTTCCAGCCATAGCCGGCGACGATGATGGCCAGGATGGCCGCTTGCGCCAGCAAGGTTTCCAGGGTCGGCAGGATGCCCAGCAGATCGACGCGGATGAAATCGACGGGGCTCACGCCGACCCAGCCCGCTTCCTGCAGCGCGGCCACGCCTTTACCCATCAGGATCACGGCCAGCACGGCCACGAAGGCGGACGTCCACGAGAAGAATTTGCCGATAGGCATGCGCGCACTGGTGCGCAGCAAGGCCCAGGCGATCACGACCAGCAGCACGATGGCCACCAGGAAGCCGCCCAGCAGGGCGCCGCCATTGCCGTCCGCCGCCAGGGCGGAATAGAACAGCACGGTTTCAAAGACTTCGCGGTAGACGGCGATGAAGGCCAGGGCGAACAGACCCCAGGCGGAGCGCCGCGACATGGCTGCCGTGAGTTTCTCGTGCAGGTATTCCTGCCAGCGTCCGGCGCTGCTCTTCTGGTGCATCCACAGGCCCACGCTGAGCAAGACCAGGGCCGCGAACACGGACCCGAGGCCTTCGCTCACTTCGCGGCTGGCACCGCTGATGGTCACCAGATACGTTGCCGCCACCCACGTCAGGCCGCCCGCCACCAGGGCGCTGGCCCAGCCCGCATGCACGTAGGGCAGCACATCGTTGCGCTTGGCCTTGCGCAGGAAGGCGATGATGCCGATCACGATCAGCAACGCTTCCACGCCTTCGCGCAGCAAGATCGTCAGGGCGCCGACAAAGGTCGTCATCGGATCGGCCTTGGCGTCGCCCAGTTCCGCTTCCACGTGGGTAAACAGTTGCTGCAGCTTTTCGCCGGCCGCGTCGGCATCGGCCACCGTGCCCTTGGCCACGGCCGAGCGGTAAGCCAGCATGGCGTTTTCCACGGCCAGCAGCAGCGATTTGTTGCGCGCGCCGACCATCGGCTCGATCGGCTCGAAGCCGTCCAGGTAGGCGGACAGGCCCAGGCGCGTGGCGCCCGCGCGGTCGCCCGCGCGCATGGCGGCCAGGCTTTCGGCCAGGCGCAAACGCGACAGGGCCAGGCCGGCCGGCTTGTGCGCCTCGGCCTTGTCCGGATGGCGGCGCAGATACGCCGTCAAGGCTTGCGCCTCGTCCGCGCCCAGCTTGGCGGCCGCCGCTTCCTGCGTCAGGGTCGTCACGGCGGCCAGGTCCGCGTACAGTTTTTTGCTGCGCGGATCGTCCTGCCACAGTGTTTCGCCGCGCGCGCCTGCCGCCGCATCGTGCGACATGCCGCCGATGTAGAAGGCCAGGTCCCAGCGCTCGTCTTCGGACAGCTGGCCAAAACTGGCCATCGAGGTGCCGGCCACGCCTTGCGAGATGACCTGGTACAGCGCCATCAGGCTGCGCGACTGCGCCCGATCGCCATCCGTGAAGGCGATCGGCTTCGGTTCCAGGCTGGCCGCCAGCGGACCGTCGCCGCCGCCGGCCACGCCGTGGCACGACGCACACTGGGCCGCATACAGGGCCGCGCCGCGCGCCAGGTTGGGCAGCACTTTCGGCGCCACGGGAATCGGGTAGGCGGCGATCAGCAAGCCATTCGCGTGGTGCGCCAGGCGCTTGACTTCCGCGCCATCCGCCTTGGCGACGACGGCTTTGCGCAGGTCGGCGATGGCGGCGGCAATGGTCGCTTTCGAGGCGTGGGCGGGCAGGGCGGCGATCTGCGTCGTCGCGTTGTCGGTAAAATCGAGCATTTCCGCATATTCCGCCTCGCTCACCACCTTGCCGTGCTCGACGGCGCCGCTGTAATCGACGGCAACATAGTCAATCAATTGCCACAGCTGCTTGGCACCCGTGTCCTGCCCGGCCACTTGCGCCTGCGCGCCGCCAGCCAGCAGCAGGGCGGCGGCCATCAGGAGATGGCAAACGAGCCGTTTCTTCATTTTGATGAACATGATTCTCATTCTCATTTCTTGTTAACCCGGCGACTATAGGACAGGCACCGCGGGGTGTCAACGCGTGCACGGGTGAAGGGCATAGCATTTTTGTTCTATCGGGCAACGAATTAGTGCGGATTGCGCGTGCCCGAGGCAGCAGGTGAGGACCCGGGGCCGAGAGCTAATTCAGCAGTGGTGAACTTGTCCATGCGACAAGAATCGCCTGTCGAGGAGGCGCTGTGGGGTGGTGATGTAGGCGAATGCAGTGGCTTGCAAGAACATTTAATGGAATGAATCGTGTCTGACAGTGTGAATTGCAACTGCAACTTGCGTGCGTTTCCCAAGGATACGCACGCAAGAAGTTATTGTTTAAGACAGGCGCCTATTTTTTCACCTTCGACATGCTGCCTATGCGCTGTCCCTGCAAGACGGAAATACAATCGAGCACGCCAGGTTGAAACAGCAGGATATTGAGCGATCCGCCATAAGCAAAATAACCGAGTTCCTCGCCTTTCTTGATCTTGACGGGGGTGCCGCCCGGACGCACGTAGGTGTCGCTCACCACCGATGGATGTATCGCGCTGATGGTGTTCAGTCCGACCGGCACCACTGCCACGTAGCCGTAATCCGCCGTTTCGATGATGAAATAGGCACGGTGGAAGTCTTCAAAAATGCTGAAGTCGGTATCGCTTTCGCCGATATTGCCTTCGCCGAACCAGTGCTCGCCATCCATGATGCCGTTGTAGATACCCGGAACTTCCATGCCTTCCACGATATTGCCGCTGACCGGCGCATGGTAATGGTGGTAACTGGTCGGCATCAATACGCAGGAAAGGGCGGTGCCGCCCACGAAATGCCTGGCAAATTTGGAATTATTCAGCAATTGCGTTACATTCAATTCCCGCGTCTTGACCGGCAGGGAAGTCTTGAGCGTGAGGTTCGATTCGATGAAGTTGATTTCGGTATCGCCTGAAGCCACCAGTATGGAATTATCCTCGGGATCGGAAACAGGCCGGGGATTGTAGGCGGCACTGATATTCAGGCGACGGGTAAAGAATTCATTGAAGGTCTTGAAGCCGCCTGCAGGAATGATGAAGTCCCTGTTCGGAAACGTCGCCATCCATTCCTTCAGATAATCCTGATTGATGGATGCAGGCGAGTCCATGAAATGGCCGCGCTCCTTGATGAATCTGACCGACCAGTTGAATATCTCCCTCGAGTATTCTTCCGCATGACCGCTTTTGCTTTGCAATCTGTTCATGAAATAGAATGCCTGCGGATTATTCACATAGAAAAAGGTCAATGGAACAATGAAGCCCAGGCCGCTGTCTGGCTGCGGCAGGAAGGTAAACCATTTGTCGAAATAGCCGACGAAATCATCCACCGTGGTATTGGTCCATGGGTTTTCCTGTTGCATGCCCAGTTCCATGATGAATGGATCCAGGTTGGCAATGGCGGTGTTGTAGGCCGCTTCGACCACTGGATTGCGTACGATCACCCGCAACTCATCCATGATCTTTTTCATTTCAGCTGTATGCGCCGGATATACGCCATCGGGAAACATTCCAACCAATGGGTTTTTTGATTTGGCGTCTTGATTTATCTGTTCCATAATTTCAATCATCTTTCAAGTGAGAAATTTACATATCGGTGAGCAGAGAAATACACATACACAGTCAATACAAGGTGATACAAGGACATACCGCACAACATTGCGCAGACAAACCCATCCGCACTCAAATTTTTCTGCACGACGATACCAAGCGATTCAAATCCGCTCATCGCTATCGCCATGCAAAACAGCATCAGCAAGCAATACGCCAGGCGCGGCAAGATCTGCGCCCGCATGCCGCGCCGGATGCGCAGCCACCATCCTGTGCCGGCCGCAACGGAGCCTTGCCCTGGTACTGCGACGGCATGAAAACCCAGGCATATCCACAGCAGCATCGCGACAGTCGTGATGGGGAACCATTGGAAGTGAAATTCGATATGCCGCCCTATCCCGGTGAGGAATGCTTCCTGCATGGCGCTACGGCACTGCGACAACAGGAAAACAGGCGACACGCGCCAAAAGTCGCCCAGGCTGGCAATACTGATCAGGGCGCTACACCCGAGCAGGGACCAGATGGCACTGCGCCGCCGATGCAGGTGAAAGAGCAGCCAGGATGTCGTTACCAGACACGCGCCGCTGAGCGCTCCCCATAGCCACAGGGGCGGTACCTGGTGTGGCAGCAGCGGCAGCAAGGTTGCCAGCCAGGAAAAGCAAAATAGCAGGAGCAGATCGCGGGCAGGCCGGGGGGAAAGCCAGCTTGCCGATCCGATAAGAGAGCGGGCACGTGCCGCCGCTCCAGGATGCCATGCGTGGGGGAGGGTCACTTTATCCTTCCGCATAATTTTCACCATGCTCCTGTTACCAGACAAAGAATTCTTTGCGGTAGGACAAATTGAAAGAGATACGTGGATCACGCAGGCTGAAAGAGCGCAATTCCATGTCTTTCAGCCTGCGTTGCTGTTGCTATCCCGTTTATTTCAGGCTGACCCGCAAGGCCTTCCTGAGGGGCGCCGCAGTCGACGCCAGCGCCAGCGTATTTACGCCAGGATCGGCCTGGTGGCCGACAATTTCTGCACTGAAGGTCGTGTCGGAATTCGCTACCACACTCTGTGGCAGGTGATTCAAACTGAAGTGTGCCTTGACATTCAAATGCGTCTGGCAGTTGGCGCAACCCTGGATCGCATTCCGGCTCAGGACGGACTGGACGCCGACCAGGTGTTTCTGGCCATTCACCGTGGCATAGCCTGCGATCAGGAAGGAGCCGCGGACGGCCGCCTTGTTGGCGCCAGACACCGTCAATACCTGGCCGCTGTAACCTTCCGATACGTTCAGCATCTGTTGTCGGCACGCCCCGGTTTGCGGCCAGCTCGCCTGGTCAAGCGAGCCGATCGAATAGGTGTAATTCAACTGCTGCTCGATATTCACCACATCGCTGGCGACTTGCACCTTGCCGTTCGCATCGACAAATGGCATCAGCGGCGAGTCCATCGACAGCCAGACATTGCCGGCCACCCCGGGCGTAGGTCCCTGATTATCGACAGAATTGGTGCCCGGATATTGGGGAATGATATCGAGTGTGTTGAGGTTGCCAGTTTTCTTTTGCCAGACCCAGAACATGCGGTCGACATTACAGTGATGGAAATAGAAAATCGGATCCAGGCCCGCCGTGTCATTTTCACCCATGTCGCCATTGGCGCCAACGATCGGCGATCCGTCAAAATTCTGCGTGGCGACCGTTGTAATATCGACGCCGCCGACCGCGACGTGCATATCGTTATGCGGCTGTTCAAGCGGCACTGCCAGAGTTTCACCGGTACTCAGTAAATCATTGTAATTCTGGGCAGACGTCGTATTCGAGAAAACCGTATAATTGGGCGCATTCAAACAATTCTGGTAGGCAGTATGGATGCCGGCCGATATCGTTGTATTGTTATTGACGTTATCCGGTTGAATATTGATAACGGCAAGATTGAGCCAGTTAACCACGTTCTGGTTAAGCACGACAACCGCTTCGGCCGCGTTCCACTGGCTGTTGTGCAGCTTAGTCACGGCCAGATTGGCAGGCGTGCCCACCAGGCCGGAATAAGGGTAGCGAACCGTCGTGTAGCCTGCATTCTTGGTATACAAGCCTCCGGCGCCACCTTCCTGGTCCGTGGAGATATTATCCGTAATATTGACTGGAAACGTGAATGAGCGCAGCGGATTCGGAATCTTATTTCCATTGCTATAGGTGAAAAACTCGTCCGTCAGGCAGGATGGTATGCCTTGCGCCAGTGAGTAGTCATCTGTTTCATCCCAATACGGCAACATCACGCTTTCACATCCTGGAATGCTTTGCAATGCCTTTTCCAGTTTCACCAGATACAATCTGTGCCAGGTTGGAAACAGCACGTTCCCGTGATTGCACCAGCCGCCCCACCATGCGCTGCTGCCATATCCAGCGCCGCGGAACGGTTCGCCGTGATAACCGCCAAGCACAAAAAATGAATTGAGGTTGGAGGAATCCAGCGCCTTGATGCCAGCCCAGGCCGTCATCAGGTTTTCCAGGGTTTCAGTATCCGTCTTGTTCTCGAAATTGGTCTGGATTTCCAAAATGGAACGACGAACGCCCATCGATATTTGTGCCATATTTTACCTTGTCGTGGTTTTGTACAAGAAAGAAATACCCTGAAAATCCAGTGATGCATACTGCGTTCGACGGTCATACATTTCTTCTCATCATCATCTTTATTATTGAACGATAAAACAAGTAACATCTCGGCTCAAAAAGTTACATCCATTTGTTACTTGCATAAAAATAATAAGCAGCCAGCCAAATTTTCTGTCAAATACTGCTCAACGCATGGCGCGGCCAGGCTTCGGGGCGATGCCGGCAAGATTGGCCTTGCGTATCAGTGCGCAGGGAGCGTGGCGCGGGCGCAGGCCCACGCGTACGGCGGGCGGGGAGGGGAGAACATCAGGCAACGGCACTGCGCCAATTCTCCGATTCCTGTGCCAGATCAAAAGAGCATTGACATTAACGTTGACTTTAGTCTTAGAGTAGAGCCACGGCTGGGCAGGCAGGGCGGGGGGATCCGCCCTGAAAGCAAACGTTGCCAGGCCGTTCGAGTCGTTCCCGTCGTTTCGCCCAAACCGTAAAGGAGCAGGATTTTACCGAGTGACAGCAAGCAGCTCATACCTCACCAGGTGGCAACTCACACATTACATAGGAGTACGGACCATGGCATACGTCACAACGCAGGATGGAGTCGAGATATTCTACAAAGACTGGGGGCCGCGCGAGGCGCAGGTGATCTTCTTCCATCATGGCTGGCCGCTCAGCGCTGACGACTGGGATGCGCAGATGCTCTTTTTCCTGGCCAACGGTTTTCGGGTAGTGGCTCACGATCGTCGCGGCCATGGGCGCTCCAGCCAAGTCGGGGACGGCCATGACATGGACCATTATGCCGATGACGTGGCGGCGCTCGTGAACCACCTCGGCGTGCAGAAGGCCGTCCACATCGGCCATTCCACGGGCGGCGGCGAAGTCGTCCGCTATATTGCCCGTCACGGCGAGGATCGCGTATCCAGGGCGGTGCTCATCAGCGCGGTGCCGCCCTTAATGGTGAAGACCGACGGCAATCCGGGCGGCCTCCCCAAGGAGGTTTTCGACAACTTCCAGGTCCAGCTCGCGGCGAACCGGGCGCAGTTTTACCGCGACATTCCTGCCGGCCCTTTCTATGGCTACAACCGCCCCGACGCCAAGCCGTCGGAAGGCGTCATCCTGAATTGGTGGCGGCAGGGCATGATGGGTAGTGCCAAGGCCCATTACGACGGTATCGTGGCTTTCTCGCAGACCGACTTCACCGACGACTTGAAGAGCATCAGCATTCCCGTACTGGTCATGCATGGCGACGACGACCAGATCGTCCCTTATGAAAATTCCGCGCCCTTGTCGGCGAAGCTGCTGAGGAACGGCATCCTGAAAACCTATGCGGGATTCCCGCACGGCATGCCGACTTCCAACGCCGACACGATCAACGCCGACCTGCTGGCGTTTGTGCGAGGCTAACAGCCACGGGCGCCGGTGGATCCCCCCCTGGCGCCCGCCGGCCCGCTGTTGGTGCGGGCCTGGCGAGATGCGCGCAAGATCATTTTTCCGCTTCGAGGGCCGCGAGTGGCTTCGGCGCATACAGTGCACTCTGGAATTCTGGCACGTATTCATATTTCATCATTTTCCCCAGCTTCAGTGTCTTGATGTAGGTGGAGAAGCTGCCGTCGCCCAGCGTCAAGTCTACAGATTCTGCGCTGCTACTCGATGCATGGCTAAGTTGCCGGGAAACGGCATAGCCATAAGTCAGCTTTCCGTCCCGATCCTGGTTTGTGAAGCTGTTTTTCACCAGGTCGGCCTTGTGCGAGAGGTCGCCCAATTTTTTTCCCGCAAAAACAAAATCAAGCTTGCCCCTTCAATGTTTGATTTGGAAAAGTTGGTTTATAAGCAGTCTGGCCGGTATGCGAGCACCGCGGCGTCAGGCATTGCGCGGTTTATCCATCCTGCGGCGATACTGCCAGTTCTTGACTTTGGTTTCCAATTGCTGAATCAGCAGCGCCAGGGCAGGGGCCACATCGGGCCTGGTATGCTTTCCCTGGCTGAGGCGTCGCAGTTGATACTTCACCATCGCCATATAGGCGATGGACGACAGCACCTTGTTTTTCTAGGTGATCGCTCTAAGCAACGGAGTTGCTGATGTGTCAGAAGCCCATGCTTCAGGCAGGCGCGGATTGTGATTGCCAGCGCAGTGCCCATGCCCGCCATATCGATGCCGCTGCTCAGCACTTGCTCCACTACCTGGTAACGGCGTATGCCGCCTGTCACCATGATGGGCATCCGCGCCACCGTTGCGATGTCTTTGGCAAATTCCAGAAAATAGGCCTCGCGGGCAAGCGTGCGGCCATCGCGTGTCTGGCCGTGCATGGCCGGCGCTTCATAACTGCCGCCGGACAATTCAATCAGGTCTACCCCCATGGGATTGAGCATGGAGACAACTTTCTTGGCGTCATCCGAACTGAAGCCACCCTTTTGGAAATCCGCCGAGTTGAGCTTCACCGCAACGGCAAAGCCTTTGCCCACGGCCTGTCGCACCTCCTTGACGATGTCGACCAGCAGCCGCGCGCGATTTTCAAGTGATCCGCCCCAGCGGTCAGTGCGCCTGTTGGTGATGGGGGACAGGAACTGGCTGATCAGGTAGCCGTGCGCGGCATGCAGTTGCACGCCCGTAAAGCCGAACCTTTCGGCCAGCTGTGCGGTCCTGACAAAGCGTTGCCTGACGTCGGCAATGTCGGCCTCCGTCATCTCCCGCGGAGCCGAAAACTGCTTTGAGAAGTTCCCCAGGTCCATGGGCACGGGTGACGGTGCGATGGTTTCCTGTCCCATTGCAGCGGGCATCTGGCGTCCCGGGTGATTGATCTGCATCCAGATCTGCGCGCCCTGTGCGCGGGCGGTTTGGGACCATTGCTCAAAACGCTCGCCAAACTGTTCGGACTCGAGAACCACGCCTCCCGGTCCCGTCATGGCGCGGTGATCGATCATCACATTTCCAGTGATCATCAGGCCGACGCCACCGTCAGCCCACGCACGGTACAGGCGAATCAGCTTCGCCGAAGGAGCATGATCTTTATCCGCCATATTCTCTTCCATGGCCGCCTTTGCCAGGCGGTTCGGAATGACTGCCCCATTGGGCAGCGACAGTGCAGTGAAGAGTTTCATCGTTATTTCCCAAGGTTGCGATACGCTCACGATAAGCTTTAAGCTAACTTGAAGGTCAAGCCCTAAAACGAAAACATATTGCGCATGTATCCCGGTCGAGACAACCGTTTGCAGAACTGCCATCCCCTGAACAGAAAAAACCCATCAGCTGCGCATTGGGCCCTTGACCTTGAAGTTGGCTTCAAGTTTATAGTTGACCGTGCCGTGTCAGCGGACATGGCCTGGTACTTTCAACCATGTGGAGGACAATCCCCAAAGTGCCCTGGCTGCTGCAAAGTGAGATGGAGAGCAAGGGGGCGCGTTATGCAAAGGGCCTTATCCCGTTTGACAGCTTCGTGATTACAGATGACCGCTTCGTCACGGGCCAGAATCCCGGATCGAGCAAGGAAGTGGCGTAAGCGCTACTCAAGGCGCTGCAGAATAACAAACCGCAATAATGACTAATACAATGTTGTAAACGATTGCTCAACAGGAAAAACTATGAAAATTGGTGAATTGGCCAAGCGCAGTGGCCTTGCCGCATCGACGATTCGATTCTACGAATCGAAGGGCTTGCTGAAAGTCGTGAGCCGGCAATCGAACGGCTACCGTGACTATCCGCTTGAAGCGGTGGCGGTGCTGTCCATTATCAGTGATGCGCAGCAGGCTGGCTTTTCCCTGGACGAAATCAGGCAAGTCCTGCCAGAGGATATATCTTCATGGCGCCATGATGATTTGATGGTGGCCCTTAAAAAGAAGATTGCGGATATTGAATCACTCGAAGTCCGCCTAGCCCAGAACAAAGCCCATCTGCTGTCGCTGATTCAACTGATCGATGCAAAACCTGATGATCTGGCTTGCAAGGACAATGTCGCCAGAGTCATGGAAAGCATCGGCATAGCCAGTAAAAGTGAAATATAGAACACAAGGCCGGTGATTTTTGGACGCCCATGGATTCAATCGGGGCAAAACGCACTGGGAGAGAAGGCCGCCGTGCCGTAATCGAGACCAGCATGCAGCGGGAACTGGCGCCGGCCCATGGGCAGTGGTCGCATGCCGGCATCAGCGACGAAGAAGCAGGACGAAGGTAGCGGGCTAGCTGTTTCCGGCTGCCAGCAGAAAACCTTGCGCATCACGGCTTGCAGCAACAGGCAGCGAATTCCCGGAACGTCAGGGTGAAGACCAGAAGCACCGACACCTAGAGCGACAGCGACTACAGTTGCAAGCAAAGTTGCGGCCGTAGCGGCAAGCCACGATGCAACGCAGGGAGAAACGATACGCTCAAATCAACGGGTGCCCGTTGGCTGCTGCGTTCTGACCGGCTGAAAAATCGCTGTACGACGAACAGGCAACAGGGCAATTGAGCGAACAGCTTGCGGCCAGTCAAAGTGCCGTGCGCCAGGTGGAAGTAATGTGGGAACTCGTCACCGGGAACGAAGGGCCGCTAACCTCCATCATCAATTTGACATAATATAAATTATGCGAAGTATTGTGCGAACCTGAAGAATCCCCGTTCTCCTCGAGATGGAAATCGCAATACCGATTTATGGTCTTCGATCCATCATAATCAAAAATAACAAATGAGATTCCCAATCTGCGACACGGCAACCCCACCGGGCTTGCGCACTTCGTCATGGACCTTCCCTTGGCTGATATGGTGCGCACTGCGCCGCGACGAGCGCACAGTGCGCGACTGGCTCAGCGGCAAACAGCGCGTGCCCTAGTGGAGTCCCGAATACATGCGCTTGCGCCAAATGGAACAAGCCGGACATTTGCTGGCGATGAACATGACAGCCCTTGGAGATCGCCTAGGCATTGTGGCATTGTGCGTGCGGACGTCATCGAACTGGCCGTGCGCCTGCCAAAAAAAGAGCCCCAAATAACTGGCTTGCGGCGCGATGACTTCGACCAGCTGCAGATCGCCCTTTGATTACTGCTAGAGCGGCCGATTACAGCACTTGCAGCGTTCGCGCTTATTATTCTTGCGTATTTCGCACCTGAAGGCCCAGGCGGACAGGACAATGCAGACGACTATCAGGACGATGCCAGTTGCGATAAAGCTTTGATGTGGACTCATATCATTCTCGACCATGCAAAAACAGAAATTCGATTCTATCAAATAAATTATTTATCACGTTACATTTTGTAACAAAGCCCGCAATCTGCGGGCTTTGTCCATTTCTTCTTGCGCTTGCGGAATTGTCTGTTTGCCTTGCGCAGCGGCCTGCGACGGGCCGTTATGCGGCCTCCAGCGCTTCCACGAGGGATTCGATTTGCGCGGGCACCCCAGTCCTGCAACAGAAGACCTGACAACGAAATGAACAGGAACGGGTCTACTGCGCTCATTTTGCCAGCGGACCTTTCTCAGCGATCACGCCCGCCAGCGCGTCCGCCTTGGCCTTGGCGCCATCGACCGCGACACAGCTGCCTGTCGAACATCGAGGTACACCGGCGCGGCCCCGCATCGGCGGGCATCCACGATTGCTCGATCTTCAATTGGATAGGCGATTTTGTGATGTTTCGACTCGCCTGCCTGCTTTGGACTCGGCTGCCGGCAACGCTCACGCGTATGCTAGGCTCAAGCGTCGGTCTGCATCCGCGCTAGTGAAATGCTTTGCTCTTCTTGGGATTGGGTATGCCCTTTGCCTGCGGCTTGTAAAACATGCCGCCGGTAATGACGCCGTTGCGCAAGTCCTGGGTCCAGTCGTCGATGATGACGCGTAGTTTTGCCCGGTTGCTGATCCAACGCTGCCTGGCGCCATCGATCTTGTTGTAGAAATCCAGATTGGCGAGGTTCCTGGCCGTCAGCGAATCGAGTAATTCAATGTAGTGCTGGGTGCCGGCCGTCGTGCTTTGCGATTCGAGGATGCCGATATTATCCATGTAGCGTTGCAGCTCCTGCGCAGCCAGCGAACTGTCCGTGTTGGGCTTGGCAAGGTGCTGGAAGTTATCCAGTTCATATTGAATATGCTGTTGTTGCCTGACCAGCATGTCGCTATGTGCCGAATAACGTCGTTCGCGCTTGGCAACGCCACCGTAGGTCCACGATGTCTTTGCCGTCGCATCCGGCAAAAAATGGTTGGCCAGCGTCATGTTCGGCGTCGTATTGGTCTTCTGCGGCGTGATATCGGTAAATACGACCTTGCAATTCTGAAAAAAATTCAGCATGTGCGGGTCGATAGTCGTGTTGTTGTTGCTTTGATTTTCATTGGCCCAGCCAGCCCACAAATTCATCGGTTCCCAGATGCAGACCGTATCGAAATTGTGCAAGCCGCTGGCGTCCCAATGGGGTTTGATTCTCAGGGTTTTCAGGTCGGCTGCCTGGATGATATTCATGGGGTCATCATAGGCGCCGCCGCCCAGGATCATCAGGTAAAACACGAGGATGGCGCGCTCGAATGTATTCGGCCCCTGGGCCTGGGCCAGTTCAAAGAGATCGAGCAGATCGGTCTGGCGCACCTTGTGCCGCTTGTTCAGTGCGCTGGCCATGCTGCCGAGCGCGTCAAATTCCCCCACCACGGCCACGGCCGTCGATTCCGCCAAAAACAATTCGAGTGCCAGCTTATCCATCTGCGCGTCTCCACCTGCTCAAGGGCCATCCCCTTGCGGCGATGGCCAAGATAATCAATGTCGGGTCCATTTGCGACGTTATAACAAGCCATGGAGCCGCGTACGTATCAGCCCGATACAAACAGGTAACAGCAGGCCAGCACCGCATGCACAAGGCCCTTGCCTTGGCGCCACGCTGTCGCGTGTCAGATTGCCGTCCATGAGCGCGATATGCATGAAATCAATGCCTTGCAGAGTATTATGAATGAAAAGTCTTAACATATGACCTTGTCCCAGCCCTGCTTGCGCGCGAGCATCGCGCTTGCCATCGCTGCTGATTTGTCCGCCTGCACCAGCCAGCCTGGCCCCTGGCCATCGCACGCGCTGCCGTCCGGCATCGTCTTCCCTTCCCCGCCCTGCTCCCGGCACCGCGTCAAGCCGCGCCGCTGGCGCCCATCCAGTCACCATACCAGCGGTTCGGAAAACCAGCACTGGTATGGTCCGGATTGCCCAGCCTATGGGACGATGCCGCAACTGGTATTGTTATCTTGCGCAAAGAATAAAACCAGTTGACTACCACCTGTAATGCTTGCACTCTGGAAAATCGGACGGTGATGAACCGGACCGCCATGATAAAAAACACACAAGGAGATGCAAGTGAACCGGACAGTCATGAATACCCTCATCGTTACCCTCTTCGGGGGCACTTTGGCCGCGTGCGGCGGCGGCAGCGAAGGATCCGCCGCGGGCGCCAGCCAGCTGCTGGCCGGCACGACGGAAGCCGTCGCCTGCTACACGCCGTGGAACAGCAGCACCGCCTACAACGGCGGCGGCAAGGCCAGCTACAACAATGTCAATTACAACGCCAATTGGTGGACACAAGGCAACAATCCTTCCACCAGCAGCGGCGGCGCCGGCAGCGGCCAGCCGTGGACGGCAGTGGGCGAATGCGGCACGCCAACGCCAACCCCGACTCCCACACCAACGCCTACTCCGACACCTACTCCGACTCCAACGCCAACGCCGACGCCCACACCGACTCCAACGCCAACGCCAACCCCAACCCCAACGCCAACCCCAACGCCTACCCCGACTCCAACGCCCACCGGCCTGGCGAAGCACGCGCTGATCGGCTACTGGCACAATTTCACCAATCCGAGCGGCGCCACCTACCCGATCAGCCAGGTCAGCGACGACTGGGATGTGATCGTCGTCTCGTTCGGCGACAATGCGGGCGGCGGCAATGTCAGCCTGACCATCGACCCGGGCGCCGGCACGGAAGCGCAATTCATCGCCGACGTGGCCGCCAAGCGGGCGAAAGGCAAGAAAGTCATCCTGTCGCTGGGCGGGCAAAATGGCTCCGTTTCCGTCGGCAACACGGCCGAAGCCACCAACTTCACCAACAGCCTGTACGCCATCATCACGAAATATGGCTTCGACGGCATCGACCTGGACCTGGAAAACGGGGTGGCGCAAGGCGCGGCCATCCAGACCTATCTGCCGATTGCCGTGAAAAACCTGAAAGCCAAGGTCGGCAACAGTTTTTACCTGTCAATGGCGCCCGAATGGGTGTACGTGGAAGGCGGCTATACGAGCTACGGCAGCATCTGGGGCGCCTATATTCCCATCATCAATGCATTGCGCTCCGAGCTGACGGTGCTGCACCCGCAGTACTACAACAATGGCGACATCTACACGCCATACGCCACGGGCGCCATCAAGGCCGGCTCGGCGGACCAGCTGGTGGCCACGGCGCGCATGCTGATCGAAGGCTTTAATTATGGCAGCAACACCTTCGCCGGCTTGCGTCCTGACCAGGTGGGCTTCGGTGTGCCGTCGGGCCGCAGCTCGGCCGGCTCGGGTTTTACCACCAACGCCGACGTCAGCAACGCCCTCAATTGCCTGACGCGCCTGCTCAACTGCGGCACCATCAAGCCCTTGCAGGCGTATCCGGACTTCCGCGGCGTGATGACGTGGTCGATCAACTGGGACCGCCACGACAACTATAACTTCTCCGTGCCGACGAAGAATGTGCTGAAAACCTTGCCATAAGGCGCCAGGCAGGCCGGAGAAGGACTCCCCTCCTCCGGCCTGCCGCTTTATATATAGTGTGGCGCGTTCAAGCCCCGGACTGGTACACCAGCCGGTCCCGGTCGCCAATCCGCCAGTGCAGCACACGGTCGCGCCAGCTCGGCTTGCCGTCATGGGCCAGCACGTGCCGCGCATACGCGCAAAACCGCGCCGCGTCGATGTGCTCGGCGCGGGGAACACCGCCAAAACGCCGGTCCACCACAAAGAACCGCAGCCGCCACGTGATGTCGGTGCCGCCAGGCACTAGACGTGGAGGCAGTTCTTCCCGCGCGACGCGTATGAAAATCACCTCCGCATGGCGCTCGCTTAACTGGCTTAGCTGGCAAAACAGGTCCCAGGCCTGCATATCCGCCTGGTAATGGCAGGTCGACACGCCGCGCACGAGCGGATACCGGCCCGTCTGGCGCGCAATGCGGTCGCAGGCGAACCTGGCCAGCACCGTGCGGTGACTCCCGCCGCCATCTGTAAACCAGTGCGTGCCATCGATGGAGCTGAGCATGATGCCGTTATCGAGGTCGCCATTGAAATAGTAGTCGGGATGGCTTTCATACAGCTCAAAGACGCCGCGCATCTTGTCCTGCCGGTACTGCGGCGCCAGCGCCGCCTCGCGCCAGGATTGTCCCGCATAGTGTTCCGACTGGCCCACGACCGTCCGCATGTCGATGCGCGCATCGCGCCGCCGGTACTCGCGCACGACGAAAGCTTCGAGGCTGGCGCCGTGCTGCGATGGAAACATATCGCGCCATTCGGCAATCACTTGCTGCGACCAGGGCTGGACCGTGGTCAGGATGTCATCAAACAGGGTATTCATTCGCTTCTCCGCATTCACCAGAACTACTGGCCTAACAAGGTCTAGCGAGTGGCTGGCCGGGCAAGCGGGCCAACAGGGCCAAATTGAAAGAATATTGAAAAATATAATGAATTCTTATTTTACGATAGTTTTCAATGATCAACTCGATTGAAATATTTTACTTTCTTTTGTAAATGAGAATCGTTACTATCTACTTCAAGGATAAGCGAATTCAACAGAAAAGGAGCGTCCCTTGTTTACAGCGATCAAAACATTCAGCCAGGTTCTCACGCACATGTCGATCGCCTTCGGTCTCGCCTACTTGCTGACGGGTTCGCTGGCTCTCGGTGGCCTGGCGGCGATTATCGAACCCGTCATCAATGTGGCCCTGCTGCCCTGGCATGAAAAGGCCTGGCATGCGATCCGCCGCCGCTACGCCGCCAGCCGCCTCGGCTTTGCCGTGCTGGCCGGTGAAAAGGTCAGCCAGACCTGCTTGCACATGAGCGTCGCCTTCGGCGTCATGTACTGGGCCACGGGTTCGATGGCCTTCGGCGGCTTGCTGGCCGTGGTCGAGCCCATCTGCAACGTCATCGTCCTGCCCTTCCATGACCGCCTGTGGGAGCGTGTGCGCGCTCGCCAGGAAAGCCGTGGCGCGGCGCGCCTGGCGGCCCTGTAATCAACGTTATTCTCTGCCAGCCCACACGGGCGGCCGCCTTTGCACCCATGGCGCCGCCCGCTCCAGCTGCCCGGCAAGGCGCAGCAGCACGCCATCCTGGGCGTAACCCGCCATGAACTGCATGCCGATCGGTAAGCCGTCGGCTGACATCGCCAGCGGCACGGACATGGCCGGCAAGTCCGCCACGTTCGCCAGTGGCGTGTACGGCGAATGTTCGAACAGGCGCGCCGTCCAGCCCAGGCCGTCCAACGTGCCTTCATTTTCCCCATAGCGGCCCAGCTGCCACGGCAAGTCCGGCATGGTGGGCGTCAGCAGCACGTCATATTCCGTGAAGAAGGCGCCCGCGTGGCGCGTGACCGTGTTGCGCACGTCGAGTGCGGCAACGAATTCGACGGCAGAGACTGTCTTGCCATAGCGGTAGCACGCCAGGGTGGCTGCTTCCAGTGTCTCCAGCGATACGCTGCGCCCGCTTTCCTGCGCCAGGCCATCGATCCACGGCACCAGGTTGGCGCACCAGATACGCGCATTCGCCTGTACGAACGCTTCCCACGACACGCCCAGCGGCGGCGTCACCTGTTCCACATGGTGGCCCAGCCCTTCGAGCAGGCGCATGGTCTCGTCCAGCGCGGCGTCCACGGCGGGCACGGGTTGCGCGCCATTGCTGGCCGCGCGCTGTACGCCGATGCGCAACTTGCCCGGGGCCACGCTGACCTGCGACAGCCAGGTGAGGTGGGGCGCGCCCGTCACGTACGGCTCGCCCGGCATGCTTCCCTGCACACCATCGAGCAAGGCGGCGCTGTCGCGCACGGTGCGGCTCACGCCCAGCTGCACGCCCAGGCCGCTGAAGATCTCGTCCATGGCCGGGCCGTTCGAGACCCTGCCACGGCTCGGCTTCAGGCCGAACAGTCCTGTCGAGGCGGCCGGCACGCGGATGGAACCGGCCGCATCCGTCGCATGGGCCAGCGGCACGATGCCGGCCGCCACGGCCGCCGCCGCGCCACCGCTGGAGCCGCCCGCGCTCAGGGCCAGGTTCCACGGATTGCGCGTGGCGCCATACAGGACCGGTTCGGTGGTGGTGGCAAACGCCATTTCCGGCGTGCCCGTGCGGCCAAAGGTGGCCAGGCCAGCCTGGCGGAACTGCGCCATCAGGTGCGAATCGGCGGCCGCGACATGGCCGGCGCCCAAACGGCTGCCCGCCTCGCTGGCCTGGCCCGCCATGGTGACGGCCACATCCTTGATCAGGAAGGGCACGCCGGCGAACGGCGCGGCCTTGTCGATGCCGGCAAGGTCGGCCGGCCACAGCCCGACCACGGCGTTGATGTGCGGGTTGACGGCGGCGCAGGCGCGCATGGCAGCGTCGTGCAATTGCGCCGCGCTGACTTCGCCGTCGCGCAGCAGCCGGGCCAGCCCAAGGCCATCAAAGCTTGTATATTCATGGAGTTGCATCAGATTGCTCCTGTAATGGTTTAAAAGTGTAGGTCGCAGGAACAACTGTAGGGCTTGCGCTATCATTCTGGAAATGAATAGTTAATATACGAGGTATAGTCGTGAACAATCTGCGCAAGCTGGACTTGAATCTGCTGCTGACCCTGGAAGCGCTCTTGATCGAACGCAACGTCACGCGGGCGGCCGCGCGGCTGCACCTGAGCCAGCCTTCCGTCAGCGTGCAGCTGGGCAAGCTGCGCGCCGCCTTCGACGATCCGCTGCTGTTGCCGGGACCGCGCGGCATGCTACCCACGGCGCGGGCGCTGGCCCTGTTCGCGCCCTTGCAAGCCGTGCTGGCCCAGCTGGAGCAAGTCTTGCAGCCGGAACAGGCGTTCGACCCGGCCACGGCCGAGGTGCGCTGGAACCTGGCGGCGGCCGACGCCACCGAATATGCGATCCTGCTGCCCATGCTGCCATCGCTGCGCGCGCAGGCGCCGCTGTCGCGCATGGCCGTGTTCGAAGCCGTGCCGGCGCGCATGGCGCAGGAGCTGGAAAGCGGCCAGGTCGACCTGGGCTTTCTGGCGCAGGAAGAAGCGCCGCCCGGCTTGCGCCACCGCACCCTATTTACGGAACACTATGTGCTGGCGGGCCGCCACGACCACCCGCTGCTGCAGGCCCCGCCCGACCTCGAGCGATTTTGCGCGCTGGAATTCATCGTCGTCTCGCCCAACGGCGGCGGCTTCCGCACGGCTGTCGACACGGCCCTGCAGCAACTGGGCCAGCAGCGCAAGGTGGTGTTGTCCGTGCCGCATTTCCTCATCGTCCCGCCCTTGCTGGCAGCGTCCGACATGGTGGCCTTGTTGCCGTCGCGGCTGCTGAAGAACGCGCTGGGCGCACTGCGCACGTGGGAGCCGCCCATCAGCCTGCCCGACTACGAGATGGCCATGGTCTGGCACGAACGCCTGCACCTGGACCCGGGCCACCGCTGGCTGCGCGAGCGCATCCTGGGATTTGTCGCGTAGTGATGCGGAAAGCGGGCTTGATGCGCCGCCTGGCCGCCCTGCCGCTGTTGACAAGGAGCGCGATCCCCTATATCGTCTAACTTTATCACTAACTAAATTAGCTATTAATTAGAATGCCTACCGTTCCACTGCCTCGCTGGCCGATTTTACTTGCCATGATCGTTGCCGAGATCATGGACCTTGCCGCCTCAACCATCGTCAATGTCGGTGGACCTGCATTGATCAGTTCGCTTGGCGCCAGCCCGGCCCAGATGCAATGGGTCATTGGCGCTTATGCGCTCGCCCTGGGCGCCGGACTGGTGCTCGGCGGGCGCCTCGGCGACCGCTTCGGCCGGCGCAACATGTTTCTCACCGGCCTGGCCGCGTTTACCGTCGCCTCGCTCTTTTGCGCCGTGGCGCCGACCATCGCCATGCTGATCGCCTTTCGCCTGCTCCAGGGACTGGCCGGCGCCATGCTGTTGCCGCAAGGCCTGGGCTTGCTGCGTGAAAACTACAGCGGTCCGGATCTGGCCAAGGTGTTCGGCATCTTCGGTCCCATCCTGGGCCTGGCGGGCATACTCGGCCCCGTGCTTGGCGGGATGCTGCTTGAACTGAACCTGTTCGGCCTGGGCTGGCGAGCCGTGTTCCTGATTAATATTCCGGTAGGCATTGCCTGCTTCCTCGTGGCATGGCGTTACTTGCCGCATCGTCCGGGTGACCGCTCGGTCAACATCGACGTCGCCGGCGCCACCCTGCTGGTGCTGTCCTCGGTGCTGCTGGTCTTGCCGCTGGGCGAGGCTGGCGCCTGGCCGGGCTGGGGCTGGCCTTGCATCGTGCTGGCCGCGCTGGGCTTCGGCCTGTTTGGCCTGCGGCAGTCGTCGGTGGTGCGCGCCGGGCAGGCGCCGCTGATCATGACGTCGATTTTCCAGCGGCCTGCGTACACGGCCGGGCTGGCCGGCATTGCCCTGTTCTTTTGTTCGCTCGTCGGCATGCAGCTGGTGCTGACGCTGTTTCTGCAGATCGGACATGGATTGACGGCGGGCGAAGCAAGTATTGCCAATCTGCCATTCGCTATCGGCACGGCATGCGGCGCCACCTTGAGCGGCGCCGTCCTGGCGGCGCGTTTCGGACGCAGGGTGCTGCAACTGGGCGCCGGCGTCCAGCTTGCCGGCGTGGCGCTGCTGCAATATGAACTGGGCAATACGGCGGCCTTTTCCGCATGGCATGTAGTGCCAGGCATGCTGGTCTGCGGTATCGGCGCCGGCCTGGTGATTGCCGCCCTCTTCAGCATCATCCTTGCGTCCCTGGATGACAGGCAGATAGGCTCGGGTTCCCGCGTTCTGTCTGCCGTGCAATCGATTGCCGCCTCGATCGGCGTGGCCGTGTTCAGCGGCGCATTCTTTGCCGCGCATCCCGCCGTGACGCCAGGCCGGGCTTTGAGCGCCGCGCTGGCGATCCAGGCCGTCATACTTGTCGCCTTTATGGGCGTGACCTTATTTTTTCCCACTGCCGCAAAATCAGAACTCGAGGTAAACCATGCATGACCAGCAAGCAACAATTGAATCATTCGCCCCCGAAGACCCGCGCGGCATGCACATCGCCGGCGATGTCATCGGCCGCCAGCTGCAGGACATCGCGATCCTGACGCGCGAAGCGGCGCAGCGCCTGAGCACCGCGCTCGGCATTAACCAGACCGATATGGCGTTGATGGAGCAGCTGATCAGCAACGGTCCCCTCGCTCCGAATGAACTGGCCGCGCGCCTTGCCGTCACGACGGCCGGCGTCACGCTCGTCATCGACCGCCTGGAGCGTGCCGGCCACGTGACGCGCGAACGCCAGCAGGACGACAAGCGCCGCGTGCTCGTGCATCCGGTGCAGGCATCGGTGGCGCAGACGTACCGGCATATCGCGCCGATGCTCGATGGACTGGACGCGGTGCTGAGCGCCTTGTCCGCGGACGAGCGCACGACGATAGAGCATTTTCTCCAGCAAGTGATTACGGTTTACCAGACCACGTTGCCAACGGCAGCAGAAAAGAAGAATAAATGAAGAACAAGCGAAAAATCCTGATAACGGGTGCAAGTGTCGCCGGCCCCACGCTGGCTTTCTGGCTGGCGCACCAGGGCATGGAGGTGACGGTCGTCGAACGCGCGCCCGAGTTTCGCGATGGCGGGCAAACGATCGACGTGCGCGGCGCCGGCAAGGTGGTAGCGCAGCGGATGGGACTCGAGAGCGCCATCCGCGCCAAAAGCACGCATGAGGATGGGATCCGGTTTGTCGATGAGCATGATCGCACCAGGGCGGAAATCGGCATCGGGGCGTTCGAGGGCAACGGGCCGGTGGCCGAGCTTGAAATCCTGCGCGGGGAACTGGCCAAGCTGCTGATCGAGCATGGCCGTCAGCAGGTGAACTACCGCTTTGGCGACAGTATCGCTGCGCTCGAGGAGCTGCCCGACGGCGTCGAGGTGCGCTTCGAACACGGCGGCGAAGAGCGGTTCGACCTCGTCATCGCTGCCGAAGGCGTGGGCTCGCATACGCGCAAGCTCGTGTTCGGAGACGAAGTCAGACGCCGGTCGTTCGACCTCTACACGGCCTACTTCACCATCGCGCGCGCGCCCGGCGACGAGCGCCAGATGCGATGGTTCAATGCGCCTGGCGGCTTGAGCGTATGCTTGCGTCCGGACAATCTGGGGACCACCCGCGCCCTGCTCTCGTTCCAGGAACCGCCCAGCGCCTACGAAAAGCTGTCGCTTGCCGAGCAAAAGACACTGCTGAAGCAAAAATTTGCCGGGCTGAGCTGGGAAACGCCGCGCATACTTGCCGCCCTGGACGCGACTCCCGACCTGTATCTCGACCAGATTTCCCAGGTAAAAATGGCGCGCTGGTCCAAGGGCAGGATCGCGCTCGTCGGCGATGCCGCCTATTGCGCCTCGCCCATCAGCGGCATGGGGACCAGCCTGAGCCTGTGCGGCGCTTACATCCTGGCAGGGGAACTGGGACGCCACGCCGATCACGTGCAGGCGTTTGCCGCGTATGAAGCGATCATGCGCCCCTATGTCGATCAGGCGCAGAGCGTGCCCACCTTCGCGCCCCGGCTTGCCTCGCCCCACTCCCGCGCCGGGATCGCCTTTGGCCATGCGATGTTGCGCATGAGCAATGTTCCAATTGTGAAGTCAATTCTGGCCAGGTTTTTGACTCCCAAGGCAGATGCCCTGGCGCTTCCCGATTATGCGCACATGGCCTGATGCGGGCACACCTTGACCGGCAGTCGGTCAAGGTGTGCGGCGCCTTCCGCCTGCCGCAGCGCGTAATTGCCATACAGTAATTTGCGTCGGCATGCACTAGGCAAGATTACCTAGTCGACCGAAAGAAACTCCCAATTTTCGCCATGGTGGCGCATGCGTATGCTGGGCCCGAATAATAGAGGGTCACCATGAACGCCAATGCCACTTCCACCTTGTATCCCGGTTCGCCGCACCGTTTTTCCTTTTCATCCGCACTGATGCAGGCGCTGCTGCTCCTGGCGAGCATCCTGCTGTGCGCCACTTCCGCCACAGCCGCCGCGCCGCCAGCCGCGGCGGCGCAAGCGGCGCCGTCCGCCGAACTCGTCAAGCGCGGCGAATATGTCGCGCGCCTGGGCGATTGCGTGGCCTGCCACACCAGCCCGAACGGCGCCGCCATGGCCGGCGGTCTGGAGCTGAAAACGCCTTTCGGCACCATTTACAGCACCAATATCACGCCCGACGCCAGGATGGGGCTGGGCGGCTACTCGTTCGCGCAGTTCGACCGCGCCATGCGCAAGGGCGTGGCGGCGGATGGCCACAATCTGTATCCGGCCATGCCCTACCCGTCCTATGCGAAGATCTCGCCCGACGACATGCAGGCCCTGTACGCGTATCTGCAGCGCGGCGTGGCGCCCGTGGCGCAGCAAAACCGCGAAACGGACATGAAGTGGCCGTTCAGCATGCGCTGGGGCTTGTCCTTGTGGAACGCCGTCTTCCTCGACGACGCGCAGTTCAAGCCCGACAGCGCCAAGTCGGCCGTGTGGAACCGGGGCAGCTATATCGCCCAGGGCCTCGGCCATTGCGGATCGTGCCACACGCCGCGCGGCGTGGCCTTCCAGGAAAAGGCCCTGGGCCAGGATGGCAGCGGCGGCAAGCATTACCTGTCCGGCTTCACCTTCGACGGCTGGCATGCCGTGAACTTGCGCAACTTATGGACGCCGGAGGAAATCGTGCGCCTGCTGAAAACGGGCCGCAACAGTTTCGGCACGGCGGCCGGCAGCATGACGGAAGTCATCACGCACAGCACGCAGTATTTCACCGATGGCGACCTCGATGCGCTGGCGCACTACCTGCATGACTTGCCGGCCAAACCGGGCGCGCCAGTAACGCAAAAGGCGCCGGCTCCTTTCGTGGCGGCCAGCGACGACGCCCTGTACAACACGCGCGGCGGCCTCGGCTACCTGCAGTTTTGCGCCACCTGCCACCGGCGCGATGGCCGCGGCGTCGAGAATATTTTCCCGCCGCTGGCGCAGAACGACTCAGTGCAGTCGAAGGATGCCACCTCCGTCATCCACATCGCATTGACCGGCTGGCAGTCGGCCGTCACGCAGCAATCGCCGCGTTCGTTCGGCATGCCTTCGTATGACCGCCTGTCGGATGCGGAACTGGCGGAAATCCTCACCTTTGTGCGCGGCAAGTGGGGCAACCACGGCGCGCCCGTCACGACGGCGCAGATCGCCAAGGTGCGCAAGGAACTCAAGCTCAAGGCGCCGGATCCGGGCGGCTTCGTCACGCCCCGCTTCGCCGCCCTGGCGGCCGATCCGAATGCCAGCCAGTTGATCTACGGCATGCAGCTGATGACGGAAACGCGCGCGCGCCTGCCGCGCAACGTGGGCAACGACCTCAATTGCAGCAGTTGCCACCTGAATGGCGGCACCGTGGCCAACGGTTCGCCCTTCCTCGGCATTTCCGCCTTCTTTCCCTCGGAAGCGCCGCGCGCGGGCAAGGTCATCAGCCTGGGCGAGCGCATCAACGGCTGCTTCCGCCGCTCGATGCACGGCAAGCCGCTGGCTGTCGACGGCCCCGAGCTGCAGGCCATGGTCGCCTATATCGACTGGATGAAGGGAGCCACGCAAGCGAACGACAAGGTGCCGGGACGCGGCGTGGCGAAGATCGACCGCAACCTCATGCCCGATCCCGTGCATGGTAAAAAAGTATATGCCGAGCAATGTGCCGTGTGCCACGGCGCGAATGGCGAAGGCATCCAGGGCGCCAATGGCGTGCCGGCCTTTCCACCGCTGTGGGGCGAGCGTTCGTTCAATATCGGCGCCGGCATGGCCCGCACCTACACGGCGGCCGGCTTCGTGAAAGCGAACATGGTGATGGGCCATGGCCAGAAGTTTCCGCTGGGGCAAGGCAACCTGTCCGACCAGGACGCCGTCGACGTGGCCGAGTATTTCACCCACATGCCGCGTCCGGACTTTCCGGACAAGGTGAAGGACTGGCCGAAAGGCGGCAAGCCCAGGGATGCGCGCTATTGACGTCCGGATCCGCTATGCTCATGCCATGACCATCCTGGGAGCATTGCATGAGCGACAACATCCATCACGCGGCCGCCGACGGCTACGCCACGGCGGCCGCCAGCTACGTCAAGGGCCGGCCCGACTATCCACCGGAAGTGTCGGCCTGGCTGAAGGACGCGCTGGGCCTGCGGCCGGGCGTCACGGTGCTGGACCTGGGCGCCGGCACGGGCAAGTTCACGCCGCGGCTGCTTGATACGGGTGCCACGGTGATTGCCGTCGAGCCCGTACCCGCCATGCTGGCAAAATTATCCGCCGCCCTACCGCAAGTCACGGCCCTGGCGGGCGCGGCAACGGCCATTCCCCTGCCCGACGCGTCCGTCGACGCCGTCGTCTGCGCGCAGGCATTCCACTGGTTTGCCACGCCGGCAGCGCTCGACGAGATCCTGCGCGTGCTCAAGCCCGGAGGCAGGCTGGGCCTGGTGTGGAACCTGCGCGACGCCAGCGTGCCCTGGGTGGCGCGGCTGGACGCCATCGTCAACCGGGCCGAAGGCGATACGCCCCGCTATTACACGGGCGCCTGGCGCCAGGCGTTTCCCCATGCGGGATTGAGTCCCTTGCAGGAAACGCATTTTTCCCACGGGCATACAGGGGCGGCGGAAGACGTGCTGCTCAACAGGGTGCGCTCGACCAGCTTCATCGCCGCCCTGCCGCCGCAGGAACGCCAGCGCATCGACGACGACATCGGCCAGCTGATCGCTGCCGAACCGGCCTTGCGCGGCCAGGACGTCGTCACCGTACCCTACCGGACGGCCGCCTTCGTGGCGCGCAAGCTAGACTGAAGCATGGCCGGCCGGCGTTCAAGCCTGGCCTGGCCTGAGCATGTTTTCCACGATGCGCAGCACGGTTTCACGGGGCAGCAAGCGCGGCAGCCAGGCCAGCAGGCGGTTTTGCCGGCCCGCCACATGGCTGCTGCGGCCCTGGTCGAGTGCGCGCAAGGCTGCGTCGACGACGGCCTGCGG
>NZ_JBXAKS010000002.1:729244-766261 GCF_058798675.1 Janthinobacterium sp. GW822-FHT07H10
GCCATGCGCCTGCCCACGGCCGCCTCGGGCGCGGCCACGACGTCGAAGAAGGCCGTATCCGTCGCGCCCGGGCACAGGGCCAGCACGCGCACGCCGCGGCGGCGATTTTCCGCCCACAACGCTTCCGAAAATGCCAGCACGAAGGCCTTGCTGGCGCCGTACACGGCCATATAGGGATCGGGCTGCAGGGCGGCCGTTGACGCCACGTTGATGATGGCGCCCCGCCCTTGGGCCAGCATGTGCGGCAAGGCACAGTGCGTCAACTCCATGAGCGCCGTGCAATTGACCGTCACCTCGCTGGCCTGGCGCGCCAGGTCGATGTTCTCGAAGCGGCCATGCGTGGCGAAGCCCGCATTGTTGACCAGCACGTCCGGCGGCATGTCCAGCGCGCAGGCCTGCGCATGGGCGTCCCGGGCGGCGCCCGGCAAGCTCAGGTCGGCCACGAGGGCATGGGCACGGATACCGTGGCGCCGGGAAAGTTCGGCGGCCAGGCTGTCGAGCGCGGTGCCGGATCGGGCCAGCAGCAGCAGGTGCGCGCCGCGCGCGGCCAGGGTTTGCGCGAAGACGCGGCCGATGCCGGACGAGGCGCCCGTGATCAGCACGGTCTGGTTTATATAGTTGATGGTGGTCATGGCAAGAGTGTCGTAATGGAAGGTGTTTTCACTGTAAACTGTGGTCTTTAGTCCACTGTCAACGAAAAAATCATGCGCATTGGTGAAATCACCCGCCTGACGGGCGTAACGAAGGATACGGTGCGCTTTTACGAGCGCCAGGGACTGCTCGATGCGGCGCCGCAGCCGGGCATGACGAATAACTACAAGGAATATTCGGCGCAAGCCTTGCGGCGCATCGAACTGATCGGCCACGCCAAGGCGCTGGGGTTCACACTGAAGGAAATCGCCGAAGTGATTGCCGTATGGCAGGAAAATACCCTCGATGCGCACACCAAGCGCGCCATGCTGGAAACCAAAATTGCCCAGATCGATGACAAGGCCCGCTCGATGGCCGTGCTGCGCGCCGGCCTCGTCGACGCGCTGGCCAAGGTGGAAACGGGCTGCGACGATGGCGCGCCGGACGCCACATTCAAGGATAAACAATGAGCAACTATTACACGCAATACCGCCACCTGGCGCTCGACGGCGCCAGGCCGGCGCCCACGGCGCAAGAGATCGCCGCCATCGAAGCCTTGCTGGAAGCGCCCTTGCCGCCCGCCTTCCTGGCCTTTTTACAGGTGGCCAACGGCGCCTATTTCGACTACACGTGCGACGTGCCCGATGGCGAGGGCGGCGTGGAAAAAATGGGCTTCAACACCTTTTTCAGCGCTGACGAGGGCGATTTCTGCGATGAAACCCTGGTTGGCGAGATCCGCGCGGCGCGCAAGCACATGTCGATGCCGGCGCAAATCCTGCCGTTCGCCCGCGATGGCGGCAATTCCATGGTCTTTCTGGACTTGACGGCGGAAGGCGGCGGCCGCGTCATGGGCTATGTGCAGGAATTGCCGGGCTGGACGGGGCGCCGCGCCCACGGTTTCATCGAACTGGCGCCCTCGTTCGACGCCTGGCTGGACAGCCTGTACATCGACCGCGACACGGTGCTCGACGAACTCGAACACAGCGTCTCGGAGCCATCGCACCTGGAAGCGATGGCGCAGTGGCTCGATATCGGCATGCCGGCCTGGCGCCAGGATGCCGGCATCGCCGCCATGTTTGCTCTTAAACAAGTCCAATTGTGCGCTAGCGAACAGGAGTAGTCCTACGGGAAGGACCGTGCGCGTCCTATGGGTGTGCGCAGGCTGCGGGCTTAACATTGTCGCCAGCTTGCAGAAAACACCACTACGAAAAGGATATCCCATGCGTATCTCTACCACCAGTTCCCGCGCGCCCACCCTGAAGAGCGTGGCCATCGGCGCCGCCGTGGCGCTGCTGAGCGGCATCGCCATCAACAGCATCGCCGCCGCTGCCCCGGGCGCGTACGACAGGCAGTTCCTCAGCAAGGCAGCTGACGCGGGCAGCACGGAAATTGCCGCTAGTAAAGTAGCGCAAAGCAAGAGCAGTAATGCGGAAGTGAAGAAATTCGCCGACGCCATGGTCGCCGATCACACGAAGGTGGCCGAGGAATTGAAACAGTTGGCCAGCAGCAGGCAGATCGAGGTCAGCGACGAGCCGGGCGCGAAGCACAAGGCGCAGATCGCCAGGCTGAGCCGTCTGGACGGCAAGCCGTTCGACACGGAATATGCGGCCAGCATCGGCGTGGCGGCGCACCAGGACGCCGTCAAGCTGTTTACGGAAGCGAGCCAGAAGGCCAGCGATCCCGCCATCAAGGCCTTCGCGGCGAAGACCTTGCCGGCATTGCAACATCACCTGGCAATGGCCAACGCCCTGCACGCGGCGCTGGCCAGGCAGGCTTAGTCTGCGGGAACCTACTTGCTGTGCGTGCTGTACAGCAAGTATTCTCCCTCTTGACATACAATGCGGCAACTTTGTTTTCGGCTACGCGACGACCCCATGCAGCTACTCAAAAAGACCGGCCTGATTGCCGCCGCCATCCTGTTCCTCATCCTGCTGGCAGGCTGGCTCTTCATCAAGGTGGCGGCGGCCCGCAATGCGACGGTGTACGCGCAGCAATGGAACGCCAGCGGCAACTGCGTGATCAAGACCTTCGTGCCCCACTATGGCGGCGGCGTGCCGCAGAACATCGTGCGCGCATTCAGCACGTCCACCTTCTTCCGCGTGTATCACAAGGATGGTACCTTGCTGGAAAGTACGGAATGGGTGCTCGACATGCATGAAGACGGCATCCTCGACCATGCCCGCTGGGGCCAGAACCGCGCCATCTATCCGACCGACATGGGGTACGAGGGCTGGACCCTGCCCGAATGCGCGTGAGCGGAGTAGCCTGATGCCAAAACACAAGGGATTGCGCGGCCCCTGGAGCGACGCCCTGTACGCCCCCACGCTCCACCATTTCCTCGGCCCCTTCGACGTGTATGACCGCGAAGAAACCCTGGGCGTGGAACTGGAGACCCACGACATGAACGATCCGGCCCAGCGCGCGGCGCTGATACGGCGCGACATCACGGGCCAGTACAAGGAGCTCAGCTACCGCCACCGCCATGCGCTGCTGGACGTGCTGGCGCGGGCCCTGCAAGAGCCCGGCTACGATTTCCAGGCCATCCTCGAACATGACCCCGAAAGCACGCACGCCCTGCCCGCCTTGTGGGACGAGATGGACGATCCGCGCGCCTTCTTCGCCGATATCTATCGGCTGGCGCGCGAAGACTGGCGCGATGACCTGGCCCGCGCGGCGGCGGAAGACCCTGCCGACTGGTGAGGTGGCGCGCGGACGCGGCGCCCGCACGCGGTGCGCGCGCCACACTAGCGTGGCGATAGCCGGTCGCCTCCCTTCCCCTCTGAAACCGCGATCGCGGCCATGTGCACGCGGCGTTGCAAAAATGCTCGCAATAAATATTTTTTACTGCTGAGCACATGCGTGCCGGCATCGCGCTAGTATGCGACGTCGGCGCTCCGATAAGCGCCCCCGGCGCGCCGGTTTCCCACCGGCCGCCGCCTGCCGCCATGAGAAGGAGACCGTCATGTCCAAGCTTGCCCCTGCCATTTGCCTGTCGCTCGCCGTCGCCTTCGGCACGCCGCCACTGGCCGCCAGCGCTGCCGAGGGCGGCGCCACGCGCGCCGATGCCGAAGCCATGGTCAAGAAAGGCGTGGCCCATATCAAGAGCGCCGGCGATGCCAGGGCGTATGGCGATATCACGGCCAAGTCGCCGCAATTCATCCTGCACGACCTGTATCTGGTCGTCTACAAGCTCGACGGCACGGTCGTCGCGCATGGCGCCAATCCGAAAATGGTGGGCAAGAACTTGATCGAGTTGAAGGATATCGACGGCAAGGCCTTCGTCAAGGAGCGCGTCGACCTGGCCAGGAGCAAGGGCAGCTTCTGGCAGGAATATAAATTCACGAATCCGGAAAACAAGAAGATCGAACCGAAGGTGATGTATTGCGAAAAGCTCGACGAGACCGTCGTTTGCGGCGGCATCTACCTGTAGCCGGCCGCCGCGCCGCCGGTGCCGGGATGGCAGTCCACAGGGGCCAGCCGTGAAAATCGCGCACAAGATGCTGATCGTGCCGCTGGCCGCGCTGGCTTGCCTGCTGGCCATGGGAGCCTTGTCCTATGTCGGCATGCAGCAAAACGAGCAGCGCATGCGCGGCTTGAAGGATGTCACGCTGGCCGCCGAACGCCTTGCTAACAAGCAGGTTATTGCCCTGAGCCAGGTGCATGCGGACGCGTATGCGCGGATCGCCATCGCCGCCAGCCTGTCGGAAGCGCAATTCAAGCAATTCGGCGCGCACACGGACGGGCAGCTGAACGCCATCGCGCAAGGCTTGACACAGTTGAAGACGTATCCAGGCGCCGCCACGGAAGCGGCCCAGGCCTTGCCGGCCGTCGAACGCTACCGGTCCAGCGTGGCGCAGGCGCTGGACCTGGCCTCGATGGATCCGAATACGGGCGTGGCCGCCATGCAGAATGCCGCCACGCACTACCAGCAAGTGCGGACCCAGTTGCGCCAGGTGCTGCTGAACCTGGACAGGCGCACCGCCGACGCGCTGCAGGATACCCGGAGCGCGGGCCAGCGCGCCGCCTGGCTGCAGCTCGGCACGATGGCGCTGGGCTTTGCCGTGCTGGCACTGATCGCGACCTCGGTCGCGCGCTCCGTGCTGCGCCCCATCGCCGAAGCCTGCCGCGCCGCCGTATGCCTGGCCGCCGGCGACCTGACGACGCGCATCGAGGTGCGCAGCGACGATGAAGTGGGCAAGCTGTCGCGGGCGCTGGCCACCGTCTTGAACAACTGGAACACCTTGCTGGGCGATATACGCCAGGCCGGCGCCACCATCACCGTGGAAGCCGGTGAAATCGCCCTGGGCAATGCGGATTTGTCGGCCCGCACCGAGTCGCAAGCGCAATCGCTGCAAGAAACGGCATCGTCCATGCATGCCTTGACCGGCACCGTGCGCGAAAACGCCAGCCATGCGCACCAGGCCAACCAGATGGTGCTGTCGACGTCGAACGTGGCGCTGGAAGGCGGTCGCGTGGTGGGCCAGGTGGTCGAGACGATGGGCTCGATCAAGGCCAGTTCCGGCCGCATCGTCGATATCATCGCCGTCATCGACGGCATCGCGTTCCAGACGAATATCCTGGCCCTGAACGCGGCCGTGGAAGCGGCCCGCGCGGGGGAACAGGGTCGCGGCTTCGCCGTCGTCGCCACCGAGGTGCGCGGCCTGGCGCAGCGTTCGGCCACGGCGGCGCGCGAAATCAAGCAGCTGATCGAGGATTCGGTGGACAGGATAGAAACGGGCAGCCGGCTGGCCGACAGCGCCGGGCGCACCATGGGCGAGATCGTCGCCGCCGTGCAGCAGGTGACGGCGATCATGAACGACATCACGGCGGCCAGCGAACGCCAGAGCCAGGGCATCGAGCAAGTCAACAGTGCCATCACCGACATGGATGAACTGACCCAGCGCAATGCCGCGCTGGTCGAACAATCGGCCGCCGCCGCGCAAAACATGCAGGATCAGGCTCGCGACATGCTGAAGGTGGTCGACGCCTTCCGCCTCGGTGATGCGGCGCGGACGCTGCTGCCGCCTTAGCGCGGCGGCAGTACCGCCGCCGCGCAAGCCTGCATTTTCTGGCCCGCCGCCACCAGCGCGGGATCGGCCTCCCGCTGCAAGACCTTGCCCATGCTGTTTTGCTCATGGTAATCGCCCAGCATGGCGGCATACAGATAGATCTGGTCCTGCCTGCGCCAGGTGCCGCTGTTGCCGGGGCCGGGAGCGACAGGCGCGCCGGCACTGAAGAAACTGTACAGGCCGCCGACCTTCTTCTTGTGCAGCCATTCCATCAACTGCACGATGCGGTACTGTTCCAGCAGGCTCAAATCGCCGACCTTGCCGCCGGCCAGCGCGTAATACAGTTCCAGACGGGCCATCCAGTTGCCCTTCTCGCCTGCAGCCACCAGCGCATCCCAGGCGGGGCCGGCCCGCACCTTGCGCACGTCGCGCGGCGCCGCCATCCAGGCGGCGACGGCTGTCTGGTCCGGCACGGGGCCATAGTCATCGGGGGTGCGACAGACGAACTGGCGCACGTCGGGGACGCCCTCCTTGAATTCGTCGGCGATGTAACGGGCCACCTTGTCGCCGATGCCCAGCAGGCGCTTGCCATAGCCTTCCAGGGTCCAGCTGGCAGGCAGGCGGCCCAGCCAGGCCAGTTCATCGTCGTTGGCCCGCGCCGCCACCGCATAGGCGGCGATCTTCGCCTGCATCTTCACTTCCTTCTGCTGCTCGGCCAGCTTGAGCGCATCCTGCTCTTCGTCATAGCGGCTCGTGGTTTTCGCCAGTTGCACACAGTCGAGGAAAGCCTCCGGCGCGCCCTGCCAGCATTGCGCCGGGACCTTCAACTGCCAGCGCATGCTCACTGTTTTCAGGATATAGTTTTCTTCGCCCTCCTCTGCCCTGACATAGGCGCGTCCATCGGCCTTCGTCACGCCTTTGCTCAGCTGCTTGCCGCCGGCCGTGCTCCAGGTATACGGATCATCGTTTTGCGGCACGCCGGGCACGGCGTACAAGGTCAGGTAGTGGCCGGTTGCGGGAACGGCATCGGCGGCCTGGGACAGCGGCGACAACAGGGACAAGGTCAGCAGTGTACTTTTGGATAACAGTTTCGGCATGAATCAAGAGGGTCGATAAAGGAATCAATGGAGGTCGGTATGGCAGGCACAGTCGTGGCCGCTGGCCGCCTCGGACAGGTTTTGCAGGATGGCGCAGTCTTGCGACGGCTGCGGCTGGTCGCACTGGTGGCGCAGGGTCACCAGTTGCTGCTGCAAGGTTTGCAAATTGGCCATCTGCTCGGCGATGCGCAGTATATGGTGGTCGAGCAATTCATTAACGCTCTGGCAACCTTCGGCCGGATTGTTCTTAAATTCCAGCAAGGCGCGGATATCGGTCAGGCCGATCTGCAGCGAGCGGCAATGGCGGATGAATTGCAGCCGCTCCTGGTGCTCTTCCCTGTATTCGCGATAGCCGGCGCTGTTGCGGCCGGGCTCCTGCAGCAAGCCCGCCTTTTCATAGTAACGCACGGTTTCCACGTCACAATCTGTCCGTTTGGCTAGTTCTCCGATACGCATGGCATCCCCTTTTCATTCCAATCTGCAAATTCCGCTTGACCCTGTAGCGGCTACAGGGTTTCTAATGGAAGCATACACGAAACCGGAAGGACGCTGCGATGCCGCACGATACACACGCTCACGACGATGCTCATAGTCACGACCACGCTCACGGCCACGGGCCTGCCCCTGTACCGCAGGCTGCCGGCGCAAGCTGCTGCTCGCATCAGCATGCCTGTTCGGCAACACCCTCAGCCCAGGCCGCGCCCGCCTTGCCCAGCACAGCTATTGATGGCGCGCACACGGCCAAATACCGCATCGCGAACATGGATTGCCCGACGGAAGAACGCCTGATCCGCAACAAGCTGGGCGGCATGGCCGGCGTCGTCGGCCTCGATTTCAACCTGATGAACCGCGTGCTCGACGTGCACCACACCCTGCCCTCGCTGGCCACGGTGGAAGCAGCCCTGCACGGCATCGGCATGCAGGCCGTGCCGATGGAAGCCGGCGCCGCCATCGTGCGCGCCCCGAACGAAGGCAGCCTGAGCGGCATGCAAAAAGGCTTGCTGGTGGTGTCCGGCCTGGCCGCGGCCGGCGCCGAGGCGCTGGCGTGGACCACGCACGAAGACAGTTCGCCGCTGGTGATCGCCCTGGCCCTGCTGTCGATCGCCACGGGCGGCTGGCCGACCCTGAAAAAGGGCTGGATCGCCCTGAAAACGTTCACCCTGAATATCAATTTCCTGATGAGCCTAGCCGTGATCGGCGCCATCGCCATCGGCCAGTGGCCGGAAGCGGCCATGGTCATCTTCCTGTTCGCCATCGCCGAGCTGATCGAAGGCTTGTCCTTGAACCGCGCGCGCAACGCCGTGCAGAGCCTGATGCAGCTGGCGCCCGACGTGGCCACGGTGGCCGATGCCAGCGGTGCCTGGCAACAGGTGCCCGTGGCCACGGTCGCCATCGGCGCGGCCATGCGCGTGAAGCCGGGCGAGCGCATCGCCCTCGATGGCGTGGTGGCCAACGGCGAGTCGTCCGTCAACCAGGCGCCGATCACGGGCGAAAGCATGCCGGTCGACAAGGTCGTGGGCGACGTCGTGTATGCGGGCACCATCAATGAACGGGGCGTGCTCGATGTCACGGTGACGGCCAACAGCGGCAACAGCACGCTGGCGCGCATCGTCAAGGTGATCGAGGAAACGCAGGGCAAGCAGGCGCCCACGCAGCGCTTCGTCGACCAGTTCGCCCGCTATTACACGCCGGCCGTGGTGGTATTTGCCGTGCTGGTGGCCATCGTGCCGCCGTTGCTGCTGGGCCAGCCCTTCATGGCCTGGGTCTACAAGGCGCTGGTGATGCTGGTCATCGCCTGCCCGTGCGCGCTGGTCATTTCCACGCCGGTGACGGTGGTCAGCGGCCTGACGGCGGCTGCGCGGCGCGGCATCCTCGTGAAAGGCGGGCAATTCCTCGAGACCGGCTATCGCCTGAAGGCCATCGCCGTCGACAAGACGGGAACCTTGACCATGGGCAAACCAGCCGTCACGGACGTGGTGGCGCTGACAGGCAGCAGCCGCGACGCAGTCTTGCTGCTGGCGGCCAGCCTGGACGCCCAGTCCGCGCACCCGCTGGCCGCCGCCATCGTCAAGGCCGGCCCGCCCGCCGGCAGCCACTTGCCGGTCAGCCAGTTTGCCGCCCTGAACGGACGCGGCCTGCAAGGCACGATGAACGGCCAGACGTATTACCTGGGCAATGCGCGCCTGATGACGGAACTCAAGGTGCTGACTCCTGAACTGCAAGCCATCCTGGCGCGCCTGGAACAGCAAGCCTACACGGCCATGGTGCTGGCGACGCCGGCCGGCGCGCTGGGCGTGATCGCCGTAGCCGATGTGCTGCGCCCGACGGCCGCGGCCGCCATCGCCCGCCTGAATGCGCTGGGCGTGACCACCGTCATGTTGACGGGCGATAATTTGCTGACGGCGCAGCGCATCGGTGCCGAGGTCGGCGTCAGCCTGGTGAAGGCGGAATTGTTGCCGGAAAACAAGCTCGATGAAATCAAGGCCTTGCAGCAGCAGTTTGGCGTCGTCGCCATGCTCGGCGACGGCGTCAACGATGCGCCTGCCCTGGCGCAGGCCGACATCGGCTTCGCCATGGGTGCGGCCGGCAGCGACACGGCCATCGAGACGGCCGACGTGGCTCTGATGGACGATGAACTGGGCAAATTGCCCGAATTCATCAGCCTGAGCCAGCGCACGCGCAGCATCCTCGTGCAAAACATCAGCTTTGCCATCGGCATCAAGGCCGTCTTCTTCGGCCTGGCGCTGGCCGGCATGGCGACCTTGTGGATGGCCGTGTTCGCCGACGTGGGCGCCAGCCTGCTGGTGGTGGCAAACGGCTTGCGCCTGCTGCGTGGCAGCAAGGCCAAATAAATCCACGTGGAAAACTTTCCATCTGGACAATTGGTGTAAAAAACGCTACTTTGGCGGCTGTTCTCCACCGCAGCCAAAGTAGCCGATGCCCCCTCTGTACCGCCTCGCCATCCTCTCCGTCCTGCTGGCCGCGCCGCTGGCCGGCAAGGCAGCCCCCCTGCTTTTCACGCCCTGCTCCGACACGGCCGTCCCCGGCAGCCTGTGCTCGGGCTTGAACGTGCCCGGCAGCTATGACGAACAGGGTCGCGCCATCGGCGACAACGATGCCATGCACGTATTCGTGCGCAAGATTGCCGCTGACGTGCCTGCCGGCCAAGCCGCCAGGGGCACGCTGTGGCTGGTGGCGGGCGGCCCCGGCGAATCGGGCGCTTCGTTCTACAACTTGCTGCCCACCCTGCGCCGCGGCTTTCCCGGCTTTGAATTCCTGATCCCCGACCATCGCGGCACGGGCCATTCTTCGCGCCTGTGCAAGGTGGAGGAGTCCGAACGCAGTCCGGGCGGCCGCGCCCTGGCCGGCGCCGAATGGGCCAGCTGCTTTGCCGGTATCAAGCTGATGCCGGATTACGCGCACCAGTTTTCCATCACCACGGCCGCGCGCGACCTGAAGGCCCTGCTCGAGGGCCAGCACGCAGCCAAAGGCAGACAGCCGCCCGTGTATGTATACAGTGTGTCGTACGGCACGCAGCTGGTCTTGCGCGCCTTGCAGCTGGGGCCATTGCCCGTCAACGGCGTCATCCTCGACTCGCTGGTGCCGCCGCAAACGGATGCGCGCTGGGATTTGAGCCAGCGCTCGCAGGTGGTCGATGCCGTGGGCAGGCAGGTGCTGGCCCGCTGCGATGCGGATCCCGCTTGCCACGCGGCACTGGGGGAGCCGGCCGAGACGCTGTACCGCCGCGTGCTGGACAAGGCGCAGGCCGATTCCGCCGTGCTGGCGCAGATTCCCGGCAAGAACCTGAAAAACTTTCTGGGTGGCATGCTCGACGTGCCGGCCGCGCGCGCCCGCATTCCCTATCTGCTGCGTGACCTCGACCAGGGCGGCGACGCGGAACTGGCGGCCGTGCGCGCCACCCTGAACGAGGCGGCGGCTAGCCTGGGCAGCTATCCGCAGTCGCCGCTGTCGATTCCGCTGGTGAGCATCATCAGCAATTCGGAAAACAATCTGCAGCCCTCGCTGCGGCCCACCCTGGCAGCCGTCGACATCGACCGCGAAGACGCCGATTTGCTGTTTACCAGCCCGCTGCCGCGCATCCTGCTCGCTGGCGGCCTGCCCAGCTATCCGCGCGACCGCTATTTCGGCGCCTTGCCGGAAAACATGCCGCCAACCCTGGTGCTGCACGGCACCCTGGATCCGAAGACGCCCTATGCGGGCGCGCAGGCACAGGTGAGCGCCCTGACGCAGCGCAAGGCCGGCAAGGTGGCCTTGTCCACGATCAGGAATGCGCCGCATTTCATCCTGTGGACGGCGCCCGCCTGCTTCGAGCAGGCGAGCCTGCGCTTTATCGCCGGCAAGCCGGCACACGATTGCACGCTGTAGTTTCCTGCCTTCACACCATATAAAGGTCCATATGCGCAAGACTTGCCTGGCATTCCTGCTGTTTTCCTCTCTCGGGCTGGCGCACGCGGCGCCGGCCCCCGCGTGCCCCTCGCCCGCGCAGCCTGTGCGCGAGCAAGGCTATGTGCCGATCAATGGCATCGAACAATGGATCACGATCACGGGCGCGCGCTGCAACAATCCCGTGATCCTGTTCATCCATGGCGGCCCCGGCAACCCGCTGAGCCCGTTCGCGGATGCCATCTATGGCAGCTGGCAACAGGATTACACCCTGGTGCAGTGGGACCAGCGCGGCGCGGGCATGACCTATACGCAGCAGCGGCCGACGGAAGATACGCCCCTGAGCCTGGAGCAGATGCGCGACGACGGCATTGCCGTGGCCCGCTATCTGCAGCAGCACCTGGGCCAGCAAAAGGTCATCCTGATGGGCAGTTCCTGGGGCTCCATCCTCGGCACCTACATGGCCAAGGCGCGACCGGAGCTGTTCCATGCCTATGTCGGCACGGCGCAGGTGGTCGATGCGCAGCAGAACATGGCCGATATGTATGGCCGCGTCCTTGCGCTGGCGCAGGCGGCAAACGATACCCCGACGGTGGACAAACTGGCGGCACTGGGCCCGCCGCCGAGGCGCGATCCGCGCAATTTCGGCATCCTGCGCCGCTTCGACCGCAAGTACGAGGCGCTGGTGACGGATGCGCCGCCGAAACACTGGTGGCAGCCGGCCCCGTTCTACGCCACGCCGCAGGCGCTGGCCGACGCCGAGGCGGCCGACGATTATTCCTATATCCAGTTCATCGGCATGCGCGGCGACGGCATGTTTTCCAAGGTGGCCCTGCCCGCGCTGGGCACGCGTTTTGAGCTGCCCGTGTTCCTCGTGATGGGCGAGGAAGACTTGCTGACCTCCGCCCCGATTGCGCGCGCGTATTTCGACAGCATCACGGCGCCGCACAAGAGTTTTACTTTGGTGAAACGGGCCGGACACGACCCCAACCAGGCCGTGCTCGACGCCCAGTGGCGCATCTTGCGCGAGCAGGTGGCGCCGCTGCTGCGCTAAGCCTTCTGCTAGCCTGAATGGCAAGCGGCCCGCCGTTTGCGCGGCGGGCCGGTAAGGATGGCGCTCGCTCCGGCCCTGCCAGATCAAGCCATGGCGCGGGTGGCGCGACGCGCCTTCAGGTGCAGGTAGCGGATGGTCGCGGCGGCCGCGATCAGGATGGCCGAGGCCGTGGCCAGCACGACGATGAACGCCTTGTCGAAGGCGGAGCGGGCCAGTTCCGACACTTGCAGGCCCAGCTCGGCTGGCAATTGCTCGGCGGCCAGCAGTGCCGCATCGAGGGTGTCATGGGCGTTCGGCAGCAGGCCAGCGCTTTCCGGGATCACCAGGGTGGCGCTGTAGACAGCCGACAGGATGGTGCCCAGCACCGTCACGCCGATCACGGCGCCCAGCTCGTACGATACTTCCTCGATCGAGGCGGCCATGCCGGCCTGTTGCGGCGCCACGTTCAGCATCACGGCGCTCGAGGCGGCCGTCATCACGGCACCGAGGCCCAGGCCCAGGATCACCAGGCTGGCCACCTGGGCCGAAACGGCGGCGTCATGCAGCAGCAGATAGCTGGCCATGCCGATGCCGGACAGCAGCAGCGAACCCCACAAGACCTTGGCCTTGTCGGCGCGCGGCAGCATGAAGCCCGTCAAGGGACCGGCAAACACGGACGCCAGCGGCAGCGGCAACAGCAGCAAGCCCGCTTCCAGCGGCGACAGTTCGCGCACCAGCTGCATGTGCTGGCTCAGCGCCAGTTCCATGCCGATCAGGGCGGCGGACGCCACCATGGCGGCGGCCACGGCGCTCGAGAACGGCAGTTCGCGGAACAGGGCGAAGTCGATCAGCGGCTTGGACTGGCGCTTCTGGCGGCGCACGAACTTCAGCATGAAGAAGGCGCCCACGGCGAACGAGGCGGCGGCCAGCGCATACGACGGCTGCGACTTGCCCAGCTCCTTGATCGCGTACACGCCACCAAGCAGACCCATCATGATTTGCAGGGAACCGACCAGGTCCCACGGCTTGTCGCGGTTACCGGCCCGTTTCGGCAGGATGACGGCGGCCAGCACCAGGGTCAGCACGACGATGGGCACGTTGATCAGGAAGACCGAACCCCACCAGAAATGCTCCATCAGGAAGCCGCCGAGCACGGGGCCGAATGCGGCGCCGCCCGAGGCGATGGCGGCCCACACGCCGATGGCGAACGAGCGCTCGCGGTTATCGGTAAACGTCAGGCGGATGATGGACAGGGTGGCCGGCATCATCAATGCGGCGCCGATGGCCAGCAGCACCCGGGCAAAGATCAGCCATTCGGCCGCCGGCGAAAACGCGGCGCTCAGCGAGGCGATGCCGAACACGGCCAGGCCGGCGAGGAAAACGGGTTTGTGGCCCAGGCGGTCACCAAGGGTGCCGAGGCCAGGCAACAGACCGGAGACGACCAGCGCGTACACGTTGATGATCCACAGTTTTTGCGAGGAAGTGGCCTGCAAGTCGCGCGTCAGCGCGGGCAAGGCGGTGTAGAGCACGGTCATGTCGACCACGATCAGGAACAGGGCGCTGGAGACGATGGCCAGCGTCAGCCATTTTTTCATTGAATGCATGGGTAACTCATTGCTTTATAGTTTAACTTTTAACAACTGTCTGTTTGGATGAATTTGGTGCTGCGCAAATATTTGCGTTCCAGGCTGCCACGGGCCTGGGCTGGTCGGGGGCGGCGGGCGTCAGCCACGGTCACCATCCTTGTCATCCACGGCGGCCGAAACCGCGACGGCATCGAGTTCGCGCAGCATGACGACGGACACCTGCTTGAAGCCGCGGCCCTGGAAGAATTTCTGCGCCGTCAGGTTGTGCGCGCCGCATTCGAGGAACAGGCGGGCGATGCCGTGGCTGCGCAGTTCGGTCGACACCCATTCCACCAGCAGGCTGCCGATGCCGCTGCCGCGCACGGAGGGCAGCAAGACCAGGTCGTCGAGCGCGGCGAACGATTTCGAGGCGCGCTGGCGCGTGTCGATGGAGACGAGCGCCATGCCGACGATGGCCTCGCCTGCCGTGGCGACGGCCAGCAGCGTCGAATCGCCATGCTCCCAGTCATGCGACAGGGCGGCGCGGATTTCGCCGCGTATCACCTCGGGCAGGTCCGCGCGCCAGTTGCCGGGCGCATCGGCGCGCTCGCCCTGCAGCTCCGAATGGGAGATATAGTCGGCGCTGACGTTATCAAGGTAGAGCTTGCACAGCGCGTCTTCGGCGGTGGCGTCGTGACACCAGCTGAAGCTGATGGCTGGGGTACTGGCTTGAGCGTTTTTCATGGCGGATCTCGTGTTATTGAATGTAAAACACATTTTATGTCGCCCCTGAATGGCATTCAAGTTAAAATCCATCTGTAAAACAGATAGGTGAATGCCATGCAATGGACTTTGGAACAAATGCGCTACTTCGAAGCGGCCGTCGCGGCCGGCTCTTTCTCGGGCGCGGCACGCCGGCTGGGCCGCGCGCAATCGGTGGTCAGCACCTCGATCGGCTTGCTGGAAGCGGAATTCGGCGTGGAACTGTTCGACCGCTCGCGCCGCAGTGCCGTGCTGACGGAAGCGGGCAAGGTGATGCACCTGGAAGCATGCGAACTGCTGCGCCAGGCCGAACGGCTGCAGCTGCGGGCCCAGTTGCTGAGTGCGGCGCCCGAAGCGCAGCTGACCCTGGCGCTGGACGAAGCCCTGCCCTACCTGGCCATCGGCACCCTGGTCAAGGAACTGGCGGCGCGCTATCCGGCGCTGGAGCTGGTGATGCTCAACGCCACGGCGTCCGAGGTGGCGCAATATGTGGAGCAGCAGCAGGCCGACGTGGCCTTCCACTTCGACCGCGGTCCCATCTCGCCCGTACTGGAACAGCAGCACATCGGCAGCGTGGCGCAAGGCGTGTTCGTGGCAAAAGGCCACCCGATGGCGCACGGCCAGGAAGTGAGCCGCAACGAGCTGACCCGTTACCGCCAGCTGATCATGGATTCCGAGCTGAACCGCGAACACGCGTTCAGCCCCGCCGTCTGGTTTTCCGACAGTTTTTATAGCATCGCGGAAATGGTCGCGGACGAGCTGGGCTGGGCCATCCTGCCCCTGAACATCGCCAACTACGACAATTACAAGGGCTATTTGCAGGAAGTGCCCTGCCCCGCCCTGGCCCTGTCGCGCCTGCCAGTGCGGCGGCTCTCGATCCATGGGAAGAAGCTGAGTGAGACGAGCTTGTGGCTGACGACGCGGCTGGCGGAATTGCTGCTCGACGGGCCGAGGGGATGATATTTTTTGGCAATAATGACGGCGTGACGGAGGATGCGCCGCACATTGCCTGCTCCATTACCGATTCAATGACCTATTGATATGAAAGGATTTGCATGATTAGCAGCATGGTCGTCAGCAAGTGGTTCGACATGGCGAAAGACGATGCCGTGGAAATTGATGCTGCCGACATCAATCACGAAGCGATGAGCAATATGTGGCGCTTTTCGCCCACGGACGAGGAAACGCCGGAGATCACCGCGGCGGATATGAGCGCGTTCATCAGCGAGCTGGTCGCGGCGCGCAGCAGCGCGCTCGCTGGCGAGGAGATGCTGTTCTATTGCTGGCACGATGCGCAATGCCGGCAGCTGCGCTTCAGCCTGGTCTCGCGCGCGCATGGCCGGCTGCCGTTTCGCTGCGAAGTGCGCGAAACGCAGGATCTGGCGCTGATCGTCGACCGTGTGGTGGACGGGGACTGGCGCAACGAAGACTATATGCAAGCCCCGCAGGAGGACGGCGACGCGCAGGAGCAAGCGCCGTTCATCCTGCCCGTATTTGTCGTGCCGGTGCCCTAGAAATCAGCGCGGCACAGGGTCTTTACGTCATTTACGCCAGGAAACGCGCAGGCCGGCAAGCGTTCAACGCTGCCGCTGGCTGGCCATCGACGATTTCCTCGCTGACAAGTTGGCCCACGATCGCCGCCAGCACGACGCCCGGATGCATGGCGCACACATACACGCCGTCCACTTGCGGCAGGTAGCCGATGACGGGAATGCCGTCGGCGGGCATGGGACGCAGGCCGATGCAGGCCTGTTCCGGTTCGATCGCATCGGCGCCCGCCAGTTCATGGCGGATGGCGCCGGCCGTGCGCTGCGCCATGGCCGCGGGCTGGTTTTCCGGCGTGTCGTCCAGATAGTCTTCCGCCGCCAGCAAGCCGCCATCCGCGCCCTGCCGCACTTCCATGGCATGGCTGGAGATGATGCTGCGCACCAGCCCGGGCGGCGCCTTGTAGCGCATGAAGATGGCGGGCGAGGCGTGTATCGGCAGGTTCACGTTCAATTTTTCTGCCAGGCTGGCAGTGGCCGCGCCGGCCGCCAGCACCACCACATCGGCGGCGAGGAGGCCGCTGCCCGTTTCCACGCCCGTCACCCGCCCATCCCGGATGGTAAAACCCAGCACCGGCGTGTGCGTGCGGAGCGTCGCGCCATGGGATACTGCCGCCGCCAGCAAGGCATGCGTGGCGGCCACCGCATCGAGGGCGCCATGCCCGGCTTCATACACGGCCTGCGGCGGCGGCTTCTTCAGATGTGGTTCCAGCCGCGCAATCTGCGCGCTGTCCAGCAGCATGGACGAGGATGACGGTGCCCTGCCCTCGTCCGTGCCATACGACAAGGCGCCCGTCCAGCGCACTTCCAGGCCGGGCACCTGGGTTTCCAGGCGCCGGTAGGCGGCGACGGCCGCGCCGCGCAAGGCGGCAATCGGATCCGGTCCCGAATATGCGGTGTTAATCCAGGCAAATGAGGTACCCGTCACGCCCGAAGCGATGCCGCCCGCCTCGACGACCGTGACCTGCGCGCCCTTGCTGGACAGGTGATACGCGAGCGACGCCCCGACGATGCCGGCGCCGATGACGATGATATTTTTAGGGCCCTCATGACGCATATGCGCTTGCCTTTATTGATTGTTGGATGCTTTGCCGGCTACCGTCCCGAGCGCGGATTATAGCGTTGGCTGGTGGCAAGCTCGTTCGCTGAACACCTATAAATTGTCGCGGATCAATTCGCCACCGATGGCCAGGCCGATGGCGGCGCCGAACGATGGCGCTCCAGCGGGGCGAGGTCGCCGAAATGGACGCAACGGCCAGCTGGATACGGCGACGCGCGCTAATCGGGCAGGAAACTATGGGGCCGCCGTCCCAGCCGATGGCCACGACCTGGGGTCCCAGATAGCGCTCGATATGCATTCCATCTCTCTCAATGTGTGACACGATATTCTGCCCGCCTCGTGTTGACATATTTCGCTTGTTTTATTACGCATACGTAGTAGTATACTCCGCATGCGTACCAATATCCCCACCCCATCCGATAGCACCGAAAACGTCGATGCTGCTGCCTGCCCGCTGGGCGAGCGCTCGCCGCGCCTGTTCAACCTGCTCAACCTGGCGCGCCAGAACCTGTTTCGCTCGGCCGATGCCGTATTCACCAGCGAACTCGGTTACTCCGGCACGCAAGTGGTGGCCCTGTTCGCCCTGAAGGGCGAGGAAGGCTGCCAGCTGAAGGACCTGGGGCGGGCGCTGCAATTGAAAAACTCGGCCGTCACGGGGCTGGTGGCGCGCATGGAAGAAAACGGCCTCATCGTGCGCGGCCAGTCGGCGCTCGACGCCCGTGCCGGCACTTTGCACATGTCGCCCAAGGGTGGCGCCGTGCTGACCGACGCCCTGCCCCTGCTCGACAGCCTGAATGAACAACTGAAGGCGGGTTTCAGCGAAGCGGAACTGGCCATCGTCGCCCGCTTCCTGCTGCATGCCTCGCGCCTGCGTTTCGCGCAGGATATCTGAATTTCCATCCGTTACCACCCACAGGAGTCATCCATGCATCCGAACGACATGACAGGCTTGCAACTCATGCAAGCTTTCGCCCAGGGCCTGTTTCCCCGCCCCGGCATTTCCAAGACCATGCCCATGGACGCGCAAACGGTCGAGCACGGCCGCGTCATCTTCACGGCCACGGCAAATGACAACCACACCAATCCCATGGGCGGCGTGCACGGCGGTTTCGCCGCCACCGTGCTCGACACGGTCACGGGGTGCGCCACGCACACCGTCTTGCCGGCCGGCGAAAGCTACGGCACGACGGACCTGAACATCAAGATGTGCCGTCCCCTGCCCTTCAACGTGACGCTCTATGCCGAGGGCAAGGTCATCAATGCGGGCCGCAACCTGGTCATTTCCGAAGGCGCCATCCGCGACGAGGCCGGCAAACTCTATGCGCACGCGACGGCCACCTGCATGATCATCCGCCCCCGGGAGCAAGCCGCCGCATGATACGGCCAGGCACCCTCGAGGAAGCCTGGCAGGTGCTGCAGGCGATCCCTGAATTCGACCAGCCGCGCACCGTGGCGCAGCTGCGGCAGCGGCTGCCCGCCGATGCGCTGATCCTCATCGCGGAGGAAGACACCGGGCCCGCCGGCTGCAAGCTGGCCTACCGCGCCGACGATGGCTCCCTATATAGCTGGCTCGGCGGCGTGCTGCCCGCGTATCGCAAGACGGGGCTGGCGCAGCGCCTGCTGGAATACCAGGAAGCGTGGGCCGGCGCGCATGGTTATCCGGCCGTGACGGTAAAATCGATGAACCGCTATCCCGCCATGCTGCGCCTGCTGATCCGCAACAGCTATCGGATATGCGCCGTCGAGCACTTTGGCGACCCTGCCAAGGAGCGTATCCATTTCATCAAGCCGTTGTCCTGCAGTAGCTAGAACTCTTTTGATCCATAGGAATATGTTGGGGGCCTGGGTGTCTTGCCCGACGCCTGGGGTGCGGTCTCGTCGTTGCCTGATGCAGCGACGAGATCGGGTTTGACCTGTCTATCTCCCTGCCCTGCAGACACCGCTGCCGAGTTCCATTCACCGTCTCTCCGAGCGCGATGGTCAGCGCGGGAATTTATACCGCACCAGCAGCGTAGGTCCCTTGCCGCCAGGTGGCGTCAGCACTATCTCGTCACCCGGCCGCATCTCTTCATACATCACCGTGCAACAGGTCGGCATCGAATGGCCGCGCGCCGGATAAATGCCAACGTCGGTGTGCAGGGTCGCCGCGCGTACGTCCACGCTGGACTTGCCGGTCTTTTCTTCTTCTTGCAGCAGCTTGCGCAGTACGGTGACGAAGTCCCCTTTACTGAGTCTGGCAGGTGCCTGGTTTGCTTGCGGGCGAGCGGTGGCGTCGTTTTTCATGGCAGTTTCTTTCAGTGTATACATTTCCGCCACTATATCATTCGCCCCCAGCATCACGCCAACGAGATGCCAGCCCGGAGCGCCTAATGAGTCGCCACCAGCCGCTTCAGCGCGGCACCCGTCACTACTTCGTCGACCGTCGTCGTTCGCCTACATTATTCTCCATGCCTTAAGATGTCAATTTGACGTCCAGTTTACCTTGCACACCCAGGAGGCAACATGACAGTTAAGCGTATGGACAACGTCGGCATCGTGGTAGAGGACATCGATGCCACCATTGAGTTCTTCACCGAACTTGGGCTCGTTCTCGAAGGGCGCGCCCCGGTTGAAGGAGACTGGGCGGATGGCGTCACCGGACTGCACGGCATGCGCGTCGAGATTGCCATGCTGCGGACGCCGGACGGTCACAGCCGTCTCGAGTTATCGCGTTTCCTCGCGCCGCCCGTGGTCGCCGATCACCGCAACGCGCCAGTGAACGCGCTCGGTTACCTGCGCGTCATGTTTACCGTCGAGGATATCGACGATACGCTCGACCGGCTCGTCAAACGCGGCGCAAAGCCAGTGGGCGAAGTCGTCCAGTATGAAAACATGTATCGGCTCTGCTATATCCGCGGCCCAGAAGGAATCCTCATCGGGCTTGCCGAACAGCTCCTGCAGAAGCCGTCCTGAGGCCATTCCACAGGACGTTGAGCACCAAAGGATGGGCGCCCAAGCCGTTAGTGACGCAGGCCGGCGCGAACAGTCGGCTACTCGCCCTGTTCGCCGCCTGACTGATGCAATCATGGGGCGTTGAGCGATCCCCTGGGTGACTACGCCGATTTCGCAGACCGTGCATCCGCCATGAGCGAGGAGCCGGTCTTCAGCAAGCGCTCCCCAACGCCTTCCTCTGCCGGAGCTGCACCGCCAGGTTTTGCTGGACGTCCTCAAGCGGCCGGCTTCTTCTTCGCCTTCAACAAACTGCCGGCCGCATTTTCTTCGAAGCGCCCCGCCTCTTCTATATAGCCATGCACGGTGCCGTCGTGGCGCCAGCCGCCCTGGCGCTTGATGGCCTGGAAGTCGGCGCCGGCCCGGTGCGCGCTGGTGGCCATGCCGCGGCGCAGGCTGTGGCTCGACAGGTCCGGCACGTAATCGAGTCCCGCCAGCTTCGCGCAGCCTTCGAGTATCGTATTGATGCTGCCCGCGTGCAGCCCTTGCGCACTCACATGCCCCCATTGGTTGACGGGGCGCAAGAGCGGCCCCGTGCGGATGTGCGCGGCCGCCAGCCAGGCGCGCAAGGCCGTGGCCGGGCAGCAGATGCCGTCGCCAAACGGAATCGCCTTGACGATGCCCTCGCCCAATTGATCCGTCTTCGAGCGCGGCAAGGTGATCACCATGCCCTGCGGCTCCCAGCCGATATCTGCCAGCTGCAATCCCGCCAGTTCGCTGCGGCGAAAGCCGCCAAAAAATCCCAGTTGCAGCAAGGCGCTGTCACGCAAGGCCTTGATGCTGCCCAATGCCTGCAATTGCGCCACGATCCGCTCCAGGTCTTCCAGCGGCAAGGCCTTGGCCTTCTTTTTCGGCTTGCCGTGCAGGCGCGCGATGCCGGCCAGGGTCTTGCGCACGGTCGGCGTGGACGCGGGGTCGGCAAAGCCCTGGTACGCATGCCATTGCGACAGGGCCGTCAGGCGCAAGGCCAGGGTGCGGGCGTTCAGGCTGTCCGCATACGCCATCAGGTAGCGGATGACGGCGGACTCATCGGCGGGCAGCGCCCCGCCCCACACCTGGAAGTGGCGGATGGCCGAGCGGTAGCTGCGGCGCGTGTTGTCCGAGGTGGCGGCGGCGAGAAACGCCTGGTGGCGCGCGGCCAGCTCGGCATCGACCAGGCCGCCATGTGCCGGGGCCATGGCGGTGACAGCGAGCGCCAGGGGCGCCGGCGCAGTTTTCGGCAAGGCGGCACGGCGTTGCGGGAGGGGCAGATCGGGCATGGAAGGGCTGAAATCACGCTGTTGTACTGGAAGGACCACAGAATACCATGCGCAACACCCCCATAACATGCGATAAGCAATCTTATCGCGACTTATTTCTTATAAAAATTCGTAAAATTTATCTCGTAATATTATTCGATATTACGTATCATGTAATACGTTATTAAATTTAGCTCATAGGTGATTCCATGGCCCGCACCGGCATTCTGTACTCTGATGTTATGAAAGCAGCCCAGATCGTCGCTGCCGATGGGCGTAATCCCACGGTCGACAACGTGCGCGAAGCGCTGGGCAGCACGGGCAGCAAGAGCACCATCGCTCCCCTGCTCAAGCGCTGGAAGGAAGAGTTCCAGGGGGCGGGCGCCGTGAAGACGGAATCCGGCTTGCCGGCCGAACTGATGGAAGCGATGCGCGGCGTGTATGACAAGCAGCAGCGCGACGTGGCGCAGCAGCTGGAAACGGGCATGCGGCAAAACCGCGCCGAACTCGACGCGGCCACGGAGAAATTGAAAAAGACGGAACACGAACGGCTGAAATTGACGGAGGCGCGCGCCGCCCTCACCCAGGAACTGCGCGCCACGCAGCATGCGCTGGCGCAACTGAAGGAAGAGCACCATTTCCGCGCCGTTACCCTGGCGACCCTGCATAGCGATAACGCGGGCTTGACGCAGCGCCTGGCGGACCGGGGCGAGGAAATCGCCGCCCTGCACCGCCAGCTGGCGCAGGTGCGTTCGCAGTTCGACCATTATCAGGAAGCCTCGGCCACGCAGCGCAGCGAGGAACGGGCCCAGGCGCAGCAGCGCGAAAACCGGCTGGAGCAGGAAAACGCCCAGCTGCAGCAGCGCCTGCAAGGCCAGCAAGCCACCCTGGTGCAGCAGGACATGCGCCTGAGCCAGCTGCAGACGGAACAGGCGCGCCTGGCCAGCGAGGCGGCCGCCGACCGCGAGGCGCTGGCCAGCGTGCGTCCCGAGCGCGACCAGTTCGAGTTCCAGTACCTGCAGGCGGCAGCGTCCGCCGACGCCCTGCTGGCCAAGCTCGATACGGCCTTGCAGGCGCTGAACGACGCCAGGGTCGCGCTGTCCGCACAGGACCGCCAGCTCGAGATGCTGGCGCAAAACGCGCAGGCGTCGCAGCAAAAGGCCGAGGCGCTGGCGCTGGAGCGCGACGGCTTGCTGCGCGAACATGCGGGCATGGCGGCGCAATTGGCGCAGATCTCGCTGCATGCGCGGGAGAAACGCGATGTTTGAGGCTCTTTAAAGGTTTGGGCGATGTATGACGGCACGCGCACGGGCATTGCCGGCTACCGTGGCCAGCCGCATTATTTCGCCCGTCCGATGACGGACGACGGACGACGGCGAAGACTATGCGCAGCAGACGCTCTCTGCAGAGATACGCTACAGGGCGTTTTCTTTATTCACCTTGCGGTGGCTGGCAGCGGATGCGTATCCACGCGCCGATGGCGTCCACGCCGCAGTCGCCGTGATCTTCCACCCAGCCGGCGCGCGCATAAAAGCGCCGCGCTCGCGTATTGGCCAGTTGCGTTTTCAGGCTCAGATGCGGGCCGAAGCGCGCCACCACGGCCGCCAGCAGCCGCGCGCCGACGCCTTGCCCGCCGTGCGCCGGATGCACGTACAGATGATGCAGGAAGTGCTCGGGAGCGTCGCCCGTGTGCACGGCGGCAAAGCCGACGACCTTGCCGCCGCATTCGGCGACAAGGATCTGCTCGTCCTGCGTGGCGCGCCGGAACACGCCGCTATCGGCCACCGGCCCGAAGCTGTCGCGCCCGGCCAGCGCCAGGATGGTGGCGCATGACGCCGTATCCACGCTGGTGCAGGGACGGATCAGGCACATGGCTGGCGCACCGCTTGCCGGCATGTCATTGCTGGCCTCACAGGCGGCGGTTCAGCACGCTGTCGATATCGTGCGTCCGCACTTCCGCCTGCACGACGCCCTGCCGCAGCCAGTAGCCGGCATCGTCCTGCTGCAAGCCCTGCATGTCGAGCGTTCCCAGCGCGGCGGGCACGATGCCGGCAAGCAGCTGCGCCGCATCGTCCCATGCGCTGTAAAACAGTTTCAGATACCAGCCGTCATCGTGGGCGTAGGCAAGAAAGCGGTTGCCGAGGCCAGGAATCCGCGGGCGGCGCAGCGGCCGCCCCCGATGCGCGAAGAACACCGCCTCGGCCACATCCATGTCGCCCAGCGGCGGCAGCGCGGCATCCTGGTAATCGGCCCAGGCATGGCTGCCCCAGGACGCCATGTCCTCGCGCGCCAGCGCCGCCAACTGCGTCTGCGGCACGTGCTGCAGCCCCGATGGGGCGTCGTACTGTGCCGCGGCGGCATCGCCTTTCAGCAGCAGTACGCCGCCCGCTTCGCCGAGCGCCGGCAAAAAATCGCCGAATTCGATGCCCGAGGCGACGAGCATCTGCTGGTCCGGGTCGTGCCATATATACAGATAATTTCTCAAGTGCTGGTCCGTTTGGTTTTCGGCGCCGTGTTCAAGGCCACGGCGGCCCATAGCAGCGCACACACCCTGGCCAGCATGGCGCCGTGCCAATCGCCGAGCTGCGCGATCTTCGCATCGATCTGACGCGAAGGGAATTCCTGTTCTTTCTGCATGGCTGACACTCCTTCCTCCATGATATGCCAGGCTGCATGGCCGCCAGCCGCAGTACTGGACCGGCCACAGCGACGCTAGCGCGTCAGCAGCATGGCCGCCAGATACACGAGCGATGCAAGGACCACGCCTATCCCCACCCAGGCCGACAGCACCATGAAACGGCCTTCCCGGCAGCCCTGCTTGCTCAGCTTTGAGTAATAGGCCCATTCATCGCCCGGCGCATAGGCCTTGCGCTTGCGGTGTTTGGCATCGATGCGTCGGTTGACGATGCCAAAGGTCAGCGCGAAGAGCCCGGCGAGTATTTTTATGAATAGCATGAGTGAGCCGGATGAAGGAATCGGATGTTTGCGTCCTGTGCGCAGTGCATGGCGCGGCAGCCACTGTACTCCATTTGAGAAAGATTGTCATTTAAGTATGTGCATCCGGCGTGCCGGCGTCCTTAATATGAAATTCACCTTGCCTGCGTAGCATACAGATTGGCAAGGCCTTCATGGAGCAAGGTCTGCCATTGACGGATACAACCATGCAAACCTTTTTTCTGTACCAGCACGCCAACCCACGCCTCGCGGCGTGCCTGCCATGAACACCGCGGTCCTGGCTGCTTCGCCCGCCTTGTCGCAACGGCCTGCGAGCGGGCACCGCCTGAAAGCGGCCTTGGGCGCCCTGTTCTTTCCGCGTCAGCGCACGCGCTGGCAGGCGTTTCTCAGCAGCACGCCCGGCATGGCCGCGCTGGCGCAGCTGCATCCCTGCCTGCGCTTCAAGATTTTCCGCCCTTACGCCTCGCGCCAGCTGGGCTGTTCGGCGCGCCTGACCTTGCTCGAAGGACACTACCGCTTCCTGTGGCAGGCGGGCGCGCGGCCGCTGGTGGAACAGGCGGCGCGCCACCCCGTGCTGCTGGCGGCCTTCGCCGGCAAGGATGAGGCCTTGTACCGGCTGCAGCTGACGGCCATCCACGACAGCCACCGCGAAGGCGAGCTGTGCCTGCGGCTGACGCGCAACGGCCTGCCCCTGTACCTGGCCAGCTTCCTGTTTACGCCGCGCGCCGATGGCGTGTCGATCCAGTTGGGCGCGCTGCAGGGGCTGCGCTCGGAAGCGGGCGCGCAAGCCGTCAAGGCGGCCACGCGGGCCCTGCACGGCTGCCGGCCGAAAAACCTGATGGTGGCCGCCCTGCGCGACTTCGGCGATTTTTTTGCCTGCACCAACCTGTTCCTGGTCAGCAATCACAACCGCATCGCCCTGAATGCGCGGCGCCGCCGCCATATCGCCGCCGATTATGACCAGGCGTGGCAGGAATTGCGCGCCTTGCCCATGCGCGACGGCAATTATCACTTGCCGTGCGCGGCCTACCGGCCAACGGACCTGGCCGACGTACCGTCGAAAAAGCGCGCCGATGCGCGCCGGCGCGGCGAATTATTGCTCGGCATGACGGCGGACATGCGCGCCCAACTGGCCTTCCTGCTGGACGCGCCTGCGGCAATGGCGGTCGAAGCACCTTGCCAGCAAAGCGATACCCTCGATAGCAGTGTTTTACCTTCCCACCATTAACAATTAACGGACGGAGTTGACCATGCCACCACGCCTGCCCACCCTGTTATTGCCCATCGTATCGCTGTCTGCCGCCGGCGCCATGGCCGCCCCCACTCTCGATGCAAGCGTGCGCGAGCGCGCGGAAACGCTGGTACGCGAGGGCAAGCATGCGAGCCTCGTCATCGCCGTGATCGACGGCAGGGATAGCGCCGTGTATGGCTTTGGCCGCGCGCGGCCTGGCGATGCGGCCGCGCCCGATGCCGACACCGTCTACGAAATCGGCTCCGTGACGAAAACCATGACGGGCCTGCTGCTGGCCGACGCCGTCGTGGCCGGCAAGGCCGGGCTGGACCAGGCCGTCGCCGAGCTATTGCCCGCCTATACGATTCCTGCCCATGCCGGCCAGCAAATAACACTGGCCCAGCTGGCCACGCATTTTTCCGGCTTGCCGCGCCTGCCCGGCAACCTGGCGCCGGCTGACATCAACGATCCCTACGCCGACTATGCGGAAGCGCAGCTGCGCAGCTTCTTGGCAGGCCACACCCTGTCGCGTCCGCCGGACGCCTCCTACGAGTACTCGAACCTCGGCTATGGACTGCTGGGCACGGCATTGGCTGAACGGGCGCAGCTGCCATATGAAGAACTGCTGCAGGCGCGCATCTTCCGCCCGCTGGGCATGCTTTCCAGCTCGACGCAGACCACGCCCGCCCTGCGGGCCCGCCTGGCACCTGGTCATCTGGAGGATGGCCAGCCCACATCGAACTGGCATTTCCAGGCCATCGCGGCGGCCGGCGCCGTGCGCTCCAGCGCGCGCGACATGATTGCCTATGTGCAGTCATACATGCGCGCACCCGGCGCGGCACAGCGGCTGGCCGTGCAGCCGCGCCAGATACTGGCCGGCGAAGGCGAAGGCGACGGCGTCAAGAAAGTGGGCCTGGCATGGGTGCTCGACCAGGTCGATGGCCAGCCTTTCGCCTGGCATAACGGACAGACGGGCGGCTACGCCAGCTTTGTCGGCTATACCCTCGACGGCAGGCGGGGCGTGGTGGTGCTGAGCAATACTGCGCGCGACGTCGACGGGCTGGGCGTCGGCGTGCTGGTGCCTGGCAGCCTGCCGCCCCTGGAAAAGGATGGCCCGCCGCCGGAGGAAATCGCCATCGACCCGGCCCGGCTGGCGCAATACGCGGGCCAGTACGCGCTGGCGCCCACGTTTGTGCTCAGCGTGCGCCAGGGGCCGGACGGTTTGCTGGTGGGCGCCACGGGCCAGGGCGAAGCGCCCGTGTTCGCCAGCGCGCAAGACACGTTCTTTTACAAGGCGGTCGAGGCGCAGCTGGTGTTCCAGCGCGACGCCCAGGGCGCCATCACTGGCGTGATCCTGCACCAGAACGGCATGGCCATGCCGGGCAAGCGCAAACCTTGATTTTTCAGCAATAATGGAATAAAACTCAGGCAACCTTCATGTAGCCAGCCTATGCTCGGCGTTCATTCCAGCCGCTTTACCCAGGGGCTGGCGTGAACTTGCCGTTCAGACCAACTCAAGACAGGTTCCCATGACACCCACTTTCGCCCTCCTCCCCCTCTGCCTGCTCGGTTCCGCCGCGCTGGCCGCCCCCGTGCTGGACGACGCTGTGCGCCAGCGCGCCGAGGAACTGACGCGCACGGGCTTGCATTCCAGCATCGTCATCGCCGTCATCGACGGCAAGCACAGCGCCGTGTACGGTTTCGGCCATGCGCAGGCGGGCAAACCCGCCAAGCCCGGCGCCGACACCGTCTACCAGATCGGTTCCGTGACCAAGACCATGACGGCCCTGCTGCTGGCCGACGCCGTCGTGGCCGGCAAGGTGGCGCTTGACGAGCCCGTGGCGAAGCTCTTGCCCGGCTACACGCTCCCAACCTTTGACGGCAAGCCGATCACCGTGCTCGACCTGGCCACGCATTATTCATCGCTGCCGCGCCTGCCTGGCAATTTCGCGCCGAAGGACCCGGCCAACCCTTACGCCGACTACACAGAACAGTTGCAGCGGCAATTCCTCGCCACCTACCGCCTGCCGCGCGCGCCAGGCAGCGCCTTCGACTATTCGAACATCGGCTATGCGGTGCTGGGCACGGCATTGGCGGCCCAGGCCGGTACCAGCTATGAGGCGCTGCTGCAGTCGCGCATCGCCGTGCCGCTGGGCATGCGCTCGACGTCGAACACGGCCTCGGCCGGCATGCTGGCGCGCCTGGCGCCCGGCCACCTGGGCACGGGCCAGCCCACGCCGGCCTGGGACTTGAACGTGGTGGCGCCGGCCGGCGGCGTGTATTCGAGCGCGCGCGACATGGTGGCCTACCTGCAAGCCTATATGCTCCGGCCGTTGCGCCCGTATGCGCTGGCCGTCAAGCCGCAGCGCGCGCTGGCGCCGGACAGCGACACGAAAATCGGCCTGGCCTGGCTGCTGGAGCAGAAGCAGGGACAAGGCTATGCCTGGCATAGCGGCCAGACGGGCGGCTACTCGAGCTATGTGGCGTTCACGACGGATGGCAAGCGCGGCGTGGTGGTGCTGACGAATACGGCGCGCACCATCGACGAGCTGGGACTGTCAGCCTTGCTGCCGGGCACACCGTTGCCAGCCATCAAAAAGCTGCCAGCGGCCATCGACCTGCCGCGCGCGGCGCTGGCCGAGTATGTGGGCGAGTATCCGCTTGGCAAGGAATTCACCTTGACGGTGAGCCTGGGCAAGGATGGGCTGGAAGCGGCCGGCACGGGCGTCGGTTCGGCGCCCGTGTTTGCCAGCGCGAAAGACCGCTTCTTCTTCCGCGCCATCGATGCGGAACTGGCGTTTACGCGCGATGCCCAGGGCCGTATCGACAGCGTCCTGCTCAAGCAAGGCGGGCAGGACGTGGTCTTGCCGCGCAAGCCCTAGCGCTCATGCGGCCGGGTCGCGCATGAATTGCTCGACCCGGGCGACAAATGCCGCCTTGCCGCGCGTGCGGAATTCGCCGAGGAAGGCATCGCTGCCCTTGATGACGTTGCCGTGGCGGTCGTAGGCCACCTTGCCCATCTCCAGCACGAATTCGCCGGCGGGATCGTCTTCCGGCTCGAAATGCGAGTTGAAGCAGTAGCCCGTGTCGCGGCAGCTGCCCCACAGCAGCAGCGCGCTGCTGAACCACTGCATGGTCTCGGGCCCCGGTTCCACTTCGAACAGGGTGTTGACGGTGATGCTCCAGCCGCCAGGAACGCGCAGCGGCTGCAAGGGATAGGGAAAGCGCGGTGTGCTCATGGCGTCGATGGTGTCAGCGGTGGGCGGCGGGTTTCGTAAAAGGCGAGGAATTCGGCGGCCGGCAGCGCTTTCGCAAACAGCCAGCCCTGGCCGAATTCCACCTGGCGTTCCGCCAGGTAGTCCGCCTGCGCCTGCGTTTCGATGCCTTCGGCCACGATCAGCATCTTCAGGCTGCGCGCCATGGCGATGATGTGCGGCGTCACGCTGCTGGTGGCCGCGTCCGTGCCGATGGTGTCGACGAACGATTTGTCGATCTTCAAGGCGTCGAGCGGCAGGTTTTGCAGGCTCGACAGGCTGGAATAGCCGGTGCCGAAATCGTCGATGGCCACCGCGTGGCCACGCGCACGGGCCTTCTCGATGGTGGCGCGGGCCGCCTCCACATTGATGAAGCCCCGCTCCGTCGCTTCCAGCCAGATCTGCTGCGCCTCGATGCCGGTGCCGGCCAGGGCCCGCTCGAGCACGTCGAGCACCCTGCCCGTCTCGATATCGCTGGCGCACAGGTTGATGGCGATATGCAGCTCGCGGTCGGCCACCAGCGCGGCGCGCAGGTCGGCGATGACGCAGTCGATGACCTGGTCCGTGATCGGCAGGATCAAGTCGCTCTCCTCGGCCACGGGGATGAACAGGTCGGGCCGTATCATGCTGCCATCGGGACGGCGCCAGCGTATCAGCGCCTCCGCGCCCACGCAGGCGTCCGTGTCGAGCGCGATGATGGGTTGATAATGGACAAAGAACTCGCGCCGGTCGATGGCGATGCGCAACTCGCCCATCAGCGACAGGCGGCGGCGCGACAGCCAGACGACGATGCCGACGATGAAGGCGGCCATCAGCAAGCCCATCGGCAGGAGCAGCAACTGTTCGCGGCGCAGCCTGTCGTTCAGCTTGCTGCGCGGTTCGATCATGACGGCCGTCAAGCCATCGCGGTACAGCGTTGCATGGATGCTGCCATCGTGTGCGATGTCGCCCGCCGTGGGTGTGCCGGCAAGCAAGGCTTGCACCTGCGCCGGATCCGGATGGTGCAAGGTGTCGAGCACGCCTTCCTTGCCGATGGCGACGGCCATCTGGATGTCGCTGTCGACGATGACGTCGGAAAAGCGAACGGGATCGATCAGCACCTTGTAGGCGCGGTATGTCAGTCCCACCATGCGCTTGCCGCCGCTGACGACGGGACGCAGGTTGAAATCGAGGCCCATGCCATTGTCCAGCATGAAATCGGGCGGCGTCACGGTGATGCGCGCCTCCTCGATGCCGGTGGAGGTGCATTTCAGCAAGCCGTTCTCGACATAGCCAATATCGTCGATGCTGCGCGTGGTGATGGTGATGCGGCGCAACTGCTGGATATGCGCCTCCGAGCACGGCACGAGGTCCAGCGCGTCGGCGCTGCGCAAGGCGGCGCTGGCCGAGGCGATCGAGCGGTGCGCGCGTTCGAGCGCATAGCCGGCCAGCAGGCGCAAACGGTCCTGCTCGCCCTGCACGGCGCGCACGGACGACAGGTAAAAAGCCAGGCTCAGGGGGGCCGCCACGCCGATGACTGCCACCAGCACGCTCGTTACAATAATGCGTTTTCTGCGCATGCTACCCCTCCGGTGAACCGCTGTTATTTGAATGCTATGTATTGCTCGATGGCATCATATTACAAGCGGGACCGGCGCACATGGATCCTACCGATTAGTTACACTTTTATTTGACCGTCACGGCCGCCGGAGCCGGCCGCGCCAGCACGAATACCAGCGCCGCCACGACGGCTGCCAGGGCGCCGGCCAGGTACAGCACGCTGGCGAAGCCGTCGACGAAGGCGTGGCGCGCCGCTTCCTGCGCCAGCGCCTGCATGGCTGGCGGCAGCTGGCCGAAGGCTTCGGCCGCGTTGCCGGCGACGATGCGCCCTATCATCTCGGGCGTCGCCTTCAAGCCGTGCAGCCAGGCCAGGCGCTCGAACGACGCCGCCGTGCGCATGGCCAGCACGGCGCCCAGGCCGCCGACGGCCAGCACGATGCCGACGAAGCGCGTGGTGGTGCTGATGCCCGAGCCCATGCCTGTCCGTTCGCGCGGGATGCAGGCGAGGATGGCCTTTTGCGTGGTGCCGTTGAGCAGCCCGGCGCCGGCGCCCGTGACCACCATGCCGGCCGCTACCCATGCATATTGCAGGCTGGCGGCCGCGAATGCCGTGGCCACATTGCCCACGGCGACGATCAGCAGGCCCGTCACCAGGATGCCGCGGTCGTCGAGCCGGCGCATGGCGCGCGGCGCCAGGCGCGACAGCACCACCATGGCGACGGCGAACGGCAGCATGGCGCAGCCGGCGATGACGGCAGAAAAGTCGAACGCGTTCTGCAGGTACAGCGGCAAGAACGTCATCATCACCTGCGCCGCGATGGCGTAGCCGAACATGCCCAGCACGGCGCCGACGAAGATGCGGCGGCCAAACAGCGCCAGGTCGATCATCGGCGCGCGCTGGCGGCGCTCGGCCACGACAAACACGCACAGCAGCGCCGCCCCGGCCAGGAAGCGCAGCATGGTGGCGCGGCTGCCCCAGCCCGCCACGCTGGCGTCGATCATGCCCCAGATGATGCAAAACAGGCCGGCGGAAAACAGCAGCGCGCCGAGCGGGTCGAAGCTGGCGTTCGACGCATCCTTCGATTCGTCCACGTGGCGCTGCACCAGCCACATCAATATGGCGACGACGGGCAGGTTCAGGTAAAAGATCCAGCGCCAGTTGATGGCGCTCGTGACGAGGCCGCCCAGCAGCGGCGCCACCGTCATGGCCACGCCCATGGCCGCGCCCCACACGGACCAGGCGCGCGCCCTCTCCTTTTCCGCATGAAAAGTGTGGCCGATGACGGCCAGCGCGGAAGTGAGCAGCAGCGCGGCCCCCAGGCCCTTCACGGCGCGCGCCACGTTGAGCACGAACGGCGTCCAGGCCAGGCCGCACAGCAGCGAGGCCAGCGCGAACACGCCCAGGCCGCACAGCATGACCCTGCGCCGCCCCAGGCGGTCGGCGATGCTGCCGGCCGGCAAGAGGAACGAGGCGAACGCCAGCATGTAGGCACTGACCACCCATTCCACGTCGACGAAGCTGGCGTTCAGCGAGCGGGCGATCGAGGGCAGCGAGATGGCCACGACGTTGGTGTCGAGCATGATCAGGGCGCAGACGCCTGAGCATGTATATAAGGTCCAGTTGGTATTTTTCATGCCTGGATTGTAAGCAGGCCGGTATTATTTCTTGTTATAAGTCAATCGACTTATAATTCACTCATGGTGAATACAGAAAAATCGCTGGAGCTGCGGCATTTCCGCTGCGTGCTGGCCGTCGCGCACAGCCTGCATTTCGCGCGGGCCGCCGCCGAGCTGGGCATTTCGCCGCCCGCGCTGACCAAGCAGGTGCAGGAAACGGAAAGCCTGCTCGGCACGCGGCTGTTCCAGCGCAGCAAGCGCGCCGTGACCCTGACGGCCGCCGGCGAGCTGTTCGTGCCGGAAGCGGCGCGCGCGCTGGAGCAGCTGGAACAGGCGCAGGACGTGGCGCGGCGCGCGGGCCGGGGCGAACTGGGACGGCTGGAAATCGGCTACGTGGCGTCGGCGGCCTATGCCGGCGTGCTGCAGGCGCAGTTTGCCCGCTTCCGGGCGGCGCACCCGGGCATCCGCATCGGCGCGCGCGAGTATGCGATGGAAACGCTGCCCGAGCTGCTCGACCAGGGTCGCCTCGACCTGGCCTTCGTGCGTCCGCCCCTGCACCTGCCCGATGGCGTCGCCAGCGTCGTCTTGCTGCGCGACCGCTTCGTGCTGGCCGTGCAAGCCGACAGCCCGCTGGCCCGGCTGGGCGTGGTGGCGCCGGCGAACCTGGCGCAGCAGCCATTCATCGTGCCGGAACAGGAATTGGGCACCGTCGAGTTCAGCCGGCGCGGCGGCTATGCGCCGCAGGTGACGTCGCGCCCGGGCAGCCTGCTGGCCGTGCTGACGGAAGTGTCGCTGGGCGTCGGTTGCGCCATCGTGCCGCACTCGGTGATGGCCAGCGTGCGGCTGCCGGGCGTGGAATTTCGCGAACTGGCGCAGCCCGCGATCAGCTCGGAAATCGCCGTCGCCTTTCGCCGCCACGAACAGGCGCCGGCCGCGCGCGCCTTCATCGCCCAGCTACGCGCGGCGGCGCTGGCCTGACATCGCCGCTCAGGCGTTTTTCAGGACGGCCACGGCGTAGGTGCAATCGGCCGCCGTTTCATTACTGAACACGCAGTCGGCCGGCGGCCCCAGCTCCAGGCAGTCGCCTTCGTCCAGCGCGTGCCGCGTGTCGCCTTCGATGAAGACGAGGCTGCCGGATAGCGCCCAGATGAGCTGGCGCCGCGACACATAGGCGGCAGCCGGCATGGGCACGGCCGCGCCCGGCGGCAAGGTGATGTGCACGAGATCGAGCGGCATGTCGGACGCCGGCGACACGTGCCGCCGCACGTAGCCGCTCTGCGGGTCGACCCACACGGGCTGGTCCGCCTTGCGCAGCAGGCGCCCCTCGCGCATCTCGGCGCGGGCGATGAGCTCGGACATGCTCAGCTCGAAGGCGCCCGACAGCCGGGCCAGCAAGGTGGCCGTGGGGCTGCAATCGCCGCGCTCCACCTTGTGCACCATCGCGCGCGACACGCCGGAACGGGCCGCCAGGTCCGTCAGCGACCAGCCCAGCCGTTCGCGCTCGATGCGCACCCTGGCCCCTATGCGCTGGTTCAATTCGTCTGGTTTAGTGGACATACTCAGGATTTATTGGACAAAAGTGTGGGCGGCAATCTATGATTTGTCCATTATAGTAGACGCCCAGCGAGGAAACAACCATGCAGATACGCGACGCCCATGCGGGCGACATCGAGGGAATCACGGCCATCTACAACGATGCCGTCAGCAATACCCTGGCCATCTGGAACGAGCAGACGGTCGATGCGGCCAACCGCGCCGCCTGGCTGGCCGACCGCCTGCGGGCCGGCTATCCCGTGCTCGTCGCCATCGACGCGCAGCAAAACGTGGCCGGCTACGCCTCGTTCGGCGACTGGCGCGCCTTCGACGGCTTCCGCCATACGGTCGAGCATTCCGTGTATGTGCGCGCCGATTGCCGCGGCAGCGGCACGGGCAAGGCCTTGATGGTGGAGCTGATCGCGCGCGCGCGCGGCATCGGCAAGCATGTCATGGTGGCGGGCATCGAGGCGGGCAATGCCGGTTCGATCGCCCTGCACAAGAAACTCGGTTTCGAGGAGGTGGGATTGCTGCCGCAGGTGGGCACCAAGTTCGGCGCCTGGCTGGACCTGGCGTTCCTGCAGCTGACGCTCGATGCGCGCAGCGATCCGGACGGCATCACGCCGTCCAGCTAACCTCAGGCAAGCCTCAGGGATCGATGTCCGGCGGCGGACGGCGCAGGGCCAGATGTTCCCACACGGCCACCAACACCAGCACGCAGCTGGTGATGCAGGCCAGGGTCAGCGGCGCATACAGGCGGCCGTACGCCATCGGGATCAGCGCCAGGATGATCAAGATGCCCAGCAGATGCGACAGCGGCGGCGTGGCGCGGTCGTTGCTGACCCATTTGAACAGGGCGTTGCCCAGCAGATACAGGATCGGGCCGCCCAGCAAGGCGCTGATGCCGGCGAAGCTGGCCTCGTCAGGGTGCACGAGGGCCAGCTCGTCGGCCACGGCGCTGACGATCACGCCGCCCACGATCAGCATGTGGATGTAGGTGTAAGCCTTGCGCGCGATGCGGCCCGGATCTTTCGAATGGGCGATGCGGTGGTGGCCCGCTTCGGCGCCCGTGTCGAAATAAATCCACCACATGGCGATGCTGCCGACCAGGGCCGACAGGAAACCCAGCCAGTTGGCGGCCGTCCACTCGAGGCCCGCGAACGTGGCGCCCGTCACCAGCAGCGATTCGCCGAGCGCGATGATGACGAACAGCGCGCAGCGCTCGGCCATGTGACCCCCATCGACATCCCAGTCGGCCGTCGACGAGCGGCCCAGGCCGGGCACGCCGAACTGCATCCACGGTCCCGCCAGGTCGATCAGCAGGGCCGCGGCCCACCAGAAGATGCGCTGTGAAGGGTCGGCCAGGCCGCCGGCGATCCAGAAGGCGCCGGACAGCACGGCCCACAGGGCGATGCGCTGGAAATTGCGGCGGCGCGACAGTGCTTCGTGGCGCACGGCCCACCAGGCGAACAGGGGGCGCCCCACCTGCATGGCGACATACGCGCCGGCAAAGGCCAGGCCCCGCGTGCCGAACGCTTCGGGAATCGAGGCGGACATGATGAGGCCGCCCAACATCAGGGCGAACAGGCTGATGCGTACGGGAATGCGCTCGGGGTCGAGCCAGTTGGTGATCCACGACGTGAAGATCCAGACCCACCAGACGGCCATCAGCAGCAGCCCCGTCTGCAGCCAGCCCGTGGCGCTCAGGTGTGCCAGCAAGCCATGCGACAGTTGCGTAACGGCAAACACGAACACGAGGTCGAAGAACAGCTCGATCATGCCCACCTTGCCGCTGTCCTGCCCGCCGCGCTTGCGCAACAGCGATTTTGTCAATTCCATACATACTCTTTCATCGTCTATCCTGGCCGCGCTGGCGGTGCTGCCCATGGGCTGGCGGCTCAGGCGCGTTGTAAACGCCACCACAAAAAACCGGCCAGCAAGGCTGGCACGGCAAAAATTACTGCAAAAATCGGTAGTTCCTCGGCCACGGAATAGCCGGCCCCGAGCACGCCCACGGCCATGTTGATGCCCGCGCCCACCAGCCACAGGGGAATGAAGGCCAGGGCCGCATGCGCCATCGCGCCCCTGCCCCGTCCAATCAGCAGGCACAGTGCCAGTAGCGCGAAACCCGCGCCCATCACCAGTATCGTATGCATCGCCGTCCCTTCATTAAAACATCGTATGGAAAACTATGTATAGGATGCTAACGCATTTCGCGGGTGCAGGGAGCAATTTGCTGTGCGCGGCAGGCGGATGGCCTTAAACCGGCGTGGGCAAGGGCAAGCCGGCGAAGTGCGCTGCCAGGTTATCCACCACCAATTGCCCCATCGCATGGCGCGTTTCCACGGTGAGGCTGCCCACGTGCGGCGTCAGCACCACGTTTGGCAAGGCGCGCAAGGCGGCGGGCACGCGCGGTTCGTCCGTAAATACGTCGAGACCGGCCGCGCCCAGGTGGCCATCCTGCAGGGCGGCGATCATGGCGTCTTCGTCGATCAGGGCGCCACGGGCGATATTGATCAGGGTGCCTTGCGGACCCAGTGCGTCGAGCACCTGGCGGTCGACGATCTTGCGCGTGGCCGGCGTGCCCGGCGCGCAGACGATCAGGTAATCGCTTTCCTGCGCCAGGGCCAGCAAGGATTCCGCGCGCGGCACGGGCGTGCCAGGAATGGCGCGCGGCTGGTAATAGCGTACGTTGACGCCGAAGGCGGCCAGGCGCAGCGCGATCGCTTGTCCGATCTGCCCGAAACCGAAGATGCCGGCCGTCTTGCCGCGCAGGCTGGATGCGGGGGCGATCGCTTCGCGGCGTTCCCAGCCGCCATCGCGCACGAAACGGTCGAGCGCGGCGATATGCCGGGCGCTGGCCAGCAGCAGGCCCAGCGCCACATCGGCGACGTCGTCGGTCAGCACGTTCGGCGTGGTGGTGACGGCGATGCCGCGCTGGCGCGCCACGTCGAGCGCCACGCCATCGAGGCCGACGCCGTTGACGGCGATGATTTCCAGCGCGGGCAGCAAGCCCATGTCCGTGGCGTTCAAGCCCAGCGCGCCCGTCGTGACGACGGCGCGGATGCGCGGCGCCCGCTCCGCCAGCCAGGCATGGCGCTCCTGCGGCGCGATTTGCCAGGCGTGGTGGCACGTGTAATCGTGCTCAAGCTGCGCGTTGACGGCAGCCGAAGGGCTGGGAGCGAGGATCAGGAGTTCGGGGGGCATGGGCGTCCAGGATGGTGTCGGCATAGGGGAACGGGAAACAAACGCAGACGCAACTTAGCATATTTGACGCCCTGCCGGGGCCGCCTGTCCCGTAAATGCCCTCAAAACCCTGATTGCAACGCGGGCTTTGCCTCGCGCTTCAGCCCGGGCAAGCCACGCGTTTCAGCTTGCCGCCCGTCTTGAACGGGTCGGCGCCCGCGCCGGGATTGTCGCCCATGGCAAAGCAGGTCGAGCCGCCCGGCGTGCGCACGCGCGAGGCGGGCCGGCCGTCGGCCGTCAGGTAGTCGTCGACGGCCAGCACGGCGCCGCCGCGCCGGGCGGAGGCGACCAGCTTCTGGAAGGTCGTCTGGC